>JBEBWF010000012.1:0-88298 GCA_040392285.1 Sphingobacterium sp. | reverse complement strand
TATTTTTTAGTATATTTATATGTCAGGTCTAGCACGACAGGGGTAACAACAGATATTATAATAACAAATCGATATGGGGACAGCATTAAGATTATTCGACTTACTTAAGAATAAAGAAACTCCTTCCGACAGAGAAGTCCTACTAGCCAACCGTGTGGAAAATGGCTGGAAAGAATACCGAAAGAGTGAAATATTGAACATCATCGATAATATCAGTAAAGGGCTTATTGCAATCGGTCTAAAAAAAGGTGACCGCGTCGCAATCATGTCAGGCAACCGGCCCGAATGGAATTTTGTGGATTTTGCCTGTAACCAACTCGGTATAGCCACAGTACCACTCTACCCTACGTTGTCCGCTCAAGACCTTAGCCACATTTTAAATGACTCGGAAGTTAAGTTGGCTTTTGTCAGCAACCAAGAGTTATGCGATAAGCTGGAAACAACGATGCAAGAAAATGAGTTAAGTTTAGAAGTTTACACATTTGATACAGTCGGCAATCATAAAAACTATATCGAACTCGTTGAACTGGGGCAAGGTCAGACCTTGACTCTTACGGAATACAACAATGCAGTACATGAGGATGATTTGCTTACTTTGATCTATACCTCCGGAACTACCGGAAAACCAAAAGGTGTTTACCTGACACACAAAAACATCATTAGCAATGTCGAGGCTTGCGAACATCTACTGACCGATGAATTCCGCAAAACGCTGAGTTTTCTTCCGCTTTGCCACATCTTTGAAAGAATGGTTGTATACCTATATATTTCAAAAGGTATGCAAGTTTATTATTCCGAAAATCTAGATAACATCGTTGCAGATATCAATGAAGTCAAACCTGATATCTTCACCACAGTGCCGCGCGTCCTCGAAAAGGTCTACGACAAGATCGTCGAAAAGGGTAAAGCCTTAACAGGTATTAAGAAAGGGTTTTTCTTTTGGGCGCTCAACTTGGGGCACCAATTCAAAGAACCACCTTTGAATAACACATGGTACAATATCCAGCTAGCTGTCGCGCGAAAACTGATTTTTTCCAAATGGAAAGATGCCTTAGGAGGAAATATCAAAGTGATCATCTCCGGTGGAGCAGCATTACAAGAACGTTTAGCACGTGTATTTTGGGCAGCGGATATTAAAGTTTTAGAAGGATATGGGTTGACTGAAACCTCTCCTGTGATTGCGGTAAATTCGTGGAACGAAACAGATGTTAAATTCGGTACGGTAGGCCGAGTATTAGATAACCTAGAAGTAAAAATCGCTACTGATGGAGAAATCCTGGTCAAAGGTCCTTCCGTATCCCCTGGATATTTTAAAAATGAAGAAGCAACAAAAGAAACTTATGACAGCGATGGTTATCTCCATACAGGAGATATCGGCGAGCTAACACCTGACGGCTTTTTACGTATTACCGACCGCAAGAAAGAAATGTTCAAAACAGCGGGTGGAAAGTATGTTGCTCCTCAAGTGTTGGAGAACAAGCTGATGGAATCAACCGTAATAGCACAGGTGATGGTATTGGGTGAAAACCAACGTTTCCCTGCGGCACTTATCGTACCAGCGTTCGAGGAATTGGAAAAATGGTGCAAACATAAAGGTATACCATTTGGCAATAAACAAGATGCTGTCAAAAACGAAGAAATCATCGCTAAGTACCAACAAGAAGTGGACAAAGCCAACGTCAGTTTTGGACAATGGGAAAAGGTTAAAAAATTTGTCCTATTACCCACTGAATGGACAATAGACAATGGAGAATTGACCCCAAAACTATCACTCAAAAGAAAAGTTATTCTCCAAAATCAGAAAGATGTAATACAAGGAATCTATGCAGAACATCAATAATACAGAAGAACAACAAAAAGAATCGCTTCTCGGCAAGATAAAAGGATTTGGAAAATTGCTTCTTAATGCCGGCAATGGATTTATGGAAGATAATTGCATGAAGCTCAGTGCTTCCTTAGCCTATTACACGGTTTTCTCTATCGGACCTTTGGTGATGATCATCATATGGGCACTTGGATTTTTCTATGGCACACATCTAGAAAGTTCTACCGAGGCCAAAAACCAAGTTTTATATGAGCTCAACGATATCTTTGGGCCTGAAATTTCCAAACTTTTAGATAATGCTATTCAAAAGATATCCTTTGAGAACCGGTCCAGTATCGGTCTTATGATTGGCATCGGGACACTTGTGCTTACATCTACTACAATTTTCGTAGATATTCAAAATTCGATTAACACGATCTGGAAAGTAAAAGCCAAACCAAAAAAAGGTTGGTTGAAACTGATCATCAATCGCCTGATTTCATTTTCAATGATTTTGGGACTAAGTTTCTTACTCATGGCTTCCCTGCTGATCAGCAGCATCATCGGTGTATTAACCAAGCATATAGAAACCCTTTTAAGCGGGTGGAATATAGAACTTTGGAATTGGGTGAATACGGGCATTACTTTTACGGTCATCGCGGTTTTATTTGGATTTATATTCTCTTTCCTGCCCGACGCCAAAGTACGGTTTAGAGACATCCTAGGCGGCTCTATTTTTACGGCTTTATTGTTTATGATTGGTAAATATGGTATTTCTTTTTACCTCTCCAACAATGCTACAGCTACAGCTTACGGCGCAGCAGGATCTATCATCATTCTACTAGCTTGGGTCTACTATTCATCCGCCATACTTTATTTCGGAGCAGTGTTTACGAAAGAATATGCTATAAAATATGGTAAAGGCATCAGCCCCTCCTCCTACGCTGTTTTAGTCAAACAGACCGAACTGGAAATTGATCCCGATACTGGCAGACGTGAGGTGGTGAAAAAACATAATGAACCAATCACCTAAAACAGAAATAGAGGTGTCCTGCACCTCTATTTCTATATATTCATTTATCGTTACAAACCCCTTATATTCCAATCTATAGCCACATCTGGATTGACCGTTCCGATGATACGTCCCACTTGAAGCTGTATCTGACAGGGATCACATTCCTTACCCCCGCATATCGGAATAATCTTGATGTTGTATATACCGTTCTGTGCAAATTGGTAAGGGAAATTTTTGCCCGTACCGACCGTTGTCTGACTATCTCCGACACGCTGTACTTCCCAACGATAGGTAGGTTCACAACTTTCGGGCGTACATCCAAAGTTCGGTGCAGTTAGCACATAAGACCCCTTGTTCACCATGACCTTCTCACCGCAACGGGCTATGAGACCGACATTGACATTTGCCAACTTTTTCAACAGGCTGTCATTTCTCTCGAATTGCACATTGTCATGGTCTGCCGAAAGAACCTGGGTAATCTTAATATCACGGCTCAACCAATCCCCACAGTCACATCGCGGTTCACAACATATCACTGTAAACCTCTTACTTGCAATCAAACAGTCGGATTTCGGATCTTTAATCACGATATGCCACATTTGATTACCCTCGCAAGGAAAATTAGCCGGTAATGTAAAACTATAACTGTTGGTGCCATTGCTTACACCTGTCGCAACAACATGGTAATCATTAGGGTTAGCAGCATTGACTAAATAAATATCCACGCCACCCGAAAGGCTACCGCCAGACCAGGTAAAAGATATAGTCTGTCCTGGGCAAATCCTACCCGGACTGTTGATTTCCAAATTCGCCAAATCACAAGGAGGATCGGTCGGCTCGGCCGTATAGCAAACCGTTTTTTCGCAGACATTACAATTCACATCCTTGACACGAACTTTGAGACAGAACGTTAGTTCAAATTCGCAGCAAGGGATATCCAAAATACCCGGTTGCATCACCTCAAGCTCAATTACTCCATTGACAATCGAGGCCGACCCTAATCCCCACGACAGGTTTCCAGCCGGCATTGGCCCATTGCCCAACACCAAACCTCCCAACGTATTCGTGACAGTAGAAAGTTGACCGAATATCCCCATATTCGCGGGCTTACAATCTGGAGAACTGTACTCCACATGAAAATCAAGCATGGTCACATCCACCTCTTGCAACGGTACTGTCCCTCCGGTCAATTGCAGGTAGTATTTACCGTCCCTTTGCACCAAACTTGCTTCAAATCCCGGCACATCACAACATTCCACACTACGCACACAAGCCGCAGGTTCGAGTTCACTGCCGAAATTAGCTTCTTGTAATGCCTGACTTTCATTCATCATCCGACCCGTAGCATACACGGTCACGTTACAACAGTTCGATCCCGAAACCTTTTGTACTGGGATAGTAACCGTAATCGTTGCACCAGGAGCCAGCTGTTCGGACGCCGGCAAGGCGAGTTGTAGATTACCTGTGACCGTATAGCCTGTGATGCTATTGCCCAATGCATTTCTGACCACAATATCGCCAGATCGCTGCACACAGCCCGGCAAATTATCCGTCAGCGTAATGTTGTTCAACGGCACACTACCGATGTTCGTGATATCAATTATGTAATTGAATGTTTGTCCGTTTTCGACAAAGTCTTGATCGGCCCGCTTTGTGACAGTTAAACCACCGTCCGCATCGATCGTATAGGCAGCCGAAGATTGGAGGTTGTTCTGCCCGGGTGTTACCAATACTGCCTTGTTGACTTTGCTGCCATGCATTTGTGGCAAAATCAACGCATCGAAGGTGATGACTAACACATTCATCTTAGTAAACTCGCACTGCCCCGGCAAATTTGTAATAGCAAAACTTGGGTTTTGGAGATCCGCGGTATTAGCCGTGACCATCCCCGGAGGAATATTTGGTTCGGGTGCTACGTTATAATTATCGTTACACTGATTAGCTGAAGTAACCGCAGTACTTGCTCCCATATAATAGGTGTACGCTATTGAGCCAGGGATAATCTGTAGATTTTGGTTGGCAGCTGCATCCAAAGCCTCGTTAACTGTCGTCGTCAGCGGTCCCGATCCTTGATTGCCAACCTTAATCTGAAAGCGTACGACATTTCCCACCGTATAGAGCGGAGGATTGAATGTATTGGGTGGATCAATAATACATTTTTTGATCGAAGGAATGGGACGAGGCATCTCAACTGTAAAAGTGTCAGCAGCCAGGGTATTCCGTATGGTATCCGTTATTTCGGGACAGTTTATATTCGGACAAGGAGTAGGCATATTTCCTCCCCCTGAAGACCCTCCTCCACTACCGCCTACTACAGCTTGATAACTGAGCTGTGCAGTATTGATGATAATATCCCCCGGACTAGCGGCCGGATCAATCGTAAAAGCAATATATAGCGCGACAGATTGATTTGGTTCCAAAACAACGTTCGTGCCTGTAATGGTCAGCGTATTGCCAGACATACTCCAGTTCCATCCCGGAGGTGTATTTACAGCTCCTCCAAAAATATTATTGTTCAAGCTGATACCAGGAGGAAGAAAGTCCGTTACCTCAAAACTCGTCCACGGCACATTTCCATTATTCGTAATACCGATCACGTATCGACCATCACAACCTGGAGAAAGATTGAACGTGCTGGGATTACCGGATAGCTGCTTTGTAAAAGATATATTGGCATTCGGACTGACCATTGGCGGAGATGTTAAGGTGAGCGTCCCTTGTATAGTCGCACAACTGCCGTTACCACCATCACCCAACCTCAGGTCAACAGCTACGTTGTTCGTAATCGTCGAGCCTTCAGGGGCACAATTTCGTACCAATATTTCGTAGGAGGGGTATGCATTACCCGGATTCCAAGTCTGTATATTGACCGTATGGGTAGCTCCCGATACGATCTGGAGATTGGGGTCTGCGAGAAGTGTACCATCAATGCGGTAAGTTCCCAAGCCTATCGGATTAGGATTATAATGAAGCACAAGGACACGCCACCGCGACACACCACAAGTCAGATCTCCTCCCATAAATTCCTGATGTACGGTCCAATAATTATCGGCACGACCGACGACATTAACTGTTTGCTCACATACCGTGATGGTCCCGTTGCAATTCACCTCTACCCTTACGGTAAACTTACCTACGGTACCATTACAGGTTACATAAGGAGGAAATTTGAAGTGCACATTAAAATTTCGACTCTCGTTACCGGGCAGAGGGCTTACGGTTTCGAACACATTACCACCGATAGGTTGAACCGGCACAACTTCCGAAGTGACGAAATCGAGATTTGGACTGGCCGTAATGATGACACGAGTTTCGCAATTGGCCCCAAATGTGCCCGGTATTTGGATATTCAGTGGAATATTGTCTCCTGTCAACGCTTCTTTGGGAACGTTGATCGTCATATTGGCACCGTTGAGTGAGCAAGTCGCCGTATTGTTACCGGGAGCTAACGTAATCGCCGGTGGTAACTGTAATGGTATCGAAGGTGATATGGTCTGTGCCAAACTTTGTCTGGTCGTCAGCAGCACCAAGACCAGGAAGCAACAGATTCGTATAGTTGATAGTATCAGTTTCATGATCGTAAAGTTTATTGGTTGTCAAATTGGAAACACTTGGTGAATACACAAGACTTACACGTGCTTTCATCATAATATACCACCACCCGGAAGCAGACCTCGTAATTCAGTTTACAACAGGATGAGTCAAGCCCTTGCAGAGGACCAGGCAAACCAACGATAATGTTCAGCGGTATATTACCTGTCATAGGCCCATTGCCCAGGTACTTGATGGCTTTGGCCGCATGACCGTTTGCATTGGGGTTAGCTGTGCTATTCATAAATTGCAAGGCTGTACTCGAATTGATGGTCGTACCGGGGCGCAATATCATACCCGATTCTTCCAAGACAGCTATTCCGGGCGAACACGGTGTCGGCTGTGCCGTATACGCAAAGGACAACACCTGCACTTCGACAGCATATAACGGTTGACTGGACACCAGATCTCCCGCAAACTGGAATTGATTGGTCTGCCCATTGTACGGTGTGATCTGCATATTTTGAATATCCATGGTCAGCTCATCGCATTCCTTACAGATACACTCAGGAAGACTGTCCAACACGATGGAAACTCCCGGCTGACATAATATCGGACTGGGATCCAGATCGTCTCCTTGAAGTCCAACACCTATACTGGTCACAGATGGCGGCACCAATACTTCCACGCAGTATTGTATGGTGGATGGTGTGCTGCCCACCTGCGTCTGTAGGGTAGTGTTCGGAGTTACCAATGTATAATTCAAAGCATTATAACCTTGATCAAACAAGTTTAAACCTGAGCCAGGTTGTGTATAGGTCAAGTCGCCTGAAGTGCTGGAATAGACCGAATTGAAACAGATCCTGTATTTTCTATTTTCGCCTTCATAACCCAGACAGGTGATCGTGTCATTTTCAATGGTAAACTGGATATGACAATTGCCCACGGAAAAAAATTGAGGGGTAGATACCAGCCCGGTACTTACTTCGCTCACCTGCCAACGATACATCCCATCTGGCAAGACACCTTTGGCCATTTGTTCCACGGGAACGGACAAAGTTTCCGATGTTGCATGATAGCTTTGTGCCGGACGGCCTTTAGCATCCACACGTTGAAGTTCGACAATGTATTTAGGCGAAGGGATTTTATTACCGAAAAGTTGCCAACGCAACTCCTTGACAGGTTTTTCTTGAGAAAACCGCGTATTATTCTTGGGGAGAATAGGTTTTATAATCCTTCTTTCGGTAGGTTTTTCATCCGATGTCAACCTTTTACCTTCAAAAAGTGGATTATCACCTGTCTTTCCACCTTCATAAAGCGGGTTTTTACGCTTTGCTGCCTCCGGACGTTTCGTTTTGCCCAATTGAAAACTTAACCCCAGTTGCACCGAAGAAGTATTCCAATTTTCATTCGTTTCACGTGCTATAGACTTGGCTTCGATAAAGTTCCCGATCGTCTCTTCATCGATGATCGTACCGATAGGAAAATCTACACCTCCTTCTTTTACGCTGATATTCGAAGTCATCAGACTACCCTCTGTCCAGATGTGCACCCTATTCGAAAGTGGATAGGCAACCCTTAATCGAGGAGAAAATATCCAAGAAGAAGATTTTACTTCTTCGCGAACGTATATCTCCTTGCGCACGGGACTGGATGTCCCCGTAATTTCCTGTTCTAAACTATAATCTCCCTGCTTCCAATAAGATTGTCCGGCTTGTAAAATTCCCGATAATAGAAATTTTCCAGCTTGAAGATTGACCTGTGGCCCTATCCGCCACCCATAATTATTTTGGCCGGAGGAACTGCTGCTGCTCTCCGATAAGGTCGAGGAGAATCTTTCATGAACGGCGAAGCCGGATCGCGATATAGATAAAGCTCCGTCGGAAAAAGCATAATCTCCACCGATAGCGGATCCTATATCCAAATTTCCTCTTTCAAAAAAGGGATAATAAAACTGCAATTGTGTTCCGTAAGCAGGTGCAACACTTTCTTTTTTCAGCGGTATCTGATACCCTACTCCAATTCCCATTGTGGGCAATGTCTGTGCGGAAAGGGAGTAGACTTGAAAGATAAAAAGAAAGCAACAAATAAAGTAGATATACTGTTTCATAATACGACATGTTGGTGTACATCAGTATATCAGCGATATCGTAATTTTGTTACCGTCCCCTAGAAATGATAATCCTCACTATACTATTCGGACAAAAAAACTAAAAAATATTTGCGTAGCTATTTGACTACACATATATTTGTAGTCAAATAACTACGCAATGAATTTAAGAAGAGACGTATTTCAAGCGATAGCAGATCCTACACGGCGAGCTATACTAATATTGGTTGCTTCGCAATCCATGACAGCGGGCGCAATAGCAGCAAACTTTGATACAGCACGACCAACGGTATCCAAACACTTGCAAATTCTTGCAGAATGCGAGTTGCTTACACAAGAGCAAAATGGGCGAGAAGTTTATTATCACCTAAATCCACAAAAAATAAAAGAAATAGCTGATTTCATTGAACCCTTCCGTGAAATGTGGGATGATCGATTTAATAAACTAGAGGCTGTTATGAAGGAATACAAATCGAAAAAATAGCCTATAGATGGAAAGATAAATTAAAATAAAACATTATGACAAAGAGAAACAAAATTATCTACTGGATTTTTACTGCCTGGCTCGCATTAGGAATGCTTTCGACAGGAATAGTGCAGCTCATTAAAATGGAAAAGGAAGTTGATATGATGGCACATTTAGGTTATCCCACCTATTTATTACCCCTACTTGGAGTATGCAAAATTTTGGGTGTTGTAGCTGTACTAATTCCAAGATTTCCGTTACTTAAAGAATGGGCTTATGCAGGCTTCTTTTTCAGTATGTCTGGAGCAATAATTTCACACATAGTATTAGGTGATTCTATAGGTGAAATATTTCCACCCTTCTTGCTATTGGTTTTAACCGGAATATCATGGTATTTCAGACCTGCAGACAGAAAAATAGCTGCAACCAATCCTTAATAACACCAATCAAAGCAGCAGAACTTTACCAACCACAAAGAGATGGATTTATTCAATCAAGTAAACGATAAAGCCAAAAATTATTTACCGAAAGATGGGATAGTAAACTATTATGGTAAATTATTGAGCACAGAAAAAGCGGATTTCTACTTTGACACCTTATTGAAAAGCATCGAATGGAGGAATGACGAAGCTATTATCTATGGAAAAAAAATCATAACGAAACGTAAAGTGGCTTGGTATGGTGATAAACCTTATGCGTATACCTATTCCAATACCACGAAATATGCATTGCCCTGGACAAAAGAATTATTAGCGCTTAAAATATCGATTGAAAACGAAACGGGTGAAACCTTTAATTCTTGCCTGCTGAACTTGTATCATAGTGGAGAAGAAGGAATGGCTTGGCATAGTGATGGAGAAGCCGATTTGAAAAAAAATGGTGCTATTGGTTCTTTAAGTTTCGGAGCAGAACGAAAATTTGCTTTCAAGCACAAGCAAACCGGAGAGAAGGTAGAATTGATTCTGGAACACGGAAGCCTTCTGGTTATGAAAGATACCACTCAATCCCATTGGTTGCATAGACTCCCTCCGACCAAACGTATTGCGAGCCCAAGAATAAATTTAACATTCCGTACGATCATGGAATGAAAGGAGCAGTAAATGTGTCTACAATATTTTGTGTATATTCCAAGTGAAAGTTCGGTTAACATTTTTTACAACGACAATTTAAGCCAGAAAGAGTGGATCTAACGGTTATATGTGTTCTCATCATTAGTTTTGTCGCCTCACTTGTACGGTCTACATTAGGCTTCGGTGAGTCATTGGTAGCGGTGCCGTTATTTCTTCTTTTTTTACCTGTAGAAATTGCTGTACCGCTATCGGTTATGCTGTCTATCGTCATTGCACTGGTCATCGTTATACAGGACCACAAAAAGATCCATTTCAATAGCGCAAAGTGGCTGATTTTTTATGCCGTATTAGGAATTCCCGTAGGCATTGGAATCCTACTTTATGGGAACGAGTTATGGATTAAAGTGGGACTTGGGATACTTATCATATGCTATGCACTTTACTCGCTTTTTGGGAAAACCGCGAAAATACTCAAAAGCGACAATATGTTTTGGCTTTTTGGTTGTGGGTTTTTATCTGGGGTTTTGGGTGGTGCATACGGGTTAAATGGCCCGCCTTTAGTTGTTTACGGCAATCTCAGGCAATGGAGCGCAAAACATTTCAGGGCTACATTACAAGCATATTTCCTACCGACTAGTGTGATTGCTGTCGTAGGATATTATACCAAAGGTCTTATCAATACGGAAGTGAGTATGTATTTTATATATTCATTAACCACCACTATCCCCGCCATCTTTTTAGGACGGTATTTGAACCATCAATTAAAGGATGGTTTCTTCTTTAAGTATGTTTATTGGGGACTTGCAAGCATCGGCGCCATTCTCCTTGTAACTTCGTTGATATAAGTCTACAAATACCTCCTATAAGGCGAAATCTCTCGAAAGAGCAATCAAAAATAGCTATCTTTGGTATTCATGTTGAAACTAAAATCATATATCGGCTATTCGAAAAGCATCTTGATCGTGCTGATGATTTTATTTTCACTTGCTCCATGCTCGCTGAAAGAAGCGTTAGTTAGTATCGACGTAAGCTATACCAAACCATTAAATAAGTCAAGGTCTGCATCCCCATTTAGTTCGTGTCATCCTATACAGGCTTATAAAGATAGCTCGTCCGCAAAAGTTAAACGCCAAGTCGTTGCTATCCATGGCACGGACGACCTATCCAGTTACAACGTCCACCGTTTTGTGATTGGAAATATCGACAACAACTATTCAGGAATAACTTCCGGGAATAGTCCTCCCAAATATATTTTATTTAAACGCTTAAAAATCGACTTGTATAGATCCTAGACAGGAGAAACTATACAATCAACGTTTAAATAAAAATAGAAATTCAATGAAACATAATAATCTTGAACAGCCGATGAATTTGGCTGGACTCTTCGCATTATCGATGCGGCTAGTAATTGGCTGGACCTACTTTTCCGCGTTTTGGCGGAGGCTTATCCTCGAAAATAAATTAAATCCTGATGAAGCCGGCTATATTGGTGAAAAATTCAATCACTTTTTGCCCAACGCTTTAGGTATAAAACCCATTATAGAATATTTAGTCACGCATCCCGACAAGCTGCTTATCGCGATGGTTGCATTTACAATTATTGAAGCTATTGTCGGCCTATTTATTATGCTAGGGCTTTTCACACGCTTCATGAGCATCGGTGTGTTTTTTCTGGCAATGGGCATACTTCTCGGTTCCGGATGGTTGGGAACAACTTGTTTGGATGAGTGGCAAATCGGCATTTTAGGATTAGCCGGAGGTTTTACCCTATTTTTGACCGGTAGCGGCCCATATTCTTTAGACAATTATCTGATACAGAAGAAACCGGCATTCACTGCAAGAAATTGGTTTCGTTGGTTGGGTTCCGGAACCTTACCGATAAACAACATCAAATCCCTTGTATTGATAGGTTCCATCTTAATTTTCGGGCTTACCTTATTTACAAACCAATATTTCCATGGTGGAGTTTGGGGAACATTACACAACAAATCTGTGAAACCAAAAGTTGAAATTTCAAATATCGCGGTCAACGAATCCGAATTGAGTTTTGAAGTGTACCGAACAGAAGGAGCGGATGTTTATGGTTCATTCCTAATAGAAATTCAACTTCTAAATCAGCAGAATGAAATCCTAAAGTCTCTTCATGCTAATGATTTAGCAAACTTCCCCTTAGAGAAAATAGAAAACTATTATGTAGCAAAGGTAAAACCTGGAAAACACAGCTTAATTCTTCCATTGGGAGCTAAGGCCATCCTAACCATTGATGCAGATGAACTAGTCTTAAAAGAAAGCTCCATATTGAAATTGATAGACATCAGTGGAATAGAATGGACGATGAGATTGTAACCTTTTCATTCTTCGTTCACTCTAATTCAAGAGTACAACATAAAAAGAATAAAAATGGAAAATAAAAATGGACAACAACCGTTGACACAGACAGTCAACCTGCTAAAGTACACCTTTGTTATAGTACCTATTGTTGCAGGGGCTGACAAATTCACTAATCTGCTTACAAACTGGGAACAATACCTTAATCCCTCTATCGCAAACCTACTGCCCTTTTCGGGTCTGACGTTTATGATGATAGTAGGGGTTATTGAAATTATTGCAGGTATTATTGTCTGGAAAAAATCCGAAATTGGCGGATATATTGTTGCCGCATGGCTCACTTTGATAGCACTGACACTGTTGCTTAGCTTCCACTATCTGGATGTGGCTGTACGCGACCTTGTCATGGCAATTTCAGCTTTTTCAATGGCAAGAATATCAAAATTCAGCGCATAAAATAATTGCTGCAGATGACTTCATTTGAAAAATTGACTGAAATAGAAATTATAAAACGGATTCTGACAGGAGAAAAGTCTCTTTATGAAATTATAGTCAGACGATTTAATCCTTTTCTTTATAAGATAGGTAGGTCGTATAATTATAAACACGAAGACACGCAGGATTTAATGCAGGAAACGTTTATTGATGCCTACAAAAATCTAGGGCAGTTTGAAGGTCGCGCTGACTTTAAAACATGGATAATCCGCATCATGATGAACAACTGCTACAGAAAAAAAAGTAAGGCTAGTTTTAAAAATGAAATTTCACAAGATGTGAACGATAGATCAAAACCTATGTTTACCACCTCAAATAATGATGCGGATAAAATAATCCAAAACCGGGAACTGGGGCGCTTCATCGAAGAAGCCCTCAGTAAAATCCCGTTTGACTATCGTATAGTATTCTCATTAAGGGAAATAAATGGTTTAAGCGTCGCGGAAACAGCCATACTCCTGAATATTTCTGAACCCAATGTGAAAGTACGGCTTAGCCGATCAAAGGCCTTGCTAAGAAATGAGATAGAAAAAATATATTCCCCCCCCGAATTATTTGAATTTAATTTGATTTATTGCGATCCCATTGTCGAAAATGTCATGAGAAAAATAAGTGATCTTTGATCTATAGTTCTCTTTGTCCGTACCTTCTTTTACTAAATGAATAGATTTTTCGTCTAAATTATATAGAGATTGGTATATTTGTGCGGTCAAAGTAAAAGCATATATGTAAAATACCCTTTCTTTCAAACTATTAAATAAAGACAAGCCAATACACAGGTTTGTTAATTCTATTAATAATTCAAAGAAAGAAAGTATGCTTACTCTTCAGAACCTTTCATACATACATCCAAACAAAGATTTGCTGTTTGACAGCATTAATCTGACGGTTAATCGACACGATAAAGTTGCATTAATCGGAAATAACGGCGTAGGAAAATCTACACTGTTGAAAATTATCGCCGGAAAACTGCCCCACACAAGCGGCATGCTAAAAACGGATACCGTTCCCTATTACATTCCTCAAGTCTTCGGACAATACAATCAGCTAACGATTGCCCAAGCTTTAGGAGTAGCGGAGAAGTTAACCGCTTTACATCAGATCTTAGCTGGCGATTTTTCGGAAGAAAATTACACCTTACTTGATGAGGATTGGACCATTGAAGAACGTTGTCGTGTTATTTTAACGGATTGGCAGCTTAACAAGTTGGATTTATTCCAAAAAATGGACACATTAAGTGGAGGCCAGAAAACAAAAGTATTTTTGGCTGGCATAGCTGTTCATGAACCCGAACTGGTACTTTTGGACGAGCCAAGTAACCATCTGGACGTTGCTAGCCGACAGCTTCTATACCATTTTATAGAAAACACCAAATGTACTCTAATCGTTGTAAGTCACGACCGAATATTATTAAATGGTTTAAATAAGGTATGTGAATTAAGCAAGCATGGCACCACTTTATATGGCGGAAATTATGACTTTTATGCAGAACAAAAGCAGATAGCCGCCAATGCCTTAGCCGACAATATCCAAAATAGCGAGAAGGCTTTGAAAAAGGCCAAAGAAAAACAACAAGAGACCATGGAGCGGCAACAGAAGCTCGATGCTCGTGGGAAAAAGAAGCAAACGAATGCCGGGGTTGCTCGAATCATGATGAATACCTTAAGAAACAATGCAGAGAACAGCACGGCCAGAACCAAAAATACACATATCGAAAAAATCAGCGACCTATCCAAAGAGCTTCAAGAACTGCGGTCATCTTCGCCGGACATTGATAAAATGAAGTTTGGCTTTGACAACTCCGCACTACATCAGGGAAAAACCTTGTTTATGGCCAAAGACATGAACTTTAATTATGGCCTCCAAGAGCTTCTCTGGCAGGAAAATTTAAGTCTCCGGATAACGAGCGGGGAAAGGATAGCACTAAAGGGCAATAATGGCTCAGGGAAAACTACCTTGATAAAAATCATATTAGGAGATTTACCCCCCAGCATCGGTATTGTCTCACGCACCAGCAATAAATCTATTTATATCGATCAAGATTATTCTTTGATCGACAACAATTTGCAGGTGTATGAGCAGGTACAACAGTTCAATCATTCCGCACTACAGGAGCACGAAATCAAGATACGACTGAATCGATTTTTGTTTACAAAAGATGACTGGAAAAAATCCTGCTCAGCCTTGAGCGGTGGAGAAAGGATGCGATTGATGTTATGCTGTTTGACCATCGACAGCCATTCTCCAGATCTTATTATTTTAGATGAGCCAACGAACAATCTGGATATTCAAAATATAGAAATATTAACCAAAGCCATCAACGCCTATCAAGGAACATTGGTTACCGTGTCCCACGACGAATATTTTTTAGAACAAATACGTATCGATCGGATAATCGAACTTTAAAAATAATTTTATTTAATGTACGTTATATTGGAACTCCTTGCGGCCGATATGACCGGCATCATCTATACCTTCGACCACGACCTTATATTTTCCATTGCCATCCGCATTAAAATACTCCAAACTTACCTGTCCATTTTCATCCAGCTTCACATCTGGATTCCAATAAACGGTCGTGCGATAATCATTAGTCGCCCTACTTTGAGGCGTATCGTATTTCGGTAGATAGAACGTACGCTCTTTGATATAACCTAATGGATAGAGATCAATAATATTCGTCTTTGGAATCAAGGCCTCAATCTGGGATAAAGTCATTCGTGGCCCTTTCGGCTTCTCCTTCTTGGTAATAATAGATACTACACCATCATTTTGATACATTCTGCTCACGGTTCCCAGATCATCCCGTAAAAAGACCTCAATAGCTTCGATTTCAATCGGTTGGATCGAATTCAATGTATTTTCATCAATAGGCATTCCATTCAAGAAAAACTGAACCGGCGTACGGGAGCCTTGGTTATAATTCCGCGTAACATAATACCGCAAGGTATTGTTGTCATAGGTAATACCCGTCAGCATGGTGCCCAGACACATCGTCAGTACATTACACCCCGAAAAGCGATCCCCTTCGATCCGATGGTCAGCCATAGACAGACCCGATAAAGAAGAAAACTCCTTACTTGTACGGGAGGTAACTACGGTTCGCGAGACAACTACCTCATCAATCAGGATCGATGTACGGTATTCATTTTTACTATTCTCCAGATAGGAGGTCAGCTGCTGGTCTATATTCAGCACTTCATTGGCTGTATAAGGATTACGTTCATCGATAGCCGGGTAAAATGATTGATCCATATTAATAACCAAACTCCGGTAATTATCATTACCCCTGGCATTAATATTGACCTTGGAAGAGTCCGTGAAGACGAGGTCTTCAAATACAAACCTCCCGCTTTGATCCGTATACACATCTTTCCGATATGCCCGTGAAGGAATAGAAAGCAATAGTCCTCCATTAGGATACGGCCTGCCGGTATTCAAAAAAAGTGTCCCCGACAAGTTAATAGATTGCTCGGGCAAATAATCAACTTTCGGAAGTTTCTCGGCGATCAGATCAGTATATGCAAAACGTCTGAATCCCTGTGTCATCAACAGTGCATCCAAAGCCTCTCCCCTATTTTCAACTTCCGGATCAAAATAATACGCCGGCTTTTCGACGTACCCTTTCAAGTCAGACGTCAACAAGAGATTGCTGATTATGGTGTTTTCTTTATGGCCGTCATAAGGCACTTTCTCCTCATCAATCACCGCTACCGAAAGCGTACTCGGGAGCTTCTCCGACATGAGATTGGCAATATCCAATTTCACTTTATCCTTGCGAGCATAATTTGCTTTATCTGTTTTGATGTCCAACGTTAAGTATTCGGCCGAGGAATTAAAGACCAAGCGTTCACTTAGCAATTGTCCTTGTGGAGTCATCAAGGTAAACTGCATGATACCATTGGGAATATTCGCCTTAGGTACATTGATCGTCAAAGAAGAATTTTTGAGCGTCGCCTGTGCACCGTAGATCAAATGTCCATTGAGCTGTCCAAAAATATAAAAAGCTGTATTCTGAACTTTAGCGAAAGCAGCATCATTGGCAACAATGGTCAGTTGTACAGTTTCCACAGTATTTCCCTGGAGAACCAAATTAACACCTTCGTCTTTAACTTCAGGTAGGTCGAAGGTCATTTCCTCCCCATTGGCAAAAGTCACCACCGCCTTATAGGCATGTCCAGCATCCGGTACCATGGTGAAGTAACCCATTCCTAGCCCCAGATCTGTAAACTCGGCAACCGTTTTCTTTTTAGCGTCTATCACCTTCCCTTTTACGGCCAACCCTTTACCGTCCTGTCCTACTGCTTTGAAAGCTACCCGCTTTTCCAAGCCAGCTATCAAATCCCCTCCCTCGGGGAAAAACTGTACATCAGCATCCCAAATAGCGTGCTTTAGCGAAAAGTCGCCAACCAAACTTCCCTCTCCTTCCAACTTAACGACCAATCTTCCTTTTTTCAACAATTCCCGGTCTTTGGTCGAAAAAGAAATTGTCGCTCTTCCCATATCATCGGTCTCTCCCCTTCCCTTATCAAATGGATCCCATCCATCTGTAGCTTCCCAAGTTAACTTACGCCGACCTATTAAAGTTCCCTTACTATCTCTAAATTGTATCGTAGCCTTAGTCTTATTGCCACTAGGCGTATAATCAATATTGGTAGCTAATTTTTTATTGATCGCATCGCCGACTGTCACGACCTTATTATAAAAGTAAGCGGGATCAAAATTCATCATCCATTTGGTGTAGCCCCTAAATCGATAATTATCTTGTTTTATAATCTGCGGATCCAACACAAAATGTCCCTTTCCAGTACCGTTTTCCAATGGAATCTTGAGGGTCTGAATCAACGAATCCTTCCCGTTTATGATATCAACATAGCCAATTTTACTAGGTAGATATTCGAGCTGATTGTGGTATAGATACATTTTAAACCACAGTGTATCCCCTACTGCATAATACGGTTTATCAAAATGAAGGTGAATCTTTTCGACAGGATAAACACTTAAGAACTTTTGTACCCGTTCCACGACAGTATTTATAGGTATAGTAGGAAGGCTTTGAGCTTTTATCGAATACGGAGCACACAAAATAAAAACTAGGAATAGAACAAATATATTTTTTTTCATCAATCTGCAAGTTAAGCTAAAAGTAAAAGATCCTGCTACTCAAAAGTAAAATTAATATTCAAAAATTCAAAAAGCATATCAGCTTCTGACGCTATCGGACGATATACACTTTATAAGGAAAGTAAAGTCCCCTTTTTTACAACAAAGGAGCCAAGAGCCGGCAAACAGAATCCAGTCCCCTTTTCCATCGCGGGCGTTTCTTCCACTCCCTGCTGGTAAAAAGATGGCTATCCAACTTATCCGTTTCAAATTGTGCGCTAATCTGCTCACACAATTGTGTATCCGATACCACTGCTGCAATTTCGTAATTAATATAAAAGCTTCGGATATCTAGATTTACGGTACCAATAAAGGTCAGTTTGTTATCTACATTCATCGTCTTCGCATGTAGAAAGCCCTTTTTGTACAAATAAACTTTGACACCGCGCTCCAGCAAAGGCTTCAAATAAGAAAAGGAAGCAAAATGGACCAAATGTGAATCTGATTTCTCGGGAATCATCAATTCGACTTCCACACCCGAAGCAGCTGCGATGATCAATGCACGCTCCAACTCTTCACCAGGAATATAGTAAGGTGTACAAAGCTGGATCTTCGTATTCGCCTCGCCGATCGCCATGAGCAAAGCCTCCAAATTAAAGGGGCCTCTGGAGGCAGGATCGCTGGAGACAAATCCCACACTTGCCTTACCTCGGGGTGCATTCTTCTGTCGGATTACCCGTAGATAGCCCTGTTCCAAAAGAAAAGGTTCGCCATCAGTCTGATTCCATGAATTCCAAAAACTAATTTGCAGCATGTTAACTGCCAAACCTTCTACACGGAGCGAAGTATCCCGCCAATATATTTTGTTTTCAAGGCCAGGATCATTGCTATACCGATCCGAAATATTAATCCCTCCAATGTACCCTATACGAGCGTCAATGACCGCTATCTTCCGGTGGTTGCGATAATTAGAGTTAGCCAGAGACGTAAAGGTCACTGGTAAAAAGGCTTGGAATAGAATCTTACTGCCTTTTACGCGCTCCATATATTTGACTAGATCCGGAGATCCAAAACTATCCACAATCAAACGTACGGCCACACCTTCGCTAGCCTTCTGCTCCATTATATTCAGTATTTCGAGCCCTATGCTATCCAGCTCGAAGATATAGTACTCCATGTGAATAGAATGGCGGGCCTGAGCAAGATCAATCTTTAAGCTGTCAAATTTCGTCTCACCATTGATCAAAAGCCTGACATCATTATCCAGCGTCGGCGAAGAAAGCCGTTCATTTTTCATCAAACGAAAGACTCGGGAAAGATCACCAATTTCATCATGGATATCTTGAAGAAAGAGCTCCATATCAGGCTCTAACAACTCCCATTGATGTTTTAACCGCAACGCCTGCTGTTTATTTATTTTTTTTATTTTTTGGACTTTGACAAACTTTTGTCCAAAGAAATAGTAAAAAGCCAAGCCCAAAACCGGCAGAAAGACGATGACCAATATCCACGCGATAGTCTTCGTTGGACTTCTATTTTCAATCAATATCGCGCTGATCACCCCCGTATAGAGTACCACCAAAGGAACCCAATACCAATCCAGTGTAAAATGAATAAAAGGCTCAAGTGCCTCCATAGCATACAAATTGTTTAAGCAACTAAATATAGCATAATAAAATAGTTTTATCTATTTTAGCGGATCTATAAATCAACTTAACACCTGTAATAAAAGAAATAAATATGGCTCAACTGATTAACCCGCGTGTATTTAAAGATTTCTTCAAATCAAGCAATGCCGGTGGTCTACTTCTCTTCGTATGCGTCATCATCTCGCTCATTATTGCCAATAGCCCCTTAGCCCAAGGATTACAAAATTTGTTGGATTATAAGGTAGGCTTTGAAAATACACATATCCACCTGAATTACTCCATTCTGCTATGGATCAATGACGGTCTCATGGCCCTCTTTTTTCTTTTGGTCGGACTAGAAATAAAAAGGGAAATCGTTGAGGGCGAACTATCGTCGCCCAAACAAGCGTCATTACCTATTCTCTGTGCAATTGGTGGGGCTGTAGTACCTGCATTGATTTATTTGAGCCTGAATGCCGGAAAAGAAACCGCTGGAGGATGGGGAATTCCGATGGCAACAGATATTGCCTTTGCCTTAGCGGTTATCAGCCTGTTGGGCAACAAAATACCCGCCAGTCTCAAAATATTTTTAGCCGCATTGGCTATTGTTGATGATCTTATTGCTATTTTGGTTATTGCACTTTTCTATTCCTCTGGGCTCGAAACAACGTACCTGATGTATGCAGGCGTAGGCATGGCAGTGCTTGTGAGTATGAACAGGCTAAACATACAAAATCCGTATCTGTATTTGATTCCGGGCGTATTTATCTGGTATTTCATCCATCATTCAGGCATTCATGCCACCATCGCGGGGGTATTGGTTGCGATGACCATACCGACCAACGATACCGATATCGAATCGCCATTGGAAAGACTGGAGCATGCGCTGACCAAGCCTGTCAATTTTTTAATTATTCCACTCTTTGCTTTTGCGAACACGAATATTACCCTAGAAAGCGAAATGGTCAGCGGACTGACGTCTCCCCTAGGTCTAGGTATATCATTAGGTTTATTGCTCGGAAAACCGATCGGTATCCTACTTACATCCTTTCTATGCACCAAATTAAAGATCAGCACGTTACCCGACGGAAGTTCCTGGAAACATATTATTGGAGTAGGGTTGCTAGCCGGAATTGGCTTTACCATGTCTATATTTATCTCAATCCTATCTTTCAGTGATGCGCTTCATATTTCAGAAGCAAAATTATCGATATTGGTGACATCCTTCTTAGCAGGAATATTGGGGTATGCATTTTTGAACGCGACGCGAAATAAAGTAATTCATAAAACGAAATAAGATCAATCCAACAATGTTTCATCGAATGCTTCTATTTGACGGTAAAGATGTTCCATATTATCATTCAGATCCGAATAGTTTCCGAAAAGTTGGCTCATCTCATCGATATACTTCTTTTCCTCATCTTTGACATAACCCAAACTATATTTAAAATCCTCCAAATCATTGTCAAAAGAGACCAGGTCTACCGAACATTCCTGGTATCGGGAGACTAGCTCACTAAACTTAGGAAAGGCCACATTGTCCATCCATTGCTCCTGTTCGAAAAGATAATCATCATAACCAAAGAATAGCAACACCTCATCTATCATAGGACCCAAAAAAATATCTGTCAGTGCTGACATCTCGTCCAGCAACTTTTTTAGTTGTCCACGAACCAAATCTTTACTTGGGTTGGTAGGGAACATGACCTTCAGATGTTCAAATTTTCGCAAAGCCTCTTTATACAGCACCTCCAATTCTTCTATCCGAAAACTAAATTCAGGAATTTTTCTCCTTGCCTGTTGTACACGTTGCTTTATCTCGAAAGTTCGGTCATGGATTTCCTGATAATATTTTAATGTCGATGTTTCAAATGCAGGTGCAGTTACCTTGCGATTATATCGTAGTGTGATAGTCCGCAAAGCATGAGGAGTGGTTATTGTTTTCATAATATATTACTGTAAAGTTAAAAATAAATTGCAAAGCAAGGGGAAGCTTTACTTTATGACTTTCCCCTTGCTATTTCTGATACGTTTGCCACTGTCGAGACATCACATTGTCCAACACCCGACACGGACATCCGTGTGCGGATAGGTGACTTCCGCTACTGTCAAACGACCATAGCTGTAATCGTATCACTAAAATTAAGTGTCGTATCCCTTCCAAGATAAGACACCCTGAACTCATATTCCTGCATCATACGCAGGTCATCGAGTTCTAAGGTAGACTTGCTATGTAAGATGCCTATCCATTCTTCCTCCCCTTTTTGACGGTACTCATAGCGATACAACCGCGCTGGTTTCCACGGTTTGACCCGCAATTTGATAATACCCAATCCCACCTGTATATGCTCCACACGTAAATTCTCCGCTTTAGGTGTATGTCCGATAGGTGTGGCATTGGAACGACTAACACGATACCCTGCTGCCAGGATAATTGCTGGATCACCTTGTGCCACCGCATCCACGTAATGTGAAAGACGATATACAGTTTCCTGCAATCCCCTTCCCTTCTGTCCTTTAAGGACTACTGCGCGCTTGTCTCGAAACGTAGCTTCAGCATACGCCTCCCGATACGCATTTAGGGCATTTTCCAAAGTTGTTAAATCTGGGACTGGATTGGCAAACAAGTCCTCGTTTTCTGTCATCTTCAACAAGATGTGTTCTGCATACTGCAACAGCTCCGTTGCATTTTTGCTTTTAAATACTGGTTTTGACATTTTTTTATTTTTTAATGATTAAACAATTATTGTACATGTACACCACAAAGATGCGACACAAAACCAGGCAAAAGGTTCGTATTTTCGCCAATTTCGGGGGTACCCTAAAAAACTTTTTGGCGAAAATACGAACCTTTATCATCTGAAATCCATCTGATTTTTTGATAAAAAACAACGTTTAAAACTTGATTAAACCGCTTTTTACACTAAAAAAACAGAAAAATGTAATAACTGGAAAGAGAGACACTTTCTGACAAAACAGTTAACTGTTTTATTAAAAGAGTGAACTGTTTCATTAAAAGAGATACACGTTCTGTAAAAAGAGTGAACTAATTTGTGGAAAGAGTTAGTTATCCTACCCTGCGATGCAGCTATCCTAAGAAAACAGTCTGCTACTTTGAAAGGATAGATAACTATAAAGCCAAGACAGTTACACCTTTTCACAGGACAGCATCATTTTTCGACAGAAAAAAGAACTGTTTGTCAAAAAGAATGAACTGTTTTTCTTCATTAATAAACTCTTCTATAGATTTAGATACCCATTTGAACAAAACAGTAACACGATAGAACAAAACAGTTATCCGCTAACACATAAAAGATAACTCCTTAATAGAGAGAGCAGTCTATTCTATTCGAAAAGATTCCTCTTATTTCCAATCAAGGATAATTTTCCGCTCCTCCCGAGGGGAGTGATGGAAATATTTTTTATACTGCGTAGCAAAATGCTTGGCATTGGTAAAATGCAATTGGGCGGCAACATGGTCGATTGCTAGGTCAGGCTGTCTACGCAACAGTTCACGGGCTTTATGCAAGCGTATTAGGGTAATGGTTGAGTTTAAAGTCATGGAACGTCCTTCAAATGCCCGGCTCAAATTGCGCGTAGAACAACAAAGAGCATCTGATATCGTTATCCGGTTCAAATCCGAATCCAAATAATTCTTCTGTATATACGTAATCGCCTTGTGGTAGAGCAGCATCGCCGTCTCTTCCTTTTCGTGGTCTTTATGTTTAACTAACTGCTGCGTATAAGAAGCATATAGCTTCCCCATTAGTTGACCGATATGATGCAAAGTCGTAAATGAACCAAAAGACTTTTTGGAAAACAGTGTTAAAGTTTGGCGTTCATGATAAGTAATGGAAATAGCAGGGGCTATTTTTTTCTCTTGTGTATCGTACTGATTCCTCAACTGCGCATATTCGGACAGTATTTGCTGTTGGGATGCACCCGATATACCCAGAAACAGACTCCATATCTTTTCGGCAGGAACAGTAAGCGGATCGTCACCTGCCTCGGATTTAAAGGAAAAAAAACTATCCGGATGACTGACTCTTCCATTTGAAAAGGAGAATTGACCATGAAATTGCAGGCAAAGCCACAGTATACACCGGTCTTTTACAGGCAACTCAATATTTGCCATCTGTGTAGGTCTTCCTTTTAACTCACACAACACAAAATCCTGAAGTTTAAATTGGATAAACAGTACATTCTCTTCCAGCTTCTGCTGCCTCGCGTGAGGCAATACAGCCAGATGCATCCCCTTTAAGCTATCCCGAAAATGGGATTTGGAGGATACAGTTTCTTTCCATAAACGAAAAGGATTCTTTTCGGACATTCTTTAAGTCGTAACTTGTGGTAGCGAAATATAATCATTTTTTTAAAAAAACATCCGTCATTTTTCCTATTTTGCGGCCTTTAAAATAAATCCTAATTCATGAGAGAAATCCTAGATAATATAAATGACCTTGTGTGGAGCAATGGCTTGATATATTTATGTATAGCAGCAGGGGTATATTTTACATTCCGTTTTGGAATACCACAGTTAAGATATTTAAAAGAAATGGTGAGATTACTTTTTGATGGAGGCAGCTCCGCGAACGGCATATCATCTTTTCAAGCTTTTTCACTCGCCATATCAGGACGTGTAGGTACGGGCAATATCGCGGGCGTTGCAACAGCTATCGCTATGGGAGGACCGGGAGCTGTTTTTTGGATGTGGGTCATCGCTTTTCTAGGAAGTTCTTCGGCGATCGTGGAAGCTACTTTAGGCCAAATGTATAAGGAGGTCAAAGATGGGCAATATCGGGGCGGTCCGGCCTTCTATATTCTTAAAGGACTGCGATCGAAAGTGTTCGCATGGGCTTTTGCCCTAGTAACTATAGTGAGTACAGGCTTCCTGTTACCGAGTGTACAGAGCAATAGTATTGCGCTAGCGTCTACGGCTTCTTTTGGCCTATCAGGAAGCACCGTGGGCATTATTTTAATCGTTTTATTGAGCGTTATCATCATCGGAGGTGTCAAGCGTATCAGCCGTATTGCGGAATTTGTAGTCCCCTTTATGGCGGGAGCATATATTTTGATGGCTTTGATCATCATCGCCATGAACTTTACAGAGATCCCGGAAGTTATGAGTCTGATCGTCCGCTCTGCGTTTGATATGGATGCTACATTTGGGGGAATTATGGGTATGGCAATATCCTGGGGTGTCAAGCGTGGGATTTACAGCAATGAAGCCGGCCAGGGTACTGCCCCACATGCTGCTGCAGCAGCGGAAGTGTCGCACCCGGTCAAACAAGGCCTGGTACAAGGTTTTTCCATCTATGTGGATACCTTATTTGTCTGTACAGCGACGGCCTTTATGATTTTGTTTACCGGACAATATAATGTTGCTAACCCTGAGGGGGGATTTATCGTGGAAAACCTTCCTAACGTACAAGCAGGACCCGAATTTACACAATTTGCGGTATCTCATCATTTCCCGACAATGGGCAGTAGCTTTGTCGCCTTAGCCCTATTTTTCTTTGCCTTTACAACCATTATGGCCTATTACTATATTGCGGAAACAAACGTCAGTTTTATTGCCGGAAAAAGCAAAGCTACTATCGGAGTTTGGATATTACGCATCTTGATTCTCATTTCTGTGTATATGGGTTGTGTGACGACCGCACAATCGGCATGGACATTAGGTGACATCGGAGTGGGGTTAATGGCATGGCTGAATTTCATCGCGATCATCCTTTTGCATAAAAAAGTGGTGGTTTTGTTTAAGGACTATAAAGAGCAGCTTAAACAGCAAAAAGACCCCGTGTTTGACAATACAAAATACAATTTTCCAAATATGGAGATCTGGAACCGAAAGGTAAAGTAAAAGCCCGATGTGTAAGGTTTCCGCTATTTTTATAAGGAAATACTACTTTAACAACTTGTAATCTCGTTGTCACTTTCTATTCGTATGGATTTTATTATTTTTTTGCATGTATTTACCATAACCAATAAGCTGTTGCTTTTTTTATTGTTTTTTTCAAAAAGAAACAATTCTTTAGCAAACAAGATGCTCGCGCTGCTGATATTACTTCCGGCATTTCCTATGGTATCGAATTATATATTCTATACCGAAGATATTTCTCACTTCCCGCCTTCCTTATTTTTGACACAGGCGATTCTTAGTTTCTTTGGACCAATCTATTTCTTCTATTGTAAGGAAATGATGGGAATATCCTTTAAACGTAATCGAAAAAACCTTCTTCATTTACTTCCTTGTATTTTTGTTATACTCTTATGGATTAATTATGCGATTTCCAGTGAAATAGATCAACAAAAATTTATGGCAAGCTTTCTTTCTGGCGATGAGACGACTTTGGTAATGGTCATTGCATCAGCTGGGCCGACTATAATCGTACTTATCTACATTTTGGTAGCAGCACAGTGGGTTTACAAAAGAATAAAGGTTTCTAAAGATGTTTTTACTAATCTTGAAACCTTAAAAATAAATTATATACGAGAATTTATTTGGGTAATGTTGATCGAGCTTATCATGCTAACAACAGCCTACACATTCACGCCCGTATTTTACGTTGATTTAGTTTGGGTTCCTGTTTTAGGCAACCTCATGTATTTCTATATTATCTATAAGAGCTATAACTACGGAATGCTTTTTTCGGAGAAAGACTATAAGGAATATAAAGATCTGTACGCCCCCCTTAACCTTTATATAGAAGAAACCGAATCAAAGAAATATTTAAAATCTCCTTTGTCATCAGCGCAAATAGACGAATATGCAGAATTATTAACGATGGGTTTTGAAAATCAGGATTGGCACCTTGACCCTGAACTGAATCTGAATACACTTTCCGTAAACAGTGATATTCCTACACATTACATTTCACAGATTATTAATCAAAAATTTGAAAAGAACTTTTTTGATTATGTGAATTATTACCGTGTTGAAGCATTTAAAACAAAGCTAAACGATCCTTCTGTTGAACATATCAAGTTTGAAGAGCTGGCTTATATGTGTGGTTTTAATTCAAAAGCTACCTTTCAACGAGCTTTTAAAAAGCATACGGGAATGACCCCTTCTGAATACCGGGATACTGAAATATCATTTTCCCGAACCGGAAATTAATTAAGTCCATATTTTATTCGCTTTTGTTGGCTCATCCCATAAGATGAGCCTTTTTTATGCTGTTACTCCCCTACATTTGCATTGTCGATTGATTAATTTAATAATGAAAAACATTCGGGTTTAACAAAAAACACACAATTATGAAAACTAAACTATTCAATATCACAATCCTGTTGCTGGCAATTTTTGTGTCGTCTTGTTCTAAAAAAAATGATCCGGAACCCGTTACACCACCGGCTCCTGGCGTAATGACGATTACCAGCATCAGTCCGGATTATGGCAAAGCAGGAACAGAAATCATTATTAGTGGAACAAACTTTGGTGCTACAGTGGCAGCAAATACCGTTACCTTAGGCGGAAAAGCAACAGTTGTATCATCGGCAACCGCTACCCAGCTTAAAATAAATGCACCAGCTGATGCTACACACGGAACCATCGAGGTAAAAGTAGGTACAGCTACTGCAACCAGTGCAATGTATTATTACGAGCCCGAAGTTACTTCGCTAAGTGTTACATCGGGCAAAGCGGGTGATGTAGTTGTTATTAGAGGCAAACATTTCGGTACAACAGTAGCCGATTTTGAAGTGAAATTTAATGGTAAAGTTGCGGAGATTACCGCAGCAACGGCAACCACACTGACGGTAAAAATCCCCACAGATGCTGTCACCGGCTTAGTTACTGTGGCTCGAAAAACAAAAGCACCAATAAATGGCCCTAACTTTACTATAAGTAATGGTGGTACAGAGACAACTGCCGGATTTACGATTATTGACGGCTCGGTAACGATAACCGAACTGGTGAAATCAGCTAATGGCGCTTACGGAGAAATACGATGTATGACCGTCGACGAGGAGAGAAATATGATGTATGCAGGCACCTTGACACAAATCATTAAAATTGACTTGGCAACCAATACAGTTTCTACCGTAATTGATAACTCTTTCTTCAACACTATCCCTAACTCAGAACTCTCTGCTATGGATGTGGATGCGAATGGAAAGCTTTACGTATCGGTTGCGTTTATAGCGGTTAAGCCTACTTCGGGTGGTAATATTTTCGTTATTGACCCTGTGGCAAAAACGGCTACGCTGGCGGGAAGCCGTTTCGTTGGTGTTTCCATTCCCTCAGCAACACTTCCTTCTTTTGCTTATAATAGGCCATTTCAGGTTATGGGCAATGGTGAGATAATTACCTTTGATGAAAATGCTAGAGAACTGTGTAAGTTTTCCGCCGACCTAAGCGTTCGTACGGTAATTTATACATTGCCTATATCACTAGAGACTTTTACGCAATTAGTTAAAGTTAACCCAACTACCGTTCGTATTGTACTAACAGGAATCAGTGGTAAATATTATTACGATTATTCAACGACATTGGGTTCAAAAACAAATTTCGCCGAACCAACGGGCTTTACGATGATCTCCCAAACTATAGGAGGTACAAATAAATATGGAGTTGCGGGCGAAGCAATTACTAGCGATCCTACTCTTCAGAATAAAAAGACTTATACCATTGGAAGGTTAAATACTGCACAAACAAGCTGGGATAAAAAGGGATCATTCATCATCGAAAGTTTTAGCACAGCTGGTACATTAAAATTCTATAATACCATCGGTCTTAATGGCAAAAACTATTTCTATGCCGATAAGAACGGCAATATGTATGCGCATATTTTAGGAAGTGCTGACAATACGGGTATTTACAAATTCTCTTTGAACTAACAACTAAATTCCTTTTATTTTATTACAAAACCAATACGTTATGAAACCATCATGATTTATTAAAACTACACAGGAGTATAAATAAATCTGATAGCTTCATCACCGTTGAAAACAAACCGAGTTTACGAGTTCATTAATCCAATTGAAAACAATAAACAAAATATTAATAATTTATACAGATGAAAAAGCTAATATTATTTCCAACAATTGTACTGATGATTTTTTTGGTATTGACCATTTCTTGCGGTAAAAAAGACGACAACCCTCCGCAGGAGGATCCCCCGAAAGAGGAAGAAGATACTACTCCGAACGATAAACCGAAAGCAACTACCTTTAAATTTGCTTCAACCCAAAAAGATTGCGGGATTACAGATGGTTATGCCGACCAACAGCATACATTACCAGAGCTTATCCACTTAAACACCGATAAATGTAACGGCGAAGCCTACCGACCTACCCTAACCCTCAACTTTACAGAAAAGCCAGTACCCGGCACCTATAGCGTAGTAGCAGAAAACCCTGTCGCTAAACAGTTTACAATTAATTCTATACAGTACAATTATACCAGCTGGGTGGGTACAGCAGGCACTGTGGTGGTTACCGTAAATGCCGAAGACGCCACTAAAGTAGATATCGAGCTAAAATCAATTACAATGAAAAACCAAACAACAAGCGATCCTAAAAATCCGGCGACCGATACACTTACCGGGTTCATAATCAAAATTTAAACAGATTGATAATTAAAAATTATACATCATGTAACAATTTCACCTCATCCTATTGATAGGGTATTTTCTCTTTACACTTTCGGCTAACGCTCAATCATCTTTTGATGATCTGGATCGCTTTGAAGAAGGATGGTTAAAAATAGCTTACCGTTATACCAGCCTAAACGGAAAATATACAGAAAAATTTTCCGGCTCAACCCTCGACATAGCCATAAGATCCGACAGATGCGACCCATGGGCACTGCGGTACAGCTTTGAATATCCTTTACTGGGAGATGCAATTTTTAACCTTGCAAAAGAAGTGAAAGATTTCAATAATGGCACCCAAAGCGTAGGGCTTAACCAAACACTTACAAATGGATGGATAGGTGGCATAAACTGGCCATTAATGCGCTTGCTACAGACAAATTGCTTATTTCGCCCGGGATTAGCTTTGGAGACCATATGCTTGCAACTGAAACTTGGACATCGGCAGGTAAAAAAGTTTTAGACCCCTCCGGTTATTACTTTTTTGCAGGTCCATACCTCATGGCAAGCTACGTCATAAATAATAAAATGTGGGTAGATGCCTATATGAACTACGATATTACGTTTACTAAAGCTGCCAATCCGGACAAGGGTTACGATAAAAATGAAAATCCGGACTATCCACTACCCGCCTTGTTTTTTATTGGTGCAAATGTTTATGCAAATTTCGGGGTGTTTGCAGGAATAAAGATTGCAAAAATGAAAGATACCGGCTCTTTAAAGAATACGGGTTCCCGGATAGATTTTACCTTGGGTTATAACTTTTAAATATTAGCGGTTTAGTGTTTAGTACATGACATTCTATTAAAGAAGGCACACGCGTGCCGCGTGTGCCTAAATTGCAGATATATCATTTTTTGTCATGGAAGTCATCTTGACTTTTTATTTCCCCAGCCTGTGGTCGGTGTTATCACCGTACCACTACGTGGCGGTTGGTGAAAACACCCAACCGCAGGTGAGTTTTTGGACTTCTCCAGAAAATTAAGACCTGTTTATAATTATAATTTTATCAAGTTTGATAGTCTTTATTATATCCCTGATATTGCTAAGAACACAGACCCCAATAAATGAAAGCTATGACATCTCACCATTCATCTGCTATTTTGACAAGTAAACATGCAGACATACCGGACGTTGAGGTAAAGGAACTTTCAAAGAAAATTATTACATCCCAAGAAGAAGAAATAGCCCAAATGAAAGCAACTTTAGAAAGAATGGACCAAGAGTTATAGCTATATAACGCGTATTGTGTTACATATTTCATCACTATACTTTCTTTTGTACATATCGCTAATCGTTAATTATCAAACTCTTTCACTGCTTTTCCAATAGATAACGTAGGTCATCGGATGCAGGAAGCTCAAATACTTCCAGATTGAAATATTTGATAGCTGCAAAAAGATGATCGAAAATATCGGACATGGTATCCTCGAAGAACGCCCACTGAGTACCTTTCGTAAACATATAAAGCTCTAAAGGAAGCCCATGTTCGGTAGGAGCTAATTGACGAACCAGTAAGGTCAGCTCTTTGTGTATATCAGGGTTGTGTAATGCATAAGCTTTAATATACGCTCTAAACAAACCTACATTCGTCATTCTACGTCCGTTTACGAGTACGTTCTCATCAACTTGGTGTTCGCTATTATATTTTTTGATTTGTTCTTCTCTTTGCGCAATATATGGTGCCAGAAGGGCTACCTTCTTAAGGTCCTCTATCTCGATATTGTTCATATATCGGATAGTTGATATCTTAATATAGATAGCTCTCTTGATCCTTCTTCCACCACTTTCCTGCATTCCCCTATAATTCTTAAAAGAATCGCTTAACAAGGTGTAAGTCGGTATTGTAACTATGGTCTTATCCCAGTTCTGAACTCTGACATTATTCAGGTTTATCTGCAGAACATCTCCGTCAACACCATATTTGGGCATCTCCACCCAATCCCCCACCCGAACAGAATCATTTGCCGAGACTTGTATGCTGGCCACAAAACCAAGGATAGTATCCTTGAAGACTAACATCAGAATGGCAGATGCAGCCCCTAGAGAAACGAGAAAGTTCCATGGAGAATTTCCGGTAAGTATAGAAACAATTAATGTTCCTACGACGAATATCAGGAAGATCTGAAATACCTGAAGATAACTATCCAAAGGTTTGTCCACAAAGGCCTTGGATGATCGCAGGATATCCCGTCCGGTCTTTAAAAGACCATTGATAAGCCCGTAAACTGCAAATATCATCAATACACTCAAAAATTTATCGAGAACAGCGATAAAAGAAGGGAAACCGATGAAAATCGATGGTAACAACTGTTGTGAAATAGCGATGAGAATAAGGCGGCTTACATGTACATGCACTTTGTTATCAAGAAGGTAATTATCCCAGTTGCTTTTTGTCTTCTTAATCAATCGGGCAACGATTGAATTAAAAAAAAACCTCATAATATAGTCAAGGAGAGCCAAAAGGATAAAGGCAGAGATAAGAAGGAAGGCAGAAGTTAAAATATGAGAAGCCTTGTCTTGGATGCCTGCTGATTTTACAAGTTCAAATGTCCATTGGTAGATTTGACTGGTTGCTTGTTCGCCAATGTTAATAATGTTTGATTTTTCCATATTAACGAACAAATGTACAAAAAATAAAATAACTCACTACCCCAACACCACGTCCAGGCTCATCATGATCAAAAATCCACCGATAAAACCCAGCGTAGCGATATCAGAATTCTTGTTTTGTTGTGCTTCAGGAATAACCTCTTCCAAGACGACAAAGATCATCGCTCCCGCAGCAAATGATAAAGCATAGGGTAGTATCGGCGTAAACATCGTAACCGCCAGTGCACCAATCACCCCCGCAATAGGTTCTACGATCGCGGACAACTGGCCATAGAAAAAACTCTTACGGCGACTCATGCCCATGCGACGCAACGGCATAGCAACAGCAATACCTTCCGGAAAATTTTGTAATCCAATACCAAGAGCCAAAGTTGCTGCTCCTACGATACTCGCTTCAGGAATGCCGGCCGCTACTCCACCAAACAAAACGCCTACTGCCAACCCCTCCGGAATATTATGTAGCGTAATAGCTAATATCAAAAGAGTAGTCTTTTGCCAAGGCGACTTGATGCCTTCAACTTTCTTAAAATTTGCATGAAAATGGGGCAAAACCTTATCTAAGCCAAATAAGAAAAAAGCGCCAATTAAAAATCCCACTACAGCAGGCACAACCTTAACAAAGCCTTCTCCCTCACTCATGTTCATCGCCGGGATCAGTAGACTCCATACACTTGCAGCGACCATAACGCCCCCTGTAAAGCCTAGCATACCATCCATCACATTACGATTGGTCTTGTTAAAGAAAAAGACCAATGCTGCCCCCAAGGCGGTAACAAACCACGTAAAGAGAGTTGCATATAATGCCCCTAAAATCGGGTCTATACTTTCTAAATATGCGATAACTGCATCCATAACTAGATCACGCGTCCTTTATCCCAGTTTTCCAGATAATCAGCCACCTTTCTAATGAATGAGCCACCCAATGCGCCATCAATTACCCGATGATCGTAGGACATCGTCAGGTACATCTTATGCCGAATGGCGATCACATCACCATGCTCGGTTTCCAGAACAGCAGGTTTCTTCGTGATGGTGCCGACAGCTAGAATAGCTGCTTGCGGTTGGTTAATAATAGGCATGCCAAAGATATTGCCAAAAGCACCGATATTGGTGAATGTAAAAGTTCCTCCCTGTGTATCATCCGGTTTTAGTTGATTTTTCCTGGCCCGATTGGCTAAGTCGTTGACGGCTTTGCTCAATCCGACCAAGCTCAGCTGATCGGCATCTTTGATAACAGGCACGATAAGATTTCCAGTTGGCAACGCTGCTGCCATACCAATATTAATATGCTTACGTTTAATGATATTGTAGCCATCTACCGAGACATTGATCATCGGAAAATCTTTAAGTGCTTTCGTAACAGCTTCGATAATCAACGGGGTAAAGGTTATATTTTCGCCTTCCCGTTTTTTGAAATCCTCTTTTACCTTATTACGCCAGTTCACCAAATCTGTCACATCAGCCTCTACGACCGAAAAAACATGGGGTGATGTATGAATACTCTGCACCATATGGTCCGCGATAAGCCGACGCATACGGTCCATTTCGATAATTTCGTCCTCACCTATCTCTCTAGCAACTTGGACAGGCGGTGTGCTATATTTCACCTTGTGATCAGAGGCTTCCGCGATAGGGAGACTTCCCTTCTGCCCAGCATAAGGCAAGTCTACTCCTTTGGACGAAATATAGGTCATGATATCCTGCTTAGTCACTCTACCTTCAGCACCTGAACCTGAAATACGACTCAATTCCTCCGGGCTAATACCCTCCTGCTGTGCAATACTTTTTACCAATGGAGAATAAAACCGACCCTCACTACTCTTTTCTGGATGAACGGCTTGTTCTATTTGCTTCTCCGTTAGCTCCGCTATACCGGGAACGACAAAGTCCTCCTTAACTTCTTCTTCGGAAACCGTATCATCTTCAGCAGCCGAACTTGTTTCGACATCTTCTTCGTCCAACACAGCTGATTCCTCTTCATTTTCGCCAGCGACCTCGATCAATGCAATGATTTCACCAACCTGTACCACTTGTCCCTCTTCAAATCGTATTTCCTTTATCGTACCATCCACCGGTGACGGTACATCCGAATCTACCTTATCTGTCGCGATCTCGACTACCGCTTCATCCTCTTGAACCGTATCACCCACCGCTTTTAACCATTTGGTCAGCGTGGCTTCGGATACACTTTCACCCATCTTAGGAAGTAGAAGTTTATATATTGCCATAATTGTTTCGTGTAGCAGAGCGCTAATTTAAAAATTAAATAACAAAATCACGATAAACAGAATTAAATATTAAAAACAAACCAATAATCAAATATATATTTCGTTTATTTCAATAATTCATTTTTATATAATATCCACATCTTAATCAAAGCCTGCATGCAACTACGCTCGATATTTATACCCCTGGTATTGTTGAATTGGAACTTTTGGGTGACAACTGCTGATCTACCTGCGACGGCTATCCACACCGTGCCTACTGGCTTCTCTGCAGTTCCTCCCGTTGGCCCTGCAATCCCGCTTGTTGCAATACCATAATCAGCTTCACTCAGTCGCTTTACGCCTTCTGCCATGGCTATGACGGTCTCTTCACTCACCGCACCAAATTCCGCTAATGTGGACTCTTTAACTCCCAAAATACGGCTCTTTATGGTATTATGGTAAGCGACAATGCCACAATCAAAAATTTGGCTTGCTCCCGCAACCGCTGTAATCCGCGAGGCTATCGCACCACCGGTACAACTTTCTGCTGTCGCTAATTTCAACTTCTTCCGCGCAAATTCTTCCACGATAGCTTGCTCAAAGGAGATATCCTTACGAGACACAAGATAGGTCTGCAGCCTATCGGCAACTTGATCGGCAAAAAAGTCAGTTTCTTCCTGTATACGTGCATAATCTCTTCCTTTCGCCGAAAGCCGCAACCGCACAAGACCTATTTTAGGCAGATAAGCTAATTTAATATAGGGAGGCAACCTGTGCTCAATATCGGCAATTTTATCAGCTAGATAGGATTCACCCAATCCCACGGTAAGTAAGTGCGCATGATATAAACTTTCGTCGCCTCGCATTTGCGATAGCTTCGGCAGTACCCTATGCTCCATCAAAAACTTCATTTCGAAAGGCACACCTGGCAGAAAGGCATAGCTTACCCCCTTTTCCTCTACCCACATTCCCGGAGCTGTCCCTACATCATTAAACAACACCTCACAGCAATCCAACACCTCGGCCTGCCCGTAGTTTGAGAGAGGCATATATCCTTTTCCCGACCGTTGTACAAAAAAAGCGTTGACATGGTCCAGGATATTTTGGTCAACACGTAATGTTGTTTCAAAATACTGAGCAATGGTCTTCTTGGTTACATCATCCTTAGTTGGTCCCAAACCTCCTGTTACGATAACTACTTGGCTTCGCTTTGAAGCTTGATCCAAAGCCGAAACAATAGCTTTTTCTTCATCCGCAATCGAAGTAATCTGCACAACTTGTATATCCAAAGGAGTGAGCAATTCCGCTATCCACGCCGAGTTGGTATCGACGATCTGCCCCAACAATATTTCATCGCCGATGGTTATGATTTCTGCATTCATGACAATTAGGAATTATGAATGAACAATTACGAATTAATAATTATAGTGGCTATTTTGTTTTGTCAACTTCAAATCCTGCAAAATAGAAGCCTTGGCACGGATCGTGATGTTATAACTTTGATATCGACCAAACGGCACCCACCCTACCGACATATCCCAACAGTGTAGATCCCTATAAATCGAGAAACGAGTCAGGGAAACCTCTTTCTGTTTAAAATCATAACCCGAATTGAATTGTATCTTCCATTTCGGTGTGACATTGACATCGCCATGAAACTGTACTGTAGCTGTAAAATCAGCCTTCTCCCGACGTTCTGCGGAATCGAAGCGCTTGAAATATTGCATACTGAATGAACCCGCAAGGTTCCATGGAATTTTGAAGTCTACAAAAGCATTAGGATCCGTGCTGACACGTGCCAATGCATCCGCCTGTTCCTGCGTCATATTAGGCATATTATTCCGTAACGAGTCAATATTCCCGTTTCGACTCTTCGCAGCATCAGGGTTAAAACTATAATCAAAGGATAATCCAAAATTCGTCAACCGGGCCAACTTGCCATCCTTTATCGCATAACGGTTGATACGTTGTCCCCGGCTATCCAACATATAAGGGTCGAAAGATCCATTAAAATTTAGATTGATTTTCTCATTAAATAGGCTGGTACGGCCTGAAAAACTAATCGTCGAAAGTTTCAACGAATCCGCAGCAACGTTGTAGTTTCCACTAAATGACAATCCAGACAAAATAGGTATTTTTTTGAAGGCCTCTTTGCCGGTTGTATCTTCCGAATTTTTTATTTTGGCTTCGATATTATTGTCTACCGAAAAACCAATTCCCATCGACCGTCCGGATGAAGGTGAACCAAAAATTGCCCCTTCAAAAATAGAATAATCCCGGACTCGTCCTGTCTCATCTACATACGATTTATAAAAGCCATACATCGGATCTGAAAAATCAGGACGATAGTTGATGTTTACCGAAGGCGTAACCACATGGCGTATAGCTTCGATCTTGCCTATTTTCGGATACATACCATATACTTTCGTGGACAACCCCGACGACATGGAATAATCATAGGCCCGTCTGAACCCACCGATCGTATCTCTCGCCGTCTCATAGCCGTTGATCGTATTCTCCAGCCCATTACGTATCGTTTGCAGATACCATCGCTCGGTATAGTTGACCGACGTATTAAACTGCAGGTACTTAAACGCATTCAAGCTCAAGCTTACGGGAATATTGTGTTGAAAACCGTTCGTAAATTCCTTTAAGGATTGCTTCGTAAAAAGTGTTGAATCACCTGTCGAAATCGAGTTCCGGCCCTGCAAACTATATCCTACCGTAATCCGCTGGTACCATTTCTGTTCGCCTACCCGATCTTTCGTATCAAACGGATTGAATGTTGACACATTCAAACTAAAGGTAGGCAGCTCCAAGTCCACCTTGCCTGATGCCATATCCTGACGGTGGCTTAAGCTCGAAGTAAAGTTAACTTTTCCATCAGCAAAAACTTTACCGTAGCTAATCGACGAGGACATATTATTTCTGGTCAACTGATCATAATCGTAGGTACTATTTGCACCTGTATTTCTAAAATATGAAGCCGTACCAAAGTTTACAGACGCCGAGAAAGATGTACCCGGGTTGGCCTCCTGACGCTGTGTATGATTCCAGGTTACATTAAAATCCTTGTTCGTTCCGTAATTATCCGATCCCTCGACACCGGTTTTTGTAGCAGCATAGCGAATGTTAAATCCACCGTTGTATTTATAGTTGACCATGTAGTTGGTCCTTACCGAGGTTTCCCACGAACCCTTTGAATAGATTGTACCCCGTATTTCACTGTCCCAAAAATCATTGAATGTTAAATACCAACCCATATCCCGCAAAGCAAAACCTCTTGCCATATCTTCTCCAAAAGAGGGAAAAAGGAAACCCGATGTTTTCTTATTTTGTTTTGGAAAGAAGCCAAAAGGTAGTGCGAGGAATTTGAATGGTATATTTTGCACCACCAGATAAGAATAACCGGCAACGATTTGATTTTTAATGGCTACCCCTTTTGAAATATGGATACCAAAATGTGTATGGGGCTCCGGAAGGTCACAAGTACTGTACAACCCATGGTAGATAGACATCTCGTCGTACATATTCTTCCGAACCTCGCGAGCTTGAATAAAACCACCGTCCATCTCAGTCATGATGCTGTAGGTTTTGGCCTGTTGCGTCTTATAGTTATAGCGAAGTGAATCGACCGCTTTAGGCGTATCATTGGGGAATAAAACCACCGGTCTTCCAACATATTTGCCATTGTGATCCACCACACCGCTGGCAAACAAAATATTCGTATTTCGGTCCAGACGGATATAATCTGCTGAAAGTTCGAAATCTAAATACTTGACTTTCGCTCCTTTATACAAATGAACAATATTTTTCTTGACCTCATTCCAAGACGAGTCGTTGGCTACAATCGTGACCATCGTTTCCAACCCACTCTCCCCTTTCATCATTACGGTGTCTTGACCTGTAGCAGATTTTAAATGGTTTACCGTGCTGTCCGCTATTGAAACGGTCGAATCGACGACAACATGTGTTGTATCTTCTAGGTTATTTAATACGGTCTTGGTCGAATCATCTTGTGCGAATAGCGACTTATTTCCTACAACGAGGAAGACAAACAGAATTAAAAAACTCGTTAGCGTCTTCAAAATAAGATCAGAATATTAAATTCGCAGCAAAATAAACTCTTTGGCACAAAAGTAGTCAAAAAACAAATAGAAAAGGTTGATATTTTTATGATATCTATTATATCCCTTATCTTTGCATCGTTACATATTTGAACCGTTTTACAAAAATGTTAAAAATATAAAAATGAATTTTTTAAATAGTGTTAAAAGAATCTGCTTTCCTATCGTTTCTATATCGATCTTAACCCTCTCTCTATCAGCCATCCCTCTTCCTACACCTTCTGACTCTATCGAGAGCAATTCCATGGCAAAGGTAAAATTAGTCTGCTTAGATGCAGGTCACGGGGGAGATGATTCGGGTGCGGTGGGCCGTCGGTCTAAAGAAAAAGATATTGCGCTCGATGTCGTGTTAAAACTGGGTAAGCGTATTGAGGAGGGGCTTCCGGGTGTTAAGGTCATCTATACCCGCACCACCGATGTGTACCCTAAACTATATGAGCGACCTGCACTCGCAAACAAACACAAGGCGGACTTATTTATATCTGTACATTGCAACTCGGCAGACAGGGATGTACGCAGAAAAAATAGCAAAGGTCGATATTATAATACCGTACAACGTAATCCTTCGGTAAGGGGTACGGAGACATTGGTATGTGGTATCAATCGCATTGACCAGCAAGATGTAGCCATCCGGGAGAATGCCTCTATCTTACTGGAAGAAAATTACGAAGAGAATTATAACGGTTTTGACCCCAAAGATCCTTCTACCTATATCGTCTTCAAACTGATGAAAAGACAGTACCGTGATCAAAGCATCCGGTTGGCCAGCTATATGCAACATGCATTTACTGCATCATCGCGTAACAACCGTGGTGTAAAAGAACAAGGGCTGGCGGTATTGGCTACCGCGGGTATGCCTGCAGTGCTTACTGAAATAGGTTTTATTAGCAGTCCGGAGGAAGAGAACTACATGCTTTCTACTGAAGGACAGAACGAAATCGTCGAAAATTTGTTCCAATCAATAAAAACTTACAAAAACAATGTAGAAAAATAAACTTTTCTTACATTAGTAATGTATATTGGCTTAGTTAACTTAATTGGAATAAAATTAAAACTCACGATTTTGAAGATTTCTAACGAAACAAAGGTTGGTGCACTCACCATTATCGCTTTAGCAATTTTATTCATTGGCTATAGTTTTTTACGCGGGAACGATGTATTCAGCAGTGATAATGTTTTTTACACAGTATATGATAATGTAGATGGACTTACTACATCCAAACCAGTCATGGTCAACGGTTATCAAATTGGGCGGGTATCTCAAATGGACCTCTTGGAAAACGGTAAGATCCAAGTTGCTTTTAAGATCAATAGTGATTATGCTATCCCCTCCAATACGATCGCACGTATAGTCAGTGCCGATCTACTCGGCAGTAAGGCCATTGTTTTCGATTTAGGAAATAGTCCGACAATGGCAAAAAATGGCGGTATACTACAATCGGACGTTCAAGCCAATCTATTGGAAAAAGTTGAGCCATTACAGAAAAAAATCGAAAACTTAGTGGTCAAGCTGGACTCTGTCCTTACTGGCGTCAATACTGCTTTGAATGATGATTTCCAAAGAAACTTTAGCAATAGTCTCCGTAGTATCTCTGTATCGTTAAACAATATGGAGCGAATCACCTCCGATGTAGAAGAACTCATGGGATCTGAAAGATTGAGGTTAGCTAAAATCATGCAAAATATCGAATCAATAACAAACAATTTGAGGAACAATAGTACCCGAATAAACTCCATATTGACGAACTTCGACCGCTTATCCAATGATCTTGCTGCGATGGAAATAAAATCCACCGTCGATAATGCTAATCAAGCGATGAAAGACGTACAATCTATCACGGATAAAATCAACAGAGGCGAAGGCTCTCTGGGGCTGTTGGTCAACGATGACAAGCTTTACAATAACTTAAGCAATGCCTCGGCAGAGTTGGATGGATTGATCAGTGATCTGAAAAGTAACCCCGGCAAATACCTGAAACTGTCTATCTTCGGTAAGAAAGACACGAAGTAGCAAAAAATAAACAGTCCTACACACTCGCATAGGCTGTTTATTCTTAATTAACTAACTTTGAGGAAATCAGTCTCAAAGTTTTTTTACACGAATATTTCTAAAGTACATTTGGTCTCCATGACCAAGAAAGGCAATATGACCAGATGTACGAAACAATCCCGGATGTTCTTTGCTGTCCAATGTTCCGTTGGCCTTCGCATCAGCGATACTATCGTCCAAAATGACATTTCCATTTAAAATAACCTTGAAATGGTCACCCTTTACCTGAACTTCCTGATAATTCCACATGCCTATCGGATTCAAGAAACCCTTTTTTGCCTCCATAATTCCATATAATGAGCCATGGTACTGATAAGGTTTCAAATATTTGTATTTTTCGGCATCATTATCTATAATCTGGATCTCAATACCTTCGTAAGCGGCGTCACCTTTCAATGGTGCGCGGACGCCTAAACCGTTGTTAGCTCCTGCACTTAGTTTAAATTCAAAGCGGAATATAAAGTCCGAGAACTCTTCTTTCGTGTACAGGTTGCCCCCCGATCCTTTGCTCGGGTTAATGACCATTTCTCCATATTCAATTGTATAATCTTTTGTATTTCCTGTCCACTGATCCATATCCGTTCCGTCAAACAAAATATGAAACCCCTCCTTCTTCTCTACTTCGGCATTAAACTCCTTTACCGGATATACCTGCGTCGACTCTTTTGAGCCACCGTTATCCAATATAGACAATACTGTCGCTTTAGATGCCCAAGGCAATGTCGGCAGAACTTCTTTCAATTTAGCATTCACATCCTTACTCCGTATCGTCAAGAAAGCTTTCTTGACGGCAGCAATCTCTTTCGCCTCGCCTTTTTTCAATAGTACCAAAAAATCTGGAAGTACGGCTTCCCCACCCAAACGACCTGCTGCAATTATGGCAGCTTCCTTGACATCCGTATTCAAAGAAGTCATGAGTACCTTTATAGCTGGCAAAGCGGAAGGGATATCCTTTGTAGCCAAGCTTTCCATAAGCTCAATTTTCAATTCTGGCGAGCTATTTCTCAATAACTTGGTCCAAAGGTCAGCATGTGTTGCATTCATATACGGTGACGCCAGTTTTAATGCAGCTACTCGATATGTTTTATCCAAATCGTTGAATGCAGCTTCCAACAAGGGTAAGCTTTTTTCTTTTTGCAGATCCACCAGCAAAGTCAACGCAGCAATACGTGCCTGTACCTCATGGCTACCTACTTTCCGCATCAGATCGGTAGCCAATTGCTCGGCTAAAGCTTTATCTTTTGTGCTTAAGTTTTTAATATAGTTTAAATAAGATCCGAACGCTTGAGTTTCATCGAAACGATAATTACTTTCATCTGCGATTTTTGTCAATAAATCCGCTGAACTCGGATCTCCAATAGATGCTAAAGCAAAATAAGCGGCTTTACGGATATTTGCATTCTTACTATTGGCATAAGAAGTAATGGTGCTTAACGCTTTCACTTCTTTCAGATAACCTAGTGCCCCCAAAAGGAAGGCCGCATTTTCCTGCTTTGCGTCAACCAATGCTACGGTCAATGCTTTCTTAGCAGCATCGCTCCCTATGCCGACCAGAGCCCGACTCGCCGGATCAACCAAACGACTATCAGACAACAGAGGAGCAATATAAGGAATCGATTCATCGTGGGCAATACTCTGCAATTGACTTAATATAAACGATTGAGCTTCAGAATCCTTATTCACCGATAATGCTTTGGCATAAGCTAGGGCGACCTTCTTACGAAGAGGGTCCTTGCCCGGCGAACTTACATATCCAGTTAAGCCCGATAGGGCATACTCCGTCGTCGCATTGGCCCCTTCTGCCGCTGGTTTCAGTAGCGTAGCCAAACCGATCAATTCTTCCTCTTTCAAATCTGCAAGCTTTGCTATCGTCATATCCAATTGATGAAAATCCCGTGCCGGCAATGCTGCCATAGGACCCACTATCTTTTGATCTTCCTGTGCCTTTGTCAACAAGCTAAAGGAGAGCAGGCAAATTATAATTATGTGTATTCTTTTTCTTTTCATTATTTATATATTATTCGTCTCATATTACTTGTGATTTGGATCAAAGGCTCCAAGGTGCTCGCATTGGTGGATTTACGTAGCGATTGGCTGTTTCGTCGTTGACAAACTCTTGCTTTTCCGAATCGAAGTGTAGCACCGGTCTTCCCAAGCGGAGAGCGACCAAAGCCATATTGATCAATGTACACGAACGGTGTCCATTCTCTTCGTTCAAGGCGAACTTCAGGCGATTTTTAACGGCATGTGAAAAATTGCCGACTTGTTCCAGTGGTTCCGGAAATTCGGATAGCTTCTTCTTCAAATCGGGGATATCCGAACGAAAGCCTGGGTATAGCTTTCCCTTTGAACCTTGGATATAAGGTACATTTTCGATCTTACCTTCACCATCCAAAACAATCTGGCATCCATCGGCATACGTATAGGTTATTTTCCGCCAGGTACCGACGGCATCCGGGTGCTGTTGTGGTGCATCGATCTCTACCTTGACAGGACTTTCATTGTCTTTTCCCAAGAAATATTGTACTGGATCCAGATAATGTTGTCCCATATCCGCCAATCCACCGCCATCATAATCCCAATAACCTCTAAAAGTAGAATGCACACGATGTGTACTATACGGTTTGTAGGGCGCTGGCCCTAACCAAAAATCATAATCAAGCTCTTCAGGAATGGGTTCGGGTTTTAAATTTTCCTTACCGACCCAATAAAATTTCCAGTCAAAACCAGTATGCTTTCCTACTGTAACGGTCAATGGCCAACCGAGCAGTCCACTATCTACTAGTTTCTTGATCGGTTGTACCGGTGTACCCATACCATAAAAATTACTTCGGAACCGGAACCAAGTATTTAACCGGAAGATATTACCATGTTGACGAACAGCCTCCATGACTTTTTTCCCTTCCCCAATGGTGTGGGTCATGGGCTTTTCGCACCAGATATCTTTACCTGCTCTAGCCGCATCTATGGCCATTATACCATGCCAATGAGGTGGTGTGGCGATATGCACAATATCCACTTCAGGAAGTTGGATAAGCTCTCGATAATCACCAAAAGTTTTTACACCGTTGCCGAGTTTATCTAACGCAATATCGATATGTCGCGTATCCACATCACAAATAGCAACTACTTTGGTACCTTCGTATGGAAAATGGTTTCGGCCCATTCCTCCCACCCCGATCACACCTTTTGTCAGGTGGTCGCTCGGTGCCATATAACCTTTTCCTCCCAATACAAAACGCGGCACGATACTAAATGCGGCAGCAGCTAGTGCTGATTTCTTAATAAAATCACGCCTAGAATTATTCATATTCTTCATTATTTTAAACGATATTTAGTTTGTCACAAGTTTGAGGTTAAAACCCGGACGTTTATATTTAGGCACGAGAGAGATACTCCCGTGCCGACATTAATCAATTTTATTGCTTCTTCGAGCAGTTACAGCAGCTCTACTTCTGCGACAACTGGTCTTTTATCCGAAGCGTAGTCCCGCTTCTCATCAATGACATTATGCGACAACGTCTTAAAGGAATTCGGGGTATACATAATGTGGCTTATCGCTCGTGTCGGTGCCTTTACCGGATAGACCTTAGGACAATCTTCTGTCGGACAAGTTCTGGTAAAGTTTTGATCTAATGCATTTATTTCAGGAGCACCTGGCATAGTTCCAAAGTCCCCTGCCAAAATAATGGGCAGATCGGTTGCCTTACTGGCGCTAATAATTTCTTCTACATAGGCTAACTTATCCGCTTGCGATCCTGAGATATTGGTATTCATAAATACGATATTCTTCGTATTGGGAAGCTCAACCTGTACACCAGAGAGCACACGTTGTTCACCTGATTTTCGAGGTAATTCAATTCGAAACGAATCTTTGATCGGGAATTTCGAAAGAATAAGAATACCGTATTCTCCTCCTTGAAGATCTATCCCTTTTGCAAAGTGGTGATACGGCATCTGAGTAAGCTTTGCCAGCTCTTTTGCTTGGTCTACATTTCTGGTCCTTCCGGTGTTAACATCAACCTCCTGTATGGCCGCGAGATCTACATTCGCATCAGCGATCACTTTTGCAGTTTTTGCTACATCTACTTTACCTGCTTCGTTTCTACAGGCATTAACATTATAGGTCAATACATTAATCTGCTGTGCGTCAGCACGCTCTATCATTACAAAAGAAAGCATACATGCAATACATAATAAAAAGAGTTTGTTCATGGTTCTGTGTTTTAGTTATAAATTATAATAGATTTTTTTTTTGCGATGACTAGGTTATTGTGCAACCTTAAATTCGGCATACACCAGCAAACCTCGGGTAGGTGAATCAATCAACTCATACTTGACTGGTATAACGTCATACCGCGTACTGGTTTTGTAAAAGATAATATCCTGGATGCTAACAGGGTCTTCTTTGGGATAAGTATAATCACAACTATAACATCCCGTCTCATACTGCTGAGCCAAAACCTCCAAAACGGGATCGGCAAAAGTGTTGTCAATATAAAAACCCGCGGCAAGAATAGCCGGGTTTTGGATAGCCTTGGTATAATTCAACAATAGACTAGCATGTTCAATCCGAGTAGTCATGTAGGTCGGTAAGTTATTCCGATCTTCAAACTGTGCGCCCACAAAACTAAAAGTTTTACCATCTGGATATTGTGCGGTTATAGTCGCTACCGGTCTATTGCCACCGTATTGCACCTTAGATTCTTCAATGATCGGATATTTGGACAATAGGGATAGACCATATAGCCCCGTATTATAGACTTGTGATCCTCCAAAATAATGTTCCAAATTGGCGCCTTCTGCAATGATCTCTCCTTGCATTACCCCCTTCCCCGACCGCGTATTATCATGATCGACCTCACGAACTAGTACAAAATCGGGATCTAAATCAGTGATAATATCTGCCACATCGGAGAGCACAGCATTGTCATGAAATATGCCGACAGATACCACCTTAATTAGGGTTGTATCGGTACGCTCCTGTTTATCTCGGAGATCTTCGGGTATGGTATAACCTTTCCAAGGTTCTTTTGAGCAAGTGACCAGAAATACAGTGGACACTATACCTAGATATATAATTTTTCGTAACATAATAGTTCAATTAATAGTTCGGATTTTGTTCCATATTGGGATTGGCTAACATTTCCTCCAACGGAATAGGCCAAAAGTAATCACGATCTTTGCTCGCCTTACGTACTTCAACCTTCACAAATTCTTGAGTATTGGGGTTATACGCTCCCTCAACAGTACCATTCATCACATCCTCAAAAATCCCCCAACGTCGGATATCAAAGTAACGTACCCCCTCAAAAGCCAACTCCACCCTGCGCTCCCTTCTGACCAACTCCCGTATTTTCTCCTCGGAATCATACACAGCGGTATTAACGTCAGGCATCCCGACTCGGTTGCGGATCTCATTGAGGTAACGAATCACGTCAGGATGATTCCACTCTCCAGTCTCGATCAAGCTTTCCACATAAGTCAACAATATCTCTGCATAACGAATAATGGTAAAATCTAAATTTCTAGTTCCTGCCTTATCTCTATCATCGACGTATTTCTTCACCCAATACCCCGTGAACGTCGAATACGATTCGCCGATGCGATCCCTATTGCCCGGTGAGGTATCAAAAGGATCTAAAGTACTAGTCATGAATTTGTCTCCTGGTAGCATGACTGAATAGCCCAGTCGTGGATCGCGATTCCCCTTATAATTCGGATTTTTCCTATAGATATCCAACGAATCAGGCCCCAGCTCCTGGATAGTTTTACCTTGGCGTGTTTCGTAAGCATCCACAATAGACTGTGTCGGTGACAGCACGGTTTTTCCACCTTGGCTCTGAGGTACTAGCGTATTCCATACCTCTCTAGACCCGCTAGCACTAAAGTATACACGTTCACCATTCTGCTCCCCAGTGTATAAAAACAAGTTTCGATACCCATTGATTACACTCGATTTATGTAAGCCATAAATTTTTGAGTCAATAATCTTCTTGGCGGCCATTTTAGCTGTTTCATACTCTCCGCTAAACAAGGCCATTCGAGAAATAATAGCCCAGGATCTTCCGGAAGCTATTCTATTCTGGTCCACCGTACTATACCGCGCCGGCAAAAAGTTGGCTGCCTCCGTCAATTCGGAAAGCACAAAATCATAGACTTCCTGATAGGTATTTCTTGAAATGTCCGCATGCGCCGGACTTAAGGGTGTAGTCACCAAGGGTACCCCGCCAAAAAGAACCAATAATTCGTAATAATAGTACGCCCGCAATGCGCGAGCCTCGTATGTATACCGTGTTTTTAAGGCATAATCTTCCATGACGACACGGTCGATATTTGCCAAAAACCGGTTGGCTCTACGGATATTCCTGTAATTATCCCGATAGATATGTAGCGCTATATCCCAGGAAGAGTTCTGTATCCCTTTGACATAATCTTCGTAATGTCCATAAGCACTTTGACGCTGCACAAGGTTGTCTGATAATGCATCCAGAAACGCAACTTTCCGCCCATGAAAGCCATGTGGAATACCCGCATAAATGGATTGTAAAGCATCCGTTGCGTTTTTCTGAGTAAGCCACCAATCCTCGTCGGAAATATCGGTTGGATGGTCATGGGTAAGGAACTCTTCGCAACTACTGAAACTAAACATGCAGACCAATCCCAGCACATATATAAATTGTTTTGATTTCATAATTTAAAAATTTACTCTTGCTCCTACTGAATATAACTTCGTAATGACATACGTTCGTTGGTTTCCTCTACTTTCCGGATCGGTTAACTTCATCGAAGTAAAGGTGAACGGATTTTGCGCATTGAGGTAGACTCTGATCGCAGAAAGACCAACTTTTTCAAGTGTCGATTTCTTGAAGTTGTACCCCAACTGTATGTATTTGACGCGCAGGTAGGCCCCGTTTTCAAACCAATAGTCCGATGACAACTTATTCACTGTAGGATTTGTACTCAACCTCGGGAATTGTGCATCAGTTCGTTCCGGCGTCCAGTATCGTCCATCGTAATACGTCGTGGGCACTCCTCCATCAAAGCTTTGATCCAATGGTAAAGCAAACATGCCCAACAATGTCGCATCACTTTTGCCCGTTCCTTGTACAAGAAAATCTAAATCAAAATTCTTGTAATTCAACATCACATTTCCAAAATAGTTGATTTCGGGCGTGGGGTTTCCAATTCTACCCTGATCGGCATCGTCGATAATTCCATTCCCACTTATATCCAGATACCGTATATCTCCGGGCTTCTGTCCGGTGCTGATCGGGACCAAAGGGTTCCCCATGTCATCAAAATCACTTTCCTGCAGAAGACCAGCTGTCTGGTAACCATACACACTACCAATACTGTATCCTTCCTGCTGGATCCGGGTTGCACTTTCCTGAACATACGGACCGTTCAACAGCCGTTCGATCCTATTTTTATTGTAGGTAATACCCGGACGGAAACTCAATCGGAAATCCTTGCTGAAACGCTCGTTGTAGTTTACGGAAAATTCTATCCCTCTATTTCTCACCTTCCCTGCATTCACCGGCGTAGCTGCCTCAAAACCACCGACTAATGGCAGCCGCGGAGATAAGATGATATCCTTTGTCAACTTATCGTAATAATCAACAGTCACCTCGATTTTATTCTGCTTGAATAAACCCAGATCCATACCCACATTCAGCATATCCACCGTTTCCCAAGTGATATCCGGATTACCGTGGCTCGTCTCCAGTCCATTGGATGTATTAATCAACGATTGATACAGATAAGCAGCAATATTCTCATTACCCAACCGACCGTAAGAAAATCTCAATTTCAGATTGTTAATTGCTCGAACATCCTTTAAGAAATTCTCATTGTGTATATTCCATCCCACAGCCATGGATGGAAAAAAACCAAACTTATTATTCGGTCCAAAGCGGGATGAGCCATCAGTACGCACCGTTCCCTCAAACAAATATTTATCCCGATAGCTATAGTTCACCTTTGCAAATCCAGACATCAGCGAGTACACATTCCAATTGCCACTATTATTCTCTTCTTGTGTATAACCTGCCATACCAAAAAGATAGTGGTCATCTTTGCGCCATGTATAATCCGCTGAAGCTGAAACAAAATAATAGGCTGTTCGTCCCATACCAGCCGTACGGACAAAAGGCCATTCTCTTAAGATCGCGAAGGTATTGTAATCATAGTGGACAAAATTGGGTTGAACGGTACGATTTGCATCACTGTTCAGCCGAAAACTAATTTGTCCCCGAAGGTTTAAATTAGGCAGTACTTCCCAACGCGGTTGTAAATTTAAACTTGATTGTGCTTGTTCATTCTCATATTCACCGCCTTGTTCCGTCCAAGCAATCGGATTAACGACATCCGCATATTGGCCATAAAAAGCATAACCACTTCTATCCGGATAACGCGGCAGTATATTGGGTGGTACTCGATAAACATCCTCGATCAGCCGAGTTCGTGGTTGTCGAAAAACATTACGACGTATAGCCAATAAATCCAATTTCACATCAAATGTCTTTCCAAAAGAAATAGACGTGTTAGCTCTGAAATTCAACCGTTTGTAGCCCGATTTTGGCAGCATTCCTTGCTGATCCATATAATTGCCCGTTATCGCAAATCGTGCCAGATCATTCCCCCCAGTCACCGATAGTGAATTGCTGGTCAACGGCGCATATTGGCGAATCATTAAGTCCATCCAGTTGGTATTTGGATAGTTTAAAGGATCTTCACCGCTACGCGTCTTATCAATAACTTCCTGCGAAAAAGGAACGTTCGTATTGCCCACATTGACTTCTGCCTCATTATACATTTCCATATAACGTGGTGCATCTACTGTTCTAGGCATAATGGTCGGCGTAGCAGCAGCATAATAGCCATCGTAAGCGACGTTCATTTGTCCCGGCAGACCTCGTTTGGTAGTGACCAAAATCACTCCATTAGCAGCCCGAGCACCGTATATAGAAGCGGCTGCAGCATCCTTCAACACCGTCACACTTTCGATGGTAACCGGATCGATATTGTTCATATCCATGGGCAATCCATCTACCAGTACCAAAGGGTTGGCATTGTTCAATGTCGTAATCCCCCTGATGCGAATAGTCACCGCATCACCTCCCGGTGTTCCGGAGCCCTGATTAACCTGAATACCCGTTACTCCTCCTTGCAATGCCTGACCTAAAGAGGTGATCGGCTTTCCAGTGACATTTGATTCGATATTTACACTGGAGACAGCACTGGCTATATGCTTTTTTTGCATTTCGGTCATTCCCACAACCACGACTTCTTCTAAGGCGGACAGCTCTGGCTCCAGACTTAATGACATATTTCTTTGATCCCGTCTAAAAGTCTTTTCCACTGGTAAGAATCCGACCATCGAAAATAGTAACACACTACCTTTCGGCACAGTTACGCTGAAATTACCGTCTATATCAGTCTTTGTTCCAATAGTTGTCCCTTTGATGACAATACTGACACCAGACAACGTATTGGGTGGTTCATTCGTGTCGTAGACTCTCCCAGAAACAATGATTTCATCTTGTTGAGCTAAATTAGCATTATTCTCTTTCGTAATAATAAGCGTGTTCTTATCAATAGCGTACCGAAGGGGTTGCTTATCAAAAATCTGCTTTAATGCATTATCTAAGCTCTCATTGGACAACTCTACCGTAACAGGCCTCGCTGATTTTAATATATCTTTGTCATAGATAAAATAATAGCCGGTTTGTCTATTCAGCTCCTTGAAAACCTCCCTCAAGTTGCTATTGTTGGCTTTTAATGTCACTTTTTGTGCCAAGCTATTTGCACTCAAGTGCATACAGCTGATCAACAAAAGTACGGTTGTTAGCTTCATAATTAGAAAAGTTCGTTGGTTTACAGGTTGATTTCTGCACTTTTTCCATTTTACCCTTCGACTTTTAAACAACGAAAGTTTAAAATGTAATAGTTCTTTCATACATTTGAATGTTTGGTTATAATTAATGATTAGGTAAATCGATTATTTCAATCGACAGTTAATTTAATTGGACATCTTAACCTTTCCGGTCACGACCCGGGAAGGTTTTGTCATTCATACAGACTTTATTTTTTCATATCATTTTCGATTTAGGTTAATGGACAATTATTTTATTTCCTTTTATATCAAAATTTACTTTCCCAGCTTTTGCTAAAATACCAAGCAGTCTTTCCAATGAATCTTCTCGCGATACCATTCCCGCCAATTTCACAGCAGGTACGCTACCTTCATACACAACCTCCGCATCATACCAGCGCGCAATCTGTTGCATAACTTGCTCCAATTCTTCTCCATCAAAAATGAAAATTCCATTCTTCCAAGCCATGACTTTTTCCAAATTCGCAGTATGTCGGGTGATATCTTTTTTTCCTAGCACAATTTCTGCTTGCTGTCCGGGTGTAAGTAATAGTTCCCCTTCTTCCTTTTTAACTTTTACCGCCCCCTCCAACAACGTCGTTTGGCTCATTTGTTCGTCCAGATAAGCCTTGATGTTGAAATGCGTCCCCAAAACTTCCACTTGATACTGAGGTGTACTCACTAAAAAGGGCTTTGCTTTATTCGGAGCTACTTCGAAATACGCTTCACCGGTCAATTCTACCTTTCTCTCTTTTCCTGAAAATGTCGGAGGAAAGGTCAATGTGGAAGCTGAGTTCAACCAAATCTTGGTTCCGTCGGCGAGAACAAGCTCATATTTACCCCCGCGAGGCACTGTAATAGTATTTAAAGAGGGTATTCCATCCGATCTATCGGTGGATCTTTCGGAATCTATTCCATAAACAATGCGACCTTCATCCGACCTGGAAATAACCATTCCTAATTCACGTACTGTTTCACCTTCTTTGATCTCATTTAAAATAATCTGCTTTCCATTATGCAGGGTTAGTATAGCCTTATTCCCTCCTGGCTGTAGCTTGTTTTCCATTGCGATATTGGGCAAGGTGTCCGTATCTTTATTTTTGAACCAATCCATGCGATACGTATAGATAATAAATGCAATGGCTGAAACCAATATAAAAACCGCTGCCACTCGCATAAAGGTATAGAGGCGATTCTTTCCGCCTTTTGTTCGCGTCTGCTCCCCTCCGATCGCATTCGTTATTTTATCATAAAGAACATCCAAGTGAGTTTGGTCTGTTTCAAAAGAGTCATTTGTACTTTTATCCAATTCATTACGGATAAGTTCTTTCAGCAAAGTCTCATTTTCGTCGATATCAAAATATTGGACAAGGAAAAATATTTCCTCGGGTGTACACTTGTTGCGCACATACTTTTGAAATAGTTCGTTTATATGGTCTTGCTCTTTCACTATTTTATACTTTGTTTCTTATCCTTATACGTTCGAAACAAAATTTACATCTGCTCCATTTCCAGTTTTTTTATTTTAATCTAAAATAAGATTAAAAAAACGACGACGGCACAAAGCGTAAAGGTCTGATTATTATGTATGAAAAGTATGTTTTTGGAATGTCTCACAAGAATTTACATTACCAGAAAAATAATCAATGGAATATAATAGCGTGTATTGAGTAGATATTCTTTTACAGTTTTAGATGCTTTTACAATATGATCATTAACGGTGGATGGAGAAATCCCAAGCATTTCGCTGATTTGACTGTACGAATGTCCTTCCAGTTTACATAGCTGGTAAATTTGTCTTCGCTTCGGAGGCAATTTAGCAAGCGCCTTTTCCAAGACTGCTTTGTTCTCTTTCTCATCCACCCAATGCTCAATATGCAGATAACTTGCCTCACCATGCAACATCATCTTCGACAGCAGATCCCTATCCCTGGCAGCCTTTCGGAAATAATCGTAAACTATATTTTCAGCAATCCGGTACAGAAAAGACTTAAACGATTTGTCTATATCCAAGGTCGATCGTTTGTCCCAAACCCTTATAAAAACAAGTTGCAATAAATCCTCAGCCACCTCGACGGATTTAACCATTCGGAGAATGTTACTATAAATCTGACTACTGTATCGTTCATATAGTATTTCAAATGCATGCTCGTCTCCTCGCCGGAGAGAAGTCAACAAATCGGTTTCAATTAAATCCGCATCTATACTATCCTTTTTCATTTAACCAATTATTACAACTGTATCCCATCGAAAAGACGAAATTATCGTGCATTCTCATGAAGGCTTAAATTCAAGGTGCAAAATATAAACTTAATTGTCCTGTGGTGCATTTGTAATATTAAGCTTATGTTATCAATTCTTCGAGCTAAAACACCTTAGCGATTATCGTTTATTGATGAGGGCTAATGTATCAAAAATCCTTTACAAAACAAACAATCTATCGAGCGTGGCCTATAGAGCTTATAGGTAATTTTTGCAAAAAAGACAAAATTTGTAGAGCTACCGAAGACGTTCCGAACTATAACGTTTCTTCGAGCCAAGCGAAAAACTCCCGATGCCATACCTGCGCATTATGCCCCGATAGTACCCAATGATTTTCATCCGGCAAGTAGACAAGTCGACTTCTAATGCCTCTTAACTGGGCTACCTGAAAGGCTTGCAACCCTTGTTCAATCGGCACCCGATAGTCTTTCCCACCCTGAAAGATCAAAATAGGTGTATTCCATTTATCGACATAGGTCATTGGATTAAACGCTGTATAAGTTTTTTCATTGGCTTTATCCCAATATGGCCCACCTAGATCATGATTGGCAAAAAACAGTTCTTCGGTAGTTCCGTACCAGGATTTCATATCAAATAGCCCGCAATGTGAAATGAACGACTTAAACCGGCCTTCATGCACACCAGCCAACATAAATACTGAATATCCGCCGTAGCTTGCTCCTACCGCTCCCAGCCTATCTTTATCAACATAAGGCTCTTCGGCGATATCATCTATGGCCGACAGATAATCTCGAATGGCCTGCCCTCCCCAATCCTTAGATATATCTTCGTTCCATTGTACGCCCCAGCCTGGCATACCACGCCTATTCGGTGCGACGACAATATAACCTTGGGAAGCAATAAGCTGCAAGTTCCATCGATAAGAATAAAACTGAGTAACTGCGGACTGCGGGCCACCTTGACAGTACAGCAGAGTCGGGTATTTTTTATTGGGATCAAAATCCGGTGGATATATTACCCAGGAAAAAAGATCTTTACCATCCGACGCCTTGGTCATACGCCCTTTGACCTTATTATCCTTAATCAAGGCATATTGTGCATCGTTGACTGTTGTAATTTCACGTAGTGTTTTGTCCTTGAACGAATAAAGATAAATTTCGGTAGCTCGCGTCAACGAAGTTGCTGTCACCACCAGACCATCCTTAGTCTCCCCCACTATCCCCGTAAGATCAAATTGACCGCTGCTGATCTGTTGTATATGCGGTAAAGATCTGGCATTAAGATTAGCAGGTATATCAATAGCAAACAGCTGAATAGTTCCCTTTATCGGAGCGGTAAAATAAATTTTCTTACTGTCCTTGCTCCACTGGAAAGCGTCGACTGTACCATCCCAGTGCGCAGTAAGATTTAACTTCCGGTTTGTCGCTACATCCATCAAAACAACATCATTCTTATCTGCTTCATAACCATCCGTCTTCATACTCAGCCAGGCTAATCGCTTACCATCGGAATTGAAGCTAGGATGTGTATCATAGCCATACATTTCTTTCGTGATATTTTTAGTCGATCCTGTAGCTAAGTCATATTGATAGATGTCCGTATTGGTACTTTGTGCGTACACCGTTCCATAGCTCTTTTTGCAGACATACAAAACAGACTTGCTGTCCGGCGACCACACAAAGTCCTCCACTCCTCCAAAAGGCATTTGTGGTGAATAGAACGGTTCGCTTTCTAATAAATCCTTGGACTCACCTATTTGCCCCGCTTCATAGCTGGCCACAAAAGGATGATTAAAGCGTCCATCATTAAACGTATCCCAATGACGGTAATCCAAGTTATCATAAATATATACATTTGATTTGGACAGATCTTTGTATTTGTCCACACTATGAAAATTCTTTAATAGTACAGCCTTACTATACAATATATGTTTACCATCCGGTGAAAACTTCACATTTTCCAAACCACCCTCTACCTGTGTAAGCTGGATAGGCTCTCCTTTATAGGTATTTTTCTTCCATAACTGTCCCTCAAGGAGATAAATAATATCACCATTGTTGTCTATCCTCACCACAGATTCCACACCTTTGGTTGTTGTCAACTGCATGGGGTTTCCCATTGGCAACGGCATAACATACAGATCTTTTTCGGATTTGTTGTCATCAAAAGAGTAGTGAGAAACACCATATACCACGAAGGAACCATCGGCAGCCAGCCCCTCGGCAGACACCCGTCCTAATTTCCATAAGGTCTCAGGTGATAAAGGCTGCGCCACCAAGCTCTGCTGTATCTTTTCTTTTATTAAAGATTGATCTATTATTCGTTCAGGTGCACGCTGACCAAAAGAGGGAGAATTCATTATGAAGGTGATTGCTAGAATGGATAATTTATGCATAATCTGTCTCGTATTATCTGCTGCAAGTTAATAAATATCGCGAAGACAAGCTCCTTTTTTGCGTTAGATGTGATTGCAAATACTAATCAAATTGTTATCTTTGTTCAGTACAGTAGGAAAAATACTAACCACAAACTTTAAAAGTTAATAATGATTTAAACCTACGTTTACACGAATCTATTTACTTGGCTGTAGTTTATTTTTCAATTCAGAAGTATGTCACAGAGAAACTTGGAAGCAGATATATATTTATGGAAAAAGGTTGTTGAATCTGACGAACAAGCCTTTGCATCTTTATACAATAAATACAGCTCTTCTCTATTTTCGGCGGCATTCAAGCTGTTGAAAGATAGCGACGCCTGCGAGGATATTATCCAGGAAGTTTTCGTTCATATATGGCTAAAACGTTATGATATTCAAGTAAACGACATCAAATCCTATCTATATCAATCGGTCAAGTATAAAGTGATCGACCTTGTTCGTCGAAAGAAAGTGAGCATACCGTTAAGTGAGATAGAAGATATCATCGCTACAGAACGCACTGACAGCCATGTCTTAAAACAGGAGATCGAAACCGTGATAGATCGAAGTGTAGAGGATCTTCCGCAACGTTGTGCAGAGATATTCAAACTCAAAAAAGAACATTACCTCAGCAACAAAGAGATCGCACAAAAGCTAAATATCTCGACAAAAACGGTTGAAAATCAAATTACCATAGCTATAAAAAGGATTAAAATCTCCTTATCCGATAAGATGGGCATGACGATTCTTTTGTGTTTACATTTATTTAATAAATTCTTTTAGGGGATGTCCGTCTTTATTTCGTCTTACTATTAGATGAAACGGAAAAGAACCATATTCAAACCAAAAAATACTGAACAAGATAAAGTCCAAAGAGCCATAGGTCAATATTTTGACTATATGGCACAGAAAACGCCATCTCCTGACACTAGCTTTGATGAGCGTAGGGTCTATTCCCAAATACAAGATCAAATAGCGCAGTCGGAAAGAAAGCGTTTAAAACCTATACATTGGTTAAGCATAGCCGCTAGTATACTAGTCGTACTTGGGATCGGACTGTGGTTTACTGCCAACAAGCAGGTACGAGTAGCTGATTTTGAGACTTTGTCTATTAAAGATAACCCTATTCTGCCAGGAAATAACACAGCCATATTGACCCTCGCGGATGGCAGTAAAATCAGTTTGAACGAAATGCAGACGGGCACCATTACAACTGCTGATGGCATACAGATTACTAAAGATGAAAACGGACAGATATCCTACCAGCACATCGCCGAGAGCAATTCAAAAAAACCAATAGTCCATAGTCTCGAAACACCAAAAGGAGGTCAATACACCCTGATCTTGCCAGATGGTACGAAAGTTTGGCTGAATGCAGACTCCAGAATTGAATATCCAAGTGAATTTACAGGAAATAGCCGAAATATAAAACTTGAAGGTGAAGCATACTTTGAGGTTACACATAACGCTAAACAACCTTTTATTGTGGAGACTCCGCAACAACATGTACAGGTGTTAGGCACCTCATTCAATGTGTACGCCTATCCACAAGAAACCGAGCAAACTACACTAGTAGAAGGTTCGGTAAGGGTAAAAAGCAGTACCCGAGAAGTCCTGCTTATTCCAGGACAACAGGCTAATATCAACACGTCACAACAGCTGACAACAACTCAAGTAGACCCTTACACATTTATAACTTGGAAAGATGGAGATTTCAGTTTTCAGAATACGCCCATCAAAGACGTCATGAATCAAATTTCCAGATGGTATAACATAGACTTTACCTATGATAAAGAAAGTTCAAACCTGCGACTTAGTGGGATGGTATCTCGCTCCAAGCAGCTCGATACCGTATTGGAGGTCTTAGCCATGACGGGTAAAGTCAAATTTCAACTAGAAGCAAACCCTAAAACCAAAGAAAGGAGGATTCGCGTCATCAGTATCTAAAAATCTTTTCCCGAAAAAAAAATCAGAAGTGCGACAACACTTCTGATCGATAAGTTTTCCGGAACCCAATTATGTTAAGCAATCAATTATCGAAAACCGTAAAAACTCGTATTTCAAATGTATGAAATTTTATTCAAATTTTGGACTTTTTTAAAGAGTTCAAAAGGACCTAACAAAATTTGGCCTCCCTCGAGTGGAGTGGCGTCTTTCCAAATAAGATGGTGTCCTTTGCCAATTAAGTATACGATTATGCGTATTTCATTAACTGCTCTATTTCTTAGCTTATTTTTCATCCATGTCGGTGCGCACGTCAGTGCACAGCGCATTACACTGAAAAAAGAGGCTATATCGCTCATCGATTTGTTTCGTGAGATACGGAAACAAAGTTCCTATGACTTCGTGTATGACCAATCCATTGTCACGACCACAGGCAGATTTATTTCCATAGATGTACATGGAGCCGATATTAATCAAACGCTTAGTCACGCATTGAAAGACTTGCCTTTGACCTGGGCAATAAAGGACAAAGTAATTGTTATTAAGGAAAGAAATACGTCTACATCGACAAAAGAACAACCCCTGACCCAGCAAAACATCAAAGGACGTGTCTACAACGAACAAGGACAACCGCTAGTGGGTGCAACGGTTAACCACAAAGGAAAAGCCTATATCACGGATGCAGATGGTCAATTTGATATACCGGCCCGAAAAGGGGACCGTATCACAATCAACTTCATTGGATATGAACTTATAGCAATCACGATTGGAGATCAGACCTCACTGTCTGTCAACATGATACCACGCCCTGAAGAAATGGAAGATGTCGTCGTGGTTGGTTTTGGCCAACAAAAGCGAGCAACAGTGACCGGAGCACTTTCTTCTATAGGGACGAAAGAGCTAGTTCAGTCACCGCAGGCGAATATCAGTAATATGCTGGTTGGTCGTCTGCCAGGCCTGCTGGCTGTACAGCGCAGTGGACAACCGGGTGAAGACCAGTCCACATTACGAATCCGTGGTATCGGCACATTCAACGGGGATGCTGACCCGCTGATCATGGTTGACGGTATCGAGGGAATCAATATCAACAATATCGATCCCAACGAAATCGAGTCGATATCTATTCTAAAGGATGCGTCTGCCACAGCTGTGTATGGAGTCCGCGGGGCCAACGGAGTGATACTTGTGACTACGCGGAGGGGTGCTGTAGGGCGTCCACAGGTGAGTTTGGCTACCAATTTTGCAACTACCTCATTCATCGATATGCGCAAGAGTGCGCGAGCTTACGACTGGGCCAAGGGATATAACGAGGCTCTACAATACGATTCGTACATAGGTGGCAGCTATACTCCGCAATTCAGCGCAGAGGAAATCGAAAAATACAGAACAGGCTCAGACCCTATCTTTTACCCAGATGTGGACTGGTTCTCGACGATGTACCGCAAATCGGCTGGTCAGAGCCAACACAACCTCAATGTAAACGGTGGCACCGAAAGATTGAAATACTTTGTCTCGGCAGGTTACTTCAACCAACAGGGGATGTTCAACGAGAACATCACTGATTTTATAGAGGAGTATAATACACAGCCAACTTTCCACAGATATAATTTCCGCTCCAACATGGATTTTACTATCCTGAAAGGCTTGACAGCTAACATGAATATATCCTATCAATTTGAGGAGCGGCAAGGTAGTTTTCAGGATTTAAATGCTCGTATATCAAACATCACGCGCTCTAATCCAGTTCACTCTCCGGGTATAATAGATGGTCATCTTATCACACTCGGTCAAGGGTCGGGGGCAGCCACGACGGTTATCAACTCGTTGTTCCTATCGGGTTATCAAAGGCGCCATCGCAACTACCTCAACGCGATGACACGACTGAACTATGACCTGTCTTTTATCACTAAAGGCCTGTCCACACACACGACCTTGTCCTATGGCAACTATAATACGCAGGATGGAAACTTTTTCAAACGTGTGGTATTGTACCAGCCGGTACGGACCCCGGAGGACGAAATTCTATACGTACCACAAAATGAAGAAGACCGGATGTCATACAGCGAAACGGTAGATAAGAACCGTAGGGAATACTTTGAGTTTGGCATCAACTACTCCCGCATGTTCAGCGGACATAATGTAGGAGGATTACTACTCTACAACCAAAATAAATACTACTCCCCAAGTCTGGCTTACCTTGTGCCAAATGGTCATCAGGGATTGGTAGGACGTGTCACCTATGACTTCAGAGGCCGCTATATGGCGGAGGTGAACGTGGGTTACAACGGTACGGAAAACTTTATGGAAGGCAAGCGATTCGGATTGTTTCCGGCTTATTCCTTAGGCTGGAATGTTTCGGAGGAACCTTTCTTCCCAAAAAACAATGTATTGATCTACCTCAAATTCAGAGGGTCTATGGGTGAAGTCGGTAATGACAAAATCGGCGGCAACCGCTTCCTGTACTTACCCACCCCCTACAATTATACGGACAACTACTATTCTTTTGGAGAAATAGGAAGCACCTACCAGGCTTACAGAGGCTCTGCCGATGGTGCTCCGGGAAATCCGAACCTTACTTGGGAACGTGCCCGCAAGACCAACATCGGTATAGAGGCTAAATTATGGAACAATACTATCTCCTTAACGGCCGATTATTTCAAGGAAAAAAGGGATAATATCCTGGCCAATCTAAATACTGTCCCCAATGTGATCGGCCGGCAACCTACGAGTCTGCCTGCCTCCAACTTCGGTAGAATGAGCAATGGTGGATTTGACGGTGACATCGCTTTCCAGCATAGCATTTCGAATGTCAACTATTGGGTGAAAGTTAACTTCACGTATGCTAGGAACAAGGTAGAGTTTAAGGATGAGGTTACACTGACCTACCCCTACCGACAGGGTACAGGCCAGCGCCACGGACAGTTCTTTGGATGGGTTGCCGACGGCTTCTACAACACTTGGGAAGAAGTCAACGATGCGTCAAGACCCGAATACCTCTACAGTGCCAACAAGGTACAGCCTGGCGATATACGCTTCAAGGATATCAATGCCGACGGCATTATCAATGCGGACGATCAGGTGCCTATCGGTTATTCAAACTTCCCCGAAAAAGTAGGCGGACTTTCCTTTGGCGGTGATTACAAAGGCTTCGACCTCTCCATCCTCTTCCAATGGGCGGATAATGTGTCGGTGGCATACTCGGGCAATTACCGCTACGGATATCGTGAAGATGCCGGCATACCCCAATATCTCTTGGATGAAAGTTGGACGTATGAAAGATACATCAATGACGAAACGATCAATTTCCCACGCCTGTCAGTAGGTGACAATCAGAACAAGCACAACTATCTTAACTCCACAATGTGGATTCGGGATGCCAGCTATATGCGGTTGAAAAATGCCGAAATAGGATACACCTTGAAAGGATCCCTATTGACCCGTATCGGACTCAGTGCGTTACGCTTGTATGCCAACGGAAACAACCTGATTACTTGGAGTAAATTGCTGAAAGGCATAGACCCCGAAAGCAATCTTGTTGGTACAAACAATGAACCGTATCCATTGACCCGAACCATCAATTTCGGCTTGAATATCAAGCTATAAGTGATCGGTTTCAGTATATGAATGCCAGTTAAATAATAGACAAATGAAACCTGCATGAATTACCATTCACAAAAATCATGAACAATTCATGCAAGCTTCATCACCGTTAAAAATAAATTATTCAGATGAAAAATTTAGTAGTTAGAACAATCAGTTTTTGTACGTTCATCGGTATCATACTATTGTCTCATTCCTGTGAAAGATTCGAGAACTTTCTGGACAAACCACCGGGCACGGATGTAAATGAAGATACGATTTTTTCGAATCAAACACAGATAGAGACCTTTATCGCCACGCTATATCGGGAGGGCTTGCACTCGACCTTGGCCATCAACGACGGTACCTCTCCCAATCCAACAGCCACAACTATTGTCAATGGCTTCTTCGGACACTCGGGTTCAGACAATATATCCTATGTCGGCTACACCGACGAGGGGCAAGGCGGAGCCTCGTATGGGGAGAACCGAAACTTCAACAGTGGCAACGTCAATAATACCAATATACATTATACAGACAAGCGGCATATCCTACGTTGGTACGCTATACGCCGTGCTAATACCCTACTGGAACGTATGGACGAAGTAACAAGTGTACCCCAAAACTATATAGACCAGGTCAAGGGTGAAGCTCTTGCTATCCGTGCGATGAACTATTTTGAGATGTTCAAAAGATATGGTGGCGTACCGATCATCGACAAACGTCTGTCCGCAGAGGATGTACTGGACTTTCCGACAGGTAGACGCAGTATTGAGGACGTGGTCAACTTTATCGTGGACGACTGTGACCGTGCGGCAGCCCTATTGCCGAATAGCTATCCGGCCAATATGAGAGGACGTGTCACGAAGGGTGTAGCCTTATTGATTAAAGCCAAGACCCTACTGACAGCGGCCAGTCCCCTATTCAATACAGCTACGCCCTACCTCAATCTAGGTGCCGATAACAACCTGATATGCTACGGCAACTATGACAAAACACGTTGGCAAAAAGCCGCCGATGCCGCCAAGGCAGTCCTGGACTGGGCAGCTGAGGGTCACGCTAGGCTTATCACCGAATATGCTCCGGACAAAAACTATAAGTACGTGTGGGAGACACATGACAATCCGGAGATATTGCTTGCCAATAAATTCCTCCGAGATCCAAAAGCCCGAAACGCACATCCTTTCACGCACATTCTATTTCCAGGTGCTGCTACTGCTGCTGCTACTACGGTTCCTTATGATCCTGATTTTCCTACAGCAGATAAAGTTCCGGGAACTGCATTTGGTGGTGCGCTAGGCACGTCCATCTTGTTCAATTTTGTGCGCCGATATGAAAAGAAAGACGGCACGCCACAAATCTGGAATATGAACGGAGGCGATGACCTCACCCAGAAGTATGCCGAACTGGACAACAGATTTGCACAGACTGTAGCTTACAATGGCTACCAGTGGGGTGATTTTACAGTCAACCTATACGCAGGACATGGCCATTTTACAAATTGCCAAGGCGGACACTGGCAACGGAAATTTGTACCGGATGCCATCAAATTTACTTCTGGAACGGCGATCCCTCACAATTATTTGTATCGTCTGGCAGATGCCTATCTGATATATGCCGAGGCACTGAATGAGGCGCAGGGGCCTGTACAAGCCGCTCATGATGCTATTAATGCCGTCCGTAATCGCTCCGGTCAGCCCAACCTTCCGACAGATCTAGATGAAGAGGATTTCAGAGAGCGGGTCCGCAATGAAAGAACCATCGAACTAGCCTTTGAGAACAACCGTCTATGGGATGCTACACGTTGGATGACAGCCGAGGCTGAGATAGGTGGCAATATGTACGGATTGAAGATTACCCGGGTAACTACACCATCGGTGCATTTCACGTACGAGCCTTATGTAAACAGCGTACGCGTATTTCGTCGTGGCATGTACTTACATTGCTTCCTGCAAACCGAGGTAGAAAAAGGGTATTTGGTACAGAATCCCGGTTGGTAAAACAAATATTTCAGTTCATATTTTATCAGAAAACCTATGTTATTAAACTATAATATAACTAAAATCGTATCGCTTGTATGGCTGACATTGGCGGCTCCCTATGTGCATGCACAGGCGGTCGAGGTGTATACGGCCGCTACTGATACGACCGAGATAAGACCTATAGCGTATGGTAATCAGCCCAATTGGATGATTACAAGCGCACAATCTTCTGTTCAGGGGACAGATCTGGAAAAATCATTTACAAGTAATCTAGGAACTACACTCTTTGGTCGCATCAGCGGATTGACCGTAATGCAAGGTACCAACGAACCCGGAATGGAGACAACACGGCTATTGGGACGAGGTATAGGCACATTCGGACCTCACCAAGATGTACTCGTCATGGTAGACGGTTTTGAGAGTTCATTTGACAATCTTACCAGCCAGGAAATTGAATCCATCACCCTACTCAAGGATGCGGGTGCTACGGCGGTCTACGGCAGTCGCGGTGCCAATGGTGTGCTGTTAGTCACGACCAAGCGAGGCAAAGAGGGTGCGCTGAAAATTAATCTCGGCGTACAATCTGGTCTTCGAAGCCCAAAAAAACTACCTAATTTCTTAGGTTCCTACGACTATGCGCGCCTTTACAACGAGGCTCGGGTCAATGATGGGCTGTCGGAGGTATTCGATACTGAAGATTTAGAGGCCTACCGTAACGGCAGTGACCCTTACTATCACCCAGATGTCAATTGGTACGACGAAATCCTCCGCCAACATACACCTGCGACTAACTACAACCTGTCGTTTGGTGGTGGTAGCTCTTCGGTCAGATATTTCGGGTTAATAAACGTATTATCGGAGGAAGGCATCTTGATACGTGCAGGCGAACAATCCGAAAACAGTACGAACAGTAAGTACACCCGCTATAATTTTCGCTCGAATATCGACGTAGACCTGACCAAAAATCTGGCTATGAGCCTGACACTGGGCGGATCCGTCGAGGACAAAGCCAACCCGGTGGCAAACACCACCTCATCCCTCTTCTCCAATATAGCATTGCTTCCTCCTAATGTATTCCCAGCTTACAATCCAAATGGAACGTACGGGGGTACAAACCTGTATACTAATCCTCTGGGCGATGTGTTGGAGAAAGGTATGTTTACATCCAATGGACGTACCTTGCAGTCTGTACTGAAGCTGGAGCAAAAACTCGATATGCTCACATCCGGATTAAAGGTTTCGGCATCTGCGGCATTCAACAACTACTTCCGCAACTTTTCCAGCAAATCACGCCAATATGAGCGTTTTATGACCGAGAAAGGTGTCGACGATGACCCGGTCTACACCAAATACGGCGAACGCACGAACTTAGTTGGCAACGAAGGGGATTCCGAGCAGTGGCGCAATGTGATTTTTCAGGCGCAGCTTGATTACGATCGCAGCTTCGGACACCACCGGGTATTGGGTATGTTGTTGTACAATATGGACAATTATTCCATCCTTGGCGAACAATATCCTTACAAGCATCTCGGCTTGAGCGGGCGGTTTACCTACGCCAATCAGGAGAAATATATTGGTGAGATTTCGTTCGCCTATATGGGATCCGAAAGATTCGCCCCCGGCAGTCGCTTTGGTTTCTTTCCGGCCATATCATTAGGCTGGATTGCTTCTAACGAGTCTTTTCTAAAGGACAATGCTACCGTGAATTACCTCAAAGTACGTGGTTCCTTTGGTCTGACCGGCAATGATATGATTGCTGCAGAGCGTTTCCAGTTTGAACAGAATTTCAGTTCGAATTTCTCGTACAATTTTGGCACAGACAACCGGTCTTTGGCTGGTACTGCAGAGGGTACACCTGCTAATCCGGGTATCACCTGGGAGAAGGACAAAAAATTCAATATCGGTTTAGAAGCGACCTTGTTTGGCAGGCTACAATTCGTAGCCGATGTATTCCGCAATCAGCGCTACGATATCCTCACTACCTCGACCAGTACTTTACCTGAAATATTCGGTATCAATGCACCGATGTTGAATGAAGGTCGTGTAGACAACAAGGGCTACGAGGTGCTTTTGCGCTACCAAAGCGACCCCTCCAAGGATTTCCGCTATTTTGGAGGAGTCAACTTGTGGTACGCTAGCAACAAAATCACCGAAATGTCCGAAGAGTATAGACGATTTGACTACCTATACCGCACCGGACATCGTGTAGAACAGCCGTTTCTCCTCGAAGCTATGGGCCTCTTTAAGGACGATGCGGAGATAGCAACATCTACACCACAACGCTATGCCCCCGTACGTGCGGGAGATATCCGCTACAAAGACCAAAACGGTGACAATGTCATCAATACGGAAGATTTAGTCGCATCGGGCTATACCCCGACGCCGGAAATCACCTTGGGATTCAATCCAGGCATACAATGGAAAGGTTTTGATTTGGAGTTTTTGCTCCAAGCTGTAACCAACCGCACGGTCTACCTGTCGGGTACATATTTCCATGCTTTCCAAAACAACGGAAAAATATCGGAAATAGCCCTCGACCGCTGGACCCCGGCAACTGCCGGAACGGCTACTTATCCGAGACTTTCCTCGGATAACAACCAAAACAACTACAGGGGTTCGTCATTCTGGCAAGTGGACGGTAGCTTCATCCGCCTACGCAGCGCTGAAATCGGTTATACATTAGGCAAAGGACTGTTGAAAAAAACATCCATAGACAATGTACGGATTTTCGCCAACGGCACTAATCTATTCACATGGGACAAGGTGAAGTACACCGACCCGGAGTCGCTCACAGGCTATCCGGCGATGCGTACGCTCAGCTTGGGAGCAAAGGTTCAGTTTTAAAAAATTAGTAACATGAAACCTGCATGAATTGCCATTCACAAAAAGACATGAATATTTCATGTCTGCCTGCGGTAGACAGGCAAGCTGCATTGTCATAAAAACCGCCGAAGGCAGTATGAATGCATTTAAAGGTAAATAGTTAATGAATGAACAAATTTTAATGAAAGTCATGAAAAAAACACATATTAAAATAGTCGCTTTTCTACTGCTATTGCAGAGTACAGGCTGTTCGAGCTTTTTGGACAGGGACATCATTGCCACGCTACAGGAGAAGGATGTCTATCCATCGTACACCTATGCAGAAAGACGTGTCACCGCGATATATAGCATGTTGAGAGCTGGATTCAATGAAATAGACGGTGCCATGATTGCTTCCGCCAGCGATGAGGCAGAGCATACCTTGGAGACTTCCTCAATACACCAGTTTAACACCGGCGACTGGGATGCATTCAGTAATCCGGGCAATGTCTGGAGCAATCATTACCAAGCTATCCGTCTGGTCAATCAATACCTAGCCACAAAAGACCAAATCGACCTAGACTACCTCAAGCTCAATAGCGCTCAACAGGAGACTTACCAAGCACGGCTTGCCGAGCTTTCACGTTGGGAAAATGAAGTTCGTTTTCTCCGTGCCTATTTTCACTTCGAGCTGTTGAAGCGTTATGGTGGTGTGCCTATTATCACCAAGGTATATGCACTTAGTGACGATGCGTCGGGTCTCAAACGAAATACCTTTGCCGAAGTGGTCCAATTTATCGTGGACGAGTGTGATGAAATTGCACCGGAACTACCCCTTATACCGGTGAATGCGGATTTGGGTCGTGTGACAAGGGGTGCTGCACTGGCATTGAAAAGCCGCGTACTCCTATATGCGGCCTCAGACCTATACAACAATACGAGCTGGGCGGACGGATACACCCATCCGGAATACATTGCCATGCCAAGTGGCGACCGTACGGCACGTTGGCAAGCCGCCGCCACTGCCGCCAAAGCGGTAATCCTCTTAACTGGAGCTAATTATGCATTGCACAATAGCTACCAAACACTCTTCACGACGTTCAATAGTCCCGAAATCATCTTTTCGAGAAGACAAGCGGCTAACAATACATTTGAGGTGGCAAACTACCCGATTGGTTATGATCGGGGACAAAGTGGTACAACTCCATCTGCCAACCTTGTCGACGTCTACGAAGTCAAAACGGGTACTACGGCTGTACCATTCGATTGGAACAATCCTACACATGCGGCCAACCCCTATGCTAACCGGGATCCTAGACTGGCTTTCAGTGTCTTGACCAACAATGTTTCTTTCAAGGGCAGACCCGTGGAGATATGGAACGGCGGATTGGACGGTAAAGGAAAAGAACAAGCCACCCGAACTGGGTATTACTTAGCAAAATATGTCGATCCAAACATCAACCTGGTGACAGGAACAACCTCCGTACATACTTGGATATTTATCCGGTTAGGAGAAATATACCTCAATTATGCGGAAGCATTGAACGAGTGTGATCCGGATAATCCAGAGATCAAGTTCTATGTGGATCAGGTAAGGACAAGGCCGACAGTGGCTATGCCTGAGCTTCCCGGTGGATTGGATCAATCCGAAATGCGCAACCGTATCCGTCAGGAGCGGCAGGTAGAACTTGCTTTTGAGGGACATCGCGTATGGGATGCAAGACGGTGGATGATCGCACCTGCTACACTTGGAACGCCGCTCAAAGGAGTAGATATCACTCGTGAAGGTTCAACTTTTACCTATACGCCTATCACGGTAGAAAGCCGTACGTTTCAACCGAAAATGTATTTTTATCCGATTCCCCAACAGGAATTATCAAAAATGGATGAAGCGATACAAAACCCAATATGGTAACCCAATTTAATACTATCCGTATGAAAATGACAAAACAATATTTTATTTTCCCGACTATGTCACTGTTGACAGTGTTCCTGCTCTTCGGTTGTGGAAAATACAAGGAGTTTGCAGACACTGATTATCCCGATCAAGTCATCTACCTGCCATCGGCAGGGAAGTTATTCCAAATTACCGATCCAGCAGATCCATACGAGGCTCCTACACCCGGCCAGCCCTATCGTTTCCGCATAGATGAAAGTGCTAATAAAGTTATCATTCCAATGGGCATAGTCCGCGGAGGTATTTCCAATGCAGGATCAGTAACTATCGACATATCAAACAGATCCGATACAGTAAATACGCTCATTGATGAAGGAACATTGACAGCTCAACTGCTGCCCCAATCTGCCTATACCATCCCTCCGTCCATTACACTGCCAGATGGTAAGGATGCAGTTACATTCGATTTGGTAATCGATCTGCCCTTTTTGCAGAGCCACCCGGATGAGACCTTTGCAATTGCTGTCCATATCTCGAGTAAAGAACGGCAGACAAACCCTAAAAAAGAAACAACCATCGTCGTATTTAACACAAATTTATTGGATCAATAAGGCCGAACCATATGAACACGAATCTAAGATCACTTATGTGCAGATTTTGCCTAGTCTTGTTACTTTTTTGTGCATTTCCCGTTATCCTGCACGCACAGGAAAAGTTTCAAATCACGCATGGCCCCTATTTGCAGGCGCTGGATGAAACGAGTGTCAGTATACTATGGACAACAAACAAGACGGCTATCAGCTGGGTGGAACTAGCTCCCGAAGATAGCAGTCATTTTTATCATGTAGAACGTCCGAAATATTTTGCGACACAGCATGGGCTCAAGATAAAAGATACGGTGCACCACGTACAGCTGGAAGGCCTTCAGCCTGGCACCACCTATCGGTACAGGATTTTTTCACAGGAGGTGAAAAGTCACGAATGGGTCAATGTCGAATATGGTCGAGTAGCGGCCACGCAGGTTTTTCGCACGCAACCGCTACGCTTTACCACAGCTGATCCGAACGCCACGAAGACATCTTTCGCCATGATTAACGACATTCATGGCAAAAACGACGTCATGAAGAAACTATTAGATCAGGTGGATTTTGCCAAAAATGACTTGGTGTTTTTCAATGGGGACATGGCGAACCAGTTTTTGGACCAACGCCAGGTTTTTGAAGCATTCATGGATAGCGCCGTTCATCTGTTCGCATCACAGCACCCGATGTTCTATGCTCGTGGGAATCACGAAACACGTGGTCCCTTTGCCGATAAGATCGGTCATTATTTTCCGTCCAAATCGGGGGAGCTCTATTACGTATTGCGTCGTGGACCGGTTTGCTTTGTGGTGCTGGACTCGGGCGAAGACAAGCCGGATACGGATATTGAATATAGCGGGATCGCGAATTTTGACGAATATCGAAGCAAGCAGGCCGCGTGGCTAAAGGAAGCTCTGAAACGCCCTGAGTATGTCGAAGCGCCTTACAAGGTAATAATTTGCCACATACCTCCCATCGAGGGTTGGCATGGAGCAGCTGAAGTGATAACGAAATTTGTGCCTTTGCTCAATGCTGCCGGTGCACAGATTATGCTAAGCGGACACCTGCATCGACATATAAAACTGGATGCTGATCCCAGTACTCATTTTCCCGTATTGGTCAATTCGAATACAGCAATCGTGAAAGCCAAAGCCGACAATCAGCAACTGCAGATCGAAGTGTTTGGACAGGATGGAAAGAGGGTCGATTCAATAACTGTTTATCCCCAACGTTGATCGCTAACACAACAAAATTTTTAGAAAAATGATGAAGAAAAACATATTAGTTTACTGCAGATTTAGTCTGTTTGTACTTGCGATAGGTTCCTGTTCACCAACTACGGTGGGTCCGCATCCCGAGCCCAAACCAAAAGAAGAGCAGAAAGAAAAGGAGGAAGACACGAAAGTGCTTTTTATGGAAGACTTTTCTGGTCCTATTGATGAAAATAGATGGGGAATCATGAAACTTCCCTACTCCGCAGGTAACAAGGAATCACAATGGTACCGTGCAGAAAACCTAACTGTTTCGGGCGGCACATTGAAGATTACCGCCCGCAATGAGACCGTCACAGGCTCTCCCTCACAGGCTCCGGAGATGTCATTTATCAGTAACGACGGTATCATGCGTGCTGCTCCACAAGAGGTTCTTCCTGCAGGAATCCGGTATTGGACTTCGGGTCTCATGAATACACGTGACGCTAAAAAACCGACATTTTTTCCTTTATTTGCAAAATTTGAGATCAAAGCAAAGTTACCACACGGTCAAGGACTTCTGCCGGCATTCTGGTTGCGTCGCAAAGGAGGTGCATCATGGGGAGAAATCGACGTTATGGAATATTTTGGCAACTATAAACCGGGATATTCCAAGTTTTCTATGCACTTTCCTAACACCATTGGTGTCAATGCCACACAGCAAACCACATTTTTTGAAACACCTGTGACCGGAACAGGAGACTGGCATACCTGGTCGGTAGTCATCCGTCCAACCAACGAGCATGCAGACCCTCTTCAAGACCCCATAGCATTTGTAGCTTATCTCGACGGCGAACAATACGCATATTACAAACTTACTGATATCCAGGCGATACGTGACCTGCACATGATAGATCGCACCACCGGTCAAAAAATCGACCCCGGCAAGCCAGATGAAGTCTGGGATATCTGTGTGAATATGGCCGTTGGCGGTCAATGGGTAGGACAGCCGGATCAACAGTTGGGCTATCTTCCAATTGTCAACCGCTGTTCTAAAAACCAGAAGATCCCGACAAGCGAGGGATGTAATATAGAGGGCTTGTTTTTTGCTGAATTTCCAGCAACATTTGAAGTGGATTATATTAAAGTAGAGTCACTGTAATACTTATATATAAAATAAATTATGTTTTTTTATTTTAGAATCCTATCGGTATTCGCTTTCATTATAGCGTTTAATCTCATTACGGCATTCGGACAAACTTCATTTATAAAGCAGGTCAACACAAATATCGACCGTAAAACAGGCTATTATGCCACTGTTGCAAAAAGCATTTGGAGTTTCGCAGAATTAGGCTATAACGAATATCAAAGTCAGGCACTGTTAACCCAAGTACTCCGGGACGCGGGCTTCCAAATTCAACAAGATGTTGCCGATATACCAACCGCTTTCATTGGTAGTTACGGGTCCGGCAAACCTGTGATAGGCATATTGGCTGAATATGATGCCTTGCCAGGTCTATCACAGGATACCGTTCCCTATAAAAAAGAAATCGAAGGGCAACATGCAGGCCATGCTTGCGGTCATGATTTGCTGGGAACAGCTACTGTGGCTGCTGCTGTTGAGATCAAAAATCTGTTGGCAGCCGGCAAATTAAAAGGTACCATAAAAGTATTTGGCACACCGGCTGAGGAAGGTGGAAGCGGTAAGGTATTTATGACCAAGGCAGGGGTTTTTAACGATGTAGATGCGGTATTACATTGGCATCCCGATGACAAAAACTTCGTGATGCACGGTACCTCGTTGGCCAATATTTCCGCGAAATTCCGTTTTCGAGGGATAGCCGCTCACGCTGCTTCAAGTCCAGCAAAAGGACGGTCTGCATTAGATGGTGTCGAGGCATTTAATCACATGGCGAATTTAATGCGGGAACATATTCCAGCCTATACGCGGATACATTATATCATTACGAATGGCGGTGCAGCACCAAATGTTGTACCGGATTTTGCAGAAGTGTATTACTACGTGAGAAATCCGGATCCGACTATTGTGCAGGATGCCTTTTCCCGTATTGTCGAAGCAGCGAAAGGTGCTGCAATGGGTACCGGTACCACAATGGATTTTGAAATACAGGGTGGAGTGTATAATATTTTGCATAATCATACACTCGCAAAAATCATTGCGAAAAATTTTAAAAATCTTGGAGGATATCAACTGGATGAGAATGAACTGAGTTTTTCAAAGAAAATACAGGAAACTTTCAACAGCAAAATAATGCCATTAGATCAAACGCAAAAGGTAGATACCACGTTCAATGCCAGCAACCTTTGGTTGGTATCCACAGATGTCGGCGATGTAAGCTGGAATGTTCCTTCGGCCGGATTTTCGACGGCTACATGGGTGCCCGGAACAGCTGCCCATAGTTGGCAGGCCGTAGCCTCGGGGGGAACATCGATCGGCATAAAAGGGATGATACTCGCCGCTAAGCTGATGACGCACACGGTTATTGATTTGTTACAGGATCCTGAATTATTAAAACAGGCACAAGCAGAGCTATATGAAAAACGTGGTCCGGATTTTTTATACAAGCCTCTCGTAGGCGATAGGAATCCACCTTTTGACTACCGAAAAAAATAAATATTGAATGAATAGAACTATAATCATGCATATCACCGGATTTATTTTCTGGACATTTTTTTCCTTCTTCACGTCCTGTGACCCTAAAAAAGAGCCACAGTGGAAAGAGTACCTCGGTGGTGGTGACAGGAACCATTATTCCCAGCTCGAACAAATCAATGCCACAAATGTAGAAACTTTACAAAAAGTATGGGAGTTTCGCACCGGTGAAGAAGGACAGGTACAATGCAACCCGATTATAGTTGACGGTAAACTATATGGAGTTACTGCATTTAATAATCTCTTTGCTTTAAATGCCGAAACCGGGGAAGAACTCTGGCGGTTCAAACCTGAAGCTAAAAATTCGGCCAATGTAAACCGTGGTGTTGCTTACTGGGAAAAGGGAACGGATAAAAGGATCTTATATGCCTACAAGACCTGGCTCTATGCTATCCATGCAGAAACCGGAGAAGCAGTTGCTACATTCGGAGAAGGTGGAAGAGTAAGCCTGAGAACCGGCTTAGGAGAAGCTGCTAAGGACCGATTTATAACCTCTACCACTCCAGGAACTCTCTTTGAAGATATCCTTATTATGCCTACTCGTGTTTCGGAGCAACCGGGAGCTGCACCCGGTCATATACAGGCATTTAATGTAGAAAGCGGAAAATTAGAATGGGTCTTTAGAACCATCCCACATCCGGGCGAGCTGGGGTATGATACATGGCCGTCAGACGCCTATAAAAACTCTTCCATCGGAGGCGTGAATAATTGGGCAGGAATGGCTATTGACAGAAAAAAAGGGATTGTCTATATTCCTACCGGTTCTGCTTCTTTTGACTTTTATGGAGGTAACAGAAAAGGAAGAAATCTTTACGCCAATTCACTCATCGCCTTAGAAGCAAAAACCGGAAAATACATCTGGCATTACCAGATGGTCCATCACGATATATGGGACAGGGATCTGCCGGCACCTCCGAACCTCACGACGATTAATAAAGATGGCAAAGATATCGATGTGGTCGTACAGATCACCAAGACCGGCCATGTATTTGTTTTTGATAGAGAAAAAGGAACCCCAATTTTCCCGGTAGATGAACTGCCTTTTCCGGCTTCCGATCTTCCCGGTGAAAAAGCTTGGGCGACACAGCCTATCCCCCGCTTACCCCAACCATTTGCACGACAGGCTATAGCAGAACAAGAAATTACTCACTTTTCCAATAAAAGAGACTCCTTAGTAACCTTGTATCAAAATACTAACAAAGGACTGTATCACCCTTTAGGGTTGAAGCAGACCTTATTGTTTCCCGGTTCTGACGGGGGCGCCGAATGGGGCGGTGCTGCTATTGACAAGGAAGGTATTTTATACGTCAATGCGAATGAGATGCCTTGGATGTTCAGCTTAAGTCCGAAAAACGACACCAGAAAATCCAATAAAAGACAAGCGATCTCGACCGGCAAAGCACTTTATACAACATACTGTCAGGTCTGCCATAAAGCCGACTTTTCGGGAAGTCCGCAAAGCGGATATCCTGCCTTGCGCAACGTGAAGAACACCATGCCGCGACTAGAAATCAATACCATAATTGGCAATGGCAAAGGAATGATGCCCGGCTTTTCTAACCTAAATAACAAAGAAAGGCAAGCCATCATAAACTATTTGTTGGGCGAGGAAAAGGAGGAAGCTATCGAGATTAAGGCCGATGAAGCTCCAGATGTTCCTTACCGTTTTAATGGGTATACTAAGTTTTTGGATGAAAATGGCTATCCTGCCATAACACCACCTTGGGGTACCTTGACAGCTATTGACTTGAATACGGGGAAACATCTGTGGCGCATACCCCTTGGCGAATTTAAAGAATTGACCGCTAAAGGCATCCCACCTACTGGAACGGAAAATTACGGTGGACCGGTGGTTACCGCAAGTGGTTTGCTATTTATTGCAGCTACCAAAGATAATATGTTTCGTGTCTACGATAAAAAGACCGGTAAATTACTTTGGGAATACGAACTCCCGGCATCGGGTTTTGCGACACCATCCATCTATCAAGTTAATGGCAAACAGTACGTGGTGATCGCATGTGGTGGTACAAAATTGGGTACCTCCAAAGGAGACAGTTATGTTGCCTTTGCATTGCCAACGACAAAGTAATCTGATAATAGTGTAAAAACCTTTAGACCGACGAAAGATGAAGACCTACAAAATACTGCTGATCACATTTTTGATAACACTGATAAGTTCCAGCCAGACCTACTTATCGCTATGTATCGCGAATCCTCATCAGCAAACCTCGGATAGCATTTCGATCCGTACACCCCGATTGCACAATCCTGTTTTCACTGAGCCCGGAAAACAATTTACTGTTGAAATAGCAACAGATGAAAATCTGAGCGTGTCAGGTTGGAGTGCGCATGTGGAAAACGACTTGCAACGCTGGTCTTGTGGGGTGACATCGGCAGAGCGTACATCCATAGAACATCAGACCCAACCGGGTTGGAGGCTCACGATTCAATTGGCCGATGATGTTTCCCCGGAGCTTATGAAATTAATTGTACACCACACTTCTGGTCTAAACCTAATTTCGGATAGGTCTGTCCAAATTGTACCGAACATGGAACAAGATTTTTATATCCTCCATCAATCTGATCAGCATCTCACACTCGATACGGCAAAAGAAGCAAGAGGTACGGCAGGCCCCCGGTCCACAGGTGGCAGCAAACAAGCTCTACAGTGGTTAGCCCCTGTTGTGAACCTGATCAATCCACGGTTGGTCTTCCAAACTGGAGACAATATGCAGCTGTACAACAACGAAAAAGATTGGTGTGGCATGGAGGAAGCCAAAATTAGGGTAGATCGCTTTTTGACAGGGTTGTCCGACTTTAAGGTTGCTACCGTGTTGACAACTGGTAATCATGATCTGGGTTGGGGAAGTTATGTGGAAATCAACCCTTGGCGCAAATTATACACGCAGCACGTAGGGCAACGCGCATTTTCCTTCAGGATGGGCTCTGTGTACGTACTGAGCAGTGAATGGACCTCTAATGAGTTTCTGAAATGGGCGAGGAAAGATTATGCCGATTCCTGGCAAGATTCTACGATACGCTACCGGTTGTTGATCTCCCATTTTTATGACGGATTGGATGGCTGGACAACCGTCGCTACGGAAAAACAGCCCAGTGATTTGTTATTAGTAGGACACATCCACCGTACGCGGGTATTACAAAGTAATCCCTACAAAGTATTATCGGTAGGCGCAGCACAAGATTACCAACGAGCAGCGTTTTTTAATTTTCGTCGGACAGACACCGGTTGGGTATGTGATGAAGCTGCGAAACACGCCGATAATGTCAACGTCCATCGCTTATTGGGCGACTTTGGCACACCGACCGTATCCGCCGAATATACTAATCCAAACAATGGCACCGCAACTAAAAACGAAGTAAAAATATCCAACACCCTCCCCCATGACTTTTATGACGGCAGGGTTAGATTACTCATGAAAAAGGGGAAGTATGTCGTTAGTGGAGGCGAAATTTTATCCCAATACAATACGTATGATGGCAAAAACACAGCTATTCTGGTGAAAGTGAATATACGTAACCAATCGACTTCGACTGTGCAAATTAAAAGAGATTAGGACAGTAATATTTTATTCTTACCCAACGATCACGAAAAAAAGAATATGCATCACAGCTTCTTATTTATTCAAAGCTTCTTCCAATTGTTTCTCGTCCAGTTGTTTCTCCCACTTCGCCACAACGATACTAGCTACACCATTTCCGACAAGGTTTGTCAATGCTCTACACTCGGACATAAAGCGGTCTATCCCCAAGATCAACGTCATTCCCGCGACGGGGACTTCCGGCACAATAGCAAGTGTTGCTGCCAAGGTGATAAAACCGGCACCCGATACCCCGGCCGCCCCCTTCGAACTCAGCATGGCTACGAGTAGTAGAAGAATCTCATGCTCCCAGCTTAGGTCGATATTGCACGCCTGAGCAATGAACAGGGAGGCTAAAGTCATGTATATATTCGTACCATCTAGGTTAAAGGAATATCCGGTAGGGATCACCAATCCCACGACCGATTTCGCACAGCCTGCTTTTTCCATCTTTTGCATCAAGGTCGGCAGGGCTGCTTCCGACGAGCTTGTTCCTAGCACCAAAAGCAGTTCATCTTTGATATAACGCAGGAATTTAAAAATAGAAAAACCATTATACCGGGCTACTGCGCCAAGAACAATGAATATAAATAATAAAGAGGTAATATAAAACGTACCGACCAGCATCCCGAGATTAGCTACGGCATCAATACCATACTGTCCGATCGTAAAACCCATTGCACCAAATGCCCCTATAGGCGCTGTTTTCATCAAAATCTCGACAACTTTGAAGATGGGATGAGTCACAGCATGTAAGAAATCGATAACCATCTTACTTTTTTCCGCCGTCAAAGCCAACCCTATTCCGAATAGTATCGCTGCAAAAAGAACCTGCAAGATATTTTCTCCGGTAAGCGGGCTCATCATCGTCTTGGGGATAATTTCAAATACAAAACCAATAAACGATTGTTCGTGCGCCTGTGTCACATATTTCTCGATGGCACTTGCATCTAACGTAGCCGGATCAATATTCATTCCCTCACCCGGCTTAATCACCTTACCAACAACCAACCCAATGACCAAAGCTAGGGTAGAAAAGGTAAGGAAATACATAAAAGCTTTCCCTGCAACCCTCCCAACTTTTTTCATATCATTCATACCGGCAATCCCAGTTGTTACGGTCAAGAATATCACCGGCGCTATGATCATCTTGACAAGCATAATAAAGCCGTCTCCCAAGGGTTTCATACTAACGCCAATCTCTGGAGAAAAATGTCCCAACAAGATACCCGCTACAATAGCGACAATAACTTGGAAATATAAAACTTGATATAACTTCTTCTTCTTTGGTGGAGGTGGGTTTAAATCGATCTGAACCATTTAGTTTTGTTTATAAGGCGCTAAAATTAGAAAATTATTTGAAATAAACCGCTCTTTTAGTGATAAGTTCATAAGTAAGACCAAAAATCAGGGCTTATCTCATTAGTCAAAATGCTAAAATCGAGATTAATTAAAAGGTAAGCACAGCTCAATTGCTAAAAAATGTTAAATCTGTTGACGCTTTTTTATATGATTTTTAACTTCGATCATCTTTCAATTTCTTATTAAAATTATTTTTTATGTCAACCAATGTAAGCAGACTAAAGCTAGTTTTATTAGGCATTCTATTCATGGCTTTTACACATGTAGATGCCCAAAGTGTACAACTTTACACAACCTATCCAAAAATTACGATTTCTCCTGGCGAAGTTGTAGATTACAACATCGAGCTGATTAATAACAGTAACGCCATCCGAACGAGTCAGATCGTCGTAGAATCTTTACCTAAGGAGTGGCATTATGAACTTAAATCGGGTAACTATACCGTCGATCAGATATCTGTCTTACCCAAAGATCGCAAAACCTTAAACTTACGGATATTTGTTCCGGGCAAACAGGCAAAGGGCTCTTACTCTTTTAATTTAATAGCCAAAGGAGAGCATAGATTACCCTTGACCGTCAATATCACCAAAGATGGTGTATCGGGGGGTGAGTTATCCTCAAGTCAAACCAATATGGAGGGGGCAGCGAATTCAACGTTCACCTACAATGCTACCTTATTCAACCGATCTTCTGAAGGGCAGGTGTATGCACTCTCCGCAAATGCAGCGGAAGGATGGGGGGTTGTTTTTAAAGCCAGTGGAAAACAAGTGAGTTCTGTCAATGTTGACCCTAACCAACGCCAAGATATTCTCGTTGAAATCAATGCTCCTGAAGGTACCAAGAAAGGATCCTATAAAATACCTGTTCGCGCTACGAGCGGCTCAGGACAGTCTGAGATTACATTCGATGTCGTCGTAACGGGTTCGTACAGTCTAGAACTAACTACATCTTCAGGCCGTTTGAATTTTGATGCTACCGCAGGTTCGACACACAAGCAACAGCTGGTTGTCAAAAATACAGGGAGCTCGGATATCAATCAAATCAATTTTTCTTCTGAAGCGCCGAGCCACTGGGAAGTCGTCTTTGAACCGGCGCGGATAAACACCATCAAAGCTGGCGAAACAGCCAATATCAATGCTACCGTGAAACCTCCGAAAAATGCCATGGCTGGTGACTATATGGTGACCTTTTCTGCCAAAGCGACCGATGCAAGTGCAAAAAGTCCATTCAGAGTGACCGTTGAAACCTCTTTGTTAAGTGGTTGGTTAGGGCTGCTATTCATAGCGATTGCATTGGGAAGTGTATATCTTTTGATTCGTAAATATGGAAGGAGATAATCGTGGCTACCCCTATCATAGATATTAAAGGCCTGCACAAATTATACGGCAAATATAAAGCTGTAGATAACCTCGACCTGCAGATACATAAGGGCGAAATCTTTGGTTTACTCGGTCCAAATGGCGCTGGAAAATCAACGACGATACTTATGATGATGGGGTTGAGTGAAGCTTCTGCCGGGCAAATTGCTATAGCAGGCATAGACCCTCAACGTAACCCCATAGCCGTAAAAAGGGTTATAGGTTACCTACCGGACAACATCGGTTTTTATGAACAACGATCGGGATTGGAAAATCTCGAACTGATTGGGCGGCTCAACGGTCTATCGACCAAGAAAGCTCGGGAGAAGTCTCTCCATTTGCTGGGGAAGGTTGGCTTGGAAAATGTGGCAAATAAAAAAGTAGCCGCTTATTCCCGAGGGATGAAACAACGGCTTGGATTAGCAGAAACCCTCATTAAAGACCCTGAAATTCTCATATTGGATGAACCTACCCTAGGGTTGGATCCTACCGGTGTAAAAGAGTTTTTGCAACTCATCCAAGACCTTAACAGACAGCATCAGCTAACGGTGTTGTTAGCATCGCATCACCTCCATCAAGTAGAAGAAGTCTGTCATCGTGTGGGGCTATTTGTCAAAGGCAAACTCGTTGCACAAGGTCCTATCCAGCAGCTCGCGGATCAACTGTTTGCACAAAAACATCCCACTGTGACCATCGAAACGAATATAGCCGACATACAACAGGTCAAAAACAGCTTAACCGATCAAGAAAATATCATTTCAGTAGATTGTGATGATAACAAGTTCACGATACAGCACAGCTATACAAATACCTTGCCTATCATCGAGCTGTTTGTCAAGGCAAAGGCGCCCATTCGCTCGCTGTATGAGCAGACCTACGGATTAAATGACATTTATTCTTTCTATTTTAAAGACAGCACGATATGAGACAGTTTTTTAATATAAATAGTGAAGGTATGAAGTCAATACGGGTTTTAGTGGATAAGGAAGTGTCCGACTATATACGAAGCAAAAAATTTATCATTTTGCTATTGATCGTCGTGTGCACCAGTGTTGCTTCTTTATATAGCGCAATAACGACTTTACGCAATAATGTACCTTCACCTGAAGATGCGCAAGCTTCATTCTTCTTCTTACAAATATTTACCCACTCAGACGGTACCCTCCCTCCTTTTCATGTCTTCACCAGTTTTCTGGGACCTCTATTGGGTATATGCTTAGGTTTTGATGCCATCAATGCGGAATACACCAATCGGTCATTAACACGCATACTGGCTCAGCCTATTGCACGCGATGGCCTATTGAATGCGAAGTTTATTGGGGCGTTGATTATCTTATTCTTTATTTTTGCCACGCTGATCTGCTTGACAGTTGGTTTAGCAATCTTCTGGACTGGATTGACGCCATCCCTGCAGGAGTGCTTACGGCTCCTCCTCTTTTTATTGGTAACCGTAGCTTATGTCGGTTTTTGGCTCAATCTTTCTTTACTATTTTCCGTAATATGGAAACATCCGGCAACATCAGCTTTAGTGAGCATCGCTATATGGCTGTTTTTCATGGTTTTCTACCCGATGATCATCAGTGTTGTCGCAAAGAGCATGGCGCCTAGTATGTATGCATCGAGCCATGAAATACAGTCTTTTCAGAATTTCATCCTCTCCATTATGCGGTTAGCTCCCAATCAACTCTATGAGGATGGCACATTAGTCTTGCTCATGCCGAATGTCAGAAGCCTGAGTCCCTTGTCAATGGAGCAAATACAGGGTGCTATCCCCACGGCTCTACCCGTGTGGGAAAGTATCAAAGTGGTGTGGACACAAGTCACTGCGTTGGTGGCGAGCACGATGATATGTTTTGCTTTTTCTTACTTCATATTCATGCGACGAGAAATAAGAGCCTAAATAGCATTCAAAACAATTTTTGATTCGGATTGTTTTATAGAGGAAACAAAAAGATAAGCTATGGATAAATTAAAAAAGTTCGATTTAATGGCGAAAATTTCTCGCGAGCTGGAAGATGTACGTAACAGCCAACAGGCTGTTTTGGAGAAAATCGGAAAAATTGAAGTAGACAATATCGAATTGGGCGACAAAACCATTGAAGGTAAACTTCCAGATGTCTATCAGAAAACAGCTGAAAGTATGGACACCATTAAAGAAATTCTCGACGCCTTTCTACAAAAGACAGCGGAGTTTGGAGATAACAACAATGTAGATAAGCTACGTGAACAGCAAGATATCAATAATTTAAAATAAAACCCTCTCTAAGAGAGATAAAACTATTTATTTTAAAAAAAATTTGACAAATATCATTTCGATTTCTATCTTTGTGGCACTATAAAAAATCCTAACTGCGGAAGTGGCGTAATTGGTAGCCGCACCAGACTTAGGATCTGGCGCCGAGAGGCGTGGGGGTTCGAGTCCCTTCTTCCGCACTTGATATCCTCCCGACCAAAATATATCGGGAGGATTTTTATTTATAATGCGAAAATAACGCGAAGAAAAGTATGAATATTTCACACCAGAAAATCGACAATGTCAATGCTAATATCACCGTAGAATTAGCTCCTGAAGATTATAACCCTGCTGTCGATAAAGCAATCAAAGATCAAGCAAAAAAAGCAAAGTTACCAGGATTCCGTCCAGGAATGGTTCCTCTAGGACATATCAGACGCACCTATGGTAAAGCCATTTTGTTTGACGAAATCAACCGTGTAATCAACGATAAAATTGCAAACTATATCTCCGAAGAAAAATTAGAAGTTCTAGGTCAGCCACTTCCTGTGGAAACGGATCAAGACACTTCATACGCTTGGGATTATAAAGATAATTTTAAATTCAACTACGAAATAGGTTTAGCTCCTGAATTTGATATCCCTTTTACAAAGGAAACCGAATTTATCGAGTACGATATCAAAGCTGACGAGACGACACTAGCGGAACGTGTCAAAAACTTACGTCGTAGCTACGGTAAGATGACTAATCCGGAAGTGTCGGAAGAAGGTGACGTATTATATGCAACCTTGAAACAAGAAAAAGAAGGTGGTTTAGAGCAAACAACTTCTGTACGTACGGATGTCGTCGAAGATGCGAAGACAAAGAAATCATTAACGGGTCTAAAAAAAGACGACACCGTCAAAATAGATGTCAAGAAGGCTTTTAAAGCATCGGATTTGGCGCGTATCTTAGGTATCACCGAAGATGAAGCTGAAAATCTAGATGTGACTAAATTCGAGTTGACCGTAAAGAATATCAATCGTCTGGAAGAATCTGATCTTAATCAGGAGTTCTTCGACAAATTGTTCCCTGCTGGCGAAGTTACTACAGAAGAGCAATTCCAGGCAAAAGTAGCTGAAGAGGTAGAAAGTCTTTTCAAACAAAATGCGGTTCAAAAACTGCGTAATGACATGTATACCTTTGGAATGGATAAAGTAGATGTCAAGTTTCCCGAGGAATTTTTGAAAAGATGGTTGAAAGCAACAAATCCGAATCTTTCGGAAGAAGAAATCGAGGAAGGCTTTGCTGATTTTGTGAGCAACTTAAAATGGACGATTATTGAAAATCGTGTCATCACAGCCAACAATCTGGAAGTGAAATACGATGAAGTCATTAATCTTGCGAAGGAACGTATCTATGCACAGATCAAGATGTATAACAGCGGTGAGGAGCCTACGGACGAACAATTAGGTCAGTTTGCGATGCAGTTACTTTCAGATAAAGAACAAGCCAATCGTTTATTCGAAGAGGCAAAAGCTTTGAAAGTATTTGATCACTTGAAATCGACTGTCAAGATAAAATCTAAAAAAATCGACTACGATAAATTTGAAAAGCTCGATAAGTAAAAGAATTTATTGGTATCATAAGGAATGGGTTAACTGTAATAGGTTAACCTTTTCTTATTTATATCCAATTCATAATTAGAATTGAATATTGTAACCAACAGAAAGCCGTCCATACGGAAACTCTCGCTGAAAATCTGGATATTGTTCGTCTTTAAATTCGCCCTTTAATGCAAAATATCCCGAAGCAAGGTTAATTGAGAAACGCTTGAAGACCCGTAAGCTTCCTTCTAAAGCCAAAGCATGCAGTACATAATACGAGTCGGTACCACTTATCGTGTAAAAGACACCACCATTATAATCTGCTGTAAATAAAAGCCGATTTAATAGACTAAGGTCACCTTTAAAGCGATAAGATGCTCCGGAGCCATAATTATAATTACGGCTCTCACCGTATAATAGATAGGGATCCGGTACAGCAGCTAGCAGTACCGCTCCTGCTCCAACACTTAAATTTAGCTTATTATCACTTTTATAACTGAATTCGGAAAGCCAGTTGTAATTCACACTTTGCGCACCATAAAAGAAGGCATCATTATTATAGAAGTCATAGTGGGCATTCAATGTGCCGTAGTGGGTCCCTCTCTTTGATTTAAAAAATTCGGCACCACTTAACAAAGCATGGACATTAACTGCATTAATAAATGTGCTGTCGCCACTTCCCACTTCAAAATTGACAGCGAACTGATCGAAGGGTCGCTTGTAATTATGTTCTCCATTGCTATACATAAACCGTAGTCGCCCATAAACCGAGTTTTTCCCTCGTTGCAAAAAGTCTCCTTCTCTCGCGTCAAAACGTCGAAATCCAGCGTCAACTTCCGCCGTAATCGCTGAAGAATCTATCGCATAATAATCGTCAATATGTCTTCCCCACTTACCATCCAACAACCTATTCAGTCCATTGACCGGATTGACCAAAAAAGCGACGATCTCATTTCCGGTTTTATTATGTCCATTCCTGCTCCGTGCCAAGATGTTTCTCGACACACGGTGTGTCATTTCGCCGAGGATAACACCTCCAAATGTCGTATTGACAAAATCATTGACGGAAGGATGTTGTGTCTCTCCAGCTGTCTCCCACATATAGCTTCCTAATACCGTTGCAACACTGGATTGATAGAAATTATAGCCATTACTCCGAAAGGCATTGAAATAGAGCTGACCGTGATAGGGATGATCGATTTGATTGGTTGTAAACTGATTGTCATCCCAATCCCAAGCACTTAGACGTTGATGATCGAGAAAGTTCTGGAAAGTGATATACGAATACGGATCCTCTGTTATAAACCTATTGAAAGAGGCAGGAATAGCTTGGGCCAAAAACCATTCTGTTCCTGCTCTCCAAAATCTCTTCTCCCGATAAGGAGACAATATATCCACTCTAGCAGTCGTATCTCTAAATAGCAATTTCGTCTGATTAATATCGAAAACAAAAGAGTTCACTGGGGAAAGATATACATTCGACAACTTATCAGTCAAACTATCCAAGGGGTTGGCAACAATAATAAAGAACTGACTAACTAAAACCCAAAGTAAAACAAATCTATTCGGAGAAATCGACATACCCTTGCAATTAATATTCGGACCGCAGCTTACTCAGAAATTCCGGGGTAATGCCAATATAAGAGGCAATATACTTCTGAGGAATCGAGTGGATCAACGTCGGATATAAGTCACAGAACTTTTGGTACCTGATTTTAGCAGGCAAGCTAAGATAGTCTATGGTGCGATGATTGCTCGCTGCCAATGCATTTTCCGTCAATATCCGAAAATAACGTTCCAACTTCGGTACGCGATCAAAAATACTTAATTGACAGGATCGACTCAAGACCAATACGTTCGTTGGAAGCAAGGCATCAATATTAAGTTCGCTGGGTTGACTTTTGACAAAACTGTACATATCGGAAATCCACCAATTTTCTGGAGCAAACTGTAAGATATGTTCAAATCCATTATGGTCAATCGCATAGGAGCGTAAACAGCCGTCCACAACAAAGGCCGAGTATTGGGCAACCTCTCCTACACGATGCAAAACCTGCTTCCTTGCCAACGTCTTCTCACGAACCAACTCTTTAATAGTCAGCTCTTCCTCTTCGGTCAAAAGTGTAATATTATTAATATGTTGTATAAGTCGATCGGTCATCACATATAAAGGGTTTCACTAATCTACTACTTAATAACGGTATACCCAAGGCCCATATTCTGCAACATAAAGGCCCACTTATCTGTCTGCTCTGCAATCAACATACTGGTCGATTTTCCCGCACCATGCCCTGCTTTGGTATCGATGCGGATGAGTACCGGATTATTGCCTATGTTGTATTCTTGCAGTCGGGCAGCGAACTTGAAGGAATGAGCAGGCACCACGCGATCATCATGGTCGGCCGTCAACACCAAGGTCGCCGGATAAGTTGTCTGTGGTTGCAAGGCATGATAGGGCGAATACTTATACAAGTATGCAAACATCTCTTCACTGTCTTCCGAAGTACCATAATCGAACGCCCAGCCAGCTCCTGCAGTGAACTTATGGTAGCGCAACATATCCAATACACCTACAGCAGGAAAAGCAACCTTGAACAGTTCCGGCCGCTGGGTCATACAAGCGCCGACCAAAAGACCTCCATTCGATCCTCCTGCGATAGCTAACTTCTCAGACGAAGTATATCTCTCTTGGATCAAGTATTCTGCAGCAGCAATGAAGTCATCAAAAACATGTTGTTTATTCATTTTTGTTCCGGCAATATGCCACGTCTCTCCATATTCGCCACCACCACGGAGATTGGCCACTGCATACACACCTCCTTGTTCCAACAAAATAATATTAGCCACGCTAAACGCTGGTGTCAAACTAATATTAAACCCACCATAACCGTATAATAAAGTAGGATTAGTCCCATCTAGTTTTGTTCCTTGCTTATACGTGATAATCATCGGAACTTTTGTACCATCTTTCGACGTATAGAAGACCTGCTTGGACACATATTGTGATGGATCAAACTGTATGCCCGATTTCTTATAGAGCTCAGACTTGCCCGAAGCAATATCATACTTATATATAGTCCCCGGATGGATATAGGAAGTGAAGGTATAATACAGCTGCTTTTCGTCTTCTTTAGCAGCAAAACCAAAAGCTGTACCTACTCCAGGCAACTCAATCTCTCGTTCGAGTTTGCCAGAAAAATCGAACTGTTTAACCAAAGAAGTAGCATCTTTCAGATAAGAGGCAAAGATCTTTCCACCGCCCAACGATGGATTTAATACATTTTCCGTTTCGGGAATAAGGTCCTTCCAACTTTCCTGTTGTGGATTTGCGATATCGGCAGTTACAATCTTACCGTTTGGCGCACCCAATTCCGTATAGATAATCAACGTGGACTGGTTATTACCCACTATCACATGATTTTTCTCAAAATCACCAACTACTGTGACAAACAGTGCTTTTTCATCGTGTAAATCTTTTACATACAACTCATTACCAGACGTTGTATTCGCTGCTGAAATAACAAGAAACCTTTCGTCTTCTGTCAGATAAGCATCTATATACCGTCGTGGAGTCTGCGCCCCTCCAAAAACCAACTCATCTGAAGATTGAGACGTATTTAAGGAATGAAAATACAGCTTATGCTGATCGGTCATTGCTGACAAAGCTGAGCCATCTTGTGGCTTGTCGTATGAACTGTAATAAAAGCCCTCATTACCCCGCCACGCCAAGCCACTAAACTTGATATCTACCAAGGTATCCCCTACGACACGCTTATCCACTGTTTGCAACACGATAACCTTGCGCCAATCGGACCCACCTTCCGAGATCTGATAAGCAACCAAAGATCCGTCCTTACTAAAAGAAACTCCAGCTAAAGAAGTCGTCCCATCTTTGGAGAAGTTATTGGGATCTAAGAATACTTCTTCGGTACTGTCGCCGTCTTTTTTGCGGTACAGTACAGCTTGATTCTGGAGTCCGTCGTTCTTATAAAAATAGGTATACTCCCCTTCCTTAAAGGGTGCGGAATAGCGCTCATAATTCCACAGCTTCTCCAACCTCGTTTGAATGGCCTTCCGGAAAGGAATTTGGGAAAGATAATCTTGGGTAACTTTATTTTCTTCAACGACCCAAGCCTTTGTCTTATCCGACAGATCGTCTTCCAACCAACGGTAAGGGTCTTCTACTTCGGAGCCAAAGTAGGTATCCGTATGGACTATCTTCTCGGTGTTTGGGTATGGTTTTAATAGAATATTTTCCATGGGTTCGATTTGTTTGTGTTGATGACAGGCTGTTACTAGAACAGATAGTATTAAAGAGCCAAGACTGTTTTTCATAATCAATTATCATTTCCAACAAAACTAACCAAATATAACTTTCTTCAAAAATTAACAGTTTGTTTACTCTTACTATTTTACTAGTTTTACGCAGTCATGCACAGAGGTACAAACATTTATTTTGCTTCCGATTTTCATTTAGGCGTGCTGCCTAGATCATCTTCTCGTGAACGGGAGGCCAAGATTGTTTCTTGGTTGGATTCGATAAAAGATGATGCGAAAGAGCTGTATCTTGTTGGTGATATATTTGATTTTTGGTTTGAATACCGCACAGTTGTTCCCAAAGGATTTATCCGCTTTTTAGGTAAGCTTTCTGAGCTCGCTGATCGAGGAGTTAAAATAACACTTTTCAAAGGCAATCATGACATGTGGATGTTTGGATATCTGCAAGAAGAACTGGGGGCCAGCATAGTCGAAGACGAATTAACACTTACCCTAGACGGAAAGACATTCTATATTCACCATGGTGACGGTCTTGGTTCAGGCGATGGGAAATATAAATTGCTAAAAAGAATCTTTCGAAGTCCTTTATGTCAATGGTTGTTCGCACGTATACATCCCAATTTAGGGATTGGCATCGCCCAAAAATGGTCAAGATACAGCCGCGGTGCTAATGAAAAAGAAGAAAGGCCACTAGAGGAAGACCGTGAATGGCTCATCCAGTATGCGAAAGAGCTGCTCGTGACCACACATTACGATTATTTTATCTTCGGACATCGGCACTTTCCCTATGAGCATCGTATAGACGACCACAGTCACATTATTAATTTGGGCGACTGGATTCATCATTTCACCTATGCGGTCTGGGATGGAGATACTTTAGCACTGAAGAAATGGATGCAGTAACAAAAACAAAATAGTATGAATTGGATTATCTTAATTATCGGCGGCATATTTGAAGTCGCATTTACATTTTGTATTGGCAAAGCAAAAGAGACCAACGGCACAGAGATGTATCTGTGGTATTTAGCTTTTTTGGTATCAGTAACGATAAGTATGGGGCTCTTAATCAAAGCAACACAAACATTACCACTAGGCACTGCCTACGCAGTGTGGTCGGGAATTGGGGCGGTAGGAACGGTTTTAATGGGAATTATGATCTTCAAAGAACCGACAGACTTCTGGCGTATTTTCTTCATATTTACGTTAATCGCATCAATTGTCGGCCTCAAGGCTGTATCAAGCCATTAACAAAAAACCTTCTTTCTAAAACATAAATTTTAAGTACTTTTGTACTCTTCAAAAGCAAATAAGCTTTGTTGAGTAAAAAATTATGTTAGAAAAACTACAAGCTATAAAGGAACGTTGGGAAGAGGTCGAAGCTGAATTAAGCAATCCGGATACCATCAGTGATATGAAGCGCTTTGCAAGATTAAACAAGGAATATAAAGATCTTGGTAAGATTGTGGAGCAATACCATTTATATAGAAATATCGTTAGTAATATCGATGCCAACAAAAACATTGTGGCAAACGAGAAGGACCAGGAGCTTCGGGAGATGGCGAAAGAAGAACTAGATCTTCTATATGTCCAAAAGGAAGAAAAAGAAGACGAGGTTCGCCATATGCTTATTCCCAAAGATCCGGAAGATGCAAAAAATGCCATTCTCGAGATCCGCGGTGGTGCAGGGGGTGATGAGGCTGCTCTTTTTGCGGGAGATCTTTACCGAATGTATACACGCTATTTTGAGACAAAGGGCTGGCGTAACGAGGTGATGGATGTAACAGAGGGTACTTCTGGGGGATATAAAGAAGTGGTCTTAAAAGTGATCGGAGAGGATGTATATGGACAGTTGAAATATGAATCGGGTGTGCATCGTGTACAACGTGTACCAGATACGGAAACACAGGGCCGTGTGCATACTTCCGCAGCATCGGTAGCTGTTCTACCAGAAGCGGAGGAGGTCGATGTCTATATCAATCCTGCTGACGTTGAATTGCAAACCTCCCGTTCTGGAGGTGCAGGAGGCCAAAACGTCAATAAGGTTGAAACGAAAGTACAATTGACACATAAACCATCGGGTATTGTTGTGGTCTGCCAAGTGGAACGCTCGCAGTTAGCGAACCGGGAATTGGCGATGGAGATGCTACGGAATAAACTCTATGAACTGGAGGTTCAGAAGAAACACGGTGATACTGCCGCCAAGCGAAAAACCATGGTATCCACAGGAGACCGTTCGGCAAAAATACGCACCTATAATTATCCCCAAGGTCGGATGACGGAGCATCGCATTGGATTGACCATGTACAATCTTTCCGCAATCCTGGATGGTGATATTCAGGAAATTATCGATGCATTACAGTTTGCGGAGAATGCTGAAAAGATGAAAGAGGGCACCGTAGACTAAGGTTTTTTCACTTTTTTTTAGGAAATATAGAAATAAGCACTATATTTGCACACCTTCTCGCAAGAAGGTTTTAGGGAAAGAAAACTTTCAAAGCGTTCTTAATAAAATTATAAGAGTTTAGGTCTGGTAGTTCAGCTGGTTAGAATACATGCCTGTCACGCATGGGGTCG
>JBEBWF010000011.1:0-91342 GCA_040392285.1 Sphingobacterium sp. | reverse complement strand
TAGATCTGTCGTTTTCTGCCTTGTTTCTTTTTTTTCTTCCGGTATATGTCATTTTGGATGGATGTCGGTCTTTAGACGTGAGATATCAGACGTGAGATATCAGACATTAGGTCTCAGATCTCATATCTATAATCTCAGATCAATCCATATCCAATAAAGATATTCGGGTGCCTACCATCCCTACGGGGGGCAGGTACCGGCGGAGTCCGCGATGGACAAAGCGAACAATATTCGGGTGCCTATATCGGCGGTGTCCACCTCTTCCCATTCCGAACAGAGCAGTTAAGCCCGCCAGAGCCGATGGTATTGCCGTAACAGGCGTGAGAGTAGGTCGGTGCCTTATTTTATTCAACAACCGAGCCCTTGCAGTAAAATGTAAGGGCTTTTTTTATTACTAATTCCTATCTTTGCACTTACAATGGGCACATTATTAGATAGCGGTGTGAAGCCGTACAACCACTATGGGGGGTACTTAAAAGAAAAGTATCAGGGACAACGTGTATTTAAAGTTATTGTAGATGGTAATTTTACTTGCCCAAATCGAGATGGAAGTAAAGGTTATGGTGGGTGTACCTATTGTAATGTCGATTCCTTTACACCAGATACTGCACGTAAAATTCCGTCTATTCGTGAACAGGTGGAAAATGGAATTTCGAGAGCAAGGAATAGCTATGGTGCGGAAAAGTTTATTATTTATTTCCAACCGAATACGAATACATACGCACCTGCTCATCTGTTGAAGACGATGTATGATGAAGCTTTAAGTATTGATCCTGAAAATACATTGGGGCTTTCCGTAGGTACACGTCCCGATTGCTTAGATTTTGAAAAGATAGCGCTATTGGAGTCATATACAGATCAATTGGATGTAGATCTGGAAATGGGGATGGAGTCTATTTATAATGATACATTAGAGCGGATAAATCGAGGATGCTCGCATGATGAATTCCTGTCTGCTATGGGGATGTTAGCTGACACACCTTTAAAGTTATGTGTACATACCATCTTTGGCTTTCCATGGGAAACAGAGGAGATGATGCTTCGATATGCAGACGAAATTAATAAACATCCTCAAATTCAATTTGTTAAACTCCATCACCTTCACATTGTGGAAGGATCTATTATGGGGGCAAAATATAAAAAAGACCCTTTCAAGTTGTTTAGTATAGAAGAATATACTGAGTTTTTAGCCAAGTTTATCCCGCTTTTACGAGAAGATATCATTATCCAACGAATATTCGGTATTGCGGACAGAGAATTGTTGATTGCGCCAAATTGGGGATACCCTAAATCGAGGATACAAACTTATATTGACAAGGGATTGGAAGAAAGAGGGGTGAAGCAAGGAAGTTTGTATAAATCCTTTTAGTTTAATATTTTTTTTGTACTTTTGCCACTAAAACTAATAATTAATTTGTTATGAAAAAAGTATTTACAAAACTTGGGGTCATTATGATGACTCTATCTATGTTTACGTTTTCTTCTTGCGAAGAGTTGAAAGACCTATTGAAATTTGACTTTGATTTAGAAGGAGAAACTATTGAGATTGTTGTTGCAGAACTTGAAGTAGGTGAGGGCGTAGAGATTGGCAAGGAGCAATTTGAAAAATCTTTAGAACAAATCATCAAAGAGAACCAGCCTGATGCTGATTTGAGTAAAATTAAGGCGATCAAGTTGACCAATATTTCTATGCAAATTGTAAAAAATGGAGATGAGGGAAATAATTTTCAGAATTTGGGAAGTATTTATACAGAAGTTAGAGCTTCGGGGTTGAATGATCTTTTGGTAGCAAAGAAGGAAAATATAAATAGTGATGTACCACAGTATCGGTTAGATCTTCCTGTGGAAGGTGGTTCGATCGATGTGAAGAATTATTTCAGTAAAACTGATTTTGAATATGTTGTGAAAGCTGATGTTGTGAAAGAAACCACAAAAGAATTGACTATTCAAATCAAGGCTGATTATAGCTTTACATTTGGCTTGTAAGATTATTCAATAGAAAAATTTAAAATAACAAGAAAAGCGACCAATTGGTCGCTTTTCTTGCTTTCGGCACTTTTCTTTTTATTTTTCCAGAATAGATTTCAAATCTGCCGGTGAATAATTTACTGATTTTAATGTTTTGTTGTCTCCTTCGCGAAAAACCAAAAACTTCCCGTCAACCTCTTTATAATAAGATTGTACGCCCTTGGCAAGATAATGCTCTTGCGTGGCAATAGCTTCTTCTTCATTTTTGCAGGCTTTGCTCATATTGGAACGTTGAACTTCTTCAAAAAGAGCATTGAACTTGTCTTTAAGGCCAAACTCTAATATTGCGCCAGATAAGACGTACTGAATATCGCATAAAGCATCAGCTATCTCTACCATGTCTTGTGCTTTGATGGCTTCTTCCAGTTCTTCTAGCTCTTCGGCTATTAAGGAGACACGAAGTTTGCATCTCGCTTCCGAAGGTATTTGTGGGCTATCTAATATAGGGTGCTGAAACGTCTTATGGAATTCAGCTACCGATGTTAAGGATTTAGGATCTGTCATAATGCGTATATTTGTGAAGCAAAAATACAAATATTTGTCCAGCTAGTCATTGACTTTATAAAACAAAGGTCCCGGATAACCGAGACCTTTGTTTACTTTACAAAATGTTTGAGTTGTACGAGTTCCCGTTCTTCGAGATATCTCCATCTTCCCCGTGGAAGATCTTTCTTTGTCAGATTAGCATACACGACACGATCTAGTTTGACAATTTCGTAACCTAAAGATTCGAATATACGTCTTACGATACGATTTTTGCCACTGTGTATTTGAATGCCGATTTCATTTTTACTTGCTCCTTGAACGTAGCTTAAATCGTCTGGTTTTATGAAGCCATCTTCCAATTCTAAACCAAACTCAATCTTATTGAAATCACCTTGTTTAAGGTTCTTATTTAATTCTACCCGGTATATTTTTGAAATATTATTTCTCGGATGGGATAATTTTTCTGCGAGATTGCCATCGTTGGTTAATAATAGTAATCCTGTGGTGTTTCTATCCAAGCGTCCGACAGGATATACCCTTTCTCTGGTAGCCTTAGCCACCAGATGCATGACTGTATGTCTTTCTTGAGGATCGTCTGTGGTTGTAATATAGTCTTTTGGTTTGTTCAATAGAACATAGACCATTTTTTCACGTTTTAAACGTTCATTGTTGTAACGTATTTCATCCTTTGCCGGATCTACCCTTGTTCCCAGTTCTGTGATTACTTGACCATTGACAGAGATTACTCCTGCAGCAATCAGTTCGTCGGCCTTCCGTCTGGAGCAAATGCCTGAATTGGCGATATACCTATTCAAACGGATTAGACCATCATCATTCATTTGGGCCGTTGCAGGTTTTTTGGTGGCAACGAATTTCCTTCTTGTGGTGTACTTGAAAGTATCCTCGGTGCCCTCTGTCTTCTCGAATTTATTAGTGGAAGGTTCTCCGCTGTTTTTCGAAAATTTATTCGTTGGTCGGTCTCCAAATCTATTAGAGGGTTTACTAAACTTAGCTGATTTCCCGTAAGTCTTGCTTTCTTCTTTTCCGAATGACGGTTTTTTGTTAAATCTAGGAGGTTTTCCAGAGGCTTCATTTTCTTCCTTTGCAAAGGAAGGTCTTTTACCAAAATTAGCTGATTTCCCGTAAGTCTTGCTTTCCTCTTTTCCGAATGACGGTTTTTTGTTAAATCTAGGAGGTCTTCCGGAGGTTTCATTTTCTTCCTTACCAAAAGAAGGTCTTTTACCAAAATTACTTGTTTTTCCGGAGTTGTTGTTTTCCTCTTTTCCAAAAGAAGGTTTCTTGCTAAACTTAGCTGGTTTCCCATAAGTTTTGTTGTCTTCCCTCTCATAGGATGGTTTTCCGAAAGGGTTCTCTTCTTTAAAGGGGGTGTTTTTTCTGCCTGAACTACCTTTAGATTGGAAGCGTGTAGAACTACTTCGTTGTTTTTTGGAGTTGTCATCACGACTGTTCCGTTGATTTTTGAATGGCATGATTTTGTATCAAATGAGGGACAAAGGTACGGAAATCTTTCTGAAATTGGAATTTTTTTTCATCAGGGTATTTCTATGTTTAATGGAGGTAGAACAATGATTTTGGGCTATGATGAAAAGGGTGTTGTTTGTAAGTGTTTGTAATTTAAATAAATAGTGTTTACCTTTGACGACTCATAAATGGACCAAGCTGTTCTTTGATCGACTTGTCGTGGATGGAATAGCATTAAGGGAGTGAATGATAAGAAAAAAAATTTTATGTACAGGTGTCGTCTTGTCTTTATTAGTTTTGTCAAGATTATACTCTACCCCACATGTGGATCCGATCAAGGATCCCTACAAAAAAAAGCTCATTGAATTCGCAGAGCGGAAAGCTGAGGAAAAAAGGAATTCAATAGCATCAGAAGACGATAGCTATGCGACGATTTCATTTGCTGATGAAAATCTGCCCATAGAAAATCAACAGGTTAAGCGAACATTGAAAAAGTATCTTGCTAAGTTCTCTTTCAAAAAGCATCAGTCCTATCGTTTGCACAAACAAGCAGATAAACATTTGCCGAAAATTGCAGAGATTTTGAAGTCTCATGGTATTCCAGAAGATTTTAAATATATCCCTTTAATCGAGAGTGGCTTAGACCCACGTATACGCTCTCATAGAGGTGCTGGTGGCTATTGGCAATTTATGCCTGCCACAGCTCGTTTGTATGGCTTGAAAGTAAACGAATCGATTGATGAGCGTAAGAATTTGGTTAAATCCACCCATGCGGCAGCCCGTTATTTAAGTAATTTGTATGGAATCTTCGGTGATTGGACCTTAGTGGCAGCTGCTTACAATTTAGGCGAGGGAAAGCTCAAATCGTCTATGCGTAGACAGAATGAAAATAATTATTTTAAACTGACACTAAATGGTGAAACTAGCTCGTATGTCTATAAATTAGTCTCGATGAAGGAGATTATTGAAAAGCCGACAAAATACGGGTATGACATTTAAACCGCTATATATACAACATATTTGGTGTCGAAGAATTCTTCTTGAAAATAGGCGGATAAAGGGTGAAGTTCAGCTTTTACCTTAGCTTCTCGAATTTCCTGCTTGAGGTCTCCTCCTTTAAGGTAAAGTATTCCATTTGGAATGCCATTTTTATCTTTTTGTTCGAACTTGTTTTTAACCCAGGGCATGAATTCGTTTAATCTTGTTACAGCCCTCGAGACGACGAAGTCGTACTTGTCGTGAAGTTGTTCTGCACGAATGTGGTCTGCTTCAACATTTTTAAGTCCTAAAGCTTCGCTAACTTCTCGAACCACCTTGATCTTTTTTCCGATAGAGTCCACCAAATGAAACTGAACATCTGGAAACATAATAGCTAAAGGAATCCCTGGGAAACCTCCACCCGTACCGATATCCAATATTCGTGTGCCGGGAGTGAGCGCTGTCACAAATTTGGCAATACCTAACGAGTGTAGAACATGTTTAAGGTACAGACTTTCCATGTCTTTGCGAGACACGACGTTTATTTGATTATTCCAAAATGTGTAAATATCCGCTAACTTAGCAAATTGTTCCTTTTGTTGGTCTGCTAGTTTTGGAAAGTATTGATATATGATTTCTACTGTTGGATTCACTATATTTATTTTTGACTTACTTCCAGGAAATTTGTTTTTTATGACGGTTGAATAGCCCGTTGATACAGATATAAAAATAATAAAAAGGATCTAATAGGGGTAGCCAAATCAGCAAATCCTGTACGGCAAGCTTTTTGTAGATGGATTTGAATATCGTAACTTGACAGGTCAACCTTAATAGATAAGCTCCTAGTGCTAAATACCAGAGCGGAGGATATAAAAAGACGCATACCACGATCATTAGATAAAATAGCACAGAAGAAATCAGTTGCGTGGCAAGCATTCTCTTATGTTTATTTTTATATAGTGTTGACGCACCCACGTGCCTTGCTTTTTGTTTGTTATAGGTTTTCCACGAACTTTTTGCTAAAGAGTACACATGTGCATCGGGATGTATAGCTATGTTGACATTGGATTTTGTCGCATTGTTGTTGATGAAGAGATCGTCATCACCAGATCTAATATGCATATGCGCATTAAAACCTTTACCTTGAAAAAATAGCGGTTTGGTATAGGCTAAATTTCTACCCACTCCCATGTAGGTGTTTCTTTTGAGCGCGTAAGAAAGGTAGCTCATGGCAGTATGGGTCGTTTCAAAGCGAATAAGTTTATTGAGAAAACCCTTTGTTTTGAAATAAGGAGAGTAGCCTAATACAATCTCCTTTTCATCTTCAAAGGCACCACTCATTTCTTTGAGCCATCTGTCGCTTTGGGGCTGACAATCTGCATCGGTCAGTATCAACTTATCGTAGGTCGCAGCCTTGATGCCGAGCGTGAGAGCAAATTTTTTGCTATGCTTGAGTTGGATATGTTCTTTGATATCTACAATCTTCATGTGCTTGTATTCTTTTGCGATATCTTGTAGAATCCATTTTGAATCGTCCGTTGAACAATCATTTACTACGATTACCTCGAACTCGGGATAGTCTTGCTTCAGGATGTCAGGCAAAAATTCTGTTAAATTATCCTGCTCGTTGTACGCACAGATAATGACAGAAATAGGTGGGAAGGTTGAGTGATGTTGGTAAGATTTCACTTTATGCAAAGCCAGTTTACCGTATACAAAAAGAATATAGTATAACTGAAGAAGAAGCAATATACCCAAAAGGATATATACAATAAAAGGAAGATTAATTTGAAAACTTAGATGATGATTCATATGATGCTCAAAGATAAGGTGTTCTTTTCAGATTCATCATGAAATAGTTAAGAATTACTAATTAAATAGGTCAAATAATGCGAGCTCGAATTTTTGTAGTATTTTTGCTGCTGATTTTACAAAACATGAAATTTACGCTTCAAGCTCAAGATACATTATCCAAAGCCCGTGCAGGAATAATGGAAACTGCACACGGTCAAATTGAAACACCGATCTTTATGCCGGTAGGCACAGCAGGTACCGTCAAAGCGGTACATCAGCATGAGCTTGTACAGGATATTCAGGCACAGATTATATTAGGGAATACATATCATTTATACTTAAGACCAGGGCTGGAGGTATTGAGTAAAGCAGGAGGCCTACATAAGTTTAATGGGTGGGAAGGGCCGATATTGACCGATTCGGGTGGTTATCAGGTTTATTCATTGACTGAGGTTCGTAAGATTAAAGAAGAAGGTGTGACATTTCGGTCGCATGTGGATGGTTCTAAACATTTGTTTACACCGGAAAATGTCATGGATACACAGCGCATTATAGGTGCAGATATTATCATGGCGTTTGATGAATGCACACCTTATCCCTGCGATTACCAATATGCCAGACGATCCTTAGACATGACACATCGGTGGTTGAAAAGATGTTGTGATCGTTTTGATACGACAGAACCGTTATACGGTTATGATCAGTCTCTATTCCCTATCGTACAAGGCTCTGTCTATAAAGATTTACGTATTCAATCCGCAGAGACTATCGCCTCCTTTGGACGGGAAGGCAATGCTATAGGAGGCCTTTCTGTGGGGGAGCCTGCCGAGGAAATGTACGCGATGACCGAAGTCGTGACCAATGTTCTTCCTCAAGACAAACCTCGTTATTTAATGGGGGTGGGTACGCCGATAAATATCTTGGAAAATATAGCGCTGGGTATTGATATGTTTGATTGTGTCATGCCTACACGTAATGCACGGAATGGAATGCTTTTTACCCGTCAAGGAATTATCAATATCAAGAATGAAAAGTGGAAAGACGATTTTTCTCCGATTGAGATCGAGAGTGACCTCGTGACGGACCAAGTGTATTCAAAAGCTTATTTGAGGCATCTCATACGATCACAAGAAATTTTGGGAGCTCAAATAGCGTCATTACATAATCTCCATTTTTATCTTTGGTTGGTGAAACAGGCAAGAGAAAAGATCATAGACGGTACTTTTTACGATTGGAAAGAAAAGATGGTAAAAGTATTGGGTCAGCGTTTGTAAGAGGGTTTTTTACTTTTTACTTTGAGAAAATGAATATCATTGATCGCTACATCATTAAGAAATACCTGACGACGTTCCTATTTACGGTCGGCATATTCATCGTTATTATCGTTATTTTCGATATTTCGGAAAAGCTCGATGACTTCTTAAAGAACAAAGCGTCGATGACGCAGGTCATATTTCATTATTATGCGGTCGGTAGTGTTCCCTTTTTCTTAAATATGCTCACCCCGCTTATTAACTTCATAGCGGTTATATTTTTCACCTCTAAAATGGCGGATCAGACCGAAATCGTCCCTATTCTGAGTGGCGGGATGAGTTTTAATCGTTTTTTACGGCCTTACATGATTTCGGCATCCATCATTTTTACCTTTACATTACTTTCTAACCTATATATCATACCGTTTACAAATAAGGAAAAAGTAAATTTTGAAAATATCTATGTACATCCGCATAAAGTTAGTTCATCGACTTCATCGACCCATATGCAGATTGATAGTAATACCTACGTATATATTGACAATTTTGACACACAGCGATCGATTGGGTACAATTTTATTTTAGAAAAGTTTGAAGGATTGGAGCTCAAAGAAAAATTAATGGCAGATCGTGTTGCTTGGGATTCTGTGTCGGGCAAATGGCGTATGGAAAATTACACCAATCGTATTATCAATGGATTGAAGGAAGAAATGGTAAAAGGAGAAAAGCAAGATACAACCTTAGACATGAGACCGCAGGACTTTGAGGTGTATGAAAATATTTTTACAGCGTTAACTACCCATGAACTGGATGAACGTATCAAGAAAGAGGAGATACGGGGTACAGGAATGATGAGCGAACTACTCTTGGAAAAATATAAACGTTGGATCAATCCCTTTTCAGCTTTTATTCTGACGCTTATGGGCGTATCACTCTCTTCGAAAAAAGTTAGAGGAGGTATTGGACTGAGTTTAGGTATCGGTATAGGATTGAGTTTTACTTACTTAGTTTTTAGTCAATTTTCAACTATGTTTGCGTTAAAAGGTGGGTTACATCCGCTTTTGGCTGTAATAATACCCAACGTAACTTTCTTGTTGATTGGATTGATCCTATTATATAAAGCACCAAAATAGTTCCCTATTCACCTATTTATGTTTTCAGGACATCAACGTAATGTGTTTGTGCTTCATGTCACCGTACTTATATGGGGATTTACTGGAGTTTTAGGAGAGCTTATCACCATATCAGCATTGCCCTTGGTTTGGTATCGGGTCACGATAGCAGCGCTCTCGTTACTTGTATATTTTCGATGCATCAAGCAACCGCTCCAAGTATCAAAAAAGGATCTGATGAGGTTTTTAGGTGTTGGACTTATTGTGGGCTTGCACTGGGTACTTTTCTTTCATGCGATTAAAGTGTCGACAGTATCGGTTACCTTGGTTACGCTATCCGCAGTAACGTTGTTTACGGCGATTTTGGAACCGATTTTCAACAAGCGGAAGATTTCAATGGCAGATATTGCCGTAGGTCTCATCATTATCTCTGGGATCTATCTCATCTTCAAATTTGAATTTCAGTATATAGAAGGCATTGTCTTTGGTCTTTCAGCTGCATTTTGTGCTGGTATATTTGCTATTCTCAATGCGCGTATGGTCAAGAAGCACAGCCCGACTATTATTACTTTTTATGAAATGATTGGAGCTTTCCTTGGAGTCTCATTGATTATGCTTATTGGAGGACAGTCTTCTACGGAGTTGATCTTATCGGCAAAGGATTGGGCTTATCTTTTGTTGTTGGGTAGCGTCTGTACTGCGCTGGCTTATGCGCTAAGCGTAGCGGTTATGAAGGAATTGTCCGCCTTTGCAGTAGCCTTGGCGACCAATATGGAGCCGGTGTATGGTATCTTAATCGCATTACTGATCTTCGGAGATAAAGAAACCATGAGTACAGGTTTTTATATAGGTGCAATAGTCGTTTTGGCCGCAGTGTTTCTGTATCCTTATTTGAAAATCAAGTTTGAGAAAAGAAAACGGAATACCTTAGCAAACCATTAGTTTAAATCGAAGTTATTATTAAGGAATAGCCTCCTTTATTTGGTTTCCTCTTCGGTATCTGCGATCTGATCCGTTTCTGGCGTAAGGTCTTCTTTCTCCTGCGGCACACTTTCCAACTCATGCGTGTCTTTATTGTACATCCCTGCCAACTCATCAATAATAGTTCCTTTCCATAATGGTGTACCTGTAAAATAGGCTGCACGTCCAATCATATGTGCGGCTATGGGGGAGGTGATGATCAGAAAAAATGTAATAGCTATTGCTTTAGTAGTTACTGAGATATCCGGAAAGAGGATGGCTGCACATAATAAAAGTAGACCTACGCCTAATGTTGCTGCCTTTACCGTAACGGAGAGCCGTAAGTAAAAGTCAGGCATCCGCAGTATGCCTAACGAAGCAAAGAAAATTGCTAATGCACCTATGGTGCTGAGTATGGCTATTATAATATCAATCATTGTCCTGTTTTTCGATGTAATATGAAAAAGCAATTGTCCCCAAAAAAGCAATAAGAGCAAGTATGATCGCCACATCGAGAAATACCTTTTGATGTGACCTAATGGTAAATACCGTTATAATTCCGATACCTATCGTTATGATTAAGTCCAGTGCGATTACCCTATCGACAACCCTCGGGCCTTTTACCAAGCGAATAAACACCAAAATGACCGAAACAGCCAAGATAGGTAGTATAAAATAATCGAAATATGCAGCTAAGTTCATCGTAATATTTCTAATAGTCTTCTCTCCAAACCAGTTTTCATCTCTTTGACAAAGACCTTGGGGTCATTTAAATACATCACATGGATATATAAGCTCTTCTTATCTTCACTGATATCTAGAATCAGAGTGCCGGGGGTTAAAGAAATCATGGTTGATAATAGGTTTATCTCTAACTCACTAGTAGCGTTCAAAGGATACCGTACGACACCGGGTTTCATAAAATATTTTGGAGTCATGACATCGTAGGCAACTTGTAAATTGGCTTTAATGATCTGTAGTAAAAAATAGAGAACGAACCCTAAAACCTTAGGTACCCTGAAGAAATAGCGTTGATCACTCTCATTCCTATTCATGATCCACAGGATACCGAACCCCAGCATAAAACCAAATAGAAAATTAGTATAATACATGGATCCTGTAAGCGCTACCCAAATAAAGGATAGTAAGAGATTCATTAAAAATAGTCTAATCATAGCTTAATTTTGTTTTCCCAATACTGCTTCGACATACGACGATGTATCGAGCAGCTGATCCGAGATTTTATCAACTAATTGGACTATTGCTTCCGCATTTAACCCTATAAACAATGTTACCAAACATAAAATACATATTGGCAATACCAGTAATATTTTTCTAAATAAGGGAAGAGGTTCAAATTTATCTTCCACAAGGACATCATCTGGACTATCTTTCCAAAATACCTCTGCCCACATTTTTGCAATGACGTATAATGTCATAAAGCTCCCCACGATCAAAGCAGCCACAAAAGCATATTGTTCTAATGTAAAGGCCGCCTTAAATAAATAAATCTTTGGCCAAAAGCCGGATAGGGGAGGAATACCCACTAACGAAAATAGAACTAAGGCACATAATAAGGATATTTTAGGATATTGTGCATATAATCCACCTAATTTTTTCATATCCATGGTGCCCCGAAGTTGTCTGATAAGACCAGCAATCAAAAACATGTTTGTCTTTACCATGATGTCGTGAAACAAGTAAAAGATGGCTCCCATAAGAGCAACTTTGCTAAACATCGCTATTCCGCCAACCATGAACCCGATATGACAAACAATTAAATACGAAAATAGCCGGCGGATATTGTTTTTAATGACAGCTCCCATCGAACCGATGATGACCGTGATGACAGCGATTATCATAAGAAGATTTCTTGTAAACTCGTCGGGAATAAAGATCAAGCTAAATACCCGTATCATCGCATAAATCCCTACTTTGGTGAGCAGTCCACCAAAAGTAGCCGCTACTGCCGAAGGTGGCGTATGGTAGGAAGAAGGAAGCCAGTAATATAAAGGGAAAACGGCGGACTTAATACCAAAACCTAAGATAAAGAAGCATGCTGTGATGCCTATCAGTGATTGATTTTGAACCTGTTGTATTTTTATACTGAGGTCAGCCATGTTCAGTGACCCTGTGATACCATATAAAATGCCTATACCGGTGAGGAAGAAAGTCGACGCCAAGATATTCATGGCCATGTATTTTACTGCACCTTCCAATTGGGGTTTACGTCCTCCTAAGGTCATTAGCACAAAGGATGAAATAATAATGACCTCAAACCATACATACAAATTAAAGATGTCGCCGGTTAGAAAAGCCCCATTCAAGCCCATGAGCAAGAAATGGAAAATAGGAAAATAGCCATACAACATCCGTTGCCTATTGAGGCCAGTAGAGGAGAAAAAAGACACAGCAAGGCCTACGATGGAGGTCAGCAGCACCAAAGTCGCACTCAAAAGATCGGCAACGAAGACAATACCAAACGGAGCTTCCCAGTTAGAGGCATTTAATGTCAATATGCCCTTACTATGGACGTCGGACAACAGACGGATAGCTAACAGTGTCCCCAAAAATGTTCCTAACACACTGATTACCCTTTGGGTCACCGTTTTTCTCCAGGCAATCAACTGTAGTACTGCCGAAAAAAGATGAATAAAAACAGGAGCTAAAATGTGATTATCTATCATATATCTTCTTCCTCTGGAGTATTTAAGTCATCGAGATCATCTGAATTCACTAAAGCATAAACTCTTTTAAGCAATACGATGGCAAAAGCTGTCAATGCAAAACTTATGACAATTGCGGTAAGAATTAATGCTTGGGGGATAGGGTCGGCAAATACCTCATGGAAAAGTTTTGCATCTTCATCTATGACTGGAGGTTTCCCCTTAACAATACCTGCCAATAAAAAAATCAAAATATTGGTGCCACTGCCTAATAACATGATACCCAAAAGAAGTTTTACCATACTCCTCCGAAGGATAAGATACACGCCTGCGGCATAGAGCATTCCAAGTAATATAATTAATATCAACTCCATTATCTCTTATCATTTAAATTATCCAACGATATCGTGAATAGGATGGTTAATACCACGCCAATGACAACCAAATAAACACCTAGGTCAAAAAATAGCGACGAACCAATCATTCCGATAACTGGAATAGGCTGATCCAGCCATAACCCTGTCATCGGAGGCAGGCCAAAAAGAAGAGGTAAGGTCACACTCGTAGCCGATATACCTAGACCTACTGGAATGAGCGACAGGGGTTTGTGCTTTAGTATTTTCATGGTCGACTCGGTGCCATTTGCAAAGCTATGTAGAACAAATGCAATAGAAGCCACCAACCCACCGACAAAACCACCTCCCGGATAATAATGCCCTCTTAACAATAAAAAGAAGGAAAAGAGTAAGAGTATGGGCAACAGGTATTTCGTTGCAGCTTGTAGAATTGGACTTCGCATAACTTTATTCTTTTTCTGTTGATTTTAATCGCAACCGTATCAAACTATATACTCCTATAGCCGCAATACTCAATACGACAGTTTCAAACATGGTATCAATACCTCGAAAATCTACCAAAATAACATTGACGACATTTTTACCTTTTGCTAAGAGATAGGCATTTTCGCCATAAAAATGAGATATGTCTTTGGCAATAGGTTCGGACCATACTTTCAAGGCAATCAAGGACAATATAACTCCGAAGCCTATTGATACAATAGCATCGCGATACAAAACTTTTTTGCTGGCGAAATTGATGAAGCTAGGCAGTCGATAAAGCACGAGGACAAATAAAACAGTACTTAATGTATCGATTGTAAACTGTGTCATAGCCAAATCCGGGGCACTGTAAAAGACGAAAATCAAACAGATACAATAACCGATAATACTCATTGCTACCACTGCCGTGAGTCTGGAAGAAGTCGAAACCATAATCCATAGTGCACCGACAAAAACGAGAGCAACAGCGATTTCGTACAAACCTGGCGTTGTCAACATATCCAGATTTATCGAAATAGAACCACTATGCCATAGTTTATAAGCTAAAAGAGCTTCAGCAAACAAAATAATTTTGAGATGGTAGGATCGGAGGTATCCATTATGGGAAAGCTCTGTCGCCCAAGCAGAAATCTTCAAGAGATCATCTGCACATCCTACTATAATTCGTTCGGGCGAGAAAGCTTTGAATCGGTCTACGAAAGCCAATTTGTGCGGTGATGGCTTGTTGATGAAATAAACTAAGGTTCCTACTGCTAAGGTAGTTAAGCTTAAAATCAACACCTGATTAAAACCATGATAGATCTTTAAAGGCGCCGCTGATTCATGATAAAGGATGCTTTTTGCTACCTGCTCAGTCAATAAATGCCCCGTAATGCCAGGAAAACAACCGAATATCACGCCTAATATCCCTAATACCAATGGTGGTATCCACATCGACTTGTAGGGGAGATGTATATGCGCGAACTGCTGAGGAAGCTTACCAAAGAAAGGTTTAAAACCCGCCATAAACCCAGCAGCGACCAAGCCAATATTAGTCGCAATAGCCAATCCCGTCAATACCCATTTAAAATCTATTTGAGGTGTATGTAGGGTCGCCTCATAGATCAAGTCTTTTCCTATAAACCCAAAAGTGAAGGGCACACCCGCACTGGATAGTGCGGCCAAACCACTCGCTAATGCCACGGGAAACAATACTTTGCCCAGTCCGCCTAATACAGAGATATCTCGTGTTCCTGTCTCATGGTCGATAATCCCCGTTACGAGAAATAGGGTTGCTTTATATAGCGCATGGGCGAGTATAAAAACACTAGCCGCAATGATAGCTTCTTTCGTGCCAATACCGAGCAAAAAAGTAAGTACACCAAGCACTGAAATCGTCGAGTATGCCAGTATACCTTTTAGATCGATGCGAAATAAGGAATGAATAGCTGCATATAACATGGTGATACCTCCCACGACCATTAGGAGATTCGCCCATAAGGGTGTACCTCCAAGAATGGGGGTGAATCTTGCCAACAGGTATATACCAGCCTTCACCATGGTAGCCGAGTGTAAATAAGCAGAAACCGGTGTGGGGGCTTTCATGGCTCCCGGGAGCCAAAAGTGGAAAGGGAATTGTGCAGATTTTGTAAACGCGCCTATACACAGAAATACAACCGCCACTGGATAGAGTGGATGGTTAAGGATAAGTTCTTTAGAATGAATGAGCTCCGAAATGATAAAAGTGCCCGAGATATTGCCTAACATGATTAAGGCAGCCAACATAAAGAAGCCTCCCAGCCCCGTGATACAGAAAGCTGTTATTGCACTTTTACGGGATTCCGCATTGTCATTGTTGAAGCCGATTAAGAAGAAGGAGCTTATACTGGTGAGTTCCCAGAAAACGAATAATAGCAGAATATTGTCGGACAGCACCACGCCCAACATAGCTGCCATAAATAGAAACAAATATCCAAAAAAGCGGTCGAAATAACGATGTCCCTTTAGATAAGTTCTAGCGTATACAAAAATTGCGGTACCAATCCCTGTAATCAAAAGAGAAAAAAGTAGCGACAAGCCATCTAGCTTAAAGTCAAAGTTCACACCTAGCGAAGAGATCCAGTTGATGTGCTGATATAAGCTAATGCCCGAGCTGATTAATGGAATTTGTGTGAGGAAGAATACAAATAATAAAAATGGAACTATCGGTAAGATTATACTCCATTTTGTTTTGAGTATTTTTCCCAGAGGAATGATTAAGCAAGAAAAAAATAATCCTGATAATACAGTTAATAGCATCTATTCTTTTATTATGGATATGGAAAGCCATAAAAATAGTAAAAAAAGTGTATTCTTTTTGTTATAAATCTAGAATAACTGTGAAAAGGAAGAAAGTCGATAGACAAAAGTCCTATATTTAAACGTACTAACATGTTTTAATATAATATTATGCAAAGATCACTACACCTATTTATCATTTTCTTGACCTGTTTATTTATCGTACAAGGTACGCTAAGTGCACAGGAGAAATTTCAGAAACCCGCATTAACTGATCCTGATTCCTGGTCATTAGTCCTGCTGCCCGACCCCCAGTCGTATATGAAATTCGAGCGAAACCAGCACATTTTTGGCTTGATGATGTCTTGGATTCGAGAGAATAGAGAACCATTAAATATGAAAATGGTATTGTGTACCGGAGATTTGGTCGAACAAAATGATCTGATCAGTACAGCCGGTAAGCATGCTGATCAGAGTAGCGTGCAGCAGTGGACCGCTTCTAGGAAGGCATTTGGTATGTTGGATCATCAGGTGTCTTATATTTTAGCAACAGGGAATCATGATTATGGTTATGTGAGTGCCGAATATAGGTCGACAAACTATGATAAATATTTCTCTCCCAGCCAAAACCCTCTAAATCAACAAGCCCTTCGGGAAACAGGCCCAAGTCTCAATGGAGCTTCTACTGCGGTAAATGCGGTCTATGAATTTTTCCCGACGAATGGAAAGAAAATTTTGGTGATGGTTTTGGAGTTTGGGCCTAGGGATGCGGTAGTCGCATGGGCTAAAAAGATTGTCGACTTACCGAAATATGTGGATCATGAGGTGATTTTATTGACGCATGTGTATCTCAATAGGAATAGTGAACATATCGTTGATCAAAAATACAAGATGCCGGATACTAATTATGGAGCAGCATTGTTCGAAAAACTTGTTCAGCCGTCTAAGAATATAAGATTGGTGTTTTCTGGACATATTGGGACCGCCGATGATTTTGATGGACATTTAGGATTTCGTCAAGATAAGAATGCAGCCGGAAAGACTGTATATCAGATGACTTTCAACGCGCAAGCAATGGGAGGAGGATGGCACGGCAACGGAGGCGATGGATGGTTGCGCTTTTTGGAATTCTTGCCCGATGGCAAAACGGTGAAGGTAAGGACATTTTCTCCACTTTTTGCTATTTCACCATCGACCCAACATTTAGCTTACAGAAAAGAAGGAAATCAAGAGTTTACCTTTAGCCTGGACTAAAAATAATGGGGTTGAAAAAAGAAAGGAGCTTTTTACTTAGTAGCTCCTTTCTTTTTTTCTATTTTTTCATTTTTTGTGCTTCCTCAATAATTTTTTGAACGACTGTTGGATCTTGCAACGTGGTGATATCACCTACGGAAGAAAATTCGCCCTCAGCAATTTTGCGGAGGATACGGCGCATGATTTTTCCAGACCTGGTTTTTGGAAGATCCGTTACAAACTGGATGACATCGGGTTTTGCGATTGGCCCAATCAACCGAGATACCGTTTGCAATATATCTTTTCTTGTACTTTCTTCATCGATGTGATGATTTGCAATCACGTACGCATATATACCTTGCCCTTTTACCGGGTGAGGATATCCTACAATGGCAGACTCAACGACGTCAGAGTGCATATTGATTGCATTCTCAACTTCTGCAGTTCCGATACGGTGACCAGAGACATTCAATACATCATCGACGCGGCCTGTGATACGATAATATCCATCAGGATTACGATAACAACCATCCCCTGTAAAATACATATTCTCGTACGTTGCAAAATAAGTCTGCCGACATCTTTCGTGGTCTCCCCAAGTAGTACGTAGCATTCCAGGCCAAGGGAACTTGATGCATAAGTTCCCCGAAACATCATTTCCTTCCATCTCATTTCCATGTTCATCCATCAAAGCAGGTTGTATACCTGGTAGGGGTAGCATTGCATAACTCGGGATTTCCGGTGTGATGCCTGCAATCGGCGTGATGAGATGACCACCGTTTTCAGTTTGCCACCACGTATCAACTATCGGACATTTTTTCTTACCAACTTTTTCATGGTACCAATTCCACGCCTCTTCATTGATAGGTTCGCCTACGGATCCTAATACACGTAACGACGACAAGTCTTTGTTTTCTACAAACTCGTCACCAAAGGCCATTAACGAGCGGATAGCAGTGGGGGCAGTATAAATAATATTTACTTTATACTTGTCCACGATGTCCCAATATCTACCGGCATCGGGGAAAGTGGGAATACCCTCGAACATCAAGGAGGTAGCTCCTTGTGAGAGTGGGCCGTATACGATGTAACTGTGCCCCGTAATCCAACCGATATCAGCTGTACAGAAATAAACTTCTCCAGGTTTATATTGAAAGGTGTTCGCAAAAGTATAACCTGTGAACACCATATAACCAGCCGTAGTATGTACTACACCTTTAGGCTTGCCCGTTGATCCCGAAGTGTAGAGAACGAATAATTTATCTTCGGCATCCATCTCCTCGGCAGGGCAACTCGGATTTCCTTGTGTTTCTACTTTTTTGATTTCATCTTCCCACCATACGTCTCTGCCCTTAATCATCGATACAGGGGTACGTGTACGAGTCAATACGATTACCTTTTTTACCGAATCGCACTGCATCAGGGCATCATCAACCACAGATTTTAATTCCAACACCTTTGATCCACGGAAGCCACCATCCGACGTGATGACCAATTTACATGCTGCATCGTTGATACGATCCGCAATAGATTGGGCTGAGAAACCACCAAAAACGACTGAGTGAATAGCTCCGATCCGAGCACAAGCTAGCAAGGAAATAACAAGTTCAGGTACCATTGGTAGATAGATACAGACACGATCTCCCTTGCGAACATTGTTGTTTTTTAACACATTGGCAAACTGCTCGACCTTATCGAGCAACTGTTTGTAGGTCAAAATACGGTGAGCTTCTGTCGGATCATTAGGCTCCCAGATGATAGCAGGGGTGTCCCCATTTTGATAAATGTGTCGATCGAGACAGTTTTCCGTAATATTTAACTTGCCTCCTTCATACCAATTAATGTCAGGTTCTTTAAAGTTCCATTTGAGAACATTGTTCCATTTTCTTTTCCAAAAGAAATGTTCGGCCACTTCACCCCAGAATTGTTCTGGATTTTCTACGCTCTTGTTATAAGCTTCTTGATACTCCTCAAAGGAATTAATTTGAAAATTCATGTTGTTCTACTACTAATTTTTTTATAGGTCTATATTAAAAAATATCAAAATTTATTTAATTCGGTCATTTATTTATTTCAAACCGAAAGTTTAAATTTGTTAGGGCTAATTTAATTTTTTTTGCCATTATTTACTAATTTTTTATCAGCTTGGTACGTAAACATCATTGGATTTTTTGTTATGAAAGGACTTAGGCAGCTTTATCGTTTCTTCATTTTTACCAACATACTGATCGCATTTGCAGCGCTTGCACAATGCTATCTGACCTATATGATTCTGGATAAAGCGACCAACCCTTACATCCTGCTGATCGAAGGTTGCTCCACACTGTTGCTCTACAACTTTAGCCTATATCTTTCCAAACCTAAAAATCCGAGCCATTCGCCCTACGAAAGGACACGATGGGTATTTAGCCACATGGGGCTGTTTTGGGTCTGCAGTATATCCGCTTTGCTCGTCATGACATATACCTTGCTTCATGTCCATATTTATACCCTTATTTATTTGTTTTTTGTAGGCATAATAAGTGTTTCCTATAGCTTTCCTTTCTTTAAAATCAAGGGAAAGAGAGTGGGACTACGGCAAATTACTGGGGTAAAACTTTTTTATATTGCGCTTGTATGGTCGTTGAGTAGCGTAGGATTGCCCGTGGTAGAGATGTGGGCCGAAGGGGTGTCGATCGACTGGTGGGTGGCCAATTATCTGGGTTTGTTGAAGATACTCTTTTTGCTCATCTGTACACTCCCGTTTGATATTCGGGACATGGAGCAGGATTCTTATTATCACCTTAGAACTATCCCACATATTCTCGGTGAACGTCGTGCTATATTGGCCTGCTACGGTATGGTATTGTTACATACTTTCTTAATTGTCCTCTCTCCTTATGCATTTGCGATCAAATCAGGACTGGTATTAACCAATTTATTGATGCTATGCGCTATGTATTTCTTGATTTTTCGGAATATCCGAAAATACCATCAAGTCTATTTATTAGATTTTGCCCTTATCGTACAGTGTATTGTCACATACACTTTTACTATCCTAATTACCTAAACGAGCGGGTAGTAATAGTTAACGATCTAAATGCATAATAATCTTCGTGGCCAAGATTTCGGATAGCTTATAATAGCTTTCAAATGTCCAGCCCGCTACATGAGGACTCAAAATGACATTATCTCGCGCGATAAGATCCTGATACCAATCTTGCTCTGCCAATGCCGGGAATTTCTCGGTGGGGAGGACATCAAAAGCGGCACCTAATATCTTACCTTGATCCATATATTTCAATACTGAAGGGATTTGCGCAATCCCACCACGAGCCCCCATTAGCAAGAATAGAGGTTTTCGGAAATGGAATAAGTATTCATCATCGACCATTCCCTTCGTTTCACGTGTCAAAGGAATGTGAAAACTCAACACATCAGCCTGTTTGACTACTTCTTCCATAGACACCTCTTTAGCATATTGATCGCTAAAACCTGTTTTATATTTGTCATAAGCAATGACTTTAACATTAAAACCCGAAAGTTTTTTAGCGATAGCTTGGCCATTATTGCCGTAACCAATTAAAGCGACAGTCCGCCCCATCAATTCGTGCCCACGATTTTCCTCCCGTAGCCACTGTCCATTCCGTATCTGATGATTACCTCGGTTGAGGTTATTCATCAAACTCAATAACATACCGATTATGTGTTCTCCCACCGCATCACGATTGCCTTCATTAGCACTGATTAACGTAATGCCTCGCTGCGTGGCATAGGTTCCATCAATATTGTCCATACCTGCACCAGCACGAGCGATGAATTGTAGCTGTGGCGCAAGATCAATGAATGCTTGGTCAACCTGAAACTTGGAACGGATAACTAAGCCTGCGTACAAAGGAACGAGCTGTTCGGCTTCTTGACGTGTTATCGTTGGTTGATAATCATAAGCAATTCCAGCCTGTTGAAGTTTTTCTAACAGTACCTCATGCACATCATCGACAATTAAGATATTCATGGTTATAGCTTAAAAAGTAAAAATACAAAAGTAAAAATGGATTCTTCGCTAGGATACTTCCGTTATTTCGTTAGTAAGTACTACAAAATCCTCAACAGACAACCGCTCGGCACGTAAGTCATAGAGTGCGTTGTTGCTCATCTTGTCTTTCACCACGACAGCTGAAAGTGCATTGCGCAAGGTTTTGCGTCGTTGGTTGAAAGCAGCTTTCACGACTCGCCAAAATAGCTTTTCGTCGCAGTCCAAATTTTCTCTGTCGTTTCGGGTCATCCGCATAACGCCTGATAGAACCTTCGGAGGTGGGTTAAAGGCTCCGGCTTTGACCGTGAAAAGATATTCCACGTCATAGTATGCCTGCAAGAACACGCTCAGAATACCATATTCTTTAGACCCGGGCTTTGCCACGCAGCGTTCAGCTACTTCTTTCTGAAACATGCCCACCATTTGTACCACACGTTGTCTTTCCGCTAAGATTTTGAAGAGAATTTGAGAAGATATATTATACGGAAAATTACCGATCACAGCTACTTTATCACCAAAGTATTGACTAAAGTCCAATGCCAGGAAATCTCCATGAATAAGCCGTTCCCCCAATTCGGGATACTTGTCCGTCAAAAAATCAATAGACTCCTCATCCACATCGATCAAAAAAGTATCGTATGTAGATTTCTGTAGTAAGAAATCGGACAGTACACCCATGCCCGGACCTACCTCCAGCACCTGTTTGAACCCTAACGTCGTGTCCAAAGCATTTACTATACGTTCGGCCGCATTTTTGTCGTTTAGAAAGTGTTGCCCTAAGTGCTTTTTTGCGCGTACCGTTCCCATAGTGTTTGTCTAATAATGACCAAAAGTAAAAAGTAAATGTTAAAAAACTTATTTTTTGTTACTTTTGGGTGATAAAAGCTTTTTGATAATGAGTGAAAAATTAAAGGTAGGCATTAGTATAGGAGATATTAACGGGATAGGGATGGAAGTGATTATTAAGTCGCTATTGAATAACCGTGTATTGGATTATTTTACCCCCATTGTATATGGGAACACCAAGAATGCATCCTTTCATCGAAAAGCAAATAATATCAATGATTTCAGTTTCAACGTTATCCAACATCCGGAGCAAGCCAACCCCAAGCGACCGAATATGATTAATGTTTGGCAAGAGGACGTTAAGATTGTCTTGGGAGAAGAAAATGAAATCGGGGGTAAATATGCCTTTTTATCCTTAGAAAGAGCCGTTGAAGACCTCCATGCCGGCAAGCTCGATGCTTTGGTCACCGCTCCGATCAACAAACACAATATCCAAAGAGAAGGATTTCAGTTTCCGGGACATACGGAGTATCTTCAGAGCAAGGCAGGAGCAGACGACGTATTGATGTTTATGGTCAGCGAAGATCTTCGTGTTGGCGTAGTGACAGGCCACGTTCCTGTCAAAGATATTGTGACACATATCAGTGCTGAAGCGATTTTAAAAAAACTACGCTTGATGCATACAAGTCTGAAAACTGACTTTTGGATTCAGAAGCCTAAAATTGCCGTATTAGGGCTAAACCCCCACGCTGGCGATAATGGTATTATCGGTACTGAAGATGTTGAAATCATTCGACCAGCTATTGAGAAAGCAAATGAGGAAGGCATATTTTGTTTTGGCCCTTATCCGGCAGATGGTTTTTTTGCTTCAGATACCTACACCAAATTTGATGCGGTACTGGCTATGTACCATGACCAAGGTCTTATTCCTTTCAAGCATATCGCAGACCGCAAGGGCGTGAATTATACTGCAGGGCTTCCCTTTGTACGTACTTCCCCCGATCACGGTACAGGGTATGATATTGCGGGTAAGGACTTAGCTTTGCCCGACTCGTTTTTAGAAGCCCTTTTTCTAGCCGTACATATCGTAAACAATAGAAGAGAGCAAGCCGATCTGAGTGCCAATCCCTTAGGTTTTCGACGATTGTCTAAGGATAGAGATTAGTAGCGGTATATGATTGAACATTTACAACATCCTATATTTTCTATCATCAAAGATTTGGCCGACACAACAAGAACCGAATGTTATGTCATCGGAGGTTATGTGCGTGACCGGATCATGAACCGGCCTTTCAAAAATGATATCGATATTTTGGTCATTGGCAGCGGTATAGATTTTGCTATGCAGCTGGGTGACCTTTTACACGCTAAGGTTGCGGTCTATAAGTCATTTGGTACTGCCATGCTCGTCTATGATGGGCTGCATGTAGAGTTTGTCGGCGCTCGAAAAGAATCATACCGACGAGATTCACGTAAACCTATTGTCGAAGATGGCACCCTGCAAGATGATCAGAATAGAAGGGATTTTACGATAAATGCCATGGCCTATTCCTTGAATAAGGACGATTATGGTCGACTGTTAGATCCTTTTAATGGTGTGGAAGACATTCAGCACCAAATCATCCGTACACCATTAGATCCTCGAGAAACCTTTTCCGATGATCCGCTGCGTATGATGCGTGCCATTCGTTTTGCGACCCAATTACACTTCAAGATCGATATAAAAGCCATCCAAGCCATCGTGGATGCCAAGGAGCGGATCAAGATTATTTCTAAGGAACGGATTACCGATGAGCTGAACAAAATCATTTTATCCGACAAACCGTCTATAGGCTTCAAGTACCTGTTTGATACAGGCCTGTTGGAGCTGATTTTTCCGGCTATGTATAATTTGCAGGGCATAGAAGTCATTCAAGGCAAAGGACATAAAGATAATTTCTACCATACCCTGGAAGTTTTGGACAATGTAGCCGAGGTATCGGATGATCTCTGGCTTCGTTGGGCTGCAATTATGCACGATATTGCCAAGCCGGCTACGAAGCGGTTTGATAAGCGTGTAGGTTGGACCTTTCATGGTCACGAGGACAAAGGAGCTCGTATGGTACCCAAATTGTTTGCCGACCTGAAGTTGCCGCTAAATGATAAAATGAAATTTGTTCAGAAGTTAGTACAACTCCACCTTAGGCCGATTGTATTGGCACAAGAGATCGTGACCGACTCGGCCGTGCGCCGCTTGCTATTTGAGGCAGGAGATGACATCGATAGCCTCATGCAGTTGTGCCACGCCGACGTGACGACAAAGAATGATTTCAAAAAAACAAAATATCGGAAGAATTTTGAGTTGGTCAAACAGAAGCTGAAGGACGTTGAAGAACGTGATCACTTGCGCAATTGGCAGCCCCCCGTGACCGGTGAAGATATTATGCACGTATTTGGATTAGGACCCGGGCGGCAGGTAGGAATTATTAAGAATGCTATCCGAGAGGCTATCCTCGAAGGCGACATCCCCAATGATAGAGAAGCTGCTTACCATTTTATGGTTGAGGAAGGTAAAAAGATAAATTTAGTATCAAAAAATACTTTGTCTATAGAGACATCAAAATAATTTTTAATTTTATAACCTGTTAAAGTTAAACCAGCGATTAGAATCATAATTTTACTATGGCAGTATATAGATTTAGGGTAACGTTTGAAGACTATGAAGATATCTACAGAGATATCGATATGCCGGCAAAAGGTACATTTCTCGATTTACATCACGAGATACATAAGAGTACAGGCTATGCAGTTGATGCTTCTTCATCGTTTTACGTGAGTAATGACCAATGGAAGAAAGGTACTGAGATAGCGCTTCATCCTACTTCTCGGAAAGTAGAGTTAGGCGTACTTTTAATGGAAGCTATTCGCTTGAGTAAGTTTATCGATGATCCCCATCAGAAGTTTTACTATGTCTATAATTTTGACCGTCCTTATGATTTCCATGTCGAATTGATTAAGATACTTAAAGAAGAAGATGGAAAAGAATACCCCAGTATCTTCAGATCGGTAGGACAGGCCCCGAAGAGTGTTGCTGCGGCCAACTTTCCAACGGCGGTTGCGGTTGAAGAGGACGAAGATGAGGAATTTATCGAGGCTGTTACCGAAGAATATGGTGTCGATGAAGAGGATGACTACGATGTCTTGGAAGAGGGGGGTGAAGAATCCGAGGGAGAAGAGGGTAATCTCGGTGTAGCTGAAGACGAGTTTTAGTTCTATAGCCTAATCACCATGTTGTCATGTCTAAGATTTCGGCCTTTTCCCATTCACAGAAGACACTAATTGTAGTCGTTGGCCCTACCGCAGTGGGTAAGACGGCGACCGCTATTTTTCTGGCTCAACACTTTGATACCGAAATTATTTCAGCAGACTCGCGACAGTTTTATAAAGAGATGGGCATAGGTACAGCTAAGCCCGATGCAGCTGAACTAGCTGCAGTACCCCATCATTTTATCAATAGTCTTTCGATCGTTGAGGAATATTCTGCTGGAGATTTTGAGCGAGACGCTTTAGCACTGTTGGATCAACTTTTCCAAAAACACGATATCCTCATTATGGTCGGCGGTTCGGGACTGTTCGTCCGTGCCGTGTGTGAGGGACTGGACGATTTGCCAAAGGCACCGCAAGAGATACGAGATCAGCTGAATGCCGAGCTTGTTAATCAGGGATTACAGGTTCTGAAAGCACGGTTAAAAGAAGTTGATCCAGACTATTATGCTGTTGCAGATATCGACAATCCACAGCGCGTTGTACGTGCATTGGAAGTCTATGAAACCACCGGGAAGCCAATGTCGTCCTACCAAAAGAAGGCTGGCACATCTCGCCCATTTGATATTATCACGATAGGCATACATCTGAACCGGGAACACCTATACGAACGAATCAATGCTCGTGTAGATCAGATGATAGCAAGTGGATTATTGGAAGAGGTGCAATTGTTGGAGGAGCCTTATCGCCATAAGCCTGCTCTGCTGACTGTCGGCTATGTTGAAATATTCGATTATCTAGATGGAAAACTGTCTTGGGAAGAAGCTGTGAACAAGATCAAGCAAAATTCCAGACGATATGCTAAAAGGCAAATTACCTGGTTCAAGAAATATGGTCAAACAACTTGGTTTGAGTCCCAAGATAAAGAAGGGATGTGCTCATTTCTGGATGAGGCTATACACAAAAACAAAAGGGTTTAGAAATTTCTAAACCCTTTCTTGCCTCTTTACGTTGGTATCCTATTTTTCTGTTTCTATGTTTCTTTCTTCAAACAAACCCATTGTTTGTTCTTTTCGGATGCCTTCAAGAAGCTTTATTTTGAATAATGATGCCGCTTTCGCAGCCCATTTTACTTATACTTCTTTATATTAAAACGTCTGGATTTTCGAGATATTGTGTAGAGGTGAAAAAAAATAATTTTGGGAATCAATGAAAAAAACGCCTGGAGCGGGGAGCTCCAGACGTCTTAACTAACCAATTATTAACCTAAATTATGAATGGCATAAAAATCGGTATTTTTGCGGAGAATATAGTGCAGGACGGCTTTTTTTAACGATTTTTAACTATCTTCTTATTCTTTTTCGATATGCTGTTTTTCGATTTTCATCGGAAAATTAAATCCGGATACCTGCTATACGATTAAATTTGCTAACTTTATTCAAGTTTTATAAATAGCAGAAAAAAATATTGAAATTTGATGAATTTGGCTTTGGCCCAGCATTGACAGAAGGGCTCGACAGTATGGGCTTCGTAGAAGCCACTCCTATTCAGGAGCAAACTATACCTGTCATATCACAACAACACGATTTAATCGCCTGTGCACAGACAGGAACAGGTAAAACAGCAGCATATTTGCTGCCGATTTTACATAAAATTGCAGAAAATCCACAAGAACGTGTCAACACGATCATCCTCGTTCCAACTCGAGAACTCGCACTTCAGATCGATCAGCAGGTTATGGGGTTTGGATACTTTACCGGTGCGACATCCATATCGATATATGGCGGAGGTGACGGTATGGGCTATGAACAACAGAAACGGGCGATGCGGGAAGGTGTAAATATTATCGTAGCCACACCGGGACGTTTACTCAGTCATATGTCTTCTGGAAAATTCGATTTCAGCCACCTCGAACATTTGGTTTTAGATGAGGCTGATACGATGCTCGATATGGGCTTTTATGACGATCTTTTACGTATCATCAGCTATTTGCCCGAGAAGAGACAAAGTTTACTCTTTTCCGCAACGATGCCTGCTAAGATTCGGACGTTGGCTAAAAAGATTCTCCATGAGCCTAGAGAAATCAATATCGCCATGTCTAAACCATCAAAAGGCATTGATCAGCGTGCTTATCTGGTGTATGATGACCAGAAAAATGCCCTGATTAAACTTTTGCTCAAAGACTCCCAATATTCCAGTGCGATTGTCTTTGCTTCGAAGAAGGATATCGTTAAGACGCTTGCTCGTGAATTAGCGAAGAGCGGCATAGCTGTCGAAGGCTTTCATTCCGATTTGGAGCAGGCAGAGCGTGAAGCGATTATGAATAGATTTCGATCGAGGAATTTGAGTGTACTGATCGGTACCGATGTAATATCACGAGGTATCGATATTGTCGGCATAAGCCTAGTCGTCAACTACGACGTACCTCCTGACCCCGAGGATTATGTCCATCGCGTAGGCCGTACCGCACGGGCAGATGCGACCGGGACAGCCATTACATTTGTTAATGAAAGAGATCAAGGTCGTTTCGCAAGAATAGAGAAACTGATTGAATACGAAATACCTAAAATAGACTTACCTGAAGGATTTAAAGCTGGACCGAGCTATAATCCGAAAGCTACAAGCAACGGAAAGAAAAGGCCTTTCAACAAAAAGAAGAAACCTTTCCATTCGAAAAAGGCATCATCTTAATCAAAAAACTCCATTTCCGGACGGAAATGGAGTTCCTATAATATAGTAATATTATATAAAGTGCTTTTTCCTACGCTGGTATTATCCAGTTCAGGTAATAAGAGTTTTTTCTCAGCCTAATAAATTAAGCACCCCTCGCACTGTATAATAAGGACAAACAAGATTGAAAAAAGTTCACAAAAAAAAATATTTTTTTTAACGCCTCAAAATCAGTTGTCCTATTCCATTTTTATGGAGACTTAATACCGATTCTTTCTGTTGAAAAAGGTGTTTGCAAAGAATACGACTCCTCCAAGGAATAGTACGGAACCAGTGATAACGATAATTGTGCCCCACTGTTGATCGATGATAATCCAGGCCAAACGCATCAGCGTAAGACCTATAATGATCGATATACCTGCTAAGAGGAGTTTTTTATTCCTTTTCTTTACATTTTTCATGTTTTGGTAGTCATATATACTGCTAACCTACGAGGATAAAAATTGTTTTATAATCAAAAAAAGAAAATCCTGTGGCGGGGAGCCTCAGGATTTTCTAACTAACCAATTATAAACCTAAATATGAATACTCAACCAATTTCAAATCTTATGCCATATGATTTGTTTGTCATGTCTTTTAACGGAATTTAACTTTTTTGGAGTTCGAATGACAAATTATCCATCCACTTCCTGCTCCCGTCTTTGATTATACGCCAATAGGCAGTAATTCCAGTAAACGCAAAGAAAATCCTGAAGCGGAGTGCTGCAGGATTTTCAAACTAACCAATTATTAACCTAAATTATGAATACTAAATTTTAGTCAAGCTTCATGCCAAAGTCATACTTATCATCCTAAGTCTCAGATTTGTGACATCAGAAGTTAAACATAGGATATTTCTAGTGATTTTGAGTTTTTTGAGTGTTCTTTCTATTTTTATTTAAAATAAATAATGATTTTTATCGGAATTATCATTACTCGATTACTCAATATCAAGATTGTATTTATCTAGCAAACCAGAAAGTCCTAAGTATGAAAATTTAGCACCTTTCACGTTATTCTGTTCAGGATCGAGGGCGTAATCTCTTGCTGTGCGGAAATCCGTCCTCTTCAGGTTTGAATGTATAAAAGAAGCCAATGCCAGGTCACAGTTTTTGAAAACAGCCATTGATAAATCCGTTTCGCCAAAATCCACTTGTTTTAAAGAACAATTTATGAAATTTGTTTTTTTCATTTTGCACTGAAAAAAAGTGGAATAGTCAAGAATGCTATCCTGAAAGGCTACAGAAAATAAGAAACTGTTGCATACGCTGAAATCGATGCCCATTAATTTGCAACCCATGAACTTCACGGTTCGTAATCCTATGTTGCGGAATACCGTCAAGGAAAAATTACAGCTTTGGAATGTACAGTCCTCAAAATTATTATCACTTAAGTCGCTTTTTGTAAAATTGCAGTTCTTGAACTCGCAGTTTACAAACTCTCTGCCAGATAATTTTTTTTCAGAATAATCTATATTTTCAAATACTTTGTCTTGATGTGTTACTGTGTCCATTTTAACTTTTACCTTTCTTTCCGGCTACCATTTTTACCTATCAACCAATACGCGAGCCATCCCAATAATGAAGTGAGCAAAATAATCACTATCCATAGTATCCGTTCATTGCTACTAAGATTCCGATTATTTATTGCTACCCCAGAATGCCAAAAACATCGTTCTTCCATTCAATTCGATAATGCTTTTAAAGCTTCAGCAGTAGAGTTCAAAAAGTTGACCTGTTTTCCATTGTTGCTTTCCAATATAAAATCGTTTAAGCTTTTGCTTGTAAGCTTTGAAAAATCTCCAACAATTACAAGTCTCACACGGTAAGTTGAGAATTTTTGAAGGATTTCTCCAGCTATTTTGGTTTTTAAATCGAAAAAATCGGGTATTATATTCTTTTGATGAATGATCACCTTATCAAAATTTTGATAATATATATTCCCTATTAAGTCTATTCCATCCTCGATGTTTTGGATTACTAGTTGATCTGAAATTATTTCAGCAATTGCTTCGTTGTTTATGTTATGCGTTTGGATATTCATTTTTTTAGCTCTGTTTTAAAATGAAGGAAAACTCTTCAATAGACGCAATATAATACTTTCCCAGCATTTCGAATATAAATGTATTGCCTCGGATGTAAAGAGTTTACGGAATGAGAATAAACTTCATGTGCGAATAGGTATATCCGCCACAGCCCAGGATGGAGTCGTATTAGTCAATGCGGAGACTACGTAGTTTGGCGAAAATCAAGAATCCAATTCCGATCAGCAAGAAGATCCAGGACAGGATCGGTAAGCCCAATAGACTATACTGATCGATTGTGACGAGGAGACAGCCGGAGATAATGAATAGGCCACCCAATGCCAGGTGACGATTAGTTGATTGGCTTTTTCGGTATTGCTTCTGCCACTGCTTGATATCCGGGTTATGTGTTTGGATACTGAGATCCCCTTGTTCCAGTTGTTGTACAATATGACGCAAGGTGTAAGGTGCTTGGTCGAGGAGTTGATAGCTATCGTGTAGTTTTTGTCGGATTTCCTTTTGTATGTACTCAAAAGAAAGCCTTTTTTGAATAATTTTTTGGATATAAGGTTCTATTTTTTCAACAATGTTCAAGCTTGGAAGTAGCTCACGTCCGATACCTTCCATGAGGACCACGCCACGTACCAGCAGATAAATGTGCTCCGGCATAATAATGTGGTTTTCATTTAAGATATTAGAAAACTTGGAGAAGAAAGTCTTGATATCGATATTCTCCAAAGTGTTAGCACTAACCATATCGAACAGCTCCAAGATCTCCCGTTTTAGCTTCTTCTCATTGTCGATCTGAATATGAATAGCCATTTTCTTGATCTGATAGATTAGGCCATCAGCATCCTTGTTGATAAAACAAGTAATAAAGTCTTCGAGGAGCAATTGGTCGGAGGGAAGCATCCGTCCCATCGCACCAAGATCCAAAAAAGATATCTTCCCTTGTGCATTGACCAATAGATTACCCGGATGAGGGTCGGCATGGAAGAATCCATGCTCCAATACTTGTGTTAGGAATAGGTCCAAGCCCGTTTCTACAATGCTTTCAGGTTGAAGATCAAATGCAAGCAACTTTTCTTTGTCGGTGATCTTTATACCATCAATCCAGGATATACACAGGATCTGGTCATTGCTCAAATCCTCATACACCTGCATGCATTCGATATGCTCATGGCCGCGAAAGTTTCGGGCAAACTGCGTGATGTTTTTAGCTTCATGAATGAAAGAAAGCTCTTCCATCAAGGTTTTCTTAAAGGTCTCTAAAATGAATTTGAGGTTGATCAGACGGATCGTCAACGAGTAGTCAGACAGAAAATCCACAAGGTCACGTAGGATCAAGAGGTCAGATTCAATGGTTTTACGGATATGTGGTCTTTTCACTTTGAGGATGACGGGTGTACCGTCGATCAGTATGGCTTTATATACCTGTGCGATGGAGGCCGAAGCAATGGGAATAGGGTCTATTTCTCGAAAATACACCGATGTTTCGATTTGCAACTCTTCTTCGATATAAGGAACGATAGCGATATCCTGTGGTGGTACACGATCTTGCAGTTTTTTCAACTCAACAATTAACTCGGCAGGAAAAAGGTCCTCGCGCGAGGATAAGGTTTGCCCGAACTTGACAAAAGTAGGTCCGAGCTCTTCTATCGCCAAGCGGATACGCTCGTAGATCGTCGGTTCGTTGTAGGAAGATCCATCATCATTTCCATTGCCTCTGCTCTTACGTTTGCCCAGTAGATCTTGAAAGCCATATTTAGCCAATATCTGCGTGAGTTTGGCCGTACGTTGTAGCTTAAGTGCTTGGTTCTTAAAAGGATTTTCCATCATTTCCATTTAGTACACACCAAATTGTACATATCTCATGCCAAACCTTTCTGTATGATATGGGGGTGGAGTGGAATTAAGTTAAAGGTGTTGTTGAACAGGTATTTATCTTGATTAAGTGCATGAATTTTAAATTGATATTCTTGCAATTCGATTTCCTCTTCTGTATCTTTGTAAAAGATAGTTAATCGAGGAAGCTTATTATGAGTAGAGTAGCTGAATTAAAACAGCAATTAAAGCCTGGTGGAGTATACCGTAGAGAAGATCTAGCTAGGTACTCTAATGCAATAGATCGGCATTTGGCAGAGTTGGTTGATGATGGAACACTTAAAAAAGTGGCGCAAGGCTTATATTATTTTCCTAAAAAAACCGTTTTTGGTGTAGTTCCTCCAGATGATGAGACATTGGTTCGTAGTTTTCTCAAAGATGATCGGTTCTTATTGACCTCACCGAACAGTTACAATGCATTACGTGTAGGAACAACACAGCTATACAACAAACGTGTTGTGTACAATCATAAACGCCATGGAGAAGTTGAGTTAAATGGGAGAAAGTTTTCCTTTCACAAAACGCCGTATTTTCCTAAAAAGAAGACATTGGAATTTCTTCTGGTCGATTTAGTTAATAATCTTAATCAACTTGCTGAGGATCGGGGAGAGATCTTGAAAAATGCTCTGTCAAAGGCTAAAGCTATGAATCTTAATAAATTGAGGTATGCGGTACGAGCGTACGGACACACTAAGACGAAAAAGATATTCGAACCGGTGCTGGAGGAAATAAAGTTCAAGTTGAATGTCCACTAACTATCTACTCGAATAGTACCATTTTTTCTTTCTCGTCTTCACAGCTTAAAAATCTAAAATTTTACTGAACCAGAAGATCATTAGTTTGTTCTTATCCTACAAACGTATCTAACATACGTAACGTAAAAAAATAATAGTATTATGGGAAAATTAAACGGAAAGAGAATAGCAGCATTGACCGAAGATGGTTTCGAGCAAATTGAGCTTACCAGTCCAAAGGAAGCTTTAGAGAAAGAAGGAGCACAGGTAGATATCGTTTCACCTAAAGACCGTACTGTACGTTCGAAGATAGGCGATGACTGGAAAGAAGAGTATACCGTAGATGTGCAGCTAAATGATGCGAAAGTGGACGATTATGATGGATTATTGATTCCTGGAGGGGTAATCAATCCCGATAAATTACGAGTCAATAAGCAAGCACTTTCTTTTGTGCAAGCGTTCTTCGCAGCAGGAAAGCCTGTTGCAGCTATTTGCCACGGACCTCAAGTATTGATCGATGCTGAAGTTGTCGAAGGTCGTAAGCTTACTTCCGTGGGGGCGATTAAAAAGGACTTGATGAATGCAAAAGCTTTATGGGAGGACAGCGAGGTGGTAACAGATCAAGGGCTCGTGACCAGCCGTACACCAGAAGACTTGCCAGCTTTTAACAAAAAGATTATTGAAGAGTATGCCGAAGGAAAGCACCGTGGGCAACATGCTTAATATCTGCTTTACTGAAACATCACCCGAAGGTTGAGGCCGAAATAGGTATACGATGTGGCATAGTTTTGTGAGGTGTACGGTCGCACGGCATTGGAATTATAAAATAACCGTAAGTTGTAAAACTGGTTGATGGTATAATCCAAAGACGGGCTGAAGGAGATATTCTTGTTTCCTCCCGAGATTTCTGCTTGATTGGTGTCCGATCGATAGACCGTTGTCTTCCGGTCATTTAATGAAAAATCCATTTTAAAATTAACGTCGTTCGTCCATTTACGGTCTTCGAACAATCCAAATGGAAGCCGCACATTGGCCTTGCGATAACCTAGTCCGAAGACAATGGACTCTTCGGCCATCATGGCCATCTGGCTATTTTGGAGACTTAAATTCATGTCGCGTGTTTTCCGGTACTCGGAGTTTACGGACATATTATTGGGTAGTCTGATGTCTACTCCGATCAGCGGTACAAACCTATCTACTAAAGTGATCTGACTATATTGATCTTTCGGTAGGAAATTATCGTTTACATCTTTCTCCGTAGGAATGCCATTCATCTCCTGATACCGCAATACGGAACTATACCCGCCGATGACATACTGCGATTGGTAGGAATGGTTGAGATCAATGGAAGATATGATATCCTCTAGGCCAAGAAGAGTGCTTAGTCCGTTAAATGTGATGCGCCAGTTTGGTAGCGGTATTCGCGGTTGGTTGTTCAACTTGGTGTCGCTAATATCTTGCCCGAGGTAGGTGGACAGAAATGCATTGACGACGACATCTTGCTGCGCTTTGCCGAAGCCGTCTGCAAAGGTGGAAGTCGTACCTTGTCCCGTTTGCTGGCCAAGTTCCTGGGAGGCCAACAGGCTATTTTCTTCAAACTTGCGAAACAACTCGTCGCTGTTCTTAAAGGAGGTACGGATCGCTATTTGGGAAATGGTGTAATTACCTGTCGTGAAAGGCGTCGTACTTTCTAACTGCTTAGTCACGGGATTGAATTCCATGGTAGAAGAGTAGTTATAGTTGTCTACTCGGGTAGAAGACAGGTTGATGCGTAAACCTTTGATGGGCTCGAGATTGGCTGTCGCCGAAAAGTTCTCCGCATACGTCTTCGTATACATGTTGGTTTGTAAAGGATCACCAGACAGCCAGCCACTGTTGGCGGCTTTGATTAAAATATTCTCTTGGCTTCCAAATAGGAATCCCCAACCAGGGGCATTGGAATCGAAATCATAGCCCAATATGTTACTTTTGGGGGTGTATCCGGGTAAGAAGGTTCCTTCAAGCCGTGTGTAAGCAGCATTCACCTGACGGACAGAGGTTAGTAGGCGAACCAGGAAGCTGGTGGCACCCGTTGCATTCCTCCCCGAGTTCTGCCGCAAAAATCTAAATTTGTTGTACAGCGCCGTAAAGTTGAGGGTAGGGTTGATCTGAATAGTCCGGTTGTTGAGAATACTATTGCCCAAGTCAATATTGTCGTTCTGTAAGGATAATAGCGGTTCGCTTTGCCAGTTGAATTGTGTACCATAACGTGCCGTGACATCGACCCACTCCAGATAAGGTATCTTCTTGATCGGCAGGTTATACGTAATATTCATCATGTGGCTGTAATCTGTCGTACGCCCCATTTTCCAGAAGTTACTCCATAGGGTATCACGTTTTATACCATCTAGGCGACCTTCCGGCTCGTCGATGATGGAATAGTTGGTCGCATTAAAATCTAGTCGTAGTGATTTCGTAAGATCCCAGCTTATTCCATAAATACGACTCATATTAAAGTTTTTATTGTAATACGTCGGGAGGACATTGCTCGTCGAGTTATCCCGGAACGTATTTTCGTTGTACACGCGGTTGACTTCCATCCGGAAGTTCAGCAGCGACGGCATCAAGTTGAAATTAAAGTCCTTCAGGATGTCCAGATGTTTTGATTTTATTTTTTTGAAGGGTTCAAAAAACCGACTGGACGGATTACTGAAGGTGTAATCCACCAAGCCTCTATAATTTTTTTGCAGGGATGTTGCGGTGTTATGATCCCGATGGTAATATTCGTTGAACGCATAGGAGAGGCTAAAATTTTCGATATTCCAAGGTCTCAACGGACTTTCATTGTCCATTTTAATCTTGCGGATATTATTAAAACTAAACGCTCTTCTGGTAGTGTAGTCCTGAGCCAAACGTAAGATGGAATCGCGTTTACTGCGTGATAAATTTTCTAAGGCATCGTCTAATCGAATGTCTGGCGCATACGGATTGTATTCGGGTGTAGCTGTTTTATTGGAATAATTGAAATAGAACGGAATAACAATACCATGGCGTGGATGAAAGAACTTACCAAGCTCAGCATTGGTCGTGATATCAAAGAACATATTGTCGGCCCGCTCTCTTTCGCCTATACGTTGTGATAAAGCGCCAAATCCAATCGTTGATTTAGTACCCGAGATCGCGATATTCGCAAAGTCTGCCAGTTTCATGTCGAGCCGTGCTGTTGCTGCCCAACCTCCTTTGTCATCGAAGTCGGTCAGTCGGAGCTCATTAAACCAAAACTCACCATTTATAGCCGCTCCATTATCGTTAGAAGTACTAGTAGATGATCCTTGGAGTGGATTGCGGACACCGATCATATAGTACCGAACCTTGGATATATCCGGAGTACCGACGATCGTAATGCGGTTGTTGCCGTCCATATATTCAAAAGGTACATTTAAAGGCCATGGTTGTCCGGCCAAGGTAGCGGTTTCACGAGCTAGCTTAGCATCTTGGAACAATTGTATACGGATGTTCATACGATTTTCTTCGGGCCAGATCAGGTCAGGAGAGGAGGTGCCGTATGGGGTGATCCGCAAGGGCATATCGTATTCATAATAGTTGTTCTTGTCATCCGTACCCACACGAATAAAAGCTCTTACATCCCCATTATTCAGGTTTTCACCTTCGGCATGTATAAACATTTCCAACCTTCCGTAGGGTCTAAAGTCATGAGAAGCTGTCTTAAATGTTGCTCTTCCGTACCCATCTTTTAAGTTTTGGACGTCAATACTAATGGATTGCTCATTGAGTTGTACATTGACATTGTTGTTGGCAATATCAATCTGCCTGTTGATACCAGGAGGAACAACATATGGGATGGGGTCTCTTTTTCCATTTTCTTCAATGCTCACGTTGGCTACATTGAAAGTGGATCCATCATCGGGTACAACGACACCTAATGCCGGGTCGGCAATGACTTTGTCTGCTACACCTTCACTGTTATATTTGCGCCAATCTCCCCGGACGAATTGTAGCCGGCCGAGACGTACCACGGAGGTGTCTGCAAAATTCGTCATGTACAGTCGTACAAACCGAATAGACTTAAAGTCTTGGATATTGCCTTCTTTACTTTCATATTGATTGAGCGGTATCCGGATTTTATACCATTTGGTGTCCAGATAGGTGCCATTTACATTCGCTCGTGTGGTTACTTCGTCGACGATAAAATTATTCCCTACGATCATATCTTGTGGGCGAATAGACAATTTGTATTGGTAGTATTCGTCGATCTCGTTCATCGAATTGTCTCTGTTGACATCTTCTCCGTCTGGGGTAAGTGTGTTGGCAGAGTTTTCGACACCGAAATCCTCGCGCGATTGATTGCTTGTCCGCGTATTTCCTTGGGTGCCGTTGTAATATTGATAGCGTTCCAATATGCCTACATTACGATCAAAATGGTCTCCACGGAAGTAAACGTAATCATCAGATGAAGGATCCCTGTTAAGTTTGGCGTAGGCCGTAGGATTTAATATGCCTTGCATTTGAGCAAGGAAAGTGGTGTGGAAGGAGCGCTCTTCCTCATTGGTCAGCCCATCAAGTCCAATATCCTGGTAAAGTCGGCTGGCATCACTATTTTCAAAGGCTTGTACTACCGGTTGGTTTTTGATCACATAGCCCCACGCCGTCTGATCGACATTGGATTTATCACCCGTAGGGGATAGTCCATTTTCCAACGATTTGCGTCCATCTTTGAGGATGTCTTCGGAGATATTACCGATATTGATGTAGATGTCCCCTCCGTTTTTATTCGGGTTAGTCAACTCGGGATCCATCATCCACATTTCGAGGAACTCAATATTCTGGGCTTCAAAATCAGTTTGGTCGATTTTACGCATCATACCACCCCAGCGCGTTCCAGGATTCTGTAGTGTACCATCGGCATTCACATTAGTGGTATAGTTATACTGACCGCGTAGCATGGGGTAAAAAGCTAAGTCTAACGTCGGTAAGAAAGCATCTCCGCCCGTCTTGATCTCCCGATAGGGGAATATTTCCTTTTCGGTTACCTTTCGTGTTCGGTGGTCAAGAAGAAACTTCATGTCCACGCGAGGGTTCAGATCGGTGTTTTGGTAGAAAACAGGATCGATATTATAGAAAGCCAAATGCGCACGGTTGTAGCCGTAGGCCAAGTCGTCGCTTAGTTGTGATTCGGTAAATTGTCTTGGTGTACTCGATATCTGCCAATTCTGATACCCCTTGATATCAATATAGGAGACGCTGTGTTCGAAATTATCAATGTAGGTCGTACCGGTGCTGTTGTCCGCCGTATTTAAACCTCGGGGGTGCCCTGGGATCAGTTGTGCAAATTCTCCATAGAAGCTAATGTGTGAGTCTTCTTTTGTGCTGAGAAAAGGCAGTTTGTCGACCATTCGTGTCAGCCAACGGGAAGGGGCATTGTAGGTAATGTCCGCACCCAGCATTGTGTTGGAAATTGGCTCCTGTCCGATGTTTACTTTTTCGGATAGGGGTTTTTCAGTGAGCTTCATGACAGTAGCCCCCACGAATAGATTTTTGTTGGCCATGTAATCAAAGCGACCACCTATCAGTGATTTCTGTTGTAGGCCAAAGAGGGTCTCATCTTCAATGGAAATGGTAATCGGCTGTCCGGACATGACAAGGGCAGGATTCAAAATGCGTAGATTGCCGATGGTATAATCGATATTATAGTCGGTTCCTTCTTGCAACACCATACCACCAGCCATTACCCGAATGGAGTTTGGTCTCGGATTGATGATTCCAAGCTGGAACTCTGTTCCCGAGTCGGAGCTGTATCTTCCCTTGAGTTTATACCTATTTTTGTTCGGAAACTTCTGTTGGGCATCCATTTGGGTATGGGTATACAGTTCCGGGAAGGTGTATTTTTCAATTAAAGCAGTTTCCCCACTTGCAAACCGATCCGCAAGGTCTTCGCCGAAGGGTTCGACCACGGGGAATATCAGTTTTCCACGTTGGGTTTCGATCGTTATGTCGGGGAGAAAGTCAAAAAGTCCATCGGATCCAACGGCTTGGTTTTGGCTAATCCGGTCTAGACCCGTCAGCTCAAGCCAGCTTTTATCGGCGGTACGGCTCCCTTCATAAAGCATCGGGCGCTCAGTACCTGTTTCGTCTTCTGTCCGGTAAACCTGAAGAAAGAAGTTGTTGTCCGAAATATTGGAAGCGCTTAAGGAATAGATGTTTTTCATCATCAAATCCCACGTAGGAAGATCGGTTTTGATGGTTTCATTCTTCAGTAGTTTGGTGTACAACATCTTTGGATCCGAGGGGGTCACCGGGATGTCCGTGCTGAATTCACCAACCTGGTATTCTCTTCCGTTAGCAATATATTTGTAGGCTACCGACAAGACCTGATCCTGATAGAGCGGGTACACCAACGAGATGTAACCTAAACGCCTGTTGACCGTATAATCGCGTCCTTCCACCAGTTTGCGGGCATAGGTCATCTTGACATAATTGTCGTTGGGGCTCGTGCTTCCCGCAGCGAAAAAATTCTGTACAAATTGCCCATTGGATTCTCGCCCTTGCTGACCGAGTTGCGTCAACAGGTCGTTGGAAATGGAGGGAGCTAGCTCGCCGGGAATACCAGTAGAGGGCATCCGTGACGACCCACTGTTAATAGGATTGTAATAAGGCTGGTATTCGCCTAAGTCCATCAAGGCCAGTACATCGCGGGCATCTTCATAAGAATTGGACCGGTTGCTCATCCAGACTTCAACCTGTGTGATGTTGATTGAACTCGTGATAATCGGAGCCATGGCTAAAGCCTGATTGTAGGTCTCTCTAAAATACTGACCTAGGAAAAAATGCTGGTTTGCTTCGTAGTTGTCCAGATCAATATCGAATTCGCTTTCTCGCGAGCCATTTGTGATCGTGATTTGTTTCTGATCGGACCGTTGCTGCGACAGTAAGCCGGTAAACATCAGTTTGCCGAATTGCAGTTGTGCTTTGATGCCGAACAGTGATTCGGAACCTTGTATCAGGGTGGAGTTCAAGGCCATGTTGACATTCCCTATTTCCAGGCGACGGAGGATATCGTCATCCTTGGCGACATAGTCAAATCGTATTTGATTTTCAAACCCAAATTGGGCTTGTGAGTTGAAGTTAGCATTGAGCTTGACATTTTCTCCGATCTTGCCCACCATGTTGAGGTTGATATTTTGATCAAAATCGAACCCCCATTGTTTACGCTGTCTTTCGTCGAATAAGGGATTTTCGTTCGTATTGTATTGCCCCATCAAGGTGATATCGGCGGAGCCCCGAGGACTGATATCAATGGTATTTCCGCCAAAAATCTTTTCAAATGTAGGACTGTTGATTTCGATAAGCGGAAAGAGCCTTCTTCTTCGTTCCTCAGCTAGTTCTTTTTCGGCCAATTCTTCCCAATAATTCTTTTGTAACCTTTTGAATTCAAAGTCCTTGTATTCGTCTAAAGACAGATACACAGGGGGTCTATACAATTGAGACCCCAATTTGTCGCGGACGATATATTGATTCGTATTCGGATCAAAAACAATCTCGCGTTCTATATTGTTGGGATGGGGTAAGGTAAATGGCTTATACGATTTTGGAAGTTTTAAAAAGGGCTGATCTTTGAAATCGTAGGGGAGCTTGAGAGAGTCAATTTTAGAAGAGGGCGAAGTATGGAGATACTGTGCAAATGCATCTGGGCTTGCAAAACAAATAAACAAAAAGCATATAAATATTGCCCCTAGATTTTTCAAAAATATTTAGACTAATAGTTGCTTGAAATTAAATTACTTCTACCCAATTTGTGACAAATATCAATCATTTTGCGTAATAAAACAAAAAGTAAGGGTGAAGTGTTAGTTACAGTTTTTTTAATGCCGCTTTGATCAATGCTTCAACAGAGAGGGAACTGTCAGCCTGTGCTATGGCGGATAGTACTTTTTCCACTTGATTCTTTGAAAAGCCAAGCATGATCAATGCGGATGATGCTTCTTCTGGCACGGTTTGTCTAGCGTCGGGTAGGGATAACAGTGAATCGCTTCCTTGCTTTTTGAGTTTGTCCTGCAGTTCCAAGATAACCCGTTGGGCAGTCTTCGGTCCAATTCCCTTGATTTTTTGGATGGTGGTAACATGTCCGTTGATGATGGCCGATTGAATTTCTTCCGGAGAACTGGAGGATAACATCATCCGTCCGGTATTAGGTCCAATGCCTGAAACGGAGATCAAGTGGTTGAACAGCTGACGCTCACCTTCCGTAGAGAAACCGAATAAAGTATGGGAGTCTTCGCGGACTTGAAACGATATGTAAAGTTTGCACGATTCAAGCTCTTTGAGTTGTGAAAAGGTCGTCAGCGAAATATGGATATAGTATCCAATGCCCCCGACGTCCAAGATAACATGGGTGGGGGCTTTGAATACTAGTTTTCCGTGAAAATAATCATACATGTTCAACAGATTTTATAATGTTGTTTCGTGGGATTGTGCGTCAACCACGGCTATCGTAACCATGTTGACGATCTCCCGCACGGAGCTATCCAACTGAAGAACATGGACAGGTTTGTTCATGCCAATCAAGATCGGACCTACCGCCTCTGCATTACCGACTTCCTGCAATAGTTTATAAGCAATGTTTCCTGATTCCAAATTGGGGAATATTAAGGTATTTGCAGCTTCACCTTTCAAGGTGCTAAACGGAAAGTTGCTATCTAAAAGATCTTTATTTAAGGCAAAATTAGCCTGTAGTTCACCATCGACGACAATTTCCGGATGGTTGCGATGCAATAGTTTAACCGCCTCACGTACTTTAATTGGCGTCGCACCATCATTCGAACCAAAGTTCGAATAAGACAATAAGGCAATACGTGGCTTGACATTGAAACGTTTGACAGACTTTTCAATCAGCAAAGCGATATCGACCAACTCCTCGGAAGTCGGGTCCGTATTTACAGTTGTATCCGCTAAGAAAAGAGGGCCTTTAGATGTCAGCATCATATACATGCCCGCAAGACGCGTTCCTTCCTTGGCACCGATAACCTGTAGCGCAGGTTTGATAGCCGAGGTGTAGTTTCTTGTCAAGCCAGAGATGAGGGTATCTGCATCACCAAACTCGACCATGCTTGCCGCAAAGTAGTTGCGGTTCATCATCAGTTTGATCGCATCATGTTTGGATACGCCACGGCGTTGTCTCTTTTGGAAAAGATGTTCGACATATTGTTCAAAACGAGCTGTTTTCCGCTCTTCTAGTGGGTCAATAATGGTAACACCATTGAACTCAAAGGCATATTCAGCAATAAGTTCAGCGATTTTTTCTTTATTACCCAGAAGAATTGGAATAGCGATGCCTTCCTCTTTGACGATTTGTGCTGCCCGTAATGTTTTGTAATTATCCGCCTCCGCAAATACGACGCGTTTGGGATTGTTCTTGGCAACCGCTGTGAGATTACGAATGATACGATCGTCTTTTCCGAGTCTTTTGCGTAGTTCTTCTTGATAAGCATCCCAATCTTCGATTGTTTTGCGTGCAACTCCTGATTCTATAGCTGCTTTAGCAACGGCCACCGATACTTCGGTAATTAACCGAGGATCCGTAGGTTTTGGTATAACATATTCTGGTCCAAAGCGTAGGTTATTGGTGTTGTATGCTTGGTTGACTTCTTCAGGAACACTTTGCTTAGCTAGATTAGCTATAGCATGGACAGCAGCAATTTTCATCGCTTCATTAATCGAGGTGGCACGTACATCCAAAGCTCCCCTAAAAATATAGGGGAAGCCCAGCACATTGTTTACCTGATTAGGAAAGTCGGAGCGTCCTGTACCCATAATAATATCCTGTCGTGTAGCGATAGCGAGGTCATAGTCGATTTCGGGATTAGGGTTAGCCATAGCGAGGACGATAGGTTTCTCAGCCATAGTTTTCAACATATCAGCAGTCAGGATATCGGCAGCAGACAAGCCAATGAAAACATCGGCACCTACAACAGCTTCGGCTAGGGTTTGGATGTCACGATCGGTAGCCCATTCCGCTTTTGTTGCATTGAGGTCCGGTCGGTCCGTACGAATGACCCCTTTGCTGTCCAACATGACAATATTTTCTTTCTTAGCACCTACCGAAACATACATAGCTGTACAGGAAATCGCTGCAGCACCCGCACCATTGACAACAATCTTCACATCGGCAATGTTCTTATCTTGGAGACCACAAGCATTGATCAAGGCTGCTCCGGAGATGATGGCGGTACCGTGCTGATCATCATGCATCACGGGGATATTCATTTCAGCTTTAAGGCGGCGTTCGATTTCAAAACATTCAGGAGCCTTGATGTCTTCGAGGTTGATACCTCCGAAAGTTGGTTCCATAGCTTTAACAATATTGATAAACGCATCGACATCTGTAGTATCCAGCTCGATGTCGAACACATCAATATCAGCGAAAATCTTGAACAAAAGCCCTTTACCTTCCATGACGGGTTTTCCCGCTTGCGCTCCAATGTCACCCAAACCTAATACTGCAGTACCGTTACTGATGACAGCGACAAGATTTCCTTTAGCAGTATATTTATAAGCATCATCGATATTTTTGGCAATGGCTAGACAAGGCTCTGCTACACCTGGCGAATAGGCCAACGAGAGGTCGCGTTGGGAATTATATGGTTTTGTGGGTACAACTGCGATTTTTCCTGGGCGTCCTTTAGAATGGTAATCTAAAGCGTCCTTTTTTCTATTAATACTACTCATTATACTATTTAAAAGATATTTTGATTAGACTTCTTTAATAAGGGTACAAATGTAACCATAATAGTGAAATTATTTCAGATTATTCAATACAGCGAACATTTTTGTGCGCATGGCCGCAGCACTACCGGAATAGTTATAGACCAAAAGGGTAAATGTATAGCGCCTACCGTTACTAGCGGTCTGGTATCCAGTATATCCGAGTGTTCCCCGGATTGTGCCACTTTTCATCGTCATTTGATTGATGGTCGGTAGACTTCGAAGAAAATCCTTATACCAGGTTCTCGAAATAGCATATTGCATGATCTTCGTCATCGCTTCTGCGGTAACAAAATTTTGAGGAGACAGGCCAGAGCCGTCTATGATGTTGAGCTCTTGGTCGGAAATGCCCAACTTCTGTGTCCAGTATTTCTGAAGATATTTTACACCATCTGCTGTGCCATTTTTCTGTCCGGTGACCTGTGCAATGCTTTTGAGTAGCACTTCTCCGTAAAGGTTGACACTTTTTTGGTTGAAATGATAAATGATGTCACTGAGTTTTGGAGAGGTATGGGTATGTAGCTCTTTGGTTTTAACAGGAAAAGGAGTTGCTTGCTCCACCATGCGTTGTCCCGTTGTCGGCAAGTCCGTAATCGAAATACCCGCTTGTGCTAAAGATTGGGTTAATTGATAGGCAAGATCAAAAGCTGGATCAGGGACGGATATTTCAACCGTTTTCTTTAGATCTTGCGCATAGGTGCCCTTGAGGTATATTTTTTCCAAATAAGGTGCCGAATACGCATATACGTGGTCGCCACTACCTTTACTTCCTACCTTCACGGTATTGATCATTTGTAGATAAGATATATCGGCGGTGGTTCGAGAGACAGTCGCCGGACCATGTAGGCTACCGGTGTGGAAAATAACCCCCACTTTGTTTTCCCGCCAGTTGAGACTAGAAATACCAGCGCCGTAATAATTGCCGATATCGTTCCATGGCCACCCGCCAGGGACATCATGGCCATCGTATAGACGATCGTCACCGATAACTCTTCCTTGTATGTCGACTATTCCTTGACTCTGGATGACAGTGACCCATTGTTTCAACAGGCTTTTCTCATCACAGCCCTCAAATCGACTGCTTCCCAAGGTTGGATCACCTGAGCCTTGGATGATAATGTCTCCGTGTAAAACACCCAGACTGTCAATATCACCCGTATAATAAAGTGTAGTATGGTAAGTATAATCAGATCCCAGAATGTCGAAAGCGGTGATTGATGTAATTGTCTTCAATGTGGAAGCCGGAGGTAGCCCCATACGGCTATTTTTGGCATAGACAACCATTCCCGATTGGCTATCGATGACATGCAAAGCTGCTGTACCATTTCGAAGGGTAGGTTGGTTTATGAAGGTCTGGAAGGCTTCGTTGAGCCGTGTAGCAATGTCTTGAGCTTTTAAGGCTAATTGGGTTGATAATAGGAAAAGAGGAAGGATAACGTATTTCTTCATTGTCAGCGGATTTATAGAAGTCGAATAAAGTTAATGATTTTTTGCAGATTTGCCTTTAGTCGGATGGCGCTTATCTTTGGTTGAATTGAATTCAACTCTAGTTAAATCGCTTTTTGACTGTGGTTGGAGGCACCCTCCTGCTAAGGTGTAAGTTATCTTTGATTTAGGCGATATTCTTCAGAAATACTTAACTTAGGACAAAGGAAATACGAAAAACTTATCAATGAGAAACAGCTAGCACAGTTCAGTGCCGCTCATGTGAAGCCTTCTCCGAGACAGCTTCGTTGGCAGAATGGAAGTGCTTGAGAGACGAAACATTTGCAAAAAAAACTTACTTCGCGATGCGGTCATAAAAACTGATCGGGGACACCACGTAACAGCCATGTTAGATGGGGATTATTCGACTTCTTTTATTACAACAGGCGCAGATACAACCGTAACCATCGAATTTGAATTGAAAGAAGCACAGACATTTGATGTATTGATGATCTAAGAAAATATTACAGTTGGACAGCGTATAGAATACTTTTCATTCGAATATTGGGATAATAGACAATGGAAAAAAAATTGCCGAAGGAACAACCGTGGACTACAAGAGATTACTACGGTTTGATCCCGTCACGAGCAATAAAATAAAACTAAATATCGAGTCATCACGGCTTAATCCGACTATTTCAGAAATAGGTCTGTTTAAAAATAGATATACGCAACCCAACTAAGCATAAGTATCGACAAAGATAAGCCGAAAGAGATTGGTTCTGTTCATGTACCAACCTCTTTTGTTTGTGTTCCGTCCTGAATAGGTCCGTCATATCTATTCAAATAAGGTCGCGCCAATTTTGTAGCGAATCTTTTGGATTTGTTTTTGCAGATCAAATTTGTTTCTTTTGTTTAAAGAATACGAATACTATATTTTAAGATTAACCAATCGCCGCATCTCCGGTAGGAGGCGACAATACTTCACGTGATGAATAAGGAAGATACAGAAGCCATATTGCTAAATTCGCTTGAATTTTTCTTTCATCGTCATTATGGTCGGTTATGCCTGTTTGCTAAAAGTATCCTGAATGATGCATCCAAAGCCGAAGATGTGGTTCAGGATTTGTTTGCCCGTTTGTGTGAGGAGGAGAATCTGCATCTTGTCCATACCAAAAACTTTAAAGGGTATTTGTATACAGCAGTCCGGAATGCCTGCATCTCTTCGTTGCGCCATGAAAAGGTCGTGGAAACCTATTTTCAAAAGAACCGCTTCGGCGAGCTGGAGGAGCCTAGCTTCGTCAAGAACATTATTCATTCGGAAGTCATGGGGGAACTGCACGAGGCCTTGAATGGTCTTCCCGAAGGCTGTGCCACTATTTTAAAAAAGGCCGCTTTAGAGGGAATGAGTAATCAAGAGATTGCCGATGCCCTCCAGATATCTATTAATACAGTCAAAAGCCAGAAAAGAAGAGGGATAGCCTTACTGAAAGAACGGTTAAATCCGGATTCCCATATTCTCTGGATGCTTCTTTTGCTTCTTTGGAGAGATTTTTAATTTTTTTTTCGTCAGCCTTCCATCCTTTTTGCTTGTATAGGCGTTGTATCTATATAAAGCTAAAATAAACACATGTCACAAGAAGCTATACGTACCGGCGAATTAATGGCAAAGCATATCCAGGGAACATTGACTCCGGTGGAGCGTGCTGAGCTGGAGACACTCATGCATACAGCGCCCGCTGCCCAGGAATTGTTGGATCAGTATAATTCTGCCGGGATTCCGAAAACAGATCAGGACTACCTCGAGACATTGGACAGTATAAAGGTTTGGAAACAGCTTCAACAAAAAACAAAAGCCGGGCGAGTAGATGGGAAACACAGGAGCATAAAGCGATGGTTTTATTATGCCGCTGCTATTCTGCTTATGGTTTCTTTTGCAACGTTATATCTTCACCAGTCGGACAAACAAGTGGTCGATGTACCCCTTGCTACAACTCATGATGTAGAGCCTGGAATGAACAAAGCCAAATTAACACTTTCTGATGGTAGAGAACTCCTATTAGATGATGTGGAGACAGGTGAATTATTGGAAGAACCGGCAGGTATTTCCATTCAAAAGACGGCTGATGGGCAACTTACGTATACCATTCACAACACCGGAAAAGACGCAGATATCCATAGCACAAATACGATCAGTACGCCCCGTGGTGGACAATATAGGGTCATTTTACCAGACGGGACTAAGGTATGGTTAAATTCTTCTTCCTCTTTGACTTATCCTGTTCATTTCGCCGATAACAGCCGACGTGTAAAAATGACAGGAGAAACTTATTTTGAAGTGTCCAAATCGTTGGATGGTTCCGGAAAACGTATCCCCTTCTTTGTGGAAAGCCCCAATCAGACTATAGAGGTTTTGGGTACCCATTTCAATATCAATGCATATAGTGACGAAGAAAATATAAGGACAACGCTATTGGAAGGGAGTGTACGGCTAACGTCAGTAAATAATCGGGAGGGAATTTTATTGAAACCGGGAGAACAAGCGAAATTATACAACGAACGGTTCAGCGTCACCCAGGTCAATGTAGAATCGGCGGTCGATTGGAAAAACGGAGATTTCATTTTTGCCAACGAAAATCTTCCGGCCATCATGCGCAAGATTGCCCGGTGGTATGATGTTGATATACAATACCAACAAGGCTTGTCATTGGAAGAAAATTTCAATGGACGTGTCTCCAGAGGCAAGAAACTATCAGAAGTCATAAAAGTACTAAGCATCAGTGCCGATATTGATCTGAAAATTGTGGATCAGAAAATTCTGATCAGCCATAAAAAATAGACTAACCAAAAACAATAAAGCATATGATTACATAGATAAACGCGAAATACTTCGCATGGATATTCCAATTATACAATTCAGTCAGTAATAATTTATTAATCAATATACCATTTATGATTTTATTTTCCAGAGCTTTTACGGCTCATGATGAAGGCAATGCTTATCAGCTCAGTCTTACTGGACAGGATATGCTGCAAAAAAAATCACTAAAAAGAGAAGCGATGAAGATAGTCTTATACACGAAAATGTGTGTACTGTTCGTTATGATCAACTGTTTGCAAATGTATGCGTCCGCATCTGCACAACAAATTACTATCAAAGTAGAACGTACGAACATTACAGAGGTATTCCGGCAGATCAGACACCAAAATCAGATGGACTTCATCATTAAAACCAGGCAAATGACAAGTGCTCGGCCTGTTACGTTGGATCTCAGGAATGTCCCATTGGAAGTCGCTCTGAAGAAATTATTTGAAAATCAGCCATTTGATTATGTCATCGAGAATAATACCATCATCGTGAAGGACAAAAAGGTGTCGCCTAAAGTTGATGCACCTGCTGTGCAGGAAACCCTCATAAGAGGAAGAGTCCTGAATACGAGTGGGTATCCCATTGCGGGTGTCAGCATCTTGGAAAAAGAAACATCGAACGGTGCCGTGAGCAATACCGACGGTACTTTTTCATTGGCTCTAAAAACCACCAATGCGATATTGGAGTTTAAATCCATCGGTTATCTGACCCGTGAAATACCTGTTGACAACCCATTCATGGAGGTGAGGTTGGCCCAGGATATATCCGGCCTGGATGAAGTCGTTGTGGTCGGATATGGCGTACAAAAGAAAGAGACCCTGACGGGCGCCATCACGACGATCCGAACAGATGATATACTCCAGTCTTCGGCGGCCAACATTACCAATGCACTGACAGGTCGATTGCCCGGACTGACCACGATACAGTCCAACGGAAGACCAGGATATGACGAAGCGCAATTACTGATCAGAGGGCAGTCTACCTGGGTCAATTCAAGTCCATTGATTATTATTGATGGTATAGAACGGGAAAATTTTTCTCAAATAGACCCCAATGAAGTGGAAACAATTTCTATCCTAAAAGACGCGTCATCGACCGCGGTATATGGGGTGAGGGGTGCAAACGGGGTTGTTTTAATCACGACCAAAAGGGGACAAGTGGGTAAACCTCTGGTGAGCCTGACACACAACTCCTCCATGCAGCGCCCTTCCCGGATACCTAAGTTGCTCGGTTCGTACGATCAGGTCGTACTCCTCAATGAAGCGCTTAAAAATGATGGTATGCCACCCCGGTTTACGGAGGAGCAAGTTATTGGCTTTCGGGACCAGGCTGGCACCGCAGACTACCCCGATGTAAATTTTTGGGAAGAATTTACGAAACCTTATTCCTTACAGAATCAGACCAACCTCAATATCAGAGGTGGAACCCAACGTGTCAGATACTTCACTTCTGTGGGTTATCTGAAACAAGGAGGAATGTTCAGGTATACGAAGGAAAATAAGGATTACGATACCAATACAGATTTTACCCGGTTGAACTATCGTTCCAATCTTGACATCAAAATTAACGAGTACCAGGAATTGTCTGCCAATCTTTCTGCAAGGATAGAAAAGCGTAAAGGATTTGGCACGAACTACGACGGCAATTTTTTAAACAGCCTGCATCAACTTTTTCAAGGCATCAATAGTACACCTCCCTATATATTCAACATATTCAATCCCGATGGTAGTATAGGCGGAGCACAGAGTTTTGCAAACCCCTACCGCAGTATCGCATATAGCGGCTTCAATACCGATAGGATCAATGCTTATGACGTCACGGTACGGTTGAACAACAAGTTGGATTTTTTGACCGAAGGGTTGTCAGCGGTACTAAACGTATCAACGAATAGTAATTTCGGTACGAACAAGTCTTACTCCCAGTCCGTCGCCAGCTACCAATATCTCCCTGAATCTGGGGGCTATAACCAACTTGCAGAGGATGCACCGTTGACTTATATGTCCGAAAATCTGAATACGACTGGTTATCGATTGATCAATTTACAGGCACAGATCAACTATGCCCGGACTTTCGGAGAACATGGCGTCACAGCCATGGTACTGTATAATCAACAGAAAGAAGAACGGGGAAGCCAGATACCTTTTGCGTTGATGGGCGTATCCTCCAGGGCAACCTATGCGTATGCCTCACGGTATTTTGCGGAAGTAAATATGGGCTACAACGGCTCTGAGAATTTCGCTCCGGGCAATCGATTCGGCTTTTTCCCGGCCTATTCTGCAGGCTGGATCATCAGTGAGGAGCCTTTCATAAAAGACAAAATTGCTTTTTTGGATTTCATAAAAATCCGGGGTTCTTATGGTATTGTCGGTAATGACCGTATTGGTGGAGCACGTTTCCTGTACCAAAGTATGTATGGCACTGCGGGAGGCAGTCAATTTTACAGCTTCGGACTTACTAATCCGACCAGTCCGGGCGGTATCGTCGAGTCCAGACAAGGCAATCCCGATCTGCGTTGGGAAACTTCCCTCAAAAGGAATATAGGTTTTGAAGCCAAATTCTTCGAAAGCAAACTCAGCATTACCGCCGATATATTTGACGAAAAGCGTAAGGATATCTTGATGGAAGCACGCTCATTTCCCGTCGTGCAGGGCGGCCCTATCCCGACCATCAACATTGGTAAGGTAAATAATAAAGGGTACGAGTTCGAAGTAGAACATAATAACACGATCGGTAGCGATTGGAGATACTCCGTAAAGGGAAATGTATCTTTCTCCCGCAATATCGTGATCAACAGGGATGATCCCGGACAGACCCCGGAGTACCAGAAATTGGCCGGCTACAGGATCAACCAGACACGTGGACTCACCGTATTGGGTTTTTTCCAGTCGACCGATGATATCGCAGATTCACCATCACAGATTACCTTGGGCGGCCCGATCGTTCCCGGAGATCTTAAATATGCCGATTACAACGAAGATGGTAAGATCGACGAAAGTGACGTAGCGCCAATAGGCTATTCTAATATACCGGAATATATCTTTGCCTCCCAACTGGGTATTAGCTATAAAGGCCTTAGCTTACACACCCTGCTACAAGGAGCAGCTAACTCCTCTGTCATGTATACGGGCTTTGGTGGTTTTGAATTTACCGGTTCCAACGGGAATGGGCAGGCAACCCCTATACATTTAGAAAGATGGACTCCGGACAATCCCAACGCCGGTTATCCTTCCCTACATACCGGCACAACACATTCCAACAAGCGGGTGAACACATTCCACTTGCGGTCGGGCAATTACTTGCGGATTAAGAATGTGATGTTTAGCTACGATCTGCCTCAAAAAACCATTCAGAGATTAAAATTAAGCGGAGTACGGGTTTATGTCAATGGAGACAACCTCTTCACCTGGTCCAAGACTGGAAATTACGATCCTGAAGCATTGGGCGGAAGCGGAGAAGTATACCCTGTCCAATCAGTATACAATTTAGGCGTTAATATTAATTTTTAAACCTGATCAATGATGAAATTAACAATATATAACAGCATAAAGGTCATTTTTGTGATGACTATATGCCTGATCTTTTCCGGTTGTAACAAGAATTTTCTCGATCTGGCACCCGATCAGGACCTGAGTGAGGATGATGTATTCAAAGAATACGCCAACTTTAGAAAATACAGCGACTACAATTACAGCTATTCTGAATTTTTTGCGTTTCACGGGCGGTTATGGAATGCTTTGCCTGCGACCATGTCGGACGAAGCTGTAAATGCCAGCGGCTCTACAAAACCCATGAACCAAGGGTCTTGGATCAACACGAATGTAGACTGGCCTAATGAAACGGACAGGATATGGACCCGGATGTATGCCGGAATAAGGCGTGTAAATATGGTATTGGAACGAATCGACGAAGTGCCAAATTTTCCTTCTCAGATCATCAAGGACAGAACAATCGGCGAATCTTACTTTCTGAGAGCTATGTTTTATTTTGAATTGATCAAGCGCTATGGGGGAGTACCTTTGGTCGACCGTACACTGAGCGGTGAAGAAAATCTGGATCTCCCGCGGGCTGATTATGATGCCTGCATAGATTTTGTCGTCGCAGATTGTGATCGGGCCGCAAATCTGTTGCTACCAACCTATCCCGATGCTGATCTGGGCAGAGCTACCAAAGGAGCTGCACTGGCATTGAAGTCCAGAATGCTGCTATACGCGGCCAGCCCACTCAATAATCCGGGCAATGATATCGCCAAGTGGCAATCCGCTGCCGCAGCAGCCAATGAAGTCATCAAGTTAAATCTATATGATCTGTATCCTGATGTGCATACGCTCTTTTTTCAGCCAACCTGCGAAGAAGTCATTTGGAATCGCCCGAGAGGCAAGGTGAATTTTGACCAGGGATTAGGAAATGGTCAAGGTGGGCTTTGGGTTCGTTTTATTGCTACCGAAGGCTACCTGGGATGGAATGGGACAAGTGTCACAACCAATTTTGTGGATATGCATGAAGGCGCTAATGGGTATCCCATCAGTGACGCCAGAAGCAATTATGATGAAAACAATCCTTATGAAGACAGGGATCCGAGGTTGAAGATCAATGTGTTGACCAATAATGTAGATTGGCTGGGTAGAAAGACTGAATTTTATACCGGAGGCAGGGACAGAGGATCAGCAAACGTCAATCTTACCGGACAGAGTATACGTAAATTCTGGCCGGACAATTTGGTCAGGGTTGCGGGAGGGAATACAACCTATCTGAACTATATCGTGTTCAGGTATGCCGAAGTACTGCTGAACTATGCCGAAGCGATGAACGAAGCCTACGGACCGGACAATAACAACGGCTATAGCCTGACCGCGCGTGAAGCAGCCAATCTCGTACGTGGCCGCGTAAGTCAGGCACCTATTCCGATGGACATATCATCCAATACGGCTAGCATGCGTACCCGCCTGCAAAATGAGCGAGCCATAGAATTGTGCTTTGAGGATCATCGCTTCTATGACATCCTACGATGGAAAAAAGGAACAGAATTTTTGAATGGCCCGATCTATGGCACGAGAATAACTAAAGTTTCGGACAACAATTTTACGTACGAACGCTTCACCTACGAGACTAGGGTCTTCGAATCGCATATGCACCGGTATCCATTGCCATTGAGTGAAATCTATAAGAGTAAAGGAGTACTGGAACAAAACCCAGATTGGATAGACTAGTATCAAAATATAGCATAATGAATAAATTCAATTTCTCAATGAATACGAAAAGATATACACGGGTTGTTTTGATGCATATGATAGGTTATGGCCTATTGCTCGTTGCTCCACTTGGCGTATCGGGGCAAGATGACGAAAATGCAACTTCCAAGGATACCACGGCACAATACGAAGAACTAGACATTGCGTATGGCCGCCAAAAGAAACAAAATATCGTCGGAGCAATCTCCTATATAGAGCATGATGAAATCCGCCGCAATGGAGTAGTCAATACGGCACAAGCATTGCCCGGAACATTGCCCGGATTGATCACGATGATGTCGGCAGGCAACTCACTTGGCGCCAATGGTTACAATTTCTTAGTCCGGGGAAAAGCGACGAATGCCGGTACTTCTCCCTTGATTTTGATCGATCAGGTCGAACGTTCGTTGGACGATATCGATCCTAATGAAATAGCCTCTATAGCCGTTTTTAAGGATGCCAGTGCACAAGTTCTGTATGGTATGCGGGGAGCAAACGGTGTGATATTGATTACGACAAAGCGAGGAGATACCGCCAACAGATTTATTGCTGTGGACGCCCGAGCTGGGGTACATACGCCGGAGTTTTGGGCACCCAAATTGGATGCCTATCAATATGCGAGCTTGTACAACGAGGGCTTGGTTAATGATGGCAGAACGGCTTCATTCAGCAATACGGCTCTGGAAGCTTACCGGACAGGATCTGACCCATACCGTTACCCAAACACAGATTACAGAGCAAAATTGTTAAAAGACTTTGGTTCATTTCAGAACTATAATTTTTCGGCCGGAGGGGGCAACGAAACGCTACGTTATTTTACGGCGCTGGGTTATCTTGGTCAGGAAGGCTATTTTCGCTTTACAGATCAGACCGATAAGTATAGCACACAAAATAAGTTTGACCGGTTTAATTTCAGAACAAATCTGGATATATACCTGGATCATGGCTTGCAATTCGGGCTGGATGTCAATGCGATTATCAGCAATACACATTCGCCATGGACGTTTGCCAATGATATCTTGACCAATATGTACAATACACCGGCCAATGCTTACCCACTCCTGAATGAGGATGGTTCCTTAGGTGGCAGTACCTTGTACAGAACGAATGCCTTCGGACAGATTGCACGCTCGGGATTAAGAAACACACAGGACCGAAGATTACAGGCAGGGGTAAAAGTAAAACAAGACCTCAATTTTTTCACGGATGGGCTAAGTGTCAATGCCCTGTACAGCATCGAAAATTTCAACCCTTTCACCTCAGGTCAGAGCCAGTCCTTTGCTGTCTTTGAAACACAGGCTATCGGTGTCTTGGATCCATATGTACAGTACAATGCGGATACCCAATTGAGCAGCCAGGGGTATAGCGGTGCTAATTATTTCCGTCGGAATGTCTGGAATGCTTCCTTGGATTATAACCGTATGTTCAACCACTCGCATGCGGTAAATGCACAGTTTTTATATCACCAAAGCAGGATGAGCGTATCCGGAGACAACCCGGACTACAAATACCAGAATTTTGCGGCAAAGGTTGCTTATGATTACAACCAAAAATATCTTGCCGAAATCGCAGCAGCTTATTCGGGATCTTCCAATTTTACGGCAGGTCACCGCATGGGGTTATTTCCTGTTTTAGGCTTAGGTTGGATTGTGTCCAATGAAGATTTTTTTACCGGCAATGCTGTACAATACCTTAAAGTACGTGCATCCACAGGGTTGGTTGGCAATGACCAGATCAGTGGCGACAGGTATCAGTATGAGCAAACATCAACTGCCGGGGGTGGCTATGGTTTTGGTGTGCCTAATGGAAGCAGCAGAGGATCGACCGAAGGAGCTTTGGGTAATGCCTTAATCAGCTGGGAAAAATCTTTCAAGACCAACATAGGTATAGACACGCGGTTGTGGGAAAATGCCCTGGATGTATCCGTTGATTATTTCTACGAAAAAAGATCAGATATCGCCGTGCCGCAGGCTAATGTCATACCGGGCATCGTTGGTATAGGCCTACCTTATATCAATGCCGGGATCGTCGAAAATAAAGGCTTTGATTTCAGCCTGATATACAAAAAGCAACTGGGTGGGACAAGTGTATTCCTCGGAGCAAATGGTGTTTTGGCAAAGAACAAAGTCATCGACTTAGGCGAACAAATACAACAATATGCGCATCAGTATCGCAAAGGTCACTCGCTGGATGCCCGCTTTGGTTATATGGCCAACGGACTCTTCCAGACAGAAGCAGAAGTTGCAGATGCTCCCCTGTCTTCATTCAGTGCCATCCGCCCGGGCGATATACGCTATATCAACCAAAACCCTGCTGATGACAACCGTATTGATGTCCGTGATCAGGTGGTCATCGGAAAAGGAACCGTGCCTGAGTTTTACTATGGTATCACTATGGGCATGACTTATAAGAAATTTGATTTTAGTCTATTAGCTCAAGGTGCTACGGGCAGGGACATCATGTTCATCCCTAATATGTATTCTACCGCATATTATGACAACAGGTGGACGGCAGAAACTACTAATACCACCTCGCTGCCAAGAGTAACCAATGTGACTTCTGGTCACAACAACATGCAGACGTCAACATTTTGGCAACAGAACGGTAACTATCTACGGTTGCGCAATATCGAAATCGGATATACCCTGAACAATGTGATGAAAATAAGTAAACTGCGAATCTACGGTAGCGGACAAAATCTTGCCACATTCTCTGGGTTGAGCGATCTGGATCCTGAGGATCAACGTGCCGGATATACCTATGCGCCGTTGGCCAGGATGTTTACATTAGGCGTAAAGGTAGGGATATAAGGTAAATTGATGATTTAAAAAAGTAAAATATAATGGCAAGAACAAGAAATTTACTACTGATTTTTATAGGCATGCTAAGCGTAGCGTGTGAAAAATCCTTTTTGGATCAAGAGGTCGATGGAAGACTGCCGGTAGAGAGTATTTGGGGATCTACAGACCGGGCATTCGGCTTTTTGAACAATGCCTATACCAACCTTACCGGGGTATATATGCGTATCAATGGAGCCATGTTGGCCGCTGCGAGTGATGAAGCCAAGCATTCCGCTGACGAGAGTACTGTACAAGACTTTAACAATGGGGGATGGAGTGCGGCAAATCCCATAGAAAACGTATGGGGCAACTACTATGCAGGGATAAGGAAGACCAATTTGTTTTTGGAAAACATTGATCGTGTCCCACTACTCCGAAAAGATAATCAGGAAGGTGTGGATCCCGTAAAGCTAGCTGTGCGGGAGCGGATGAAAGGAGAAGCCTATTTTCTGCGGGCATACTTCTATTTTGAACTGATAAAACGGTACGGCGGTGTCCCTCTGGTATTGGAATCCTTATCTCTTTCGGACAATCTGGATATCCCCAGATCAAGTATTGACGACTGTATACAGCAGATCCTCCAAGATTGTGATAAGGCTGTCGAAAAATTGCCAAAAGTATACGGAGCTAGTGGAAGTATAGTAGAAGTCAACGATATAGGGCAGGCGGGAAGAGCAACTCAAGGGAGTGCATTGGCGCTCAAAGCAAGAGCATTGCTCTATTATGCCAGTCCATTGTTCAATCCCGGGAATATTGCCTCGCGCTGGGAAGACGCCGCCGATGCCGCCCAAGATGTTATCGATCTGAATGTGTATGGCCTCTTGACGCTTACAGGAACGGTGCAGTACAACAATATATTCTACCAGGCAACCGGAGCAGCACAATACCATAATGAGATCATATTCTCCAGTAATTATTTTGAGGATGTACAGTTCGACCAATCAAACGCACCACTGGCGGTCAACGGAAGGGGGCTGACCAATCCATCGCAGGAAATGGTCGATGCTTTTGGCATGGCCAACGGGCTTGCCATAACGGATAGCCGCTCGGGTTATGATCCCACCAAGCCCTATATAGGTAGAGATCCACGGTTTTATGCCGCTATACGTTATCATGGAATGACGGTAAGCCAAAACGATCAGGTCAAATACCTGAGCATCGCCTCAGGCAATATAGATGCCGTCAACAGTGCATTTAATGCGACACGGACAGGATATTATCTCGGGAAGTTTACCTCCAGCTCCAGCGTCTGGGATTTGCGTACCGTCACGGTTAACCGTACAAACGTACTGATTCGCTATGCCGAAGTATTATTGAACTATGCCGAAGCCCGCAATGAAGCATCCGGTCCGGATCAGACGGTATATGATGCGGTCAATGCTGTACGCCAACGTGCAGGTCTCAATCCGTCAGCTCTACCCAGTGGTCTATCCAAGGAGCAGATGCGCACCTTTATCCGCAACGAGCGGCGGGTAGAGCTTTGTTTTGAAGAACATCGTTTCTTTGATGTACGGAGATGGAAACTGTATGGCAATGGTACGACCACTATTCCCGTTACCGGCGTGACAGTGGATATTGACGAATACTACAACCCTTCTTTCCGAAATTTTGTGGTAGAGAGCAGAGTATTTACACCCAATATGTACCTGATGCCCATCCCGCAGATCGAGATTGCGAAATCAAACAACACCATTAAACAGAATCCGGGGTGGTAATGGTAGCCATCTTAATCATAAAAACATTATGAAACATACATTATATTTAAACACGGTTTACATATCCATGCTATTGTGGATACTATCCGCCTGTACAAAAGATAATCTGTCCAGTCTTTATCCCAACACCGAAAATAGTGGCAATATCACACCGCCCACCGTCGTATTGCCTCCTTCAGGGAAAAATCTGATATTCGATGACGCCATGCTGGCTCGGTTTGTATCCGATTATAATGATGGGGGTGCAGGGCATCAGTTCATTACCAATAACATCACAAATCCGGCAAATCTCGCCTTAGCCGTCACACCAGCTCCGGTAGAGTACTTGAATAACAATGATGGTAGTGAGAATCACGCCGCAGAAGTCGATGCCGAGGCGGCAAGGGTTCATGTATTGAGCCTGCAATGGTTATTGGAAAAAAATACCGAAAGTAATGATGCAGATCTTTATTTACAAAAAGCCAAATCATTCTTGCTCGCTTGGGCGGCTACAAACCGGGCTACGGACTTTATGCCGGGTGAAGTCGCTTACCTCCCTTTCATCTACGCGTATTCTATCATCAATGGAGAATTGACGACGGAAGAACGAACTACGATAGAGACTTGGCTGAAAGACAGGTATCATACAAAGTATAAACCTTTTACTCCTCGGGCAAATAATTGGGAAACCTGTCGGCTGAATCTGATTTTTGACATTGCATATGCGACCCAGGATCAAGAAATGTTGGACTTCGCCAAACAATCTTATGGTACACTGTTGAATCGTAACATCATGGCTGATGGTGCAAGCGAAGATCTGTTAGGGCGGGATGCCTTTGCCTATCATGCATACAATTTATATTTCTATGCTAAGATATTCAGGTCTGTCACCGTCATGGAGGGAACCGAAACAGGTGATACGTTCAAAGCACAGCGTAATACGAATGGAGGCGATGTAAAGAGCATGGTTATGCGGATGAAACCCTATATGGATGATCCCGCAAACAATGTTCACCTCGAATTTGTGAATACGGAGTATGCTCCCGATAAGCAGCGGTCAGACTACAACAAACCCTTTAACCCAGGAAGTGTCATGTATGTCATGAACCAATTGGTGTTCAGTTACCCGAACGAAGTGCTGTCGACGATCAGACTATACCAATCTGGAGTTACTCCTTTCAACAGGGATCTGAGTTTTTACCTCTTTACGCTGAACTTGCCCCGACCTTTATAGATAAAATATTGTTTAATTTAACTATTCAACATCATGTATAATAAGGTAATCATCTATATACTCTTTTGTAGTATTACATTCTCAGCCTGTACAAAAGTAACCGAGCTGGAACTGTTGGACAGTAGCCAAGGGGAGTCCATCACCGACGAAAATGCAGCAGGAATCATCGCCGACGATCTACTGGTCAACGAAGGAGAAGAATTGTCCTTTACCCTAAAGGGAATAAAAGATCCCATTGTTTTCTGGTCGGGGGAACCGGGACACGAATACGTCAATAAAAACAGATCGCTCACTCAATTGGAAAGTATACACATGTCATTTAATGCATATCCACAATGGGGAGGGCAACCTAACACATTACGTATTCGGGTTTCTACCGATTTTGACGGGGACTACACGAGGGAAGGCGTTCAGAGAGCTACTTGGTCTAATATAAGTAGCCGGGCCGCTCTTCCCGGACAATGGGTAAGCGCTGTCACACCTACTGGAAATATCAATTTGATCGATTTCTTTGACAATGTGGACAATGAGGTCTATATCGCTTTGCAATACATCAGTTATGCGCAGGACGACGCAGCTAATCAGGGGAGCGGAGCGAAGAAAACATGGACAATCACAAACTTCACCATGCCTTACAAATTTCCCGAAGCAGCTGCAAAAAACTATACTCTCTCCGATCTTGCCTGGACACCGGTCAATATCAGTCCTAATTCCGCTCCCTCACAGCAATGGAATGTGTCGTCATCGACACAATTGCAGATCATCGGAGGTGGAGCCGGGCCGGCTACGGAGGATTGGGTGGTGTCTCGCAAAATCCAGGAAGGAGAAGGTGTTGTGTCGGATATAGGACAACCGCTTACGTTGGATCAGACTGGCGATATACAAACATATACGCACACATTTGCCGAAAAAGGCAAATATCGGGTGACATTTGAAGTTCTGGAAGAATCTGCAACGGAAGCTACTATTTATGAATTTGTCATCACGGTACAATAATATTTTATTTTGATTAGCAAATGAAAATAAGCCGAACAAATAAAATACACTGTATTACAGGAGCCTTCTTCTTTTTTCTATTGTCGACCGCGACTGCACAGAAATTGGAAAACCTCCAGGAATTGAAGGCGAACTCCCGGAATGTCATATTTCGTAACTTGGATAAAGCACGTAAAACGCCAGCTCTGGAGATGGAAGGCTATTGGGTGTGGGGCAGTTCTGTCATACAAAGCGCAGATGGAAAATACCATATTTATGCCTCCCGCTTTCCTAAAAGTCTGCCTTTCCATCCCGGCTGGATGGTCGCTTCGGAAATCGTACATGGCGTATCCACTGTGCCCGAAGGGCCATACGAGTTTAGTGATGTTGCTTTGCCGGCTCGTGGTGCGCAGTATTGGGACGGGAGATCTACCCATAATCCAAGGATTCTCGCTTATAAGGATAAATATTACCTTATTTATATGGGGTCAACACATCCTTTCGAAGAACCGGAGTATGAAGAACTTACACTTGAAAGCAAATGGTGTATCGTTGGCAGAAGTAACAAACGTATCGGGCTGGCAGTCTCTGATAGCCCCTATGGACCGTGGAAAAGGTTGGATGCCCCACTGCTGACAACTAAGCCAGGGACTTTTTACAGTCTCCTCACTTCCAATCCCTCCCCACTCATACAAGAAGATGGTTCGGTCATGATGCTGTTTAAAGGACGTGCATATACAGGTAACGATACTTATTCGGATATGGCATTAGGGGTCGCCTATGCCGACAACATAGAAGGACCGTATACCGTCTTAAACGAAAATCGCCCCATTTTCAGCGTTGAAAGCCAGGGAGAAGCCGAGGATCCTTTCCTATGGAAAGACAAATCGGGATATCATATTATTTTTAAAGATCATGTGGCCAGATATACAGGCGAAAGAGGGGGAGGCGTACTGGCACATTCCAAGGATGGCATTCACTGGCAGATCGATAAAGATCCGAAGGCTTATTCAAGAACAGTGGAGTGGGAAGATGGAAGTACGGTGCTACAGGGGCAATTAGAGCGGCCTTTTATATTGTTCGACAAGAAAGGAAAACCTACCCACCTCTTTTTTGCTACAATGGACGGTCCGGGTGGCTTTTTCAATGCAACCAAATCGTGGAATATGGTGATACCTTTCAAAAAGTAAGGTATAAAAAATCAGTAACAATAATAAGTCATGAAATGTAAGATCCTATGTACTCTCGTGATGATGTCATCATTGTTGTCTTTTTCACAGGAAAGCGGAAGAGAGTATGCCTTGAATAACTATCGTAAATACCAGGAAGAGGCGAGAAAAATAAAAAGCCCGGATAAAGACGTGGCCATAGAGCGGTACCGTCAATACTATGCAAAGACTCCGTACTCGCATCATATGTCTCCTGTCAAATTGAGCGCACAGGAATGTTTGAACCTGCTTGATCAAGACGGAAGATTTATCGATTATAGGGACAAAGAGGAAGAAATAGAAAAAAATAATTATATACAGTCACGATACTCCAGGCAACAAGAATTTATTGGTGACCTGATTTTTGATGCTTATAACCGCCTTTGGAAGATTGCAGAGGCCTATCGAAGCGGTGTAACGATTGCAAGGGCTTTCACAGAGCAGTATCGTAGAGCGATCCTATATTATGGGTATATCGAGATTTCCCGCCGTAACGATGCCCCCCGTTTCCACCGTTCATGCTTCGGTATCCCCACTGCCGCAGCCAATATCTATATGTATTTTTTGAACGAAATGGATGACATCGAGTCTGGAAAATATACAGACCGGCAAAAATCAGATGTTTGCGATATGCTGAAAGCTCTGGCACTGCAGGCATGGACACAACCTTTGAGGGGAAATTCCACAGATGGGAACGTTGTGCAGATCGAACGCTTCCGCAAGCACGTGTGGTGGGTAGGGGGGAATGCGATAGGCTATCGGCCATTGTTTCTCTGTGCCTTGATGTACAGATCCGTACCGATGGTCGACCTGATCGCTGAAGTTTGTCAGAAAAGTATCTCGACGGTATCCCAAAATACCTATGATGAAGCATTCTGGGATGAAGGTTTTACAACGGATGGGGCAGGTTGGGGACATGGCAAACAGAACCTGATCTGGGGATATCCTATAGACGGCACCGGCAATGCGATAAAATTACTTGGGATATTGGATGGGTCGCCTTGGAAGCAGCAGTTGAGCAGAGAAAATGCACATGCATTGCTCAATTTTTTTCGAGGAGGCAACTGGTATCATTATAAAGGTTTTATATTGCCTTGTCTCGATCGTTATTCAGCCGTTTATTACGAAGAAAGGAGCCACACGATTCCTTATTATGGTATGCTGAATAATGTTATTAACGGATGGCTTGATTCATTCACGCCGAATGAGCAAGCCGAACTGAAGCAATTACAAGTCGAAGCGAAGGAAAAACACATCCGTATGGATGGATATCCTGAAGGAGTCTATTCGGGAACCAGATGGTTTTTCAATAACGATGATTTGATCAAGAAAAATAAAAGTTATCACGCTATCGTCAATATGGCTTCGGTGCGTTGTGACGGTTTGGAAAGTGCTATTGGTTTCGCTGATGAATATAATTTTTTTACGAACGACGGCTTGACGTTATTCCAACGCGAAGGAGACGAATACCGAAAAATTATCGGAGCATGGGACATCACCGCCTATCCGGGTGTAACCGCACGCGAGGGCATGGAAAGGATAATCCCTATAACCAATTGGCGTGGGTACAACAGCAAACATAATTTTGCAGGGGCTGCAACCCGTGGCGGAGAAAATGCGGTAGCAGGATTTATATTTGAGAAAAGGAACGGAGCAAACAAAGATGACAACATTGGGGGAGATGAGTTTTATCGAAAGAATCCCAGCGTCTATGATGTCTTGGCATATAAATCATACTTCTTACTGGGTGACTACATGATTGCATTAGGGGCAGGAGTTACAAACCTAGAACCCGAAATGGGAGGAACTATCCGTACCACGATTGATCAAACGGCTAAGACAGGGGAAGTATACAGGATAAGAAATGGGAAGAAAGAGATCATTGTAGATGGCATTCACTCTTTTACCGATCATGGAAAATCTGTTTGGATTACGCAGACTGGTGGCTTTGCGTATACCGTTTTACCCGAGTTTTCAAATAGTGCATACTACGCTGTGGAGACCAAAGATAATGAATGGATTAAGCGAAATAAATCGAATGAAAACAAGAACGCTCTTCCCCCAATAGCAGATATTCTTCGTTTATGGATAGATCACGGACAGGTACCTAAGGACGATACCTATGGCTATGTTGTTTATCTAGGAACCGACCGGGTTAAGGAGCCCTTACCATTTACCGTACTGCGGAACGATAAGATCATACAAGCTATACAGAGCGCTGACAAAAAGGTCACCGAAGCGGTGTTTTATAACGCTAAAGAGATGTTGCGGACAAAAGGTTTAACACTCGGCGTCTCCTCTCCTGCTACAGTGCTAATAGAAGATATGGGAAAGGAATATGTCGTTTCTGTTAACGATCCGCAGATGCTTCCTGATCTGACCCAAATAGTTATTTCGTTCAATAAGAAAAATATATCAATCGATATGCCCCAAGGTGAATTTTGTGGGAAACCGGTATCTGTAAAAGTCAAGAAATAAAAACCATTTACACTATTATGATTACAAAAAAAATCCTATCTGCTGTATTTATCATCTATGGAATGCTGATGCTTTCATGTAACAACACCATGAATAAAAATGATTCGGCAAAGGACACTTTTATTCAGGAAAATGTAGATTTTGTAACACAGCAAACCAGGACAATGCTGGAGAAAATCGGTGAGCCGACCGGTAAAAATTATCCCCGGTCAATGGATGATGGCGGGGGGCTCGTTGTTACCGATATGTATGACTGGACGCCCGGATTTTTTCCCGGTTCTTTGTGGTATCTCTATGAATTGACCGGAGATACGATCTGGAGAGAGCAAGCTGAAAAATGGACACATAGCCTTGAACCGTTAAAAACATTTACCGGACATCACGACTTAGGATTTATGATGTATTGCAGTTATGGCAATGCAGAGCGGCTTGCCCCAAGTGCTGAATATAAGGACATCTTAGTGGAAAGTGCCCATTCTTTAGCCACTCGTTTCGACGAAAAGACTGGTGCGATAAAATCATGGAATTATCGCGTAGCATGGGATGAGAAAACGGAGTGGTTTTATCCTGTTATCATTGATAATATGATGAACTTGGAAATGTTGTTCTATGGAGCTAAAGTGTCCGGAGACAGGCGATTGTATGATATAGCCGTCACGCATGCGAATACAACGTTGAAAAATCATTTTAGGGACAATTTCAGTTCTTATCATGTTGTAGATTATGATACAATTACCGGTGCGGTGAAATATCAGGGTACATGCCAGGGGTTTAGCGATAATTCTACCTGGTCTCGCGGGCAGGCATGGGCGGTATATGGTTACACGATGATGTACCGAGAAACACAGGATACCACCTATCTGAATGCTGCGGTGAATTTAACAGATTATTATTTGAAACATCTGCCCGAAGATCTTATTCCCTTATGGGATTTTAACGTTGGGCAAGAGGGCTATATGCCTGACAAAGCTTCCTATGCAACGGAGTTTTCGGAAAAACTACGTGACGTATCGGCAGCCAGCATTGTGTGTTCGGCCTTATTTGAACTTGCAGAATATACCCATAATAAAGACTATGCCGACAAAGCTGTCAAAATGCTACATAGCCTGTCTTCGGAAAAATACCGAGCAAAGTTGGGTGAGAATGCTGATTTTATTCTCATGCACAGCGTAGGAAGTATTCCACATAAAACAGAGATCGACAAGCCTTTAGTGTATGCTGACTATTATTTTTTAGAAGCTTTGGTACGGTATAAGAATATGAAATAAGTAAATACACCTAGTCATGAAACATAATCACTCCTTCATATTTAAGTTCTTTTTCTATTGGTTTTATCTCCTCCGATGTCTTTGCTCAAGAAATAAAACCTATCATCCAAAAAAGGATACGTCAGTCCTATAGGTAATGACCAAAATAATGGGGTAAAAAAACAGTCCTTTTGCAAGTTCAAATGTTGCTTTGAATAAGGCAAAAGAACAACACCTTCACATTTATACCAAGCGACCGCGGTTCCATGACAAAATCGTGGGTGATGAATAACTTTAGAGAGATTTTCAACTCTTGTTCACGGTCTACTAATATTTTTGCGTATGGTGTAAAGGTATCGATTTCATATATTTGCCTGGGAATGGACTTAGAGACAAGATAACCTTTTCGGGCTGATGATGCTGAAGCATAATTGCTTGTTGATAAATACAGATTCTTAATAACGTGATTTTTTTGTGTCAGCACAGTTATCAATGATGAGTTATCAGTACTATTTCATACCCCATTTACTGAAACGTTTTGCAACATCTTTATGTGGAATAGTTTCACCTCGGTCAGCCTCTGCCAACCCCTCCATCACATCTTGCTGTTGGAATGGCAGTAATTGATCAAACCAGTCCATCTCCCGACTCGTCATAAACTGCTGGAGTTCCGTCAGTAAATCAGGATCCGTACTATTTACGATGGCTTGTACAATGTCCAGTTTCGTTGCTTTTACGTTCATGATATGAATGTGTGGTGTATTACAAATTTAAGTAAATATTTTTGTATTCCTATGCAAGCTATTCTTGTTATTCATTTTTCAATTGGCTAAATTCGTAGCAAGAAAACGAATCTTTGTAAGTCTACTTTTAACAATTTATTCATATTACCGTTATTTAACCTTTTTATTTTTACCAAATAATTTTATGCTTATTCCACATGAAGATATTTTTGAATAAGACATCGCATAAAAATATTGATTTTTCAGATGAGAAGCTGTTATTGGAGGAAATTAAAAACTGTAATAGCGAAGCCTTTGAATACTTATTCAAGAATTACTCCCCACGGTTAAAAGCTTATGCGGGTCGTTTTGTAACGGATAAAGATGTTGTTGGAGATATCGTTCAGGAGTGTTTTCTACGTTTCTGGGAAAAAAGAGAGACCTTATCGGCGATATCTGTTTCGTCATTGCTATTTACCATGGTGCGAAATAGTTGTTTGAATTATTTGAAGCATTTGGCTATTGTAGAGAAACATCGAATAGCGTATTTAGCAAAAATTGATGGCGAAGAAAGGCTTTATTATACAGACTTTTTGTTGGATACGGAGCATAAATTATTGTACAAGGAATTGCAGGAGCAGATCGATATTGTCATCGATCAGTTGCCAAAGCGTTGTCGGGAAGTTTTCTTAATGAGTCGATTCGAAGGTTTGAAAAATAGAGAAATAGCCGAAATATTGCAGATTTCGACCACAGCTGTAGAAAAACATATCGCTAAAGCGTTGCACCATTTTTCTATATACTTTAAGGAAAGGTATCCTATGGATGTATATATTATGGTATTAGCTTGGCTTATTACACATATAGAAGGTTAAGAAAAATCATAAATTGAATAGCTAAAAGAGCAGAAATATAAAAAATTCTGCTCTTTTTTGTTTTTAGAGGTTGGGTAAAACGAAAGCAGATTGTTACATAATATAGAAGCCAATATATGGAGAATAAGAAAGACATCCGGGCATTAGCCATGCAGTACTTTGCAGGTCAACTCTCAATACATGAAGAGCAAGTACTTTTTGACTATATCCAACAAGGTGCCGAACAGCATGCCGAATTCAGGCAGTGGGAAAAGGAATGGAAAGTTAACCATTCACCGTTACAGGAGACCAACCACGAATGGCAGGCTCTACAGAATCGGATTCGTACACAAGAAGCAATTAGACCGTTATTCGTAACCCGTAAAACGGTTCTTTGGAAGAAAGTAGCCTCTATTGCCGCAATGCTGGTTTTGGTAGCGGGTGTTTCCCTACTCATCGCGGTTTGGTTTTCTAGCCAGAGGTCTGTTTCTACGGAACGATATTTTGTGTACGAGGCACCCTATGGCGGAAAAAGTAAGGTCATACTGTCGGACAGTACCGTGGTATGGCTCAATGCGGGGTCTATACTCAAGTATTCCGATCATTTTGATGCGTCCAATCGTAAAGTGCAATTAAGTGGAGAAGGATATTTTGAGGTAACCAAGCAGCGGGGTGATAAACTATTTATCGTGGAGACCAACGGATACGATGTAGTCGTGAGAGGTACAAAATTTAATGTTTCGGCCTATCCGGACGATTCGTTTATAACGACGACTTTGATCGAGGGGGTAATTGATTTAGACTATCAAAATAAACTTATCCGGATGTTGCCGGGCGAATCGACAAAACTGGATCTGTCGCAGCACACTATCCAAACCTTGCAAGTAGATGCCGCACAATCCAATGCCTGGGTAGAGGATCGTATAGAATTTGACGGCATTACCCTAGAGGAGATGATCAAAAAGCTATCCCGTCAATATGATGTAAATATTCATTTATCGTCACAGAAAGCAAAAGCAACGAAGTTTCGTATTTCTCTGCGCAACAAGGAGACGATTAGCGAGGTGTTGCAGGCTCTGCAAGAAGTCGTGCCGATTACGATCGAGCGCAAAGATAAAGACATCTACATCAGGGAATAAACCAATGATAGGAATTACCTAAGCTATTGTTAAATATAAAAATATGAATGATCAGAAAAACCTATTTATCAGATTAACACTTTTTATTCTGCTATGCTATGGCGGGCAGCAAATTAAAGCACAGACCTTGACGAAAGAGTTCAAGAACGTGCCCTTGGGGGAGGTATTAAAGGAAATAGAAAGACAAACCAGCTATTCCATATTCTACCGAAAGGATGAAGTGGATGAAAAGAAGACAATTACTAAAAATTTCACCCGTACACCGATAGACCAGGTATTCCGAACCATTTTGGATGAAGGGCTAGCGTACACCCTACAAAACCGGATGATCATCATCACACGAAAAGATGTGATCCAGTCGACGTCGCAAAAACAACAATCCGTCATCAGCGGACGAGTAGTCGATACGGAAGGAACGCCTATCAGCGGGGTTAGTATCAAATCGATGTTGGAAAATATCGCTACGGTCACCGACGAAGAAGGAAGATTTGCCCTGTCGGGAATTTCGGATGATGCGATCCTGTTTATTTCTTATGTAGGGTATGAAAGTATAACCGTAAGAGCTGCCGAACGGGAGCGGTTGAGCAGGATCACGTTGCAAAAAGAAGATATTGCTCTTGATGAGGTCGTCGTGGTTGGATATGGTACGCAAAAGAAGGTGAACCTTACGGGCGCGGTTTCCGTGGTGTCCGGCGACCAATTGGCTTCTCGTGCGGCATCCAATGTTTCTCAGCTATTGCAGGGAACTGTTCCGAACATGAATGTCAGCTTTAGTTCAGGAAGACCGGGGCAGGGTGGAAGTTTTAACATCCGTGGAGTGAACAGCATCAGTGCCGATGCCGCGCCATTAGTCATTATCGACGGTATAGAAGGAGATATCAATCGAGTCAATCCAAACGATGTCGAATCGGTGACAGTGCTGAAAGATGCCTCGTCCGCAGCTGTATATGGAGCCCGCGCTTCTTATGGGGTCATATTGATCACCACGAAAAGCGGCAAGGAGGGTACGACTTCGCTGACGTACAATGGGCGTTTTAGTGTAGGAGGTAGTACCACTTCAACCGATTTCGAAACTCGAGGATATTATTCGTCAGGTATTAATGATATGTTCTATCGTACCTACCAAGGCGTGCCATATACACGGTATAGCCAAGAGGATTACTATGAATTATGGCTGCGTCGGAATGATAAGGTGGAAGATCCTTCCCGTCCTTGGGTAGTCGAACAAAATGGAGCGTATAAATATTATGGCAATTTTGACTGGTATAACATGTTATATGACCATACCCGGCCGACCTGGGAGCATAATCTCAGCCTGTCAGGAGGATCGGATAAAGTGAAATATGTCTTATCCGGCAATTATTACGATCAGAAAGGGATTATTCGGATTGACCGGGATAATTATAAGAAGTATAATTTTCAATCAAAAATATCGGCAGATGTCACTCCCTGGCTCGAACTTAGTAATAAAACAGCTTATTTTTATTCGCGCTACACTTACCCAGGTGCCGCTGGGGTAAACAATATCTTCTCACGTGCGACTAACCATGCCTTGGCCAGCATTGTGCCTATACATCCCGATGGAACTTTGGTGTACCGTACTGGGTTAACAGATACGGGTGAGGTCGCTGATGGTATCGGGGCCGTATTGCTGAACGGAGGCAATCGCAATCAAGATCGGGATTACGAATTTGTCACCACGTTTGAGGCGATATTCAAACCACTTAAACATGTCGATATCCGAACAAATTATAGCTGGGCACACGTTTATCAACCCGATCTAAACCGTTCGGTGGATGTACTTTACTCTCGGATACCCGGTGAAACGATTGTGATGGATGAGGGACGTACGGGGGGCAACTATTTGACAGAAACACAAACCAGGCAGATACGTCGGACATTCAACCTATATGGTACTTATGATAATGTCTTTGCGGAAAAGCATGACGTAAAAGTCATGTTGGGAACCAACTATGATTATAGAAATTCTAAGAACCTCAAGATGAAAAGAAATGGTCTTCTTTCAGAGGACCTGGACGATTTTAATCTGGCCAAAGGCGATGATATCAGCATAACCGGTGGTGTAGATGATTATGCCATCTTAGGCTTTTTCTATCGTCTCAACTATGCTTTTAAGGATAAGTACCTGTTGGAAGGAAGTGGTCGCTATGATGGGAGCTCACGTTTTCGGCAAGGACGTCGATTTGGATTTTTCCCTTCCTTCTCAGCTGGATGGCGGGTAAGTGAAGAAGCCTTTTTTGAAGGAGCAAAAAAATATGTGGACAACCTAAAAGTCAGGGCTTCGTATGGCTCTTTGGGAAATCAGAAAACGGTAGGTTATTATGACTATCTGCAACTGATTAACACAGGTTCCACATTAAATTATTCTTTCGGAGAGGCCACAAAAGCAGAATATGCCAATGAAACAGCTCCCAATTCCGCTGACTTGACTTGGGAAACAGTCACAACAAAAAATTTAGGTCTCGATATAGGTTTACTGAACAACAGGCTGAACATTACGGCCGATGCCTATATCCGGGATACGGAAGGGATGCTGATGGCCGGCAAGACATTGCCCGCCGTGTATGGTGCTGCATCGCCCAAGATGAATGTCGCAGATCTGACTACCCGTGGATGGGAAACTTCGGTAGCTTGGAATGATGGTTTTGGTGTGGCCGGAAAGCGTCTGAAATATGGTGTAACGGTCGGTCTTGGAGATAACATTTCCAGGGTCACCAAATACGATAACCCCAACAGGATCTTGACAGACCCCTATGAGGGACAACAACTCGGCGAGATATGGGGATATGTCGTTGATGGTTATTTTAAAACTAATGAAGAAGCACAAAACTATATCGTTGATCAGACTTTTGTCAATCAAATGATCAACGCCAGTGCCATAGATAATGGTGTGCATGCCGGAGATCTGAAGTTTATCGACCTGGATGGCAACGATAAAATTGAGCAAACGACAACAGCCAATGATCCTAAGGATATGAAGGTTATCGGTAACTCCTTACCCCGGTACAATTATAGCTTAGGTTTGTCCGCTAGCTGGAGCGGAATAGACGTATCCGCTTTTTTTCAAGGCATAGGGCAGCAACATTGGTATCCGGGTCAAGAAGCGATGGTTTTCTGGGGACCTTATACCCGTCCCTATGCCAGCTTTATTCCTACCGACTTCATGAGCAAAGTGTGGAGTGAAGACAATCCAGATGCTTATTTTCCTCGGCCGAGGGGATATGTAGCTTTGGGCGATAACAGAGAGCTTGCTGTGGTGAATAATAGGTATTTGCAGGATCTGGCATACTGTCGTTTGAAAAGCTTGATAGTCGGCTATACCTTGCCGGACAGATGGCTTTCAAAACAGGGCGTCAATCATCTGCGTATCTACTTCAATGGAGAGAACTTATTGACTTTCTCCAAGTTGGACACGAAGTATATTGATCCCGAGCAGGCGGCGACCAAAAATGATTGGAAAACATCACGAAGCGATGCCCGGGTTTACCCCTGGTCTAAGACTTACTCTGTAGGTTTGGATATACGTTTCTAATGTAAATAATAGAGAGTTGAACGATGAATAGCAAACGACTTATGAAAAGAATAGCATATATAGCCAGTATAGCTTTAGCAATCTCGACAATACTGATGTCGTGCGAGAACTTGCTTGACCTGACGCCTCAAGATCGCCTGACCGGTGGCGACTACTTTAAGAATGAAGAACAGTTGGAACTGTACAGCAATAAATTTTATTTGGATATCCTTCCCGGAGATGGGGGTATCTATCGGGATAATGCAGATGCGTTGATTGTATCTCCATTGGACGCTCAGGTCAGTGGACAGCGTTTTGTACCTGAAACAGGTGGAGGATGGGATTGGGGACCATTGCGGAATATCAACTTTCTGCTAGAGCATAGCGTGAATTGTGAAGATGAACAAGTGCGTGCTAAGTACAATGCCATTGCACGTTTCTTTCGGGCCTATTTTTATTTCGAGAAAGTCAAGCGATTTGGGGATGTCCCTTGGTACGATGAGGTGTTGGAGTCTGATTCGCCCGAGCTGTACAAGGCCAGAGATTCGCGCGAGTTTGTCATGGAAAAAATTATGGAAGATATAAACTATGCCATTACGGTCTTTAAGGAGAGTAACAAGGCGAAGGATTTATATCGTGTTACCTGGTGGACAGCTTTGGCACTCAAATCTCGCGTTGGCCTATTTGAAGGTACCTATCGAAAATACCACGGTCTGCAAGGGTACGAAAAATACCTGACGGATTGTGTCAATGCATCGGATGAGATTATGAAAGCTTCGGGCGGATATGCTTTGTACCAATCGGGTGCGTTGTCTTATCGTAACTTGTTCAAATCGGATAATGCGATACAGACTGAAATAATCCTGGCCAGAAATTACAACAGCAGTTTGAACCTGACACATCAGGCTCAGGCGTTTGAAAATTCACCTACGCTCGGCAGGCCAGGACTGTCTAAAAAGTTGGTCAATTATTACCTGATGAAAGACGGCACACGTTTTACGGACCAGTCTGGCTATGAGACGATGGAATTTAAGAATGAGGTCCAGAACCGGGATCCCCGTTTGGAGCAGACCATTCGCACCTCCAATATCAATATCAATGTGACGATGACAGGTTATCACCTGATAAAATATGCCAATGACAACGCAAACTATACCGGTGGTTCAAGCAATGATTTGCCATTATTTAGGTTGGCAGAAATATATCTGAACTATGCGGAGGCAAAAGCCGAATTAGGAACGCTTACACAGTCCGATATAGACAATACGATCAACAGGCTACGTACGAGGGCAGGGGTGACGGGTAAATTGAACTTAATTACGGCCAATCAGAATCCAGATCCCTATATGAGCGCTTCTGAAAGTGGCTATATCCAGGTGTCTGGTGCCAATCAAGGTGTCATATTGGAAATACGAAGAGAGCGGGCTGTCGAGTTGATCATGGAAGGTTTCCGTTACTACGATCTGATGCGGTGGAAAGAAGGACAGGCTATGGCACAGGACTTTGAAGGGATTTATCTCCCGGCTACAGCAATCAATGTAGGATACGATATAGACGGTAATGGCACGAATGATGTCTGTTTTTATACTACCACTACTCAACCTAATGCCGGTAACGTGAGTTATGTGCAATTGTCGCCTACAGGTACAGGGACCACGCTGTCCAATGGTAATCATGGCAATTTGTTGTGCTACGATTGGATAGACCGTACCTGGAATGAGGATAGAGACTATTTATTCCCGGTGCCAAGGCAAGAAATAAGCTTGTCACAAGGAGTTGTCAAACAAAACCCGGAATGGGGCGAATAAAAAGTAAATATAGCTGAACATGAAAAACATACTGATTCATACAATTTCCGTCTTTTTATTGCTGCTGTTGACCAGTGGCTGTAAAAAAAGCAATAACGACAATTCATTGTTTTTTCCCGATTTCTCTTTGGAGAATCCAGACGATCAAGAAGATCCCGAAACAGCCACCTCTTTGCGGGTATCCACGTACAATTTATGGGTACAGAGCGGGGCGGCATGGGATCAACGAAAAAGTAGTGTAGCACAACTTATCCAGGATTCGAAATTTGAAGTATGTGGATTTGAGGAAGCCAGTTGGGAGCAACGGTCTTATCTAGGAACACAACTACAAAGTGAATACAACGTATTGGCTTACGGACGCGATACTGGTGGCGATGCCAGCAACGCGGGAGAAATGAGCGGAATTTTGTATCACAAAAACCGCTTTGAATTATTGGAAAGTGGACGCTTCTGGTATTCACAAACACCTGATGTGCCTTCATCAGGTTGGGATGAGACCAACTTTAAGCGGTTCTGCGTATGGGGTAAATTTAAAGACACGAAGACAGATAAGAATTTCTATGTCTTTCAGTCGCATATGCCTTTAGCAGACCTTGCCCGAAAGGAAGCATGCAGGATGTTGGTCGAAAAGATATCCGAAATGGTAACGGACGATACACCTGTGTTTTGTACCGGAGATTTCAATGCTACACCAGATGCTCCTGAGATCGCCTCGACTATCGGAAATAGTGGAATATTGAAAGATTCGTACAATCTGGCTCCGCAAAAAACAGGACCGGCTTATACTTTTCCGTCCCGCAAGACCCGTATAGACTTCATCTTTGTAAAAGATGCTGAAGTGCTATCCACTCGCGTGATCATGAGTCCTTTGTCGGATCATTATCCTGTTGTCATTGTCGCTGAATTATAATATTAATCCACATCATTATGAATAACATGACTTATAAAATGGATTTTAAGAAAATAGCGAAACTTTGTTTCATCCTATTGTTAACAGGTGTTTTTGCCTCTTGTTCAAAAACGGATCCACTGGCTTCATACAGTCGTATCCCACCAGATCGAAATATCGATGGCGATCAAGACGGCGAGGGTGATGGAAAAGGAGGGTTGTTTGAAAAAGGATTTGGTACAGCCGAAAAGCCGTATATCATTGTGACGGCAGCACAGATAGCCAATATGAGTGGAGGTCTGGTACAGGGAAAGATGATTCACTTTCAATTGGGCGCAGATATCGATATGCAGGCTATTACGGATTGGACACCGCTGAATAGCGCTAGTCCAAATGATCGTTATATCCATTTTGACGGCAATAATCATATCATTAAGAATTTTACATGTAAGAATAAAGATTACGCCAGTTTTTTTGGGATATTGGCTGGTGTTTGTAAAAATGTAGGCTTTTATAATGCCGACGTGGAAGCCAGTGCAAATAGTGGTGCAGGAGTCATAGGTGGGTATATCGGCGTAAAAGCACCCAATGCGATGGAGAAGACAGGGCAAGTCGAAAACTGTTACGTGTCGGGTACGGTGAAAGGGAGATATGCAGGTGGAATAGCTTCTCGTATGGGAAGGCCTTATGGTGGACAGATCTGCTATGTCAAGAATTCATATTCTACGGTGGAAGTTACTTCCACAGATAATGAAGCAGGAGGTATTATCGGGACCATGTTTGAGCAAGGTGAGGTTTCGTTTTGCTATGCTACGGGCGTAATACGTGGAGGAAATGCTGTGGGAGGAATTGCCGCTATCGTGATGGAAGGTGCTAAAGTCACTAATAGCGTGGCCTGGAATTGGAAGCTGACAGGTCCTGCGGCCAAATCAGGCCGTGTTGTGGGGAGCCTTGAGCAAGGGGAGAGTGGATTTCAAGCAAATCCTTTAGCATCCGATTCGTATGCTTGGCAAAATATCGTCTGTGCAGGTTTTACACCGCAGAGCGATATTGATCCGAAGAGCAGTGGTGCATACCATGGTGAAAGTGCAACGGTATCTGCCTTGCAGAATACGGTGTCGGGATGGGGGCCAGAGTGGTATGCCGTGGGAAATGCTAGTATGGGTTTTCCAATATTGGCATGGCAACAAGAAAGAGGAGACTATGCAGATTATGCCGGTCATGATAATGAGCCGGAGGGCGATTTTGCCAACGGAACGGGAACAGCCGTTGATCCGTACGTGATAACAAAAGCTGAGCATATAAGTAATATGAGCAAGGTCTTGATCGACCAGCAAAAGGTATATTTTGTATTGGGTGCAGATATTGACATGGCGGGTATAACGACGTGGACACCTTTGAACAATGCTTCGGGTTATCATAAATGGATTGATTTTGATGGACGCAACCATGTGATCCGCAACTTTAGTTGTCATTCGACAGCTAGTAGCTATTATGCCAGTTTCTTTGGTGTATTGTGTGGAGAAGTCCGCAATGTAGGATTTGTCGATGCGGATGTGTCTTCTACAACAACAGGTATAGGCATTATTGCCGGATACGTAGGGTTTGCTTCCGGTGCCTCGGGCAACTATACGGGTAGGATTATCAACTGCTATACCACGGGTACAATAAAGGGATCTGGTGCTGCAGGAGGAATCGCAGGAATATTGACTGGAGCTATTGGCGGAGAACAGAGCTATATCAAAAATTGTTATTCCTTTGCGACTGTAGTTGATCAAATAAATAGTGGCAATGGAAAGGCTGGCGGAATACTGGGGCGTAAGGTCGCTCTAACAGGTTATATGGAGAATTGCTATGCCGCTGGAGATGTCAGTACGACAGGTAATGGGGCTGCCGGAGGTATATTTGGACAAACAGATGCATCGAATACATTTTTGACTATCAAAGATTGTGTTGCTTGGAATACGATGATATCGGTGAGCTCGGGAACTAATGTGGGTCGTATTGTTGGCGCGAATGCGAATACGCTTGTTTCTGCAAACAATAGCTATGCCTATTCAGGTATGGTCCTGATGTCGGGTAGTACGACGATTACAGCGTCAGATCAAACCACACTCGCGGCAGCACCTTTTCATGGTGTAGGTAAATCTAGTGGAGAACTGCATACGATTGTTACATTATGGGATCCTGTGTTATGGAGCAAAACTGTAAATGGCTATCCGGTGTTTTCTTGGCATCAGCAATAAAGGATCTGTTTGATGTTGTACGCTCCTAAAGTGTTCGATCTTTAAGGGGATATATAGTAAAGATAGCCTAACTTCTCTTAGAGAAATTATAGGTCAGGTCACATCGGATAATCATAGAAGGGGATCAAATCGCGCCAAAAGTTTTTCAAAATAGGGGAAAATTTGGCGTGATTTGACCCCTTGCTATTTTTGTGACCAGGGAAAAACGTCATTTTCCTAGAGAAAAAGAGTGTTTCCCATGGGAAAAAGCCAAAACCTCTAGAGGTTTACAAATTTCCTCTAGAGGCTTGCGTAAAACCTCAAGGTAAATGCCCTTTTTCGCTTGAGGTTGTATTTATTCCTCATGAGGCTTAGAAATCACCTCTAGAGTTCTATGTAAAATCTTATGGGAACTGTCTCTTTTTCCTTAAGGTTTTATTTATTCCTATTGAGCTTTATAAATTTTCTCTTAAGGTTTTGCTTAAAAACCGTGGGAGGTGATATACTCTCCGGGAGCCTTTAAAACATTGTACTTATATTTGTCTTTTCAATAAACAAATAAAATTCATAAAATGAACAAACTATATTTAATTCTACTGACATTGGTTACCTTATCTTCCTGTAAAGACAAAGATGCGATAAATGAGCAATGGGTCGATCTGCGTGGTATAGCCGGTACTTGGGAATTTAATGGAGACCGTGATTTTACGGTTGAGTTTATTCCTGACTATGGAAAGGATCTGAAAAGGGGAAAACTCATTACCAGAGAGAAGGAAGAATACCAAAATATTTTTATTTACTCAATACATTGAGTAAACTGTTTTATATGTTTGAAAGGTCTTATTTGCAGGAGGTTAAAAAAAGGATAAAAGAGCCTCGCAGGTTTATACAGGTACTGATGGAACCGTCAGACTTGTTTTAAATAGGCTTACTGTACCAATAGCCAATCTAAATCTATCCCTTTAAACAGGTCATCATGATCTATAGTAAGCAAAAATATCCTGAAGACTTACCTGTTTCCAATACTCCAAAAGTGGGCACTGAAAAAGGGCCAGGCGAAATTTTAACCAAAGTTCGCCGAACTTATCCAGTAGCTTTCCAAAACTATTCAGATAACGCTTTTTCCCTGTTGGGTACATGGCTTTCCCAATTGGGTGCAGAGCTTTTCCAATTGGGAAAATGGCGCACCTAACTGGTTGTGCAGCTTTACCAATTGGGTGTGTGGTATTCCTAAATAGGTTTTTGCTCTTACCCACATTACCCGCCTGGGACTAGTTGGTAAAACGGCACACCTAACTGGGGCTATGATTTCTCTAAATGGGAAAGTGGCGTACCTACCTGGGTGTGCAGCTTTCCCAATAGGGTGCAGAACTTTTCCAATTGGTGGCAAGTTATACCTAGTTGGGTAAGCGATGCCGCCAACTGGGTATGGAGCTTTCTCAAACAGGAAAATGCTGCACCCGATTGGGTGAGTGCCTTTCCTGATATAGGTATGGATTTTCCCCTATGCTCTTCCAGAGAGGAACAGCTGGAAGATAGCTTTCCTAACTGGGGCTACAACTTTCCTAACTGGGTGCAGCGTTTTACCAATCAGGAAAATGCTGAACCCAATTGGGTATGAAGACATTTCTGCTACATCTTTCCTTTGAAGATACTGTACCATTTGTATAGCAGTTTCACATCATATAGTCATAAGCTCTGCAAGACTACCTACATCAAGTAGCGATGTCGACGAGTTTATGCGAGGTGATTGTTCAACGCAGATTCGATCAGCCGGTTGGTATCGGTGAAATCAAATTCTTGCACCCCTATGGTTTTCTTGATGAACTCTTTAACTTTTGCAAGCAAGAGCTCTTTCATGGTGATAAATCTTAATTATCAAAGTTAACTAATATTCCTTAAAAAATGATTACACGTTTTGCGCTTCATAGAACTCTAATATTTCCTTAACTTGCATTGTTTTACGTCGAAAAGTTATGTCACATATAAAAAGATTATCGCAGATTAGAGATTTGATGAAAGAGCAGGGGATAGATGGCTATATTATACCCTCCTCGGATCCACATATTAGTGAATATTTGCCAGAAAGGTACAAATGCATTGCTTGGGTGTCTGGCTTTACGGGTTCTGCCGGAACGCTGGTCATTACACAGGATTTTGCGGGTTTGTGGACGGATGCACGGTATTTTGTGCAAGCGACCAGTCAGTTGGAAGGGAGTGGTTTTGAATTAGTCAAATTGAAAGTTCAAGGTGCTGCTGAATATACAGCATGGCTTGGTGAGCGGCTGGATACGGGCAGTAAAGTGGCTTTTGATGGTCATTTAGCTTCTTTGTTAGTGGCGCAGACTGTAAAAAACACATTGGATCCGTTGGGTATCGAAGTGGATGGGCATGTTGATTTGCTAAGTCGGATATGGATAGACCGTCCCGAGCTGCCGCAGGTGAAAGCCTATCTATTGGATGAAGTGATCACAGGACAGTCTACGACGTCGAAGTTAGCGGCAGTACGCGCTTCGTTGAAGAAAAATCGTGCCGATGGACATTTTATATCTTCGTTGGATGATTTAGCTTGGTTATTCAATATCAGGGGGCAGGATGTACCCTGTAATCCGGTTGTGTTGGGATTTGCGTATGTTTCCGGAGAAGAGGCTGTTTTATTTATGGAATTGTCCAAACTCGACCATACTGCTGTACAGACATTGCAGGCAGCAGGTGTCCAAGTTAAGCCTTATGGGGAAGCTTTTGATTTTATTAGGGAACTGGCCATCGGGGCTATTTTAATTGACCCGAAACGCACGTGCTTTGCGGTGTACGACCATATTCCCAATGCGGTAAGCATTGTCGAAAATATAAATCCCTCGACTTGCTTGAAAGCTGTCAAAAATGAAGTAGAGACTGCGCATGTCCGGGAGACGATGATCCGTGATGGGGTGGCGATGACTAAGTTTTTCAAGTGGATCGAAGAAACGTTGGGCAAAGAGGAGCTGACCGAGCTGTCGATTGCGGAAAAGTTGAGGGGCTTTCGGGAGGAACAGCAAGGGTTTGTAGATGTTAGTTTTACGACGATTGCCGGTTACTTGGATCATGGTGCTTTACCGCATTATTCGGCCACGGTAGCGAGTAATTATACATTGAAATCTTCCGGTTTGCTGCTGGTCGATTCTGGAGGGCAGTACACTACGGGGACAACGGATATAACGCGTGTGATCTCTTTAGGGAATATCACGCAAGAGGAGCGGGAAGATTATACAATTGTGTTGAAAGGTACGATTGAAGGTAGCCAAGCGATCTATCCTCAGGGATCTAAGGGGTATCAGATCGATGCGATTACGCGCAGGCCTATATGGGCTACATTCCGTAATTATGGGCATGGTACCGGGCACGGTGTCGGGTTCTTCCTGAATGTACATGAGGGACCGCATGTTTTTAATCCGTCGAATGTGGATGTGGCTATCGAGGAAGGAATGATTACTTCTATTGAGCCGGGGCTCTACCGGGAAGGTAAACATGGTATCCGTATCGAAAACCTGGTGTTGGCTAAAAAATGTGGAAGTTCAGTCTTTGGTAATTTTATGGACTTCGAAACATTGACGATTTGTTATATTGATACAGATTTGGTGGAAAGAAGTCTTTTGGATCAAGTCCATATCGATTGGTTGAATACCTATAATCAATGGGTATACGATGAACTTTCCTCACTTCTATCACCTGAGGAACGGACTTGGTTAAGCGGAAAAACTAAAGCGATATAGATTTTACACCTATTTTATGAAACAGCAACGTTATTATTCCTTAGATGTTTTTCGTGGAGCCACGGTGGCTTTGATGATTATGGTCAATAATCCCGGTACATGGAAGCATATTTTTGCACCCCTAGGACATGCGGATTGGCATGGTTGTACACCAACGGATTTAGTTTTTCCGTTTTTCCTATTTGCGGTAGGTAATGCGATGGCATTTGTCATGCCTCGCCTGCAAGAGGGCGGCTCGGGCATATTTTGGAAGAAAATTATAAAAAGAACAGTCGTCATCTTTTTAATAGGTCTTTTTATTATGTGGTGGCCTTTTGTACAATGGAAGGAGGGAGAGTTGGCTTTTCGATATTGGGTGGATCCAGCTAATCCGGATCAGGGTATCCGTATTTTAGGGGTATTGCAACGTATCGCTCTGGCGTACTTTTTTGCGTCTATTCTAGCTTTTTATTTTAAGCCTAAACCGATTATTTGGATTTCAGCGGGAATATTGATCTTATATTGGGTTTTGTGTGCTACATTGGGCGGAACTGATCCTTACAGCCTGGAGGGCTGGTTTGGAACGGCTATAGACAAACAAATTTTGGGCGTTGCGCATATGTATAAGGGTGAAGGTGTTCCGTTTGATCCGGAAGGGTTAGCTAGTACACTTCCTGCGATCGTCCAAGTGGTCTTTGGCTATTTGACAGGTCTCTTCATTAGAAATCAGGGACAAGTAAATTGGTTGTGGACTAAAGTTCCCTTGTCAAAGGAACCTCATTTCAAATTGCTTTCTGGTTTGTTGGTTACCGGGTTTATTTTGGTGGTATTGGGTTACGTTTGGTCGTTAGGGTTTCCGATTAATAAAAAGATTTGGACAAGTTCGTATGTATTGTATACCGTAGGGCTTGGTCTTTTGACGATAGGAACGATGATCTGGTATATCGAAGTTCAGGGAGTTCGTAATTACGTGACCAAGTTTTTTGATGTTTTTGGTAAGAATCCTTTGTTTATTTATGTGCTTAGTGCAGTTCTGGTGCGCTTTGTAGGGCTGTTTCGGATTCCAAATGGCTTCAGTGATGAAGGTGTACAGCTTTACACGACGGCTTTCGCCTGGTTTTATAATCATGTATGTGCAGCAATACCAGGCCCTCCAGAGATTGGGTCTTTTGCTTATGCACTCTGTTATATGATACTGATGTGGAGCGTTGCGTATATCTTGGATAAGAAGGGCATATATGTCAAGGTGTAATGTCTTTGTTCTTTTATCTTTTGTCTTTGTTCTAAATAATTTTTATCTTTGCAGCCAATTAATATATTTTATAACACTTTAATATTATTCAAGAATGTATTTAAGTAAAGAATACAAAGCCGGTATCTTCGAAGAATTTGCAGGTACAGCGACAAACACAGGTTCTGCGGAAGGCCAAGTGGCTTTATTCACAAAAAGAATTGCTCACTTAACAGAGCATTTGAAGAAAAACAGAAAAGATTTCAACACGCAGTTTGCCCTACAAAAGTTGGTAGGTAAGCGTCGTTCATTGTTAGCTTATTTGTACAAAAAAGATATTGAAAGATACCGTGCTATAATCAAAGGATTAGGTTTACGTGATATCATCAAGTAATCTTTTAGTAAAAAGAAATAAAAGCCATTTACGTTTGTAGGTGGCTTTTTTTCTTGCATAATAATTTACGTTTAAATTTTGCTTACCTTTGTGCAACTAAAAAAGTCAAAATAGAAAAGATACATGTTTTTTTGAAAGACGCCCATGTATCACAATTAGAACACAATGAGTTATAACGAACAAAAAGTTACAATCGAAATGGGGGGCGGTTCGGCTCCTATCGAATTGTCTACCGGAAAATTGGCTAAGCAAGCAGATGGTTCGGTGGTATTGAAACAAGGAGCAACGATGTTGCTAGCGACAGTAGTTTCATCTAAAGAACCGAAAGCAGGAGTAGATTTTCTTCCATTGTCGGTAGATTATCAAGAAAAATATGCGGCAGCAGGCCGTATACCCGGCGGATTTTTACGTCGTGAGGCAAGGTTATCTGATTATGAAGTGTTAATATCACGATTGATCGACAGGGCGTTGCGTCCATTGTTCCCGGAGACCTATCATGCGGATACCCAAGTTATGGTATCGTTGATTTCGGCAGATAAAGATATTATGCCGGATGCCTTGGCAGGATTGGCTGCTTCAGCAGCATTGGCTGTATCGGATATTCCTTTCAATGGACCTATATCGGAAGTTCGCGTGGCGAAAATTGATGGTCAGTTGATCGTTAACCCGACACTTTCTTTATTGGAAAAAGCATCCTTAGAATTTATCGTGGCAGGTTCTGCGCAGGATATTGTCATGGTAGAAGGAGAGGCCAAGGAAATTTCGGAAGCCGAAATGGTAGAAGCTATTGCTTTTGCACACGAAGCTATCAAAAAGCAAGTTGCAGCTCAGGTTGAGTTGGCGAGATTGGTGGGAGCGGAAGTTAAACGTGAGTTTAATCACGAACCTTCTAATCCGGCATTAAGAGAAGAAGTATTTAGTGCAACTTACGATGCGGTTTATGCAGTGGCCAAATCTGGTTCAGCAAAGCATGAACGTAGTGAAAAACTTGCCGAGATTGGTGCAGCATTCTTTGAACGCTTCGGTGAAGAAATCGATGAGGATACGGCATTTTTATTGAAGAAATATTATCACGATGTACAATACGAAGCTGTTCGTAATCTTGTATTGAATGAAGGAATACGTTTGGATGGCCGTGATGTACGTACCGTACGTCCAATTTGGTCTGAGGTAGATTATCTGCCTGCAGCACATGGGTCGGCTGTTTTCACACGTGGTGAGACACAGTCCTTGACTTCTGTTACCTTAGGTGCGAAAGATTCTGAGCAGATGATTGATGGTGCATTTATCCATGGCTATAATAAGTTTATTCTACACTATAATTTCCCCGGTTTCTCTACCGGAGAGGTAAGGCCAAACAGAGGTGCTGGCCGTCGGGAAATAGGTCATGGTAATTTGGCCATGCGCTCGTTGAAGCAAGTGTTGCCATCGGATGAGGAAAATCCTTATACGATTCGTGTTGTATCGGATATTCTTGAATCCAACGGCTCATCTTCTATGGCTACGGTATGTGCCGGTGCATTGGCACTGATGGATGCAGGTGTGAAATTGAAATCACCGGTATCTGGTATAGCGATGGGGTTGATCACCGATGAAAAGACTGGTAAATATGCTATCCTTTCGGATATCTTGGGTGATGAAGATCACTTGGGTGATATGGACTTTAAAGTTACAGGTACAGTCAATGGTATCGTGGGTTGCCAGATGGATTTGAAGATCAATGGCCTGAAATGGGAGGTGTTGACGCAAGCATTGGATCAGGCGAAGGAAGCGCGGCTTCATATCCTTGGAGAGATGCAAAACACGCTTTCTGCACCACGTGAAGATTACAAACCACATGCACCACGTATTATCCAGTTGATTATCGATAAAGATTTCATTGGAGCGGTAATCGGCCCAGGAGGAAAGATTATTCAAGAAATGCAACGTGAAACCGGCGCTACGATTTCAATTGAAGAGGTCGATAATAAAGGTATTGTTCAGGTTTTTGCGGATAATAAAGATTCGATAGATGCAGCGGTAGCTCGTATCAGAGCTATAACAGCGAAACCTGAAGTGGGCGAAGTGTATGAAGGTAAGGTGAAATCCATTATGCCATTTGGTGCATTTGTGGAAATTATGCCAGGTAAAGATGGTCTACTTCACATCTCAGAAATCGACTGGACTCGTCTGGAAACTATGGATGGCATTTTCAAAGAAGGAGACCGTGTAACGGTTAAATTGTTGGATGTCGATAAACAAGGTAAAATGAAGCTTTCTCGTAAAGCATTGTTGCCTCGTCCTCCACGCGAAGACAAACCAAGGGGTGAGCAAAATGTTACTTCTCCTGAAGCTCCGGGATCGAATATCCCTAGCTAAGGAGATCACGCCAAATATAAAATAGTAAATAGAAACCCACTGAAAAGTGGGTTTTTATGGTTTTGTATAAGGAATAGGATCGACTAAATGGAAATGTACGTTTTTAATTTCTTCTCCTCGTTGTAATGTTAATCTTATCTTATCTCCGGGATGTGACTGTAACTTAGTCATAATTTTAGGCAGGGAGAGATTTTGTACCGAAGTTCCATTTATTTTTAGTAGCCTGTCGTTTATTTGTATACCAGCCTGTTCAGCAGGAGAGTTTCTGCGAACCCCGGCAATTTTATACAGGGGCTTCAACGTAAAATTATACTGAAATTTGGTGTTGGAGAAATCGGTGACAACTTCCTGATGAGGAGTCCGCTCTCGTATCCAAACCATACCATCATGTTTTACATCTATTCCCGCCATATTCAGTAGGAAAGGCGTATTAAATTTTTTATTTTTCTTCCAGTAAATCTTTTCCTCCGCATAATCAATTAAGATATGAAACCGTTGTAAAGTTTGGTTGCCTATTGACCCAATTCTGTTTTTGGCCAGTTTGTCTTTTATAACAGTATTCGAATCGGGATAGGAAATGATGGGATAGGCCAATTCAAAATTTCCTATAGCGGCTTTTCGAACTCGATTTCTTTTTCCATAAATGGGGCCATTCATCCCTATCCCTAGATATTCGTTAACATATGGCTCTTTTATTGTAAAATGAGGCAGTAAGAAAGCGAATAGCATTAATGGGTCTGTATTTCCCATATCAACCAACATTTTCCCCTTCGTCCAATCTTTATCGACCTGTACTTTTGCTTGAATGTAAGGGCGTTCATTTTCGATATTAACTGTGGTAGCATAGTACCCCTTAAGCATTTTACTATAATCATATCCGGGAGGATAAAGGGTTATTTTCGACTTTACATAATCTACTTTTATCGGGAAACTATTGAAGAATTTCGACCCTAATATTCCATTTATAGCAATCCCTATATTGCTTGATAGATCTAGATCGTTCGCTTGGATGACATAGATCCAATGAAGTGTGTCTATTGCGATGTGACCAACTTTAACGAAATTGCCTGTGGAGAGGATACCATCAATGCCATCTTCGCTTCCTATACCGTTAAACCGGACTTTATGTTGATTGTGTAGATAAAGCGAATCGTCTGTATGGGCAAATAGAATGGTTTCCTTCACTCCGGTGTCCAATAAAAAGGTAAACTCTACGCCATTAATGGTGACAGGAACCAGAACCGCATTATTTATTAGATCAAATTTGAATGAATGAGGTTTATGATCGGGTAGCCTAAAGACCCCTTGTGCCCAACTGTTTGAAGAAAAACAGATAAAGAAGAGATAAATAAGACTTTTCATGACCAGAGGTGTATATACGAATATACTCATACTGTTTGAAACATATAGGAACTTTTTGACGCGGCCGCTCCAACAACAAACGGGGCCTGTTGTTTAAGACAGGCCCCGTTTAGAAATATTTTTGGTTTTCTTTTACCGGTTTACAAGGTGTTGTTTCCCACCATCGTCATAGCACAACGGAAGCCAGTCATTGCATTGGCTTCATCTTGTTGCATAAAGCGACGAGTAGCTGGGTTTAACCAATAAGCGCGATCATTCCACGAGCCACCTTTAAATACGCGGGACTTATCGTTAACTAAAGTAACTTTTCCATAGAGTTCCGTTTGTGCTTCATCTTTGAAACCTCTAACGTCATAGTCGTATGTTGTTGAATTTTGATCGGCTGCAGTAGAGGCTTGAAGTTCCTGCCAACTTTGTTTTCGAGGAGCTTTTGCAGGCACTTGTATGGGACGTCCATATTTGTCCTTGGCTAATGTCAGCTTTTCGCCTCTTTCATAGAGTTTGTTTGTAAAAACGTGTCCTCTAAATGGGTTGAAATCTTCGAAATCTTCGTAGGATAATTGGCGGTATACATCACTGACCCATTCATTGACATTTCCAGCCATATTGTAGAGGCCAAAATCATTCGGGAAATAGCTTTTTACAGGAACGGTGATATCTCCACCATCATTCAAATCTCCCGCTATTCCCATGTTATTTCCACTAGTGATCTTAAAGTTCGCTAACATGCGCCCTTGATTATTTCTGTTGGCATCACGGACGCCCAAGCCATTCCATGGGTATGTACGTGCTGTTTCAATATTGCCTTCATAGGTGTTGCCAATGAGTCCTAGCGCAGCATATTCCCATTCTGCTTCCGTAGGCAGTCGGTAAGGCTGCTTTAAGATGCCGTCTTCCATACGCACCGTACGTTTTGCATCCTTTTCTGCGCCAATACGATTGTCTTTAGGCATCTTCTTTCCATCGATACCTTCTCCCTGTAGTTGACCATTGAGATAGATGTCTGTATTGAAAGCTTGACCTGCTCCGGCGTTATTTTGTCCCTGTTCCTGTAAAGATTTGTAATCTGCCAAAACACCTCGTTGACGCAAAATGTTTTCGTTTACACGGTCTGTTCTCCATTGACAGTATGCATTCGCTTGTTCCCATGTGACGCCTACAACAGGGTAATCCTGAAAGGAGGGGTGACGGAAATATAAGTTGACATAGGGTTCATTATAAGATAAGGGGTTTCTCCAGACCAATGAATCGGGAAGTGCTTCATAATAAAAGCGTGCATCCTGTGGAAAGTTATTGGAGATCCAGGTGAGGTATTCTAGCCAATCGGCATTTGAAACTTCGGTTTCGTCGATATAAAATGAAGCGATAGTTACACGTCGTTTTAGATTGTCGTGCGCATATCCTAGATCTTCATTCAAACTTCCCCCCATAACGAAAGAACCCCCTTCGATAGCGACTAAGCCCGGTCCTGGAGTTTCTTTGACCTTACGGTTGATTTGAAGTCCGCCATTATATGGATCATTATACTTTACACCGGTTTTGTCTGATACATTGCCCCTCGAACTTTTACACGATACGAAGAAAGTTGTCAGTCCAAAAGCTGTTAACAAAAAAGAAAATGCTAATCTGGAATAATTCATATAATAATTGTTGTAACGACCAAAGTTAAAAATATTTTGACACAAATTATCAAATAAGAACGGAATAATGAATGAAAACCGCAATAAATAAAACTTAAAAAATGTTAAATCTTAAACAAGGGCTCTGTAGACCATTTATAAGTAGGCTTTGTATCTAAACGAAATATAGCTATTTTAGTGCACTATGAAGATTAAAGTTGGTTTTGGATTCGATGTCCACCAAATAAAAGAGGGATGTCCTTTTGTGGTGGGGGGGGTACAGTTGGAGCATCCTGCGGGGGCTTTTGGTCATTCGGATGCTGATGTCTTGGTACATGCTATTTGTGATGCTATTTTGGGCGCAGCAAATTTGGAAGATATTGGTTATCATTTTCCAAATACAGATCCTAAATGGAAGGGGATAAGCAGTTTGGTGCTATTGGAAGAATGTGTGCGGTTAATCAGTGAAAAGGGGTGGAGTTTAGGGAATATTGATTCCATGTTGTGTTTGGAAGCACCTAAAATCAAACCTTATATTGCACAGATGAAAGACAAACTGGCCCATGCTACTGGCTTAGAAGTAGACGATATTTCTATAAAGGCAACAACGAATGAGACGATGGGATTTATTGGAAGACAAGAAGGAGTCGTAGCCTATGCGGTCTGCTTATTAGAAAAGAAAAGTTAGTAGGTTTTGCTTTTCTTAAAATATTGAATAGCAATAATAAGTGCGATAAGCGCTAAGAGGCCGGCCAACAAAAAAGGTGCGCCTGGAAAGTAAACACTGCCGTCTTTTTTAGAAAAATGGGAGAATAAATTGGTCATGATCAGGGGTCCGATAATGGCTGTCAGGCTGATAACAGATGTTATGCCTCCTTGTATTTGTCCTTGTTCGTTCTGTGGTACCAGATTGGAGATATAGCTTTGTATTGAAGGACCTGCAATTCCTGCGAGGACGTAAGGAATACTGATGGCATACATCATCCAGGATTCGGTAGCGATACCAAATAAGGGGAAAGATACGGCAAGTAGCGAAATTCCAATAAGTATAGCCCTGACTAAACCAAGTTTGGGAATCAGTATACGCATAAGCCCAGCTTGCACAACCATCAGGAGTGTGCCCACAAAGCCTAAAGAAAACCCCACTAAACGTTCGGTCCATTGAAACTTTTCCATCGTATAATAAGACCACACGCTTTGTACAGCGTTTGCCGCAATATTGATGAGGAATATACACAGGATCAATGGAATTATCGCCGGATAGGATTTCAAATGTAAGAAAGTTCCGATCGGATTTGCCGCCCTCCAGTTGAAGGGTCGCCGAAGGTTCTTGTTCAATGATTCAGGTACGATGAAATACCCATAGAGGAGATTGAGTCCGCATAAACCTGCGGCAGCAAAGAAAGGTATGCGCGCGCCATAATGTCCTAGAACGCCACCAATGACGGGGCCAATGATGAAACCTAAGCCAAAGGCTGCTCCTAACAGACCAAAGTTTTGTGCTTTGTTCTGAGGTGTGCTGATATCGGCAATATATGCCGCTGCAACGGTATAGCTTGCGCCGGTAATCCCCGCGACCAACCGACCAGCAAATAGCCATATAATGCTGGGTGCAATGCCCATGAGTATATAGTTAATGGAAAACCCAAATAGGGAAAGGAGTAATACGGGGCGACGTCCGTACCGATCGCTGAGGTTGCCTAAGACAGATGCAAAATAAAACTGTGTAATTGCATAAGCAAAGACCAGCCATCCTCCATATTGGGAAGCCTGACTGAGGTCGCCGTGTATAAGCTCCTTAATCAGTTTGGGCATCACAGGTATAATGATTCCCAAGCCTATCACATCAATGACTACCGTAATGAAAATAAACAATAGCCCTGATGACTTCGTCTTGTTATCAACCATATTTAAAAGCCGTAAAGGTATAAAAGTTTATTAAATTTTTAGAAAAAGGAGGGGAAAGAGGAATTTAGTTTTTTTAACATACTGAAATGCTGTAATAATTAATAAATTTGTAAGCTAAGGTCTATAACAAATAGATGCTGCTAAAATTCAATTTGATACAACTGTATGTTACCCATTCAGGTTCGTTCGTTATATATATGTGTGTGCGTAATGCTTTTTGTAGGCCTATTCCAAGGATGCAAGGGTTTGAAGAGTCCCCCTCCTTCAGCCCTAGATAAAGGAGGGGTAGCACAAGAGGAAAAGGAATATAATTTCGTCCAAAATTTCACGAGTAAATATAATATTCTGTATAACGCCAACTTGATGTTGGACAATGAGTGGGCGGAAATCTTCAATAGTGCCCATAAAAACTTTCAAATAAGACAATCTGTCTTTGATGAACCATTAGGAGAGAATGTGACCCATCCGCTTATGGACTCCCTGATTGCGAAGTCGTATAAAATTGTTCATAGAAAACAGGAGAGTAAGTATGTCAATGAAGCCTATTTTATCATTGGTAAGGCCAATTATCTCAAAGGCGACTACCATACTTCGATAGAATTTTTTAATCATTTGTTGCGGTCAGCAGATGAACAAAAGGAGTATCTGCCTTTGGCTTATGCTTGGAAATCAAGGTCTTTATTGCAAATAGGGAAACCTGATCAGGCAAAGCAGATGCTTGACTCGGCTTTCGTAACCATGGATGCTAATAAGGCAACGCGTACATTCATTAACGCTGCGATGGCGAATTACTTCATCCATGAGGGAGAAGATCAAAAAGCTATTCCTTATTTGGAGTATGCTTTGGAATCAAACTCCAACCGCTTGGATAGCAGGCGGTGGATGTTTCTATTAGCACAATTGTACAAAGACAGTGGTGAATCGGATAAAGCCTTGGCTTATTTTTCAAAAATATCAAAAGGAAATGTTCCGTATGATATGGCATTTGAGGCTGCTCTCCAGAGTTCTTTGCTTAAAGGGGCACGATACGCTCGCGTAGAAGATCAGGTGAAGCCTTTGCTACGGATGCTTCGGGAGGGTAAAAATGATGGTTATCAGGACCAAATCTTATTTCAAATCGGAGAGATATATCTACAAAGAGAACAACCAGAGCAGGCGGTGGCCTTTTATAAGCGATCTTTGGCAGAGCCTAATAGGAGTAATTATCAGGCGACGGAAACCTACCTGAAGCTGGGCGATTATTATTTCGGAAAAAAACAATATTTTGTTGCGCAACTGTATTATGATTCGGTCGCGACAGTCTTGCCGACAGATTATACCGATGTCAATAAAATACGTCGTAAGTTGGGCCATATGGGTGAGATTACAAAGTTATTTCATGACATCTCTCAAAAAGACACTTTATTGAGTTTAGCGGCTTTAAGTGAGCAGGAACGGGATAGTGTTGTGCGTTCCTATGCGGATCAACAGCTGACCGTAAAGAAGGCTCAACTGGCCAAGGCGCTGCATGCTGACAAAAAGAAGGCTAATTCTGTACCATCTTATTCGTCTCAAACTGCTGCAGCATTCAATATACTGGAACAGCAGGAAATGGTATCGGGGTCTTCGGATAAGACATTTTATTTTAATAATCCAGATGAGCGTCTGTTAGGACAGACGGCGTTTAAGCGACGTTGGGGTAACCGTCAGCTAAAAGATAATTGGCGCTATGAGGTCGAGAATGCTATGAATTTAAGCCAGGTTGCCTCATCTTCTCCACAGCCTGAAGTTAGCGTGAAGGAAGTGGAAACGTTAGATGAAGATGTGTTTATCAGTACCGTCATGGAGAGCTATCGTACGGCTATTCCGGGGATTAAATCTGAACAAGATAGCATGCACAGAGTTATCCATGATAACCTGATAGCGATCGGGAATATCTATCGAGATAATACATATACTGATCGGGAGGCTATCGCTGTTTATGAAGAGTTTCTCAGAAGGTATCCGAATACAGAGGAAGGGCCTGCTATCTATTATTCGCTTTACAGCATGTATGCGGAAATCGATCCCAGTAAGTCGATGTTTTATAAAGATAGATTGATTGCCTTATATCCTAATTCGTTACATGCCAAAGTTGCCAAAGATCCAGCATATATGGACAAATATCGCCGAGACAAGAATATCCTTGATCGGTTGTTTGAAAGGCTTTTCGATCTTTATGCAAGCGGTGATTATACAGCGGTTATTGCTGAAGCCGATCGGGAGCTTCAGGGCCGGTTTGACAATTCAGCTTTGGTGGCTCAAGTGGAGTACTTGAAAGCCTTGGCGATCGGTCGAGTAGGGCGAGTTGAAGATTTTACAAAAGCGCTGTTTACCATTGTCCAACAGTTCCCATCCGATAGTTTGGTAACACCTTTGGCCAAGGAAAATATAATTTTTATCGAGCAGAATCCGGCCATGTTTGTGAATCGGGTAAATGCGCTGCAGGATAGGGATAAAAGTAGAATTGCTTTTGTCGATGAACCCCACATGACTCCTTGGCCATTGTTGACCATAGAGGGGGATTACAGGACGAGCGTGGCTTTAGTGGCAGCTGTCCAGCCAGTCGTGGAAAAAGAACCGACGCCGTCCATCTCGGACCTACCAAAAATCAACGAGAAGATAGCAGAGCAGGTAATAGAGTCTAATGAAAAGGAACAGAAGGTTGGCCAGTTGGAAGAATTGGAGGTGGCAACGCATATCGGTCTCGAGCAGCAGAAAGCCGCCCCAGTGAAGATTGGGGCAAATGTAAACAACATAGCTGCTGCGACAATCGATTTGGGAGCGAGTAATTACCGGGATGAGAACCTGTTACCAGATAGTGCGACCTATTATTTTATAGTAAACGTGATGAATGCCAAGGTGAATTTGGCACCAAGTCGATATGGCATAGGACAATTTAACCGGACGCGTTACCAAAGGTCTGCGATTAATCATCAATTAAAAGTCGTTAACGACGAGAATCAATTGGTTTTTGTGGGACCTTTCCAGAGTCTTGAAGAAGTGAAATTGTATGAGGCACGGATTTTGCCTATGATAGAAGAAATTATGAAAATCCCGTCTGATATTTATAATACTTTTGTCATTACAAAAGAGTTTATACCTTCGTTGGTAA
>JBEBWF010000010.1:0-93600 GCA_040392285.1 Sphingobacterium sp. | reverse complement strand
GTAATATAATCCCCTAAGACATTAGAGCTAACATTACTTGAAGTAGAACGCATTAAACCTACTATCAAAGCACCTGTTTGGGGCAGTACAGAAACAGACTGAGCTTCTTCTACCCTAAAAGTATATTCAAGACCCTTTGTGGCAACAGGTAAGTTGTATATCTTACTCCCTGTAGCACCTAGGTTGGAGATGGTTCTACCAGTAAGACTAAGAGATATACCAGATGTCCCTGTTCCAGCAATAATTTGTTTAGACTCTTTGTTATTATATCTAACCTTAGGTTCTAACGTTCCTGATGCTATATAAATAGGCTCTAGGGTGTGACCTACAGATTCAAAATCTTCTAAATAAATATCTTGAGGGAATACCCCATTTCCTAGTGTATCTGAAAAAGATATACCCCGTCTGATTAAAGGTGTAGTTCTAGTATCTATAGACTTACATCTATAAAGTCTAGTACCTCCTAAATCTTGAACATCTGGCGCATTCTCGTTTGCGGAATAGTGTATAAACCAAGACGCACCGTTAGAATATTGAGTATCCGTATTAGGTGTATTAGATGTATTACAATTAATAGCCACACAATCATAGTATTCCTTTTTAAGATTTCTTGAAGATGAAACTTCTGTATATCCAGAGTAAAATTCTTCTACCGCAATACATCTAATAAATTTAACAGACCCTTTTATCTCAGTTGCACTATATTGAGTTGAGAATCCGAATAAATTTCCTTTGCTATAACAATCGGTAAATACTATTTCCAATCCTTCTCCACCCAACATATTTGCTTTTAATTTTTGAAGGGTTAAACTAACTCCTTTACCGTTATTATCTAAAAATTTAGTTCTATTAAAATAATTGTAATTATGCTTATCAGTTCTAACTTCGGGTTCTATATCAACACCTGCTGCTATAGAAACACCCGAACTTTGACCGTACTCTCCATCATTATCAGTAAACCTATAAGCCCCTAATAATGATAATCCACAACGTCTGTGATTAATACCCTTACATCTATTAAGAATAATATTAGAGCTATGGTTTTTAGATCCTCTATCAACTGTCTGAGGTCTTCCTGCTAATCCAGTAATATAAAAACCATCACCTCCACTGTCTCTAGTGTGTGCGTCATTTATTATAATATTATCACATGAATCTATATGAAATATATGGTTATGTTCCCCAGAATAAGCAGCTTTATTCATATATAAATCTGCTTGATTACAATTCCATGTAACATTATTTAAATCAACCATTCTAAACAAAACCTCTACATTGTTGGCAGTTTGATTCAAATCATCTGTAGCAGACCATTTCACTCCTTTCTCAAGAGTATAACTAGTATTACTTTTTGGCTTAATTTGCCTTGTTAAATAATTCGTGAAAGGTTTAGGTATAAAAACGTGATAGCCCTCCCCTTTATTAATTCCAGCTTGAACTCTATCTGTTTCTTCAGAACCATCCCCTTTAACACCATAATATTTCAAGTTAAGAGTACTTATAAACTTATACTCTAATTTAATACCTCCTACTTCAATTATACATCCACCATCATCACTTAACGGGGTATCGGATATGTAATAATTGACAGGATTGGGTGTATCGTTTTTAACCCAATAACCAGAAAGTTTTACACCTTTATAGTACCCATTCTGTAAAGCCCATATCTCTCTAGAAGATAAAGCTCTCATCTCAGCCATAGTATCTTTCTCAATAAAATCTGCACCAGCTTCTTTAGTTAATTGTAGCGAGTCAGATACAATATAAGTCTGGTATTTATTAGCACCAACATTGAGATAATATCTATCCCCAGGAAAAAGGTTTGAAGTAGGTAAAGAGTTTACCCTACGCTCTTTATATTTTTGATTCTTTGCCATGTTACCACTCAGTTTCAGTATAAGTTCCACCTTCAGAATTACCTGCAGGACCTGTAATTAAATCAATAAATTCTTGATCAGAAGCTCCCGGTCTTAATTTACCTGATCTAATAGCAATAGCCTTGGCATCAAGACCATCTCTACCTGCTATATCAGAATTTATATTATTAACTATATGTGGATTAGTGCACCCACATATAGATTCTATTTGATTACATTTTGTACAATAACCCATTACTTAGTAATTATATTAAGCATAATTTTTAATTAAACCAATAACTCCATCTGCCATCTGAGCGTATCCAGCTACAGATGGATGTACTCCATTATTCCACATGGTAATTTTATCTACAGAATTTCTAGAATTGGCATCATATAGAGCTTTAGGAAAATTATTAACTGTATCTAAATTAACATGAATAGGATTCAATATTCTTAAAGAAGATCTGCTTGTAGCATTATTTAATTCTAATAGTAATTTTCTATGCCAAGCTATCCAACCTGTTTTCATATATCTCTCTCTACTTTGATTTGAGCTATAACTATAACCAAAAGCATCTTGAGAACATGATGGAGGTATAGTCATGTTAATACAAATCCTAATTCCTGGAACCACTGTTTGTATATCATCCATTATAGCAGAAAGTTGATTCCACATTTCAATACATTTTTGCTCTGCTGTATATGGATCAGTAAGTCCAAATACATCATTAATCCCAAATTGGAATACTATCCAATCCCCTGAACTCATTGTAAATCCATTCTCAGTAAGATAATATTCGAGACTAAATTTAGTGCCATCCCAAAAAGGATTTCTACTTTCTACAGAACTAGAATCATAATTTATAGTAGCAGGACCCACTCCACTAATTTTAGTTAAAGTACTTGCTCCTGTAATAGGAACAGTACTACCAGATGTTCTTTCACAAGAAAAATATCCATCTCCTTCAGTAATATTTATCTCAACTACAGTAAATTGACTACCATTGTTAGAGTAAACCGAATTAACTCCTGGTAAATCATCAAGACCTATTACATTAAATCTGTACAAAGTTCTACCTACAGTTGCAATATCATTAATTCTCCAACCAGAATAACCTTCATTCTTCATACCTACAGGACCTCTAGTACCAATACACTCAATAGACATTACATCTTGATCGAAATATTCAGTTAAAGGTCTAGTCATATCATCCGGGTCTACTGTGCTATCCCCAATATATAATACTTTTCTGGTTATACCATTTCCTGCATTTGCTGCGGCCACTTTAACATTGAAACTAGTATTTTTTACTTGAGAAGTACCCTTATATAATTGAAGAGACATAGTATTACTACCAACATCCCCTGCACTGGCAGATAATCTCCACATTTTTTCAAAGTGTCTCCCTTTACTACCTGTTATATCAATAGTGTAATTATTTACTTTATCACCAAATAAAGGAACTACTACATTATCAAAGTATATATTTTGTTCTAAACCTTGAACAGTGTAAATCTCACTAGGAATTATTACATCAGGAACAGTACTAGTATCTACCTCTAAATCTAACTGTTGTTTAAGAGTTTCTAGGAAATCATCTGTAGCCTTAACTTTTTGTTCAAATATACCTACTTCAGTATATATAGTATTATTTGATGTGTCATCCCCAGAGCTATCAGCAAAAGTAGATCCTACAGAAATAGTGGTTCTATATCTAACTGTTTCACCAACAACCCCACCAGAAGCTCCTGTTCTATATCTACCAACTCTACCGTTAGTATTATATTCTACCCAGATACGTTCATTATTCTCATTAGCAAATAATGGAAATGTAACTATTACATCCTTATCTTCTCCAACCTCTCCATTAAAATCTAATGTTTGGTCTGTAATTATAGTACCATCTCTATCTCCTACCCTAACTAAAATTCTTACAGAGGTTATCATATTATTTACATCCCAATTTCTAATTTTAAATTTAACTCCATTAAAGTTTAATACTGCAGGAAGTAATTGCCCCCACCCTGTAAAAGTAGAACTTTCATTTGCCCAGGTGTCTTGACCAGAGCTAGTAGAAAATCTATTCTCAGTTTGAGACATACTATTATCAAGAGCTTCATTAGCCATACTTCCACCTCTAATTTCAGCAGGAAGTTTTTCTTTAATACTAGCCACTGAAGCAGGGGTAAACTCTAAGCTCTTAGTTAGGTTACCAAATTCTACATAGATTTTTCTAGCTCCGTTGGGAACAACAGGGGTAAAAGCTGCTGGTACAGGATCTATTTGTTTACCTGTTACGTATCTTAAATCCCCACCTGGTAAGTTAGCACCCCTTAAAGAAGCATTACCATTGGTGAGGTATAATACACATAACGGACTATTAGCTATATTAGCAATTTGACTAGAAAATGTTGCAATTATCTCATGCTCATTAACTGTGTCCCCATCAAAATCATAATCAAAGGTAACGTCTCCTAGTATTGCTCCATCAAAATTATTCTCTCTAACCTGAACTCTTATTACAGTAATAGGGTTGTTTATATCCCAACTTCTAAGTAAAAACTTAATACTATCGAAGTTGCTTGCAGGCACTGTTATTGAAGACCAAGCGGAGAATGTAGAACCTTGGTATAATATTGAAGAGTCCTCTAGATTCATAGACCGGGCAACCAATGTTACGTCATTTTTGACATTAGCAATAGTTTGTACATTACCATTAAGTACTCTACCCTGATTAGCAGATAGAGCTTCAACAGTAGATTGTGATGTTAATATGTCTTTAATAGGAACAATACCTTGAGGCAACTCCATAACATCTTCTAAATCCCATGTATCTGTACTTTTGTCATAAAAAGCATAACCAATACTACCCTGAGGAATATGAAACTCATTATTAGGAGCTGGTTGTCCTGTATTAGTATATGTAGTTCCAGCAGTATTATTACCTCCGTATAGTTCAGCTTTACCTTTATTTGTAATATAACTAGGTATATTAGCACCTCTAGGCAATACAGTCCCAGATATTTTTATAAGATTAGCAGAAGAATTTACAACAGCATTTTGTATTTTCTCATCTAACTCTTGTTGAGTATTTAGACCTTCAAGTTTACCTAACTGTTCAATATCTAATCTGGTTAATCTTTCTTGTTCCTCATCAGATACCCCTTTAAGGAAAGACAAACTACCATCTGGTTTTACTGTGTATAACTCAAATCTCCCATTAGGTTTACTTAACAAGTATTGGTCTCCACTTACTCCTGTAGATGGTAGACTATTTACTCTTCTAACTTTATATGCTTTCTTTGCCATTACCAATTATCTTCTTCGTAAACATTTGACTCATTTAATAATGCCCATTCTTCATAAGAAAATGGAATTTCTCCTTTAGCTTCTGTTACCCTAACATAGGCTAAATAAGCATCTTCTCCATCTCTTCCTTCAGAAGTATTGGAGAAATTATTTTCTCTTGTAATATTAGAAGATCCACAATCCGGACCTCCAGTACAATTTCTTCTATGACATTTATGGCATCCCATTATATTGTATTTAAGATGTTTGAAATTTTTGTTAACCCATTAATATGGAAATACTCAAATTTTGAATTTTTAATTATTTCCAGATAGTCTAAAATATAGAGCAATTTATCTCTTTTGTGCATATCCACTGCACAGGTACCAAATTCAAAGTGATCAATTATTTGTTTAGATAATTGTTCTCCTTTCTCTCTAGCCCTATCGTAGATACTCCAAAATAATATATTCTTAGAACTAACCATTACACCCACAAGTTAAAAATCCACAAATATTTTGTACCTGCTGCATAAGTTTGAAGGATTGATTATAATCTCCCTTTTCAATACTTATTTGCAGGCCCCAATGAAGCATTCTTAATTCATTGATATTATTTGTAATCCTTGGACTACAATCATCTGAATCCAAAAAATCCAAGATTTTTGAAGTAAGGCAATCTTCTAAACTTTGATAGATTACAATTACCTCACTCGTAGTTTGAAGGCCAACATTGAAATACTCAAATGCAGTTTCAATTGGCTTATCTAAAAATATGATCTGATCTTGAATATTTCTAATTTTATAAACTTCTCCTGAGGGAGTAATAATAGAATTGTATTCTTTTATGGCCTCTGTTCCCGGAGCATTGATTATATAATCCTGTCCTTCAATACCTGTTCCATCATACTCATCTTTGCTTACCGCAACCATGGTTACAGTGTAGATAGAATCCTGTAACTTTCCTTCAGGAACCAAAGAAACATCTTCACGATAGCCAATTCTTTCTACAGGAGGATTTTTTAAATCTCCTACCTCATCACTAAAAGTCCTTCTGAAAGAAGTACCTCTTATTTTATCATTGATTATAAAAATATATTTCAATAAAGATACAATAGGGATTCCATTGTAACCTCCATACCCTCCTGTATTGGTCATAGTATATGGACCAGTTTCATCCCTCACTACAATTTGATTTCTTGAAGTAAGGGGTTTATTTACAGAAATTTTTTGTTCAACAGCCATTATAACCTATTTTATTTCAAATGTAAATATTATTTTAAACTAGTCCTGAAGGTCATCTATAAACTTTTCTCCGTTATAATACCAAGCAGTAGCAGGAAGATTTTTAAGTACTTGATTGGCTCCTTTTAGATCCCCTCTACGAGTATAAATATCTTCATCCTTACCTCCTACAGCCATATTTCCTAAAGCCATGCTCATTGTAGTAGTTCCTTTTAATAATTCAGTCATAGATTTTACTACCATTGGCTGACTTGTAGCAGTATTTACCCACTCTACGATATTCCACTGCTCTACTAATCTGAGACCTGTTTCCCAAGTTAGAACACGTAATGAATCCTTATCATCTCTATCCATCATAGTAGAGTATACGGCAAGGAATAGAATCATTGCAGAAACAGTCAGACCAGCATCAATAATATTCTTTTTTTGAAGGTCGGAAAGTTGATCCATATTGTAACCTCTCTCTTTAGAAACACCAATTGCATTAGCAATTACTCCACCTACTGTTCTCCATCTCCCTTCAACAACTCTAGATCTCCATTCGTAATGATCTTCCCCTGGAACTTTTTCAAAGAACCCCATTGTAGGGTCCAATCTCTTAGATTGAAGTCCTTGAACCAATGCTGCAGGTAACCACCTTTTAAAAATCATGGCCATTTCTCCAAGAGCTGTACTCTCAATCATAGATCTTTCATCTAATCTATATCCCCCCTTAACTGATTGTATTACTTTTTTAATTTTCTGTACTTCAATAGGCTCCAATCCTTTCCAATCTCTCAATTGTCCAGAACCATCTTTAATCTTACCACGAGTAAAATCCTCAGGCAATTTATAACTACCTCTACCTGTAACAGGATCCACTACAATATTATTAGAATAAATATCCCACATAGATTGACCAGCATATTTTCCCTCCTGTACTTTTAAGCTCATCATAGTATTAACAGCTAACATTGCAGTAGTCCACTCTTCTGGGTATCCATGGAGCGCAGAAAGCATTTTAGTATTTAATACTTTACCCACTCCTGCAAGATTACCTTTAGCCTTTCCTCCTACTTCAGAAACATCTGGGTATAATTGGAAAGTATCCATAAATACTTTAATAGGATTTGCCTCACCTTTATTTTGAAGGAAGTCAGCTTGCATTTTAGCCCATTCCTTACCTATTTTAGCCATATTGGCATCTGTATCCTTGAAATTAGTATCTAGTCCTGGCCATATTTCGTGAGCAATAGCATTAGTCCATCCATGTTTAGATACTGCCCAGAGAGCTTGTACAGCATTCTTGATTGCGGAAACTGGTTTTAGCCATAATCCAGCAGCTGCTGCAAATCCCCCTGCAGATTTACCAAATTTTAAGAAAGAGAAGTTAATTGGAACCCCCTCTCTATTTCCAACATTAAATCCTTTTCTTACATAATCATTATCCTTCTCTCTAATCCTTCCTTCAAGATTACGCCTCATGTGGTACTCTAAAAACTCAGCAGAATTCTTCATTGTAGGATTATTTGTTTGATCCTCCAATAACATATACTGTCTAACAGAATCCCCCAAAGCGTAAGTAGAGTCATAATGCTTCTTATTAATATAATGCTGCATAAATGTCTTAAATGTATGCTCAAGGTCTGAAGAGTGAATATCAGGATTGTGTTGAAATTTCCCAGATCCTAAAAATCGTACAGGGATACCATATTGATTTTTATCAAAGTGACCATCAACATGTTCCTCATAGTACATACTAAAAGAACGTGCAACCCAGTCACTAACCGAATTCTTTATTGATTCCCACCCAAAATTTTGTTTAGTCCTAAATAGAATTTCAGATCTAGTAACGGATACACGAGGAATAAAATCATCATGCCATTGGAAATTTCTGTTTCCTAAGTTATAGACATCCAATTTATTTAAAACCTGACCATTTCTATAACCTACTTTAGCTTCTGGGCTACTAATCATTACTTCATTAAAAGTATTTTTCATGGTATCCTGCATATATGTCAACCATTTCTTTTCTGCTTCAGTAAGATTTTTCCACTCAGCGTCTGAAGGAAGGATTGTACCCCTATCTATTACTTCAAGCCCTTCAGAATCTATGCTGACACGGTTTACAATATATTTACTAAAAAATTCTGGAGTATCAACCAGTCTTAAATTCTTTGATGTTTTAGTAAAGGGATCTTTTCCTCTCTCTTTCATTACTTCAGAGAGCAATCTATCATATTCCTCTTCAATACCTTTATATTCCTCACGAATTTTATTTCTAGACTGTTCTACTACTTGAGCATACGCATGAATGAATGGATTATTAGTATCTGAAATAGTACCTACCCATTGAGTAAATCTTTTAATGTCATCTTCTGCTTTAATAGTATTAGGTAGTTTAATACCCATTGATTTAGCCTGGAGAATATCCCTCATCAATTCTTCCCGCTTCAATTTTTCTTCAGTAGTCCATCCACCTTTTAAACTACCAAGCTCAGTTATCCTTAGACTTACATTATTTTGAAGTCTTTGAAGTTCTAGTTCTTTTTCAAATAGTAATTTACTAGGATCATCAGATTTCGTAAATTTATCAACTACTTTTTGATTGGTAGCAGCCCCATAAGATACTGGATTGAATACTTCAGGAGATTGAGCAATCATCTTTTTATAAGTTTCTGGATCTTCAGATTTAAAGTAGTTCTCAATCATTGTCAAATAGTCATTCACATCTACGCTATGAACACTACTTGGATTCTTAGCCAAAGCTTCTGAAGGGATATGAAGTATTTGTGGTGGTAATAGTTTAGCTGTTGGATGATTTAGTTTAATAATCATTGAGTACAGCATGGTCTGTAATTTTGCCCTACCGATAGAGTCATCATAAATGGTACCATTTTGAGATCCAAATCTCATAATTCTACTACCTAATGTGCTTTTATCAAAGTTATTACCGGTCTTGGTATCAGTCACCTGTAGATTACCTGAAGCATCTTCTTTCAGAATATCAATCTTTCCACCAATCTTCAATATTTCATTGGCTATAGCAACTTCTGTATAAACCTTATCCTCTAATTCTTTTGGCATTTTGTTCTGAGGAGTGGCTTTATTTATACCCAAATTATCTAGAATAGCACCAAATATATCTCTGTTAAGGACCCAATCATATTCATTCTCAGGTCTTGAAGACATAGCTTTATACTTATTAATTTTATCGACGATCTCATTGTATTCTGGAGAGTTGACTGCATGAGAACTTAATTTAAGCTCCAGCATAGCATGAATAATATTTCCCTTTACAATACCTTGCTGATAAGAAGTTCTGATACTCTCTGCGTAATCCTCACGAGTATATTCTTTTCCTCGGTGAATAATAGTTTCACCTGCAGGTACTCCTTTAAAATCTCTGGAGACTTTATTGTCTACCAAATAGTCGATCAGAGATACATTCTCGTCTTTAGTTTTTCTGCCTCTTGAATATATAAAATTCCCAATGAAATTAGACACCCTGGCAAATTGATTTACCACATTCCCTGCAGCATCTTTAATCCCATAAAAGTCTCCTTGATTTCCTTCAGAATCCTCTTCTGGAGAAACTATAGATTTTGCTCTTTCTATAATTTGCCCAATAACACTTTCTCTGGTTTCTTTAGTCTGAGGAGTAATTTCTTCCTCTGATTTAAAATTATAGGCTACCTCAATCGTATCCAATGCAGCAATTAATTCCTCAAAAACAACTTCTCCATTCTTCTGAAGTGTGAAACCATTAGATTCTCTGACTGCTGGAGACTCAGATAATAAATATGCTCTGTAAGCATCATTAATATCCATTCTTCTAGCCAACATTGGAAAGAGAGTAGAAGGCTCCCCATTTGGAGCCTTAATCTCTATATTTTGAATTCCATTTATACAACCTGCCATTATAGTTTACATGTAAATGATATACGACCTTCTTTAATTAACTTCTCTTCAATCTCATTAATTCTCTGGGTATTCCAGTCTTCATTAATTTGATTAGACAAATCTAGTTTAAATTCGTGACCTGCAGAACTTATTAAAACAGATAAATCATTTAAGCTCACATCCGCCAGGTTCTCATCAGCCAAATCTTCAATTGCCCTAATTTCTTTCGTCTTCAGAACATCCTCTAGAAATTGTCTCACAAATTTACCTATAGCCTCTTTTACTTTCTTGATATACCCTTTTAACTTAGATCCCATAGCTCTATTCTCAGCAGAGTATCTTCCCACTAAACTAACTATGGCCTCTTGTATCTGTTCTTCTGGATTCAATTCTGGGTACTTTTCTTTAATTGCTTCAAGAATAACCTTTCCTTGAGGATTGTTTTTAAGTTCCTCTCTCAGGTTTTTGTACCAAACAGGATTTCTTTTAGCAATTTCTGCAACAATAGGGTGAGCAATTTCATGGAATGCTGTTTCATTTAAATCTGCATCAGTTTTAATTAATGAGAAGTTTAGATAAATGACTCCATTTTTAATCGCACCTTTACTATTTTCAGCTCCTGCCGGCATGTCCTTAGCAAGTACAGCTTTAACAGGAACTTTAAATCTAGACTGCATTTCTGCGATCAATGGACCTGCTTTATACTCTGCTTTTGTCAGTTCAGTTTCTGTTTCAGAAAGATATTCTACCCTTACAGTATGAACTCTCTGACCTGGATTTACTGTAGAGGACACTACTTTGGCCGGAACTCCTGATTGACGTGTAGGGTCTGAAGAAGGGTAAACCCACACTGAATCTCCTCTCTTCAAAAGATTTACAGGATAGTCATAAACTTGATGAATTGTATTATCCATTCTGTCTGTTGGAATATGAAGTTTACTTCCATCAAACAATTCAATTTTAGTTTCCGACATTTTTTGAAGAGGAATAGCATTATATCCTCCAATGAAATTCTTGAAACCTAATTGTTGGTAGTAAGCTACTCTTCCTGTAGGTGTATCTAGAGTTCTAACCAACTTGAATGGTCTACTTGATCCGTTTCTTGTCTCTTTGGTATACACAGGAATTTTAGTATTATCATCTGTCACCAAGAATTTACGGTCAAACCATATCCCGTTCTCATATCCAGAAAATAGTTTCTCTCCTTTTGGTCCAGTACCTTTTTGCTCTGGTTGATTATCTCTTTTTCTGAAGGTAGGAAGAGCTTCTGGATGATTAATTACAACCTGATCTAAGAAATTGTCTATTAATGGACTTCTTTCAGTAAATGCATCAATTGTATTAATGTCTATTGTATCCAAAAATCCTTTTACATTCTTATTTATATAATCATCTAATCTAGAAAGAGAGGCTGCATCTAGGTATGAAGAGTAGTTAGTTACACCAAATCTCATACCGAAGTTAAGAACTGCATATTTAACTAATCCTTCTCTTAATTCTCCAGGCTCAAAAATATTAATAACTTCATCTGGAAGAGTATTAAATCCTTCCTGCATTTCAAATGTTTCCATAACATCTTTTCCTGCAGTTTGATTAAAGTTAATTCCATATACTCCCCTGTTCTTAGATATAGAAATAGATTTTAAGAAAGGATTTTCCGGGTACATATTTTTCACTTGCTCTAATCTTTTAGCAAAATCATGAGACCAAGCAAACTTACCCACCAATGTTCTATCTTTTCCTGTTCTATCTTTATAGGTAACATTCTCCTGATCTGATAACTCTTCAGAATACATTGAAGACAAAAGATATGAGAATAGTTCATTCTTTAAATCTGATACAGCATTTTTAAAGGTAATTTGAATTACATTTTCCTTAGAAAGTTTTTCTGCCAATGTGTTTAAAACAGGATGGTGCTTAACAAAACTATTGAAAGCTGTATTTCTCGCTATTAAATATGCATCATAAGCAGATTTAATATTTGGCTGTGATTTAAATAATCCATCAATATTAAAAGAGAAACTTCTCTTAGTATTTGCATTACCCTCATCATCGAATAAAATATTTCCCTCTGGCCCTAGCTCAAACATTGAGTTCCATCGTTCATCCATCTTAACAATATCTGTATAGGTTACTGGCATATTCTGAAGTATACCGATAGAAGATGAGAACTTGGAAATATCCTCAGATACTCTATGTAATCTGTCAAGTTGTCGATACATAGCTACCTGATCTAATATTTCCTGTTCAGTAGTAAGCTCAGATAATCTTTTATTTCTTACTTTTTTAGCTGCTTCTTTTGAAACCTGTCTGTCTTCAGCTTTTAAATAAAGATCTTCTTTACTCCCAACTGGAGAAGAGGATACTTCATTATACCTAGTTAGTAACATTGCAGGAAGTAGATTAATCTTACCTTTATTATGTGACACTTCAAGAGCTACCGGCTGGAGCATAGTCTCAATCAAGTCTGATAAAGGAATACCAAGTGAAAGACCACCAATATAGTACTTACCTGTAGCATCAGTTGCATTCATTAAGTATAGATTTTGATCTTTTACGTTATCCACAGAAGTATTGATCAACGCATCCAGTACTTGCCAAATTGTAAAATTACCTGCAGTTTCTTGGAACTTATCATAATTATTTCCAAATAATTTCAACCCTGCATCTTCATTACCTTCTTTCTCAAGTAAAGGTATTGAAGGGTAAGATCCATTTTCTCCTGCTTTCATCATATAAGCAAGAGCTTTGGCCCCATTGGCAAAAATACCCACCAATTTAGCACCTTGGAAGTTAGAATTGAATACTGTCATATTATCTAAAACATTAGATAAATCAACACTATCATTAGCTTTTAGACCACCTAATTCTGCAAATGCTTCTTTAATAGATTGAGGTGAAATTGGTTCTGAGATAGTCTGCTTATTATTAATATCCGAAATAACAGAGATAAATCCTTCAGCAATAGAATTTCTTCTAAACATGGATTCAATCTCAGATTTTCTCTTATCTGTGTCTGGGATTGATGCCAATTGTGATTCAAAATTCTTTTTATTAAATTCTAGACCTTTACCATCTTCCCTTTCAAAATATCCTGGAGTAGTACCATTAGGAAACCCTAAATCTTTATAAGTATCTCCTTGAATTACTTCACGTCCTAAGACATATAAACTATCCACGTCAAAATCGGAACCATGTTGAATTACTAATTCAGGAGGTGCAATAATTACGTTAGAGTCTTTACTATCATAGTATCCAACAACTTGTAAAGCTACTGAAGAGTGAAGACCAGTAGATGGGATACGGAAACCCATTGCATCTGGCAATAAGAAATCTCCAGCCTTAACTTTGGAAGCAAATTCTTTAGATACTAATACCTCTGCAACAAATCCTTTTTCTGGGATATACTTATACTTTAATCCGCGCGCCGTGCCTTTTAAGTTTTTAGAAATTCTTTTACCTGCAGGATTAAGACCATTTTTATGATCTTCAGAATAATTATCATTACTTTCTCCTAATATCTCAACTCCATAGGCTGATTGAAGGGTAAAGTGACCTCCTTTAAATTTAGGTTGAATTGTATTTTTAGCAAATGTATTCATTAGTTGAATAAGTGCCTTATCTACAATTTGTGGTAAATTATAACTACCTCCGTTTTTTAGAATAGTTGCAATGGCTATAGACTCATCTCCTGTTAAAGTATTAAGAATTGCCTGTTTCTTAATTTTACCATTAGAAATAGATCTATTCATTTTCTCTATTCCTAATTCAACCAATCTGCCAAAAGATTCATAGATCAAAGCTGCAGCTTTCTCGTTCTTAACTTGAGTTTCCTTATCTGGGTGTAATTTGTGCCCAGTATTCATGAAGTATGCCAACTGTGTCATGAAGGAAATATTTCCGTAAGATTCTGCTGCAGGATTTAGCTGTAGTCTGAAATTTTCATTATTCAAATTATATACAGCTCCATCAGGAATAGAAATATTAAATTCTCCTTCATTAGGCCCCGGCATGCTTCTTAAATTTGTATCTCCATCTTTTACAATAGGGACACCCACTTTATTAGCTGAGTCAAAAACCAATTCATCTACACGTTGATTTTCCATAGCTTCCCTTAGTGCTTTTAATTTAGGGAATCTACTGACAAGTTCATCTGTAAGAATTACTGAAGAGTATTTAACCATCACTGGTATTTGTGCCTCATTCCCATCCTCATCCATAATAGTAGCCTGTCCATAGAATGCCGGTTTTACAACTGCTCCTACTTTATATGCTTTTCCAAATCCAATTTCAATTTGACGTGCTCTCTCTGGTGTCATAAAGCCTTGGGCATCTGCTAAATCTGTTTCATTCCCTGCCCATTCTTTTAATTTAGTATCACCGAAGACACTATCAATCTCTTCCTTCAAAAGCTTAGGATCTGACATTACAGCTAACCTAAATTGGGGTGCCATAAATGCATTATTATCCATAACAAGTCCTTTGGCACCTGGAGCAAATACACCTGACATACGCTTAACTAAGTCTCCAGCATGTTTGAAGAAGTTGTAGTTACCAACAGGAAGTTGATTTAGGAAATAACTATTTAAATAGTTGTTTGCAACAAATGAATAGGCTGCTTTAAAGTCATCTCTATTGAAGAAGCTTTCTCTATCTACCATTGGGATCTCATTGCCTTCCTCATCAAGATACATTGCCTCATTTTCATTATAAGCAATCTTAGGCATTGACTTCCTACTCTTCAATAGGTTTACACCCTTTCCATGTAGAATTTGGTCAGCAAGTCCCTCCATTTCCATTTTGTTCATAAACTCTTCAGCTTTGACACGAAGTTTAGCTTTAGTCATTTGAACAATTTTATTCTTTTGCGCTGGAGTAAACCCAATTTTACGATAAGTATTCCATTCTTCTCTAGTGAATGGTTTACCTATAACTTGTTCTATTGAAGCTTTTACTAGTGAAGCATTGATCATTTTTGAAGGATCGTAGTTTTCTATATTGGTAATATTTGGTTGCTCCAAGGTTTGATCAACAATATTTTCAATAGCTTTTTCTATACCGGTATTATCCAATACATCAACTTCAGCACCAGCCATTCTAGGTCTATTGGAAATTGTATAGAAATATTGAACATATTTAGGCTTTTCAATAGAAGAAGTATTGGCCCCCATATAATCTAAGAAACCAAAATAGAAATTCCTTTCAATGAAATTTACATCTCCTTCATCTGAGTACCCGATACCAAATTCATTTCTTCCTTTGCTACGAATACCATCATGGTCCTTAATTTCATAGATACCATTTACTCCATTGACAAAAATATTCTTAGATCCCCATTTATTTCTTAAATGAACAGGGAGAGAATTAATTCTTTTTTGCCTAAGATCTTTACCTGGAAATAAATTTGCATATCCATCATTACGAACAAACTTAATCATCCTACTAATAACCTCTCTTGCTTGAGAACCATTAAAGAATCCAAATCTAGTTTTACCCTGTGTATCTTTTAGAGTAGTAGGTCTTGAAGCTAAAGAGTCACTGGTAATAGCATAAGTTAATAAATTAAGCAATCTTGGTTCCTCTTGAATTAAGTACCCCGCATCCATTGCAATCTCATCTCCTGTCTCAGGATCCGAAATAGTCTTAATACCATTTTTAGTTGCCTCGGTAACAACTGTTCTAAATGCTTCAATAGATGCTACTGTATCCGCGGCCTTAAACGTATTAATATCCCCAATTCCGCGGAGGTTCAAAACTTGCTTTAAGAAGATATTAAGTTTCTTTTTAGGGTCCTTCTCCGCATCAAATTTCTTCCAATCCTGTACTTTAATCTTACCCCAATTATCTGTAATAATATCTACTATTTCTGCAGTAGTTGCTCTTTCTGACCCAAAATTCTGAGCAGATTTGTACATTCTCTTATTTACATATCCACCAAATTCTTCATCCCAATAGCTGTCCCTTTCGCCAATCATATAATTTGCCTCAGTTTGAGAAAGGAATAAAGTAAATAACTCTCTTGCAGTCTCTCTTGCAATAATTTGGCGGAAAGAAGCATTAACAGTTCTCTTCAAAATCTCAGGTGAGACTTCAGTTTCATTCTCTGCAGCAATACGATTTTCTCTTGCAATAACAGTATCTAAGAAACTACTAGTAGATTGACCTGCAACTCTATTTAAAGTCTGGCCCAATGAATCAACATAAGTATTCTCATCTAGGAAATTATACTTTTTATTCAGTTCTAGAAGTACTGGTGCTTTTTCTCCAGGGATCTTAGTTGTCATCACTTCAGTAGTCGCTTCATGGAGAAGATTTAATACTGAACGCAATACCGCAGCAACATTAGAAGATGAATCTAAATCTACTCCATATCTCTCTGCCTCATATCTAATTTGATCTTCAAGAGGAGCTTCTGAAGGTAGTAATTCTTTAATCCCCCGCATCGCTGCAAAGTAAGCCAATCTATTATTTACAGGAGTATTTCCTTTCTTGTCATTATAAATAAATGATAAGAAATTCTTTACTTTCTCAGTCATTTTAGATTCCTGACTTACAGTATCAGACTGCATAATGAAATCTTTAAGCCCAGATAATTGAGCCATTTCAATCTCATCTGCAGTCATTTCATCTATATTAATAAAGTCTGCAAGTTCTTTATCAGAGTCAAAAGCAGGAGTTTTAGAAACAAATTCATAGTTAGGATACAGATCTTTCCATAACTCCCTAAATACGTGCATTGAAACTTTAGAAGAAAATTCTTTACTAGGGAAAAGTTTCTCTAAAATGGCATTTGTTTCAAGTAAACTATCATTTAAAGAATTCAATTCCTCAATCAACTCAGCATCTTCTACTGAATCTAAAGAATTAATGGTTTCTTGATTATCTAAAATGTCTAATTTATTAGCTTTTAATTGAGCCTGAAGTACAGATGCAGTATGGTCGTATGCTTCTTGAAGGGTTAAAGGAGGTATGCTTAGATCATCGCCTTTAATAACATCCCTATAAACTACTCCTCTGACTAATCCCAATGCTTCTTTGTAGTTGGCAACATTACCAAAATCACCTACATCAGAATAAGCTCTTCTTTCTCTTGGGAATGGATCCAATTGTTTACCATATCTTCCTTCAAGAATATTTTGGAATACACTATTTATTGTGTACTCATGTTGATCAATTAAACCAAACCATCTCTTAATTTTATTTAATAACCTCTTGAAGAAATTAGATAGCCAGGTATCCCCTCCATTATGGAATACCATAAATAAATCAGCAAGTTCCTCTTCCACTTCAATAATAGATCGGCCCTCACTGCCACCTAATGCATCAATAAGCTTTCTTCTTTCAGTCTCAGTTAGGTACTCATGGAAAATCTTATGAAATATCTCATGTCTTAAAACCTGTTCAGATACTTCATTATTATCAGTAAGAATACCTATCCTTCCATTTTGGTATAGACCAAGTAAATTCTCATTAGGTTTAGCAAACTTATCTAAAACTAATTTTGAAAGAAATACAAGGTCTTCCTCAGAAGCTGAAGGTATAAGCCTTTTGAATAATTTCTTTGCCTTGTCAATTGATATTTTCTCTTTACCAACAACAGGGCGTGCTGAGTTCGCATCATAGGCACGTGAGTTTAATTGCTTAGTAATTTCAATCTTTCTCTTCAAAAGCTGTTTCTTTTCTTCTGAAGTGATTGAAGGATCTTTAAGTTTTCCAGATATTTCTGTCAGCTCTTTAGTTAAGATCGACGTTTGCGAAACAGTTTCTTCAACTGGAACTTCGCTGTTTCTAACAGGAGTTTCCCGATTGCTTTGAGTATTTTCATTGATTTTTACATTTGCAGAAGTTTGGTCTACAGAATTTAATCTACTAGTTACCAATCTATCTAATTCTTCTTTATTTGTTATTGGATCTTTTCCTAATCGATTAAACACTTCTCTGTTTAATGGAGTACGAAGATAGGTCCTGCCGGAGACTTTCTCACCATATTGGTTGACGTAATCTGTAGACTCGGACATCTTATGTCTTGTCTCTTCAAAATTTGAAGGATTAACAATCTTATCCAGAGTTTCCAGAGTAATTGGAGGAGTTTCTTTCCTCTGTTCAATTTCACTAAACTTAGCTTCTAACTCTTCTCTTAAAGTAGGGTCTTCAACTTCACTAATCATCTGTGCAATTGAATCTCTGTACACAGCATAATCATTTGCTTCAGTTCCTGCTGCCTCTTTAACTAATCTTTTGAAATTCTTCAGTACTTGCTCTTCAGTAAAGTTCTCATCAAGCATTCCAAAGTCTGCCAAATGAGTCTTTAATAAGTTCAACATACCTTGAATACGTGCACCCCCACCGGATCCAGACATTAAAGATTTACCAGTTCCAGATAATCTACGAGCAGCTTTATTAGAAGTATATTGAGGAACACGAATTCTTGTACCACCTACATACTCATTAGATTTTGCTAATTGATTAATGGCATTTTGAGCAACTCCTTTTGAAGGGTCAAGAGAATACCCTGACTTGTATACTGATTTTGGGGACTTACCTTGGGCATCCATTGGTCTATAAGCATAATACTTATAGATAGGCTTGCCATCTATATCAAATTCTCTAGAAGCTTCTACTTTTATATACTCCCCTCCAGTTTCTACACCCTCATTTAATTGATTGAATTCCTCCTCAGTATACACCATAGGAGCTTTCTTGTACCCATAAATCTGAGAAGCTATTTGTAGACCTAAAGAAATTGCGGACTCTCTATCCTGTTCAGCCAACTTTTCTAAAGGATTTTTAATTTCTGTTTTACCTTGTCTTCTTTCAATATCCGCCACAAAATCTTCATAAGAAAAATTCTCCTTAACAAATACTTGAGGGACATTTCCAGACTCAGTTTCTACCATTCTAACTTCAAGACCTGCTTTTAAAGAAGCAATAAGATTTTTGAAGTTATCTGTTCCTAGTTTAATATTAGTCAAATCTTGGAAACGAGAAACTGAGTCCCTAAAATTTCTTAGAACCTGTACCTGAGAAGAATCTTCAGATAGGGCCTTTGGCTGTAATGGTACAAAGAATGCATGCTCATATCCTCCTTCAGTCTGGTTACCACCTATAACCATATAAGGAAGACCTGGTTTTAAATTCTTGGCATAGTTAGAATTTATATATCCTTGTCTAGATAATTCAGTAGCAGAGAATATTTTAAATGATATTTTATTCTCTCTTGATTTTTGCTCAGGCGATAATCCAAAGAAATCCTTGAACTTATCTTTTAACCAATCTACAATATTATTATCCCCTTTTCCTTCATTTGGAGTAGGGGAATAATTAAACTTCATTGGGGTAAAGCCATTCAATGTTCCTGTAGTAATTACTGAAGGATGGTTTTGAAGATCCTCAATGGACCATACATTACCTTTTCTGTTTATTTCCTTAATAAAACCTTTTGGTACCCTGTTCTTACCCTGCATTGAATCCCTAAGACTAGGGTGAATGCTAGAAGGATTATCTGTATTATAAAAACCTAATTTAATCCACCTATCTGCTTTTGGACTAAAAACATAACTTTCTATATTCCCGTCCTCATTTAGGAAGTATACTATATTCTCATTACCTTCAATAAGACCATTAATTGCAGCATTATAAGCTTCTGTATCAATATTAGGTTCACTCACCAATGTGTCTGAAGAGGAAAGTGTAGTAGATGTTCCTATTACCGGAATATTAGGATTTCCATCTGCTCCAGTAGAGTAATCATTCTCTGTTTCATTCTTAGTTTCTACCTCTGTAACTATTTGATCCCCTTCAATAATAGTTTCTACCTCTTTTTCTTCAGTAGTTTCAATATCCGATTCCTCATCTGTCTCAACTAAAGGTTCAGGATCTTTTGAAATAACCTTTGGTGCAGGAGCGACTTTTACCTTAGCTTCTGGTTCTTTTTCGGCAGTAGGAGCTTTAAGAGATTTGCCATTTTTAAGATCTTCTAGAAACTTAATCTCAGCATTCTTTCTCTTGGTAAATTCTTCTTTTGCCTCTTGAATATTTCCAAGATTTACATTTTGTTCAGTCAGTAAAGAAGAATCCACATTATTGGTCCCTTTATGAACTACTTGAACATATTGTTTAGCACGAGAAATAGCTGTATACATTGCTGTATTTCTATTAGGTGCACTTGGGTAATCACCTGCTTCAATGTCTACATATACCTCATCGTATGTTCTTGATTGAGCATCTACTACCCAAAGAACATCCACTCCAGGAATATGCTCATACTTCTTAGCCTGATCTGGTTTACCCACAATGATTGCTCTTGATCGAGGTTTGGTCCCTGAATTATTTTCCTCAGCTTGGTTGCGTTTAATTGTTTCTTCAATACTCCCGGCCACTGGGGTTACATGGGCACCAATAGCAAGAGGAGTATCAATAGGGCTTGAAGCACGAACTGATAATGTGGGTACATCTTTATTATTTCCTTGGAAGTAAGAAGATACTTCATTCACACCAGAAACATCACTTCTATAAACTACTGTAAGTGGAGTGAAATGCTGTATATTTTCAGTTTGGTGACTTGGAGAATTATCTGCCCTTACTTCAATAAGGTCAAATTCTACAGAACCATTTGGAGTAATCTGAGTAGGATCTCCTAATAATAATACACTGATTTTATGATCACGAGTTTGATTTAACAGTCTAACCTCATTTTCAAAAGCTCTTAATCTTTGAGTATCGATTGTCGCATACTCATCTATGATAATAAGATTTGTATTATCTGATATAATATTTAGATCGAGATCATTGAATACAACAGTTTTGGCTCCGATAGAATTTTGTAAAACTCTGGCAGCACTCTCTACACGTGCAGTACCCACGATGTCCTCTACTGGAATACCAGCTAATTCTAGTGCCCATCTAAGTACAATATTAGTTTTACCGGTACCCGCAACCCCTCTCAAGTACCCCCAGTTACCATAAGGAGAATCTGATTTTTTGGAGTTTAACCAACTGGCCATTTCACGTGCAGAAATTTCCTGCTGTGGAGTAGGAACAAATTCAGAATCTTTAGCATAAGCTACCATCTGAGAAGGTGCTTCAGTTTTACCATTTAATAACAGTTGCATTCTGATTGCACCATCTGCCCTTCTGGCCTCCTCTACAAAAGGTTCTAATAATCCTGAAGGTAATCCTGTGACATTTACTGGGGATGTTTTCAATAAATCCAGTAACTCACTATAGTCCTTATTAGCTTCAAATTTACTATAAGGGGATCCTTTAGATATATCGATCAATCCTACACTATCTTGGAAAGTATAATTTAATTTCAACCAGGCAGACATTAAAGATGATGCAGGGTTCTTTTTAAATTGCTTAGTTATCGGAGTAGTATTCTTAGCTTGGTCCTTCAGCATACTAGCAAAGTTATCTTTACTAGACTTCTGAATACCCTTTAAGGCTTTAGTTAATTGCGTAGATTTCCCCTTATCTTTTACATAGGTAATTAAAGCCAGAACAGCTTCCAGCTTATTTTCCTTCAGATTTCTAATCTGGGTAATTCTATTGTTTAAAGTTCCTCCAAGTACTTCATTGAATACTGCAGCTATTGAAGGGGAAAGAATAGTGTCTATTAAAAGCTCTGCTCTATTATTAGCAATTGCTTTCTGTTTACCTAATAAATTGTTTTGATTAAGAATTGATTCTTCTCTAACCCTCTTCATAAGATCCAATAACCTTTCAGCATTGGTCCTTAATTCATTGTACCTAGCAGAGAGAGTTTCATCTCCTTTAATATCAGAAATTCCATCAATAAGAGTTTCTAAATCTCTTATGGCACGGTCTACAGAACTTACTTCTACAAAATCTTCTCTAATATTCCCAGAGTCATCTATGGCAATTGCTTCAATATGATTAGCCTTTTCAGATAAACTTTCAGCATACTCAAATTCAATTTCATCTGCAACCTGTTGAGGTGTCATTTTAGAATAAGGAGCAGAGGATTTCTCATCGGCCATAGTTTTAATCTGAACCAATTTCTCCCTGTCAGCTTTTAGTTTTTCTAAATTCTGGAATGCTTCCTCCAGTTCAGGAGTAAAAGTAGCTGGATTAAATTCATCAATACTATCATCTAGATTCATAATATCTGTGATAGCTTGATCAGCCTCTTCAATCTGATTGTCCTTTTCTGATAATTTAGTATCTACTTTAGAGATAACCTCATTATCCTTCTCATTCATTTTATTGAGAGAGTTTAATGCTTCATCATACTGGTTATTATCTAAGAAGGAGTCAAAACTTCCTTTACTGATTTTCTCTTTACCAATATTTTGATATACTTCAGCAGTACGACCGGTATTCTGTCCTACCCTTTGAATAGGCTCAATAGTAATACGAGGGTCCGAATAATCAGCAAAACTTCCTTTGGCATAAATACTTCTACCAATATTGAAGTTTGCTTTATTTAATTCTGATATTTCTTTGGTAGTCTTATTTTCTTTGCTATCTAACCTAATCTTAGTTTGGTTATTTTCATTAATAAAATTCTCAGAAGCCATCCAATCATTGAATGCTTCTAAAGTATTGTTAAGAAGTTTTCTACTCACTTCAAAACTTGCTTCCTTATTATCAGAAATAGTTTTAATCTTTGCTGCTAATGCTTGCTGGTCTGCTAATGGATCAGTAAGTTGTTCATTTAAATCAGCAACAATTTGATCATAAGTAGCACGTTTGGTTTCCTCGTAAAATAAAGTTTTATGAGCAACATCTAAAAAGTTCTTATACTCAGGTGAGCTGTTAACCCCAATCTTTTTATCAATCTTTGTTTTAGAATTTTGATATGCCCTTCCCAGTTCTTTAATCCTATTTCTAATATTATTTTTTCTTTGGGAAAGAATAGCACTAGCCTCTGCAGATGCCGGCGTAGGAGCAACTCCTTCTGAAGGGGATTCAGTAGACCCTTCTGCTTCCTTCCCTACAGATCTCTCCGCTTCAAGCTCATCTAATCTTTTCTCTAATCTTAAAGCCAATAAATCCATGGCCCCTTCTGGAGTATCTCCAAATGCTTCAGCTCTTGCCATTTCAGAGAATACTGAAGAAGAAAGAGACAGATTTTCATTCATCCATAAAGTCTCAGGATTATTGGTAAGAAAAGCATTCATAGCAGAATCTGCTAAGTTTTGGTCAGCTACTGTTTGTTTTGCTAAACGAGTAAGTGATGCAGGATCTACTATTGGATTTCCTGCTTTATCAAGAACTAAATCACCTTGTTTGTAAGTAATTCCATTCTCATCAGTAAGGTCCTTTTCGTGTCTTTTAAATGGTGCATTAACATTGGCTAAATATAAATTATCAGCTGCCTGCATACCATTTACAAAATTTCTAGAAGCTTGATTAAATCCTCTAGCTTCTCCTGCTCCAGCTACAGCACCCATACCTCCCCCGATAATAGAACCCACTACCATTTCAGTAAGAGCTTCTTTATCCTGGAAGTTATCGATCATATTATTTAAATAACTACCAATGGTATCCATTAAATCTCCATCAGTATTATTAATGGTCTGATCAATTGCTGTGGTTACTACTGCATTCTCAATATTCTCCTCATAAGGACCTTCAATAAGTGCACCTATTCCAGCTTGTCTTGCTCCACTAGATAATATTCCTTTATTCAGGTATTTTGAAGGGTTAGCATATAATTGCTGAATAGTCATCTTACCACTTGAAAGCTGATCCATTATCTTCTTTCTCGCTTCAGTACCTATTGCATTATCTAGATTCTTTCCTAATGAGAGGATAGTTCTAGTTTCCCATAGAGCAGGAATAGTGTGTACCCAGAATGTACCATTGAATGTTTTGGCTGCTGCTTCAGAAGCTTTCTGTTGTGCTTTTTCTTTTTCATACAGCATTCCAGTTTCTGGATCTACTGTACGTTGAAGTTGATCATATAATTGGGTATATGCTTGTTCTCCTTGCATAGATGCAGTCATGGCGGCATTGGCTCCAGCTACACCAAAAGAGGTAGCCATATTACCAAATTTTACTACCTTTTGAGAGGCTGGAATAAAACTAAATGCCTTACCTACATTTCCTGCGGCCCCAGCAAGACCTTTAGTTCCAACAGCCATTGCACCAACGAATGCAACACCATCAGACATAGTATCTGCCCAGAATTGAGTAGTAGCTAATTGTTCTAAAAGAGGAGCATCTTTATAACGTGAATTTTCAAAGACGGGTAGCCATTCAGATTTAACAACATTTTCTATATCCTGATAACTGGCCATTGTTTCTGCCAGCTTCTCATCGGTCATAGCATTCTCATCATCTCTACCTAAGATTTTATTATCTATAGCATGAGCTAATGAAGCAGTTTGAGAAAGGAATTTTGCAGTAAGTATAGGAGGAATCCTAGTAGCAAATTTAGATAGACGATTTAAAGTACCCTGATTATCAGATACTGCATCATCCATTTGTTGAGTAGGTAAACTCCACTGGCCGGGATTAAGCAACTCACTATAAATTTCCTTATCATACTTCAAATCCCTATAGGTAGGATTTAATTGATCAGGTTGATATGAGTTTGCTTCTAATCTGGTTTTTCTTTCTTTGTTTACATCTTGAACAGCTTGCGAGGTCCTAATATCAGGAACTCCCAATGATTTCATAGTGTCCTCTATCTTAAAGACTGGACTACGTTTTTTACCCATAATGTCAATGAATTTTTTATTACAAACAAATATAAGGAAAAAGGACTCACATTTCTGCAAGTCCCTTTGTTATATTATACTCTTATAATCGCTATTGCCTATTATAAATACTGTTGAATGACTCCATACCTAATGTAGTTCTCAACTGTTCAAGAGTAAGATTATTTGTTTCAGGCATTACTTCTTTATAGTCTCCTGTACGAGGATCTTTAACTAATAATTTTCCTGTAGTTGGAGCTCCATGAAGAGAACCTTTAGAACTAGTATTAATTTTAAAGGCATATTTATCATTTAAATCTACTACCTGACCTATACGTGCATTATTTAAAAGAATATCATCAGTATAAATAATTTCTTGTGTTCCAAAGGACCGGGCAACGTTTGCAGCTTGGTAAGCTCTTTCTGTTTGAGTAAAGTTATGAGCAGTACTCTCCATCATACGGGCAGCCATCTCTTTTGCTTTTGTAGTACCGAAAGAACTATTCTCAAATACTTGTGTACTCCCATCAGGTAAGGATATAACGAATTGTGCCTGTCCTGAAGGGGAAAGTTGATCAGCCATTCTTACACGAAGATTATTCATGTAAGCTCTTTTATCACTTTCTTTCCAGTCATTCTCATCAGCAAATTTATCTAAAGCTTCCGAGAAAGATTTTCCTGATTTATCAACAAAAGTATTAGGACTTCCAGCAGCCAAATTAGTAAACATCTGACTCATTTCTTTAACGTAACCACTGCCATAAGGCTCAAATACAGATACTGCAGATTGAGTACGGCCCCGATTAGCTTTAACTCCTTCATTCAATTCTCTTAAATAAACATTAAATGCACGATCTATATTAATTAATCCTTTTGAATTTTTATCTTGCCACCCAATTCCTAAAAATCCATTTCCAATATCAGCAGTCTCTATTTTCTTTTTAAGATACTCTCCATACTGCTGCTTAGTTTTGTACTCACGGGATTTTGGATCTTTATTAGCACCTTCATATAATTTCCATGATTTATCTAAAGCTGAATCATAAACAGTCTGAGGAATTGCTTCCATAGATTGAGTTGCACTCTGAAGTTTTACCTTAGCTTGAGAGTGTCTATTGAAGAGGGCTTGAAGTTCATTCTTAGTATTTATGTCTTGTATCTTATTTAATAATTCTGTCTGCTTTTCAGAATTATTCAAATATAGACTCATTCTGTTATCCCAGTTTTTAACTTCTTGAGATACCCCAGATACACTAGCTCCAATTGTAGGTTTGTCCCCAATTAAAGTTCCCAACTGACTTTTGTACACATTATTTGCTTCAACATAAGCATCATTAGCCTCTTTATAATTCTTTTGAAGTTCAATAAAATCTAATGTTTTAGCATCCGGCTCATCTACAAACTGTTGAATCAATTCAGCCTTTTCCATTTCTGCTTCATAATCTTTAAGCTTTTTATCATACTCAAATTTTAATTTAGCAGCGTAAGTAGGATCCTGTCTAGCATCTAGTTTTGTTTTATCTACCTTCAAAATATCAGATACCAAATCAATATGAGGTTGCTTTAATTCTTCCTCAACTCTTACTCGAAGAAAATCTCTCTTGGCCTGTTCTGCAGACATTCCTCTTGAAGTGTAAGCCTGTTCAATCATGTCATACGGCTTTACTTTTAATTCATCTACGGTCATGCCGGAATTTGTAGCAAGTTTTTTAATGTCTTCTGGTTTTAATCCAGATGCTACCAATTCATCATACTTAGATTTATTTCTTGAGGCTACTTCAAAATTAAGTGCATCTCCTTGTACATTATATGTTTTAAGGATTGCATCCCTTTTAATCATAGCAGCTACTTCTGGATCACTCTTCATCCTTTCATAAGCCATACGAGCCAAATCCTCTTTGGTCCTAACCTCATTGGTTTGAGATACCAATAAACCTTGACCATCAGGAACAAATCCCTGTTGTACAGATTCTGCCTCCACTTCTTTCAACACTTCAATAAGACGTTTATCTACATCTACATCCTTTGCGTAGGCCCAATCTTTTATAGCAGAAAGGGCTACTTTACCATTAGCGTCCCTTATAAAGGTGCCATCAGGATTTTTAGGTGTCTGGTTTGTAGCTGAAATATATCCTAATATCTCCTGTTTCTTTTCAGGACTGAATATATTCTCATCATCCATTACTCTTTGCTGGATAGTTTGGAATGCTTGAAGACGATTGGCTAAAGGTTTGTAGTCTGTAACAAAGGAACGGGCATCACGTTTAGTACGTCTGCCCATATTTTCATAGTCTCCCTTTTGCACTCTATCCGCCATTCGTGTAGCATACTCTTGCTTTAATTCGTTGGCATATAAAGTATCTGCTTCTGAAGGGAGATGAATCATGTTTCCCATTGCTTCATAAAGCATGTCATCCTGTTCCTGAGCTTCTTCATACCTATTTTTCATAGTATTAACAAAACCAGAAACCTCTGGCACAATACTTCCTGCAAATTGGGAAATGTATGAAGAATTAGCTTGTCTATAGTTATCGTATAATGCCATTATTTTTTCTTCTTAGAGGTTGAACTATTAACCAATACAGATGGTGTGTTTGCACCAGATACACCTAATGAAGAAACTCCAGATCTCAATGCATCTAAAGTAGCTTTTCTTTCCTCTTCATTCATTTCTTCTAATCTAGCCATTCGTTCATCTAATGCTTTAAAACTCTCCGGAGTTAATCTTCTTTTGAAAATATCTCTACCTGCTCTCCAAGATGCTCCAGTATTATCCTGAGCAATTTGAAGCATTAGTCTATCATCTTCTAATGATCTTAGATTACGGTCCCTTACCTGTAATTGTATCTTATCCCCAAAATTAGCAATATTCTCAGCATTTAGTTCCTGTTGTCTTAATTGTCTGGAAACTTTTTGTGCTTCAGCATATTCTAATTTTGCATTATTCTCTCTGGCAATTTCCTGATTTCTCTCAGTAGTTCTATTGGCAATTTGAGCATTTGTATTCTGTTCTGTCTGATTCACTTCATTTATTGCTCTAATACCAGAAACTAAGTTGGCAGCATTCGCAGCTTGAGATGCAGTGCTTGAAGAAAGTTGGGAAGCAGTTGTCTTGTTTGCTCCTCTTACGGCTCTCACTGCCTCGTTTCTTGAAGCATTATAGTTTACATATCTTGGAGCTATTGATTCATTCAAGATAGGCTCAGGTACTGAAGGGAGCTTTCTGAATGCATTAATTAAGTTAGACGCATAAGGAGCCACTTTTTCTAAACTTCCTAACACACCAGATTTAGTATTACCCTCTTCAGTAGCGTCTAGATTATTATTACCAGTATAGTTTCTTTCAGGTAAAGAAGAAGGCATATTTCTAGATAAAGAATCTTTATAAACTGTAGCCAAATTTAATTCAGGTCTTACTGGGGCTAATTCATCAAGAGGTTTTACCTTTCCTCCTAGAGCTTTTTTCTTCAGTACTTTCTGGTCTTTGAAAGAAACTGTTTTATTTATATTTTTCATCTCTTCAGCAGTATTATCAATTTCATTTTCCTCCCCAAGTTGTTTCTTTAACATTTCTTGGTGAGCTTTAAGTTTTTCCTCCTGTTCAACAAGTTTATTATAGGTATTCTTTGCCAATGGAGTGTCATCTTTTTCCAAAGATTTCATTGCTTTCATTATCTTTTTATGACGATCGGCAAATCCTAGCTCTTCAGAGAATACAAAATTACCATCTAAAGTTTCACCCCCTTCAAGCTCTACACCTAATTCTGGAACTTTAATTCCTCCTTCTTCATGAGAAGGTCCTTCAATTACAGCTCTTCCTTCATTATCAGTTGGAATAATTCCCCCATCTTCCATCATTCTATTAGGAGTAACAGCTATTGAAGGTAAAGAGGAACGTATTCCTCTATAGTGCCCTACTAAAGTTCCCTTGAGAGCAAATTTACCAGCAGGCTCTCCTTTAATGGTTCCTCCTTTACGGTACATAATAGCATTAGGATCTCCCAATAAAGTTCTGTCTTCTGCTATTTTATTTGCTATATTAATATCAGCATTTTTGTTGTACTCAGTTTTCTGTCTGATTTGTTTTTGCTCCTGATCCTTAGCTTTTGAGCCATTTGATATTAATGAAGTTACAGCTCCAACTACAGCTCCTCCAGCCATACCTATAGGACCTAAAGCTGCTCCTGCTGCTGCCCCAGAAAGGGCACCGGACAATCCTGCACCTACTCCTGATTGAACACCATCTTCATCCCCAGGATCAATTGCACTAACTAATCCAGAGGCCATACCTGCAGCGGCACCTAATTTCTGAGTATCCACTGTACGTGTAGGGGCTTTACCAAATAAGCCCCCTAAATTCTTTTTCTTTAATTGATATTGCTGTTGTAAGCTACCTCTTCTTTTCATTATCTGTGAGATTTACTGATGTCAATATTCAGTTCATTAACAGTAATCTGATTATTTTCTAAATTGTCAAATTCAAATCTAACAATTACATAGTCTCCAATAATCAAATCTTTTTGGTGCCATGGAATATTATTATTAATCATTCCATCTTTTACTCTAAAATCATTAAAGATAGTATCTAAAAATACTCCAGGAGTTTTAATCAGATTTCTAAATTTATTGAAGTTCCATCTATATTCAGGAGATCGAGTATTATGCTCTAAAGGTAATGATAAATTTTTGTTCAAATCTATTTTACCAGTACACTGGTTTGCATTCCAAATGGTTACTGAAGTAAAAGTTTTATCAAATAATTCATCCAAGTATTCTAGACTATTATTGTGCTTTTCGACAATAGTTCTCCACACCACTGAATTAAGAACAAAGGCTGAATCATTTACAAAAGCAACATCTATATAATAAGGAAATACTTCTGAAGTGTGATATACTCCATGTGGTCCTTCATTGAACCTATAAAGCTTACCATCTTTTATATTCAATAATTTGTTTCTTGTATTTATATACGCATTAGGAAAATAATCATGTCCATAAGTCCAAACCATTGAGTGTAGGTCCATACTGAAAGTAAGTGATTCTTCTCCCTTCAATAAAGTAAATATGATACGCATTCCATCATTTTCTTCGTCGTACCCAAAGCCAACTCCATTCAAAGAGTTGTAAGGAATACCATCTATCCCCTTCAAAACCTCCTTAAACAAAGGATCTAAATCCCCATTTAAAGGTTGTAGGCCACGTTCATTAATGACATAAATTACTCTCTTCTCAATATCAACAAATGTGTATCCAAAATCATTCATTGATGCATGTAATGGATGCTGTAGTCCTGCAATACCGGTTCTAGAAGATTTACCTTCTTTAGGCTCTAATTGAAATATATCTCCGGAACCTAAAGTAACTGAAAGAATATCACCATTAAGGGTAGTCTTGCTTACTGTTTGATAAACTGCATGCTCATGATGTATGATCAAGTTTCCATCATAACCTTGAAGATTGGTAATCTCACCTTTATCTTTTATAGTTTCAAAATAATCCAGTGCCAAGAAACTTCTCCAAGAATTATATTTATTTTCTCTTTGTTGCTTTCTAGACCTAATTATTTTGAAGGGATTATTGTACACATTTTTGTCCCATGGATTAAATGGAATAATACCATCCAAATACCCAGATATAGCAGAACTGCCAATCGGCATAGAGACTGTATTTATTTCCACATTATTAGGGAATTCTAAACGGTCAGGGGATATTTGATTTATGTTTCCAGGAAAAAATTTATCATAAGGATTTGCAGGATCGATATATCTAAGCCATAGATTTTTAGTAGACTCTACAATTACTCTACGATACCATTGTAAGCTTACATCTGTTATAGGATTTCCATCTGCTAATTTCCACTCAGCTTCTTTAGCAGTATAAATACCCATAGTATTAAATCCAAACTCACAGATAAAAGTATCGCCTCCGAATACCTTTCCTTCAGAATCTATTTTTCCTAATTTTACAAGTTCTCTGGAGTAGAAATTTGGGTACACATCACGTATAACACAATTAACCATATCCCCCATTGTAAGATACTCGTCCTGAGTTAAATCCTCTTCTCTCCCAGATGGAATCCATAAAGGTGCTAAAGACTCTCCCTCCTGTATAGCTTGAACTACTAATTTCCCTTCAGACTTAGCGTTATCTACATTATATCCTTTTTGGTCATTTACTAAATAGAAAGCTTTTTCCCCAATTATTAAAGTATTAGCAGGATTGGTATCAAATATTGTTGAAGGAACAGTACTATCCATTATCCTGGAAACTTTTCTCATTGAGGATCCTTTTCCTAATGAGGGATTATACTTTGTAACCAAAAATCCATTTCCCTTTATTGCAGGGTACCCATTGGGGATAAATCTATCAATTAAGGTTTCAGGGGAATGAAATGCATAAAAATAATCAAAAGGAATAGTCCAGTAATTATTTGGGTCTGCCTCATTAGTATCGAACATTAAGTTAGTTCCAGTAAAGAAAGGGTTTCCTGCATTTAATCTTACTCCATTTTGATTTGTAGTATAACCATTTCTAAATCTGGTCTGAATCTCATCAAGTGCTTCTACCACTGAAGTTTTACCAGAATCAAAGGAACTAGTACTGATTGCTGAAGGAATCATAACACCTTGAGAGTAGACTAGTGTTGAACCATACTCTCTTTTAGCATGATATATTTCTATACTTTCTATTTGAGACTGTATTTCAGGAGGGAAATTTAAATTCTCTAATTTAACTCCAAGTATGTCAAGTTCACTAACCCCATATTTACTGGCTGTAGCTGGTGGTATAGGATCATCATACATATTTCTCCCACACCATCCTACTGTAGGTAATATATGATGAACTACTGGCTGTCCCGCACGAGAACCAAATTCCGGTATATTAGGGTAATTCTCATTTTCATTTACCCATGGCAGCATTGTACCTTCTCCGGACCTAGATAATATTGAGAAATCTGTCAGTGTCCAATTTGCATTTAAAACAGAGGTTCGTACTGTTACAGTTTCTCCTCCAAATAAAGTCCTTCCTACTTTGGAAGTATTTCCACCTGTCGGACCTGGAATGGTATATGCTTCAGATTTTTGTCCATTCTTCCACCTCACTACACCATAAAATGCATATACCTCTCCATGCTTCAAAGTCTTTTTCTTTCCAGATTTTAGATCTGGATCTTTTATATCCACTATTTGTGATGTCCATTTTAAAGTAGCATCAATAAAATACTGTTGTAGATTTACCTGCTCAGGTTCTGAAGTGTTTCCTAAATATAGGATGTCATTTTCCTGAGTAATCGCTTTTGCATTCTCATAGAAAGCAGAGGGTATAAGTACCTCTTCAAGTGTAGTATCAGTCCCTATATTATTATTAGAATACACATAAGTAAACTCACCATTTCCAGTCATCGGAAATTCGTCTGTTTCTTTTGCAGTGACTACTCCAGCAATATTAGATACAATAACAAACTTAAATTTACTAAAGTTTGTATCCATATTATTTACAGACAATCTTAAACTAAAAGAAGTATTAGCATCTATTTGTCCTCCATAATTAGGGTTATATGTATATATTGGACCTTGAAGAGTAAAGTAACCTGTTTCTGCTTCGTCTTCAGAAATATATTTTATACCAACATAATAAGCTCCTTTCTTCAAAAACCCTCCTTGAAGTAACTCCAATTCTAATGTCGGCTGAACTGCTGACATGAACAGATTTAATAAATGGAGTTCTGAAGGCAGAGTTTTTTCAGTATTTAGAAATCTAGGAATATTGTGAGAATCTAACCACACAATTTCCAACTCACCCAAATAGTTTCTACGAGCTTCCCCCTGAATGAATCCTGAAGGGTTAAAGTTAAGTTTGTATGTGAGAGAGGCATCATCTAATATTGGAACATATAGATCCTCATCTACATCATAGAAACCGATTGCAGAGTTGGTCCCATCTCCCGTAAAGATAATTGGGTTCTCATCAGTTTCAATACATCCTATATAATAGTCATAAGGCAAGCTGGAAGAGCTCACCTTAAAACCTTTTTCGTTTCTTACTTTTGGATAGACTAAACCATTCTTACCATAGATTGCTGAATTTTCTTTTCGTTCTAGGATTGAGTTCAGTCTTGATAATGCTAATGGCTTCATCTAAAATTATCATAATTCCCTTCAGAAGCAACACTAAAAAATTCACTCCATCCGGTACCAATGTCAACTAATCTATTATTTAAAATTAAACTTTCTTCTACTTCATCTACAGTAGGATAGTTAATATCATTTATTGCCCTATTGGCAAGAATTTCCCATTTCTGGTCACAGTATTGGAAATTGAATACTCTATCAGGATACCCTGCTCCAATCATCATAGAACGTACATACCAATAGATAGCAGTTTTATAATCTTCATGATCAGGAATCATTGGAAAACCTAAGTCATCTTTAGGAATGGACCAATAATATAAAGTAACAGTTCCATAATTAGCTCCAATCTCAAGCTTATTATAGTTTACTCGATACCTTATTGAAGGATGAACTTCACATTTTTCTACCAAAGAAGATGATTTAACATACTCTGGCCAATTGTTTACAGAAGTTTCATCCAAATTATGAGGAGTACATGGAGCATACAATATGGAATGATATGCATTATCAAAACTTGTAGTCCCCTGAGCATTTCCTGAAGAGATTAATGGTCCATCACTTACTGAAGGCAGAATTCTTTTCCCTTCATAAAGTACTGCAGCCAGTCCTTCGATTCCGCATGGCATCTTTACCTGGCACATATTAACCGGTAAGTCTACGCAATTAAGCTGTAATGAATATCTAGTCTTCAGCTTTAATATAGCTTCTCCAATCCAATCTGGAATATCCTCCAAATAAGTATCATCAGATAGTCTCGTATTTCTGACTACCCTAGCCATTACCTGCCCAGATGTTACCCAATTTATGATCATATTAACGTCTTTTATATAAAGTAAACAAAAACTGAATCGTAGGATTAGCAGTTAATGTAGTACTGAATTGTCTTTTAAAATGAACTGTAGGAACAAATTCATAGAATACAGAATTTAATAAGGTCCTAAGCTTTTTCCAGGCTATCCTACAGTAAGTATTATCTGTATGGTAAACTACCAATTCAGGATTACCTGTTTCCTCCTGAAGTTCTTTGGTAGCTTTATAATTTACCATTTTCTTTTCAAAGTTCCTTTCTATTCTTGATCCTTCAATATACCCAAGAGAGTGACCAAAATAGAATTTTTCCCCAGTAAGGAGTGCATCAATAATAAGCTTATTACATTTTTCCAGAATACTTCTGAAGAGGGTATAGCTCATTACTATCTCTTCTTTTCCTCTACTGTTTCTTTTACACAACAGGTGTAGGTCCTTAATACAAAGAACTCGATCATACACTAAATAAAGATTTGGGTTTGCATCCATCTCTTTCTTTATGTACTCCCTATACATGTCAATTACATGATGGGTGAAAATATCTTTAACTTTACCTTTCTTCATTGCTTACAGGAACTTCTTCTTTTTTAGGGTCTACAACATTTCTTGATAACTCAGTGGAAAGTATTGCTTGAATTATTCTCTGTGCAATATCTCCAGATACTGGATATGGATTATCATCAGTATAGCATAAATCCTTATTGGTTGCACAATCAAAACAATCTAATCCTTCAGTAGGTACTTCTGATATATCTTCAGGAATCATGGCTACAGATATTCCTGGTCCCATATAATTAATGGTATAAATATATCCATTGATCAATATGGCCCTAGGTTGAGCTCCACTAAATTGACTCTGATTTAATATCCTGGCAGTCTGAAGGGATTTAGTTAAAGGAATACGCTTTTCTTTATTTAAGAAGCCAACAAAATCTACAATAGTACTATTGGCTCTCACTGCTTTTGGAAGGCAGTTAACAGTTCTTTTTATACAAGTACTCTCAGGAAACCCTTCAAAAGTACTGATAGGAGCAACCTCAAGTTTCATATCAAACCAAACTTTAAAGAACTCTCTATCTTCAGGACGTGAATTAAGACTATCGACCAATAGTCTCTGCCTCCAATAATGGATTGCAACTTTCATTTCTTCTTTAAACCCCAAATCATATTTCTTTCCTGCTCTTTCTGCAAGCAATTCAGCAAGTTGGTTTAAAGATGGTCTTTTACTTGGCTTCTCCATATAACAAAAATAGCGTAAGTTATTTAAACTTACGCTACTTTGATTCACTTATTTATAGAATTAGTATCGTACTATCCTTCTGGTTCAGCTAAACCAAATACAGTTTCTAGTTGAGTTTGAGCTGCACCATTTTGAACAACGGCCAAAACCAAGTGCTTCAAGTGGTGATGACGATTCACCGGAGTTGGAGAATACTCATGTTTGTAAGTATTTACCTGAATCTTAGCATACTGAACACCTTCAGCAGCGAAACGTTGAGTAGTTCCAAAATCAGTTGGTACTAAACCATCGCCTGGGTATTGAGTAGTAACTCCATCAAATACTTCTCCTTCATATTCTAATTGAGCAATTTCGTCATAGAATCCAGATCCGTAGACTGCAGGAGTAGTATTAGCTACAATAGCATAGTCAAATGATAATCCAGGAGTTGCAACACGGAATGAAGCTTGATCAAATTTATGAGTCAATACTAAACCAGCAGCACTGGCAGTAGCAGTAACGAATAAATCATCACCAATACCTACAGCTTCAGGATGTTTCAATACCGCATCACGTAATCCTTCATAGATTTTTTGAAGGGTATCAGCAGCTTTCACTTTGTAAGTAAATGTGAAAGTTGGAGGTACATGAGATTGATCAGCAGTTTCAATTACTTTAATAGAAATCTCGTCACCTGCTGTAGGAGTGTAACCGGGCAAAGTAACAGTTTTTACTTCCTTTACTGGAGCAACATAGTCCAAAGCAAAGATTCCTTTTTTATTGTAGATGTAAGGAGAAGAGCGTTTCACTTCTACACCACCTGTTGAGTTCGCACTTGAACGCAATTGAGCAACATAGAATTCCTGTCCTTCTTCTAGTGCAGTTGTAACTAACGCATTAGTTTCTGCATCAAATACACCTAATTGCCCCAATGGGGTTGTCAAAGCAGCGAATGCCTCGATGTCAGCAGCAGAGGCTGCAGCGACTGCAGGAACAACGAAAACCTCTCCATTGTAGCCTTTAGTACCTTTTGTAAAACGTTGTTTAAGCGCCATGTTTATTTTAATTTATTAGTTTCAAATCTTGCTTGCCAATTCGGTGACTCAATCGATAACATTAACTCTTCTGCAGCTTTAGCACATATATAATTATGTACATCTCCTGTGTCTGGCAAGTCACAATCAATGCCTAAAGATAAATTAACTTCTGCAGGTTTTCTAATGTAATTTAACATACCTACAGTTACTAGAAATTTTTCATCGTTAGGTATTAAAATCACATTATCATCCAACGTTATATTCAGTGCATTAAACTTACTTTTATCGAATGTAGAACTCTCTACTACAGACAGATATTGAGGTTTAATTCTTTTTGAAGGTGCTGAAAAAGTAGATGAGAAGCTATGATTCCTATTTACTCTTGTTTCAGTAATTGGAACCTCTACAATAGGCAAAACAGTTCCATTTACATTTAAAGAGAAAGATGTTAATCTCTCAGTTGTTTCAATGATTATAGTATCCTTTTGTCTTAGCCTCTTAGGAAATTTTTCCCAGCTAACTGATTTTACCAATTCTGTTTGGAATGGTAGTTCTTGAAGGGCAAGATATAAATACCTCCTCAGTGCTGAATCATAAGTACCTTCAGAATTCTTAGAGTGGGTATGAGCTCCATTAGCAGTCCCCAGAGATAATTGAACACTAGTAAAGAAAGGCCCCGAACCTGTTTGATCAGGGACCTTTATAGTATATATGTAATTAGTAATCTCTTCAGTCTCAGGAGCTAATTTATCTGCTTCAGAAAAACAGTATCTAGGAACTGTGATTGCTGAAAATGATAGAAAATTCCTAAAATCTGCAGGTAATTTTACTTCATACAAATTAGGAATTTTTGAAGGGAATACAGATAAAGGCACATATTGCTTTAATAATGTAGTCAAAGCTGCAGAGTTTACTTCATCGTTATGGAAACCAAAGTCTCCATCTGCTCGATCCTTCTCAATATTATCCGAAATAAATTCCTGGATAACCCAATTTAGGACCAAATCCTTTTCTTCTGGAAGAATATCTCTTCTAGAATTTGAGTTGATTTTCTGTATGAGCACATCTATAGCAATGTGCATTTCCTGTATTCCCATCGTATTTAAGATTTATTACGTTCTTTACGGAATTTTTGAACTTTAGCCTTGAATCCTAAAACATCATTGCTGTTAGCTGGATCTTTCAAGAAGCCTAAAGCATCTTTTTCATCTACAGCAAAAATGTTCTTGCTTTCAACATAGACAAAACGATCACCAGCTCTCTCAACAATCTTAGCTTCAATCATCTCCTTCAATAAGGCAATGATTTCAACATGTTTGTTTTTGAACACCTTCATGAAGTCTGAAGGATTGACCTCAGCCTGTTTTCTAAGTATAAGAGATTCTTTTCCTAAATACTCATCACGAGGGATATTTAAGATAATCAAGAACTGAAGTACTTTTTCAGCATCATCCTTAATGCTCAAGTAAGCAGAAATTGCCTCATCTTTCACATCTTGTTCAGCTACATTTTCAGCTTTAACTACACCTTCATCATATACATAGAATTCCTTCAATACATTTCCTGACCCAGCTTTTTCACTTAAAGCAACATTTGGGTGAGAAATAATGAATCGATATTTAACGTAGTCTACAACATTTTTTGGAAGGTTGTCTTTGGAAAGTGGTTTAGAATCATCTTCTAATGAAATGTTTAATCTCAATCCTCCTACATTTCTTTTAGGATCGTGTGGTGGAATCTTTAGGTAAATATCATGAAACCAGTTTGAAGAAGATTTCATAAATTCTCTGTCTTCAGGATGAAGATCAATAATCAAAGGCATCAATAATTTCTCTTCAGAAAGAGATAGGCCTGTGCCGGGTCTTACTGAGTCCTTGACAAAGTAGGAACCTAAACTTCTGTTTCCCTGATTGAAGTACTCCTGAGTTTCTTCAGTAGAGTTTTTCTCTGAATTTGAAATCGGGAGTCTTCTTAGGAATACAATCTTTTCTTTTTTAGTAGTTACTTCCATGTAATTAGTAAATTTCTTCAAATATACAAATTAAACTAAAATAAAAAATGGGGCCGAAGCCCCATTTTTCTCAACTTAAAAAGTTAAACTATATTATCTACTAATTACACAGCGTAAATCAAAAGATCTGTTACCTCTCAACATACAGATACCTGCAGTTTTCAAGCGAGTATAAGCAGACTTGTCTTGGTCAGTCGATAATAGTGCAGAGTTCAAATCTCCATTGAAACCACCTTTAATCTGTAAAGATCTTGGCATTGGAGTTAAACCTTTGATTACACCATCCATGAACGAACGTCCTTTTTGAGCAACGTGCTGGATGTTAGGTGAACCATCTACATCATTGTCATCTAAGAATACCATACGGTAAGATTCCAATGGCAATCCTGATTCTGGATGTTTAGGAGAAACCGCAGCGATTTTACCTAAATCGAATACAGGGTTATGCTTCACTTTGATAATGTAACCATCCACGTGATAGAAACCATTGAAGAAACCACCTAGCATCAATTCACGACCAGTACCAGTTACAAACTTATCTGCAACATCACCCCAGTTCATTAAAAATTGAGCACCACGCTCTTTCATCACACGGTCAATTTCACGCATACCGCCACGACCCGTCATCAAGGTAATAGACATTCCGTCTACATCTGATTGACCGAATAATGCATCACCAATTTTGTTGGTTAAGCTATCATAAGTCAAGCGAGTGTAAGTACCTTTGTTGATGATTTGCTCAAGAACTCCGGAACCACGAGGAATTACCTTACCTGTAAGAACGTCTTTCAATGGAACTGATCCATCAGCCAAACGGTTGTAGCGAGAATACCAATATAAGTGCTCACATTGGTCTAACCAAGCTTTTTCAAACTGCCACATAAAGTAATCCATCCAAACATTAGTCGATTGACCTTTGTCGTTTGAGATAGTAATGTTCATTACTTTATTCGCTGCATTACCTGCCCAAGACATACCATGACGCAAGATGCTCATTTGGTTCTTGAAGGAACCTGGCATAACCATGTTGCTCTCAGTAGTACGAGATTCAGATTCTGCAACTGCAGTATTTAATTCAACCCATTTTACTCCTGGTAAAGTTTCTGCAGGATCACAGAAATCTGTAGCAGTAGCCGGGTCTAATTGTACTTTATAGCGGAATAGTTTTCCAATTGGCTCTGGATCCTCAAGGATATACGCTTGAACTCCATTTTCTGATTGAATAACGTAGAAACGTTTCAGCCAATTGTTGTAGAAATACAGGTAGAAGTAAGAGTGACCTACACCTGGTTTATCACCAGTAAGATAGTCAGACTTAGCAATAGTTGAAGTTACAACTCCACGACCCATTACTGGATAAGTGAATTGAACATCGTCCATTTCTACTGCATTGTTAGTTAATCCTTTGTTGAATGAGCCTGCTCCCAAAGTCATCATGGACAAAGGATAGTTATTAGTATAACTACCTAGTACATAGGTTAACTTTTTGGTTAAAACATCAGGCTTACCTTGACGTTGATGATAGAAGTTTTGTTCGTCTAACAAACTTTTTGTATCAACAATCTGCTCTTGTACTTGGTATTTTAGTGCCATGTTATAATGATATTTAAAAATTTTTATTCTTCCATTTCACCTAGTGTCATGCCTGTATTACCTCTATTGGTCTTTTTGGCCTTACTAGATTTGTTCTCTTCTTGAACTTGTGCACGCACTCTTAATGCATTCACGGTTTTTGCCTTTGTCTCTATCACTTTCTCCAAGGAACCTTTATTGGAAAGATACGTTTTACCAAGTGCCGAAGCCACATCTTTTGGATCCACTTCAGTAACATATAAAACTTTGCCGTTTTCAATTCTAAGACCTTTCTTAAAATCATTGATGACATTTGCTCTTTCTGCTTTAGGAATAGTAACTCCTGAAGCAATGACTCCAGTTGTTAGAATTTTTCCCAGTTCATTGGAAATATTGTTATTAATATTGGCTTCTTCTTGAACTTTCTTAGCTGCCTTTTCTTCAAGTTCTTGGAATCTCTCATTACGAGCATCTTCCTTTTCCTTGCGAATTTCAAGAGAGTGAGAAAGTAACTCATCATTCTCTTCAAAGTCTTTTAAGGTAGCATTGATAATAGAATCCTTTTTGATCCCTTTAGCAATTAAATCCTGTCGAATTAATTCCTTTTGTAAATCTGTAGAATCTGATACCTGTTGTTCTGAAGGGACAACTTCAATGCCTCCTTCTATTGACTTAAAGTATTCTTCAGAAGTCATTCCAGCTTGAAGGGCCATAAAGTGATTGTATGCTTCGGGGTAGTCATTTTTCAAATAACTATCGAATTGCTCAATTTCTCTATCCTTGAATGCTTGGATTACTTTTGAAATACCTGAAGGACTTAAAGGATCTGTTCCTTCAAAATCCAACTCTAAGTCTTCAATATTAATTCCAGTTTCCTGTGATAGTTGTTCAAAGAACGCTGCACTGTCTTCTGTTTCCTCTTCTTCAGATTCTTCTTCTTCAGTGCTTTCTTCCTCCTCTTGCTCTTCAGATTCTTCTGATTCTTCCTCCTCATTTTCTTCTGGAGTTTCTGGTTCTTTTTCCTCAAGTTTGTCTTTGACATCTTCAGGCTTTTTAGTACCATCTCCTTCTTCTATTGGAGTGTTTTGAGCTTGTGAGGTATCTGAGTCTAAATCTTCTAAACTCAGATTGTTTGTTGTATTATCTGCCATAAAAGTAGTAATTAATAGATAAATAAATATTTTATGTAATTATAATCCTGTGTATTTCTTATTTACTTTTTGTCGGTGGTTTTTGATTTGCTTTAGCTCTAATTGCCGAAACCTTAGCCGCTGACTCCTTAGTTTGAAGCTGACGTTTATGTTTAGCATCTTCTTCAGCAATCTTCAATTTACGATCTTCTGTCTTTTTCTTATCAAGACGTGCCTTATTCTTTAGATCTACTTCTTTCTCTATTTTCTCAGAGTCAGTTTGATATTTCATATAAGCATCAAGTGCAGGGTTACCGGTATTGACCTCCTGGCCAGTTTCGGCTGCAGTCATTGCCATATTAATATCTCCCTGAAGCATTACAAGATCTTGCTTACGGTTGTACTCTTGATGCATGTAATCTAATTCTAGAGAGTGAGTAATTCTATCATATTCACGTTCCAAAGATATTAAGTTTTCTTGATTCTCAGCTTCTCTTTGAGCAGCTTCTTGTTCTGCCTGTTGACGAGAACGCTCAGTATTCAATAATAATTCCTTCAATCTTGGAATGCTACGAGCTGTTTCTATCTCCAATAAAGTAGATGCTTCAACCCCATTCTGAGCCAATGCTTGACCATAGTTTCTCATCTTCTCAAGTGCTGAAGCCTCAAGAGGATTAATTACTGCCATGATACCAAATTGTGCTAATGGGTATTCATTTGGATTTAGGTCCAATAATTGTTTTCTCCCATCACTTGCAGTATATAATCTACGTTTTCCATTAATGGCGGAAATCTGAGAACAGTTGATCAGCCCTTGGTATTCAGTTAATTTATATTTCTCAAAATCAGAAAATATCATTTCAGTTACTACTGAAGATTGAGCTACAGATATACGAGTACCAGTAACAGAATCCCTCTGATTTACATCACCTTTAGCTTGACGAGTAATACCTAACTGAACATCATATTGAGTCTGAGAAAATTCCATTACCTGAATGATATTAGCAATATGGTCATATAGACTCATATCTAATACTTGGTATTGATTAAAGGATTTATCTACACCAACTTGGTTCCTATCAATAAGTGCCCATCCTTTAGCTTCAGCAAATTGGAAAAACTTAGATTCTGTCCATCCCTCTTTCTTAGGAATAATATTCTGATCAATAAGTGCAATCTTTCCTCCACCTTTAGCAATAATTCTTTCAAGAGCAAAGTGTCCGATGATATAGGATATTAAGAAAGGAATACCCATCTTGAGTATTGAAGTGTTATGGCTAGATTCTGGTGAGAATATTCTTCCATTATAAGGCCCTTCAGTCTTAGCTAAATTATTGATGAAGTTAGGAGCATACCTTACTTTACCTGCTTCTACATAAACACATTGACCTGCAGTATCTCCGATTCGATATACCTCAAGCCATCTACTTCTCCATATCCATTCAACTGTTTCCCCGGATAATTCATCAACTACATAATCTTCAGTTACTTCATCCATCTCAATGGAACCTGTCATCTCATCAAAGTATGTACGAATACCTATCTTCTCTTCAGACCTCCAGCATACATGGTACAAAGCATACAACATCTCACTGCCATGAACACCAGTAGTAGATGTCATAGACTCAAGCTGTTTGATTTCTTTCTCAGTAAGAGCATCATAAAACATATCCAATAGGTCTACTAAAAGATACTCTCTACGACGCACAACCCAGTTTGCATCCTTGATATATTTCAATCCAGGTGAAATTGAATAGTCAATCTCTTCAGGAAGTACCCTCTCATAAATAGTTTCATCTCTGATAACATCTTTATAAGAATAATTCTCCCCTACTTTAATATAATCAGAAAATTGTTCCTCAAATTTTTCATTGACATTCTGCTCCTCCATAATCAATTGGAGATCCGCATCAGCCTGAACAGCTAAAGTATTTTTATAATTATTGGCAAATTTTTCTTTTACTTGTTCAGGTGGTTCTACTGGTTTAGATTCTACTCCAGTTGATACTGGAGACTCTTCAGCTTGAAGTTCATTGTTTACTTCATTGACAAACTGTTGAGAAAGATTTTTATACACCTCATTTTGAAGTCCTTCAAGAAATGAGTTATATCCTTGGTCCCCTAATACAGTTACCTGTACAGGAAAAGGACGTTCCGGATACTTTCCTAAAAGAAAATCAATATTAGGTTTAATAATATTTAATGGTCTAATCTTGGCTGGCCACTTAATATCCTTATTAATTGTATATGGATCGGTTACATGCTTAAACCAAGATGCAGGGAATATTGATGCATAAATATCTCTTAGGGCTTGAATATCTCCAGCCCGTCTATTTAATTTATCAGTAGCTCCAAATGTTGAGCTTGCTATACAGTAATCTGCAGTATCCTTAAAAAATTGATAATCATTACTAATTTTCTTTTTCCAGGATACCCGTTGTTTGGGTTTTTGAGCTGTTACAGTATTACTATTCATTGCCAATGTTTCTTACAAATATATAATTAAAACTACATATCCGATATGTTGGTTCCTATTAAACTACCTCCGCTAAGTACATCTTCCACTAAATCAGATTCTGAAGACCCACCATAATCATTAAATAAAGAGCTTACTATATCTTCAGACATAGTTTTTCTTTGATCAGTTTGTGCATTGATAATCTCATCTTCCTGATTCATGAAGTAAAAAATAATGTATGCTGATATACGGTCAAAGTTTCCTTTCTCTTTCCATCTAGTACATTCTTCAAGAAGTCCCATATCAGTACAGGTTTGGAATCTATAGATAGGTTCCCCTTCAGTATCCAATCCTATCACCTGCTCAAACCAGTTTGCGAATCCTGATAAACCCACACGTTTACTTTCTGTAGTCACATTCATGAAGTAGTTACGGTTCTTCTCAGATATAATTTCTTTTGAAGAGGTAATAAGTGGTTCGTAACACACCAAGTGAAGCAATCCTTTTCTCTTCAGATATTTAAAGAATTCTTGTCCTCCACCTTGAATCTCTGATTGTATTTTTACTCCTCCATATAGTTTAGATAGAAGTGCAGTCAATTCATAACAGGTATCCAGTAATTCTGGACGACCAATATAAGAGGCACAAACTCTGCCTCCAATAGGGTCACCTTTACCCATTCTTCTAATCAGATAAGCTGCCCATAATGAAGTAGTATCAGCTGCCCCATCTTTATAATATGGATCGACTACTAATATATATTTTGAAGGGTCAGGTTTTCCATCGTGTCCTAACTCAGGTGGGTAGTAAATAGAAGTTGCTCCCCTTAAATCCTGAGTTGGTTGGTGAGGATAAAAATCCAATGGAGTAACATCGGATTGAGGAACAAATTCTACTCCCTTTTTAGTTTCAATTAAAGTACCATGTCTTATTGAAGAGAGAACATCTTTGTTATTTTTCAATGCCTTTAAATGTGCACGAATCTGTTCTACCCTGTTGAATACTGATTTTCCACTACGAGAAAGAGCTTCATCAATAGTTCTTGGAAACTCAGCTACACGTCTGTCTAATTCTTTTGGGTCATTGGTAGCTTTCTTTTTCTCACGTTCTTTATCATCATAATCAATTGCTCCTTGAATATCTACGTTTCCATCAGCATCCATAAAATCCTGATTGGCCATATAACATGGAACAAAGTATCCTACAGATGTTTCTTCAAGACCTGCTTCCCATATATTCTTGAATTCAAGCATATCATAGGAGTAGGGATTATTGATCAATGCATCCAAACCTTCAATACCCGGACCTTCTTCACCACCTGTTCCGAATACAGAAATCTGACCTGTCATCGTACTACCATCTTTTACTGAAGGTAGGGATATAGCAAGTGCTGCAAGTAAATTTTTAAATGAACCGGCTTCCTCATAAGTAATCTTCACACCATCCTTACCACGTACCTTATTTGGGTCGTTGATAATTACTCCCATCACTTCAGACTGATAGCCTCTTACATTCTTGTGTCCATCGATGTAGGAGGATTTCCAATGCATATCAGAAAGAGAGTCTTTTTCCATTCTATTCTTTCTCCAAAAATTCTGAGTATTCTTATCAAGATGCTCAAGATATACCTGGAACTTATTTAGGATACCATCATCAGTCAAGAAGTCTCCTTTTGAAGCAAAGTAGTAAGATTTAGATCGCGGAATAAAATTATAGTTCCATGCACCATCCGCGGCCTCCTTATAAGAAAAACCGGCACGACGTGTCTTCACACAAACTAGGTGCTTACCTTCAGTATAATCGATTATCGGTAGGGCCTGAAGCTCAAGCTTGGCAACATCTTCCTTCAGCATTCCTCTCATGGCAATTTCTTTTGCCCACCACCATTCATAATCTACCAACCAGAATTTAGGGAAAAGAAGTTCCTTTTCCTTCATCACATTCCAAGATGTTTTATTAGGGTCTTTATCCTTTTCAGTACGTTTGATCGGACAGAAATTAAGATACCAATAATGTCTACCAGTTATCCTAGTACCCCCTACTTCATACCCTTCAAAACATCTCCTCTTCTGTTCTTTCCAATACTCCAAAAACTCACGAGAACCTGCTGGGGCTTTAGTATATAAGCCCTTGTTCTTTGTGAAGTCATTAGCTGCTTCCGAAAAATATTCAGTATTTACAAGTATCTTCATTAGTCAGGATCTTCATCAAAACCTTTAATTGCATCACCACGTACCCCTGCATCTCCAGAAAGTTGTTTCTTAGCCAAAGATTTAATTTCATCTAAAGCTTTTTCAACTCCAGGCTGTGCTTTAATAGCATCTGATATTTCTTTATATTTATGTTTAGCTGCCCCACTTTCTAAGGTTGCATCTAAATCTATAGTCTCAATAAATTGAAGACCTTTATCATTTGCTGATTTTAATTTATGCCAAGTACGATACGCAGATGATTTATTATCCTGAATACGGATATAAGCCTTTATTGCATCTTGAAGGATTTGATCTTCCTGTACTTGCCATGGTTCCCTATCGGTTCTACGACATGCTTCAGCTTCTTTTTCATCTTCATTCAATTCCAATAAATCAGAATCAAAATCGTACATCAGCCATATAAATAAAAAATCCCGGTGAGCTTTTCTTTTATATCTACCAGGTCCATCTTTTTTATTACCTCTGTCCCTCATCAGTAATTCTCTGAACTCTGGAACGGTGCTTATCCAAACTTCATTAAGGTCAACCATGAAGTCTTCACCCATTTTCAATAATGCCATTACTTTGGTTTTTTAGTTACCTTCTTAATTTCTCTTGATGCCATTGCAGTATGACTTTTGTAGACAGCTTTAAATTTGGGCCTAAATTTTCCAAATCTAGGCCACATAATTGTTTCTAAGCTACCCTCAGCAATTTTTCTTGAAGTAAACTGTACTTGCCCTTTCATAAATACCTTTTTGACTACTTCAATAGGTACCCCAAGTTCAACTGCAGCTGTTTCAAAAACTGCTTCGTCAACAAATTTACTGTTGCTGTTCATAGAATGCGTTTGAAGTTGCGGTTACTAATCCAACTACTGCTAGTTCAGAAATAACGTGTCCTACCAAACCTTCTACAAACATTGCAATATCTCTATCTGCTTCAAAATCATTTTCATAGAAAGTTCCTAAATTAGGATGAGCTTTAGCTGATTGCTTAATAAGAAGTTTATTGAATTTATTCTTTTCCACTTCAAGAGACACTGTAATCAATCTACAGGATTCATTGGGATCATCTTTTGAGGATTTCATGATTCCTTGGAAACCTGCAGTAACAGTATCACTAACTAAGATTCTGGCCTTTGGTCGGTCAGCTTTATTTGATTCTGCTGATTCTACATATTTATGGAAATGAGAAAGCACACCCTTAATCAAAGGATGTGCTTTAATCAAATCTTCAATATTAAGCTTTATCAGTTTTCCCTTTTTCTGTATCTCCTGCTTCTCCTTTTCCACTAGGTTTCTCCCCTGATTTACTTCCTGAGACATCACTTGGTTCAGGAGTTCCTCCGTCCCCGGCTGTCCCAGCATCGACATTGGCAGTTGTTCCTCCAGATTTTGAAGGACCTGATCCATCGTTCTTTGGTTGTTCTGATTTTTGTTCATTCTGTGCTTGTGTTTTAGTAGCATCAGTTACCACAGCTGGAGGAGTAGTCTCTTTTGGAGTAGTTTCCTTTGGAGCTTCTTCTTTAGGCTTTGATTCTGATTTTTTAACTTTTTTGTTGAAAGGAGTTTTCACTTTGAAAGCATTCCTTGCTTGTTCTTCTTTGTTACTCATGACAAATATAATTTATTTTTGTGTTAAACTAAAAACATATCACTCCTGGTTGATTTTCTGAAGGTAGTATTGTTATGTCTTACTACAGCTTCAGCTAATGAAAGGTTTACTTCCACAGGAATAATTTCAGGTTCAAGATACGACATATCTAAACCATTTCTTAAATTTTCTCTATCTAAATCTGATAGATTATAATAAAGTAATCTAAGATTTCTTGGCTTCAATCCAAATTGGGACAGCATCCAAGCATACAGATTAAGTTGCAAAGTATAGTGCCCAAGATGACAGTCCATTAATTTATTACAAGGATAGTTCATCATCTTGAACTTCTTTGTACGCGGATTCTGATAACTTAACTTTGTAAAGGATGAATTTGTTTTATAGTCATCAAGATCAATGTAGTCTCCATCTTTTATGGTCTTATCCGCCTGACCTGCAATCATGAATTTCCTATTGAAGATAGTGAGCTCCATGTATGCTCCATCAGGCAGAGTTTTGTAAGATAGATCAGGTTTAGCATTAACTATTTTTTCAAAATTCTTTACAGGATACTTTTTGAAATCGTGGTCAAGAAATTTAGAATAGTTTACTTTATCCTCTTGAAATTTATGAAACATAGTTCCATCAAAACAGGCACTATTCTTTTTCCTCTCCCACTCATTAAGCCAATACTCTTCAGACTCTCCATGCTTCTTAACATAGTTTCCAATTAGAGTTCCTCCATCCTTCATGATTTTATAAGGATCGAATTTCTCTTTATAATTACTAACTATGGTTGTACCTGACATGTAAGTTTTATTCTTACTGTCCAAGTACACATGGTCTTCTTCTCTTAATCTTACATCTAAAATCATCAATTAAATTTTAATAAGGTAAGCTTCCTCCCCAGTATGAAGCGTATATTTTGAAGTGGATTCTGCACCAGGTTTGTACGGAGAAAGGTCATATCCCTTTTCAATGTCATTGAACTTTATAACATAATAACCTTCACTCTCCCAATCTGGATCTTTTCTTAGTCGTGAGATTATCTTTTCCTCTTCTACTTTAGTTGTAGAGTCATGCATTATTACAATGACTGTACCTTTTGGGTATTTTGGCAAACCTGGAATAACTTCATCTCTTACAGGCTGTACTTTTGGTCCTGAGGTATCTACTACAATACCATTCATATCAAGACTTATTAATTTATCCAAAAACCCCAATTCTGTGTTAACTAATTCTAGATTAGGATTTGGAGAATTCAATTGCTTTTCAATCCTAGAAACACAATTGTTTATTGATTGCTGTGTACTCATAATTATTTATTTAAAATCCATTTTTTCTTTTTATACCTCTTACCACTTCATGTTGATCTACCAATAAGTTTTCCATTCTCGTAGCAACATCTATTGAAGTGTGTCCATCAAAAGGATACATTGCTCTTTCATAAGCCGGAATTTCAAAGAGATGCCAATACTTTTCTTCATAATGATTTGTAATCTGTCCTCCAGGAAGTACTGCAACTACTACAAACCATCCACCACCAAAACATAATTCTCCATCATAGTGCCTACGGGACTTATGAACATTATATTTAGGGTATACAATTGGAATAGACCTTTCTCCCCTATCTAACCAATTTGCCTCAGATGATGTTTTTGCCCATTCATTAAACAGAAGAGCATTGTATAACATTCTAAATCTATAAAGTTCATAGAAAGAATGGTACCCATCATGAATATCTTCAGTATCCACTCCAATTGAATTAGCAATATTCACAATTAGTTTTTGCTTATCTTCAAAAGACATTTTATCCAAGGCTTCTTTGTCTAGGATCAGGAATGGATGTTTTATTTCTTTTTCCATATTAATCATGTTCTGTAATTAAATAGACTTGATGAGCATTAAATTTTTCTGGCTTTATTTCTAAAATCATTGGATATAATTTTCCCCTAAATTTTACGACTCTTAAAAATTTGTATTGACAGTCATCTCTTTTAGAAGAATCCGTTTCTCTCCAATTTCCTTCAGGATCCATGTGATAATGGAAAATAACATTATCTGCTATATCATCTAAATTATTTACTGGTGTAGATTGTCCCATTGTTAACTCTTTTTTGTTGACGACGATCAAGACATGCAAGTGCTGCCTTTAAATGTTGAATAGCTTCAGTTGTATCGATGTTCTGAAGTGTACCGGTATTTACATCTTGAAGGTATTCAAGAGCTGCTTGGATTAATGACTCTGTGAATATTCCCTCCTGTCTTGCTGGAGTTGGAGTTTCTTTGGTTCCTTTACAGAATGGAATAAAATGCATTTCTTTACCATCTTCCATTCCGTTCTCACCTAGAATATAAGTAGGCAAACTAACTGAATATAACTGTTCATTTCCTGGACTTACTTCTACACGTCCGATAATTAAATTTTTTGGGTTTTTCATTTTCTGCGTATTTAGTTTAAAAGATTCTTCTTGTGTTTTGGGATACCACATTTTTCTTTCCTGTGCTTCCCTAAATTCCTTATAGTTTTTAACATCAATATTTCCTGGTTCAAATCCACGTATAGAATTTATTACTGCCTGTTTAAATTCTGGTGTTTCGTGTGACCTATCAGGATGAAACATTAATCCTTCTCCTTGTAATTTTAGTCTACTCATCATCTTCCCCTTTCATAAAAATTCTAAGATTTACTGAAGTAGGGAAATCTGTAGTTTTAATATCTATTGGAGTATGTTTAATTTCTCTACCTTGTTTTAGTTTCTCTGCATATACTCCCCCTGAAACATCAAACGGTTTCTCTACTCCTTCAAGAGGGTCAACCGGTAAAGGTTCTCGCTTGGTTATTTTGTCAAATAGTTCTTCAGCCTCTTTTATACTAAGATGCTCATTCTTTCCTCCTTCAATTTTCATTGAAGAGAAATTGACAACTTCTTTTACTTTGGCTGTAAATGTAAATCCACATTCTATACACTCTCCATGAAAAGAATCTATCCACTTGAAATTTCTTTCAGTCTTACAGGTATTACAATATTGGTACAAAGAAGTCGTCATTTCTTTCTATTATTAAAAACTGAATAAATATTTATTCCTATATAGAATAATATAACAATTCCAGCAAATACCAAACCTATTAAATCTGCTAATGATGTGTGTATGATCATAATTTTGATTTTGAGTTATACCTATCTTTGATGAACAATATCAGGTAGTAAAATATTATTACTACGATATAAGCTGGAGCTATATAATTAAAAAATAATTCTGGAAATGACATATTAATAAAATCTATATGATGCTTTAATTTCTACAATATCATGATTAACTGATATTCGATCATTATTAATCTTATACCAAGTAGGTTCAGTTCTCTCAATGTACTTCAAAAAGATAAGTTCTGTCAGAATATTGGATACTCTTTTTTCTGAGATTCCTATTTTATCTGAGATATAAGCTTTACCTATATCATTAATACAAATTAAATCTACTCCTTCAGAATGTGGTCCGTTTGAAGAGAAAGCTTTAGTATACATCAAAGCTAGTACTTTTGCTGCGGTTTCACTTAAAGGTTTATCTACTGTTTCCATTGACGCTAAAAATTATTACTGATGTTTCTTCCTGTAAATGTACATTAGGATGTTCATTCCTTATTCTAAGTTTTAATAACTTTAAAAACTCCCTTTGTGCGTGACCATTCATATAATCTGGGTCTACACATACAGGAAATTTATCGTTTAATAATTTCCCTGGAGTAGCAGAATATGCTGTCTTTGGTACAATTATAACTTCATGGGTAAAGAGTTTCTGAATTGCCTCATCAATTGCTCTTGTAGTTTTCCCTGTTGCTCTCATACATCAAAGATATACAATTCCCATGGAAATGAGAAATAGATAAAATCTATGAGTCTGAAGGGTGATATAGAAAATATCTATGAGGTAATAGATACAACTTATTCCAGAATCCTTTAACTTCCTGCGCACGTATATAAATAACACGTCGAAATAGCAAGAGAAAAAGTTTGTTAAATTATTAGGATATGTATACTAAATATGCTCAGAAAACCTTAGCTTCGTGCATACCGTGTTGCGTAGCGACACACCTACTGCGTCTACTACTCACACACTCTTACACTTCAGAACCTCAGGGGAATTACATCTCAAGCCGATGGGCTTTTTGCTCCGCAAAACCTACATAACTCCAACCCCACGCTCATAAATCCCTACGGGATTTATTGTATGAGAAGGTCCAACAGTGGGTGATATAGATGAGCAGGAACTCTGAATTAAGATTAATATATTTTTTTTTAGAAAGCTGTATCTTTTGAAGGGAAAGATGTAACTATTTTACAGATTCCTTTTCTAGTGGTACAGAGTAGTTTATTTCTATATAATCTTCTAATTCTTCTATTGAGTGAACTACAAAGATAGGTTTAAATCCAAATGCAGAAGTTCCTACCCAGTGGTGCATACATCTATGTAAATCACATAAGTGACCAGAACCGTTCCAACTTCCTCCTAATCCTGTAGTGTCTGAAGTGATAGATTCGTACTGAATATAATATTCTGTAGCTCCTTTTTTAACTTGAGCTGCTGTACGTCTCTTCAGTGTGAGTTTAGTTATCATTTCTTTATGTTAAAGGTTGCTACTCTCTCATTTAAATCTGCAAACAACTCATCTGCAAACTCCCTAGATTCATGAGTTTCTCCATTCTCTAGATATACAAGCTGCTCGATTTTCTTTCTGAGTTCTACTCTTAGTTCTAAACTATCTGACATAAAAGATAGTGCATCATTTACTTCATTTTCCATGTGTATGTGTGTAGATTATATATCTAAGGTACAGAGTTGTAGTGAGAAATAAAAGTAGGTACTTCTATATAAAGCCCCCCCCCTCTTTGTTCCTGAGTTGTATTATTATTTTGATCTGAGTTATTATTATGGTTACGTCTACAAGGAAAATTAGTGTGTGTACTGTATTTGTGGGACCACCTCATATACGAAAGCCCCTATCAGATTTTGGCGCACCAGCCCCCCGTGGGTTGGTTGCATCTCATTAATTGAGTCAATTCGGTTGTTACGTGAAAACTATTTCAAATTTATTTACATTCAAATTTTTATTATCATGGCAACATTAGAGCTAAACAAACCAGTAATTGTAACTAAAGCAGAAGCTAAAGCAACTTTACAAGCAGCGGCAAAAGAAGGTTTCAATCCAATTGCAAACGGATTAGGCTTACCTGATGGTGAGTATAAATTCACTACAAAAGCAACTGAACACATGGGTTTATTACCTGTTCAATCACGCAAATCAGGTAGCAAAATTTCACTTACTTTTGTACTTGGTGCTGTTGAGGGACGTGGTGACAATGGAGGTATTACTAAATCTTTTGAAGATAGAAATATCTGTGTTATCCCTTCAAACGCTTGGGAGCAAGTTGAGCCTGCAACTGAATATGTTATGACTGTTGCAAACAACTATGTAACATCATTCGAGTTGTTGAATGCTTAAATATTAGGGGATTAATTTCCCCTTTTATTTATTTTTTTTTTATTACTTTCAGCTACAATTAGTGTTGATAATCAATTAATTAGATATGATATTTAAAATTATTCTAGGGATATGTTTATTCCTTTGGGCATTGGATCAGACCAAGCCTCCGAGAAGCCATTAATAGTGGCTATTTTTATTGACTTTCAATATACAATTAGTGTTGGATTTTAGACCAAATGCACGATTTGTCCTACTTTTGATGATAATAAATCACAGAGATTATGAGAAAAATTGAGTTGTAACTTATTGAGAATGAGTGGATAAGTGGATGGAATGGGGGAGGAACAACAAACACAACCTAATCCAACTAATCCCAAAACAGTAAGTAATCACTCACTTTTGTATACAAACTTTCTTCGTTAAAAACACACACTAAAACTACACATACAACACTGAAGCTAATACTACCTATTGGTCCAACTCTTATTTAATTCTCTAATTAATAGGTAGTTTAGCTTCTTTACATCAACTAATCACACAATTATAGTTGATTCAATAACAACAAATTATCATTCATCATATAAACACAATTAGAGAGCCTTGTAGCAACTCTCTATGGTATACCTGCTACAACATGTATAACATCAATCGAATCCCTTATGCCATTGGGAGACACACTAGAAGGGCATCGAAACAACATTAAACTACTTAGTGATGGCACATGTATAGCCATTAATGATTCTGGGAGAGGTTCCTTATACAGCTAAGTAGTTTCTAATCAGTAAATAAACAATCAAATAATAAAACTCAAATGAAAAACCTTATCATCTCATTAGCATTCATTCTAGGAATGGGTCTAATCCTATCAACTACATCATGTAGCAAACAACAACCTTGGGAAGAATTAGAGCAAGTAACAATTGACATCTACAAAAACCAAGGATCTGCACATCTATCAGTAGACTTCATTTCAAGATATGATGAAGAACATAAGATAGATACCATTGCAAAATCTCTTACATTAATCAAGGCAGAAGTAAAATCAATAACAATAACTGCTCTTGAAGAGAAAACAGCCATTAGATTAAATGGTCAAATAATCTATTTAGATAAAGGAGATCAGTATATCTATTACCCAGGCAATTAAACAATCCAAAAATTACCAATGAATAAAGAATCTAGAATGGGACATTGTATCAGATACTCTGAACTAACACCTCAAGAGAAAGAAGACTTTATTGAACCAGGAATCAAATCATTAGTATCTGCTCTCAATTCATTGAAGGGAGTAGATACTTTTGCATCTTGTGAAGGTCATGCACCCAAAGATTGTAGGCCGAATCAGGTTCCAAATACTGCTTATGTATCTTTTTATTGTAAGCATGAAGAAGTATTAAAGCAGATATTAATCCACTTTAAAGACCTATCTGGTTATATAAACTTTGATAGAAGAAGTGTAATTGCTTCACAGAAAATGGAAATATCTTTCTTTCCTGAATTCCATAAAGAAATTGTTTACACAATGAGATTTAAATTAAATGAATTTGGTCCCTTTCATGCACTATTGAAATCAACAGCAGAAAATATTAGCTTGATAAATAGTAAATTTAAAAAATCACTTGACGAATTGCCAATTGCAGAGAGTGGTCAATAAAATATTTGCATCGACATATTGCAAATTTTCCCCAAGGCTGTCTTTAATTAGGCAGCCTATTTTATTTGAATCTTATTTCCGAAATATATAAGAGAACTGCCTATCCGTGTCACATCACAGCCGGAACTATTATCGAACTAACTTTCGTAACTCTAGAAATAGAATGCCGAGAATGAGTAATAGAAGACTACAGCAGAGAGCTAGGCAGTTTATTTACCCCTTCAAAAAGAGTGCATACCATAATTGGTAGGTCTACAATTAATGTAGGTTTAGGTCCTTAGAGATGCTCAAACTCAAAAACTTATTAAAATGATACGTCAAACAATCGCAACATGGATTAATACAGAAATAGCTGAATCAGAATTTGCTAATTTAGTATTACACGTAAACAAAATTATCGGTCCTCTGAAGAAGGATCATCATGCTGAATTGGTTAAATTTGCTAGTTCTGGATTCTTAATGATTGGTACTCCTATTACAGCTAAGTACTACAAAGAATTCCAAGAAAATTTAGCTAAAACAGTTTAAAGAAACTTGAGTTTGGGAAACAGGTAATGCTGTCCCAGACTTTTAAAACACATCAAAACTACCTAAGATAAGGCAGTGAGTAATCCTATATGGGTTGGTACTATTTCTGAACTTGTTGGTGGCCATACTTTCACTTCAGTCCAACAGAGGTAGTTTTGATTAATTATTAAATTCTTAGTGCTTGAAGATAAACTAAGTGAATAGACCTAATCTTGAATTAGGTTAGACAAAAAGAAACCTAGTCTTATAAAATTTAGTTAATGGTTAGCTAAAGCAGTACAGGCTGTTGCGTTTATTGTAAAAGGTATTTATGGTATAGAAGTACAGTTATTGATTCCTTACACCCAATCATAGAAGGTAGTGAGACAATAACTTACCCTATCTAAATATTCCACCTGAATTTGGACACTAAGAATTTATTTAAATTAACAATCTAATCATTATAAAATGACACCAGTAACACTATTCTTTGCTTCAATAATCGTTGCATTATTGATTGTATGCTATCTGATTTCCAGGACTTCAGACCGCATCATTAAATCCCTATCTATTGAAGGGAAAAGACTTGATCATAAGATTAAGTACAATAAATTCAAACAATCCAAAAATTCATAATTCATTAATCTGAGCCAGATACAATAGGCTACGATCTTTATACTATTTTAAAGGTTAATAATTAGTTGAAACTCTATACAATCAGTATAGGGTGACCTGAGTACAGGTACGATTTGTGGTCGTGAGATAACAAATTCAGCAGGGTAAGTTCCCTGCTATTTTACTAAATAATTACTGACAATCTAATAATTACAAAATGAAATTTTACAACTACGAGTTAGCAAAAACTATTATTCAAACATTTATAGATTTAGATGTATTGGATAGTGCATCTTTAGGTATTCATGAAGATTGGTTCTGGACAGCAGACACTATTTATGAAGAAGGAGAGTGGAAGAAAGAATTATGTTCTAATACAGAATTGGAGTATGCTTATGAAAATAAAGAAAATCCATTTCTTGAAGGGGATCATCCTAATTTAAAGAGATTAATAGGAGGACTAGGTGGATCTGCTTGGGGAACTCCTGTACTTCAGGTAGAATTTAAAGATGGATCTGATAAAACCTTTGAATGCTATTATTCTAAAGGAGAAGAATTATCTGCTGAAAAGTATTCTGAAAGAATTGAAAACTATGTTCAAGGATTAGGGGACATTTCAGGTCCTCAATTTGAATCTAGAATGAAAATGAATCTGGAAAAATTCACTAAAACTGAAGAAAACAGTAAATAACAATCGTTCTTATAACAACCATAGGACATCGGGGCAGAAACCAATGCTGCCCCAAATTTTAAGTTATGGATAGGTATTATATCGTGCAATCTTTTCCTTCTGAACAATATTTCATAATGGATAAGATTACAAATCGTACTCAAGGAGTGGGAATTGTCGGAAAGAAAAGAGCTTTTGAAATCTGTAAATGGTTAAATAGCTCAAATTTATTATTAACTAAATATTAAAAATGAAAAAGCTACTTAAAAAGATCAGGATGTTTTTCGGTATTCGATTGACACCAGAAGAAAAGGAAGAAATGCTACAGATAGCAAAGGAGTATGCAAGGAAGCATACGTTTCAGAAACCTCAAGAATAATAAGAATAATGGAAAAGAACGAAACCCCACAACAAACTTACCAAAGAGTTTATAACGAAATTAAATATGGCGTAGAAGTGAATATTAATGGATGTAGAAGCGAAGGTTTTACATGCACAATAGTTTCCGCCATGGATAGCAAGGCTGTCGACAAAACCGTAGAATTAATAGCGAAAATAGTAATTAACGAAACTCTTTCAGAATACACGAACGACGATAATCACGACCGTGTTGAACATTGGAACGAAGTATTAAACATTGCAATAAAAGAACAGTCCTAACCCCCACAACCAAATGGAAAGATTAAAAATAAAGGAACTATCTCCGTATTTGCCGTATGATTTAACCGTTATGGGAAATATAAACGGAATTGACACAGAATGTTGTCTAACGACATGGAACATCGAAAGCCATATTCAAGGGCAGTCTAAACCTCTCCTAAAACAACTATCCTCTCTTACAGAGGAACGAACCGACAGCCAATACAGCACGCTAATCGAGGAAATTATAAAGGAAGCCAAACAGACTTGCGACGCTTATGATGAATGGCTAGAAATATTCATTGATGACCCTGACCCAAGTAGAATTTTACAAGCACCTTACGAGGTTGTGCAGGAATTATTGGCGCAGAAATTTGATGTATTCGGCTTGATCGACAAAGGCCTAGCCCTACCTATTGATGGAAAGGAGGTTAAATAATGGAAAACACACTAGAAAATAAAGCGAAGTTTTTTGCGCTGTATTACAGTCAAAAAAGGATTAAACGGATATATCTTATGGGAAATATTTGTAAATACTTTAATTGGATAGACAGCGAATTTTTTTCATATCCCGATCCTTGGATAGCGGAACTCAAACCCCTATCCTCAATAAGTGATGAGGATGCTATTGATATTTATAGTATAATGATTCCGACAGGTAAATCAACTGAGAAAGAACGAATTTTTTATGGTAGAAGCTTTATAAAGAACTATGACACAACAAATGAAACGTTAGAATTTGCTCAATCATACTTAGATATTCAAAGAGCAATAGACTTTCTCCGATCACGTGGCTACGCTTTGCCTTGGATGGGGTTATCAGTTGAGCAGTTAACAGAATACGGTTGGATTAAATTAAAGGAGGTTAAGCCATGAGTAAAACAATAGAGGAAATAAAAGAGCAATACGCTAAAGAGTTAGGCTACTCGAAGTGGGTTAATATTGGTTATGATGCTAATTCGGAAAAACGAAACAACGAAGTAGCTAAACGTTACGCCCAATCCCAAACACAGGAACTTCAAGAGCAGGATGCAGAGCTTGTTGAGATGTTAGAAGATATGGAAACAGCTTGGCAAAGCTTGCCTTATGGACATAACTCTGTAAGAGATACACAAAACTGGATAACTAACAGTCTTCATCCTCAAATTTTAAGAATGAGAGAGTGGATATCTAAAAACAAAACCAGCCACTTAAAATCAAACACAAATGGGAGCATTTGATTCAGTATTAGTTCCTTGCCCAGAATGTGGTAAAGAACAATGGTTCCAAAGTAAAGGAGCTGATAATCCACAATGTAGAGAATTTACTCTTGAAGAATGTCCAGCTGATGTGATGTCTGATATTAATAGACATGCCCCTTATCAATGTAGTGACTGTGGAACTTATTATTCAGTGAAATTTAAATTAAAGGCCACAAAAGTAAAAGTCAAAAAACACAAATAATAGATTTTATCTATATCATTTAACAACATTATAAATTTTATCTATATGAGGAAATTCCTTAAAGCATTGTTATTTTTCCTCTTTGGAGTAATAACAATATTAGGATTTAGAGGTATACAGAAGTACCTTCAAAACAAACAGTCCTACAATAATTGGGTAGAGTGCATTGAAGCAGGAAGTGGATCAGATCTGGACTGTGAAAGATGCGACACTCTCTTTCAGCCTGAAGGGGAAAGGTACACAATGCCTGAATAACAAAGCAAGGGTAGTTAGTAGTGGAGAGCGAAAACTAAAGGATTTATTCCACCCTTGCTATTAATTAACAAAAATTCTTAACAATCTAATAATTACTAAAATGGCAAAGACAATGTACAATGTTACTCAAAAGAGTAATCTGACAGGTAAGGTTCATACTCAAGGATTCATGATGACTCCTGAACAGTTCGCTGAGTATATGCTGCCCAATCATCAAAGGAGGCCACTTCAATTAATATTTCCTGAACTATCAGCAGATGATAGGGAATTCTTAATCAGTGGTATTACCAAAGAAGAATGGGAAGCAGAATTTGGTCCAGAAGAAGAATAATCTAAAAATTCATAAAATAGTCGTATAGTTAGGACTTCCCCGGTCCGTAATAATTGGTTTGGTAAGGCTCCTTAACCCTAAGGAGCCTTTATTTTTAGTTTATGGCATACTTATCAAAAACCTACTACAAAAAGAAGACTAAATCTTATGTATTTCTAATAGAAAGATATGGGCTGAGAAGAGTAATTGGATTTATATCTTATACTACTCATATTTGTATTCATATCGGGCTATTTGGGTATAATTTCGGTTTTCTCATTCAGCGCAATGGAAGTTCATACGACATGAATCTATCCATTTGGCTTATTTATTTATCAATTTCAATTCCTGACTTCAGAAGATGGAAACAACTCAGATCAAAAAAGGGGACAAATTCCTCTGTATAAAAGAAAAAATTGGTATTTGTATCAGAGGGAAACACTATTATTCAGAAATGAATGGAAGTATTTCTCTTGAAATGAATACCTCAACAAGTAGGGAAAATTTTATTAAGGAACATCTCAAATTAGTACATGATGAAGAATCAGAATAGACTATTATTAAAAGATTTAGTATATCTTATGATGGATCTTGAAGATTGGTTACATACTATTACTCCTTCAGATTTAGAAGAAACTAATTTCGGAATAGGTAGGTCAGCCACACAAGATTCTAGACAGATTGTAATTAATACTATTAATTCTGAAGTATATATTCAGTGGATGAAGTTCTTTGAGAATATTGAATGGCATATAGTATATGTCCTTCTTCATCAGGTTAATAAATTAATCTCTTTACTTCAGGATACCAGGTATTCTGAACATACACATATTTTAAAATGTATGTATATCTGCTCAGAAATAGTAGTTATACAAAATCGTAGAATCCAAAAATTACTAAATTAATGACAATTTTAATACTTACTCTCGGAGTCCTTTTAGGACTATTATTAGTAGCCGGTGGTGCTGCTCTATTTTTGAAGTCACAGAATTTAAGACTTCTGTTAGTGTCTTCTGAAGGTCCAGGACTTTTAGTAACACATGAAGACATGTTTGCAAGATTTATCACTTCAAAACCTGGTGGAACATATATGCCAATTGGAGAAATTACTCGTCCTCATGATTTAAGTGAGGTTGAGCTAGGTATTATATTATCTAAAAAGAATCCAGTTTTACTTAAAAATATAGTAAAACCAGTTTGGCCTCAATACTTCTCAATTTATGAAGTGAATCAATCGATGTCCAACCTGATCAATGTTCTGGGAACTGCTAGAGACTCTCGTAGACCTAAACAGATTGATCTAGCTATCAATTTAATTTGGGCCTATGCTGATGATATTAATTCTTACTACAAATGGTTAGAAAGAAGAAAAACAGATGTCAATTTTAAAGGGACATTTTACAGTAGCTTTTCTGCATATAATGTAGTTAATACATTAAATAAGATAGTTACTCAAGCCGAGTCAGAACAGATTTATTCATCACTTTTTAAACCTTGGGAACATGCTCAATAAAATTAGAAGAGCTTTATTAGTACAAAGCTTAATCACTTGGACATTACTCATCATAATTATTTTACTTTTAATATTTAAATAGTATGAGTAAATTCTTGAATAGTATTTTACCTGTCCAAGAATACAGATATGGAGAATTTAAAGTATTCTCCATATTTGATTTTATGGGCAAAATGTTTATTGCAAAAATGGCAGAAAAGAAACTAAACAAAGATCTAATGGATTCAGAAATTTCTGTTACGGATATTCTGAAGAAAGAAATCATTAAGGGTATGGAATTTTCCTATAGCCAAAGAAATAACACTGTTTTTTGTGAAGAGAATACCTGTTTCTTAGTAGTAAAACCAATTCAATTTGGACCATTAGTTAAAAGACTAATCAGTATTTTAAATGGTAAGAAACAAAATGATCTTCCTAAAATGATGCAATTTCAAGGTATTGGAGTGGATATATACCTTACACAAAAAAGATATGGGAGCACTAAATCCCCGGATTATGATGGCCCATTATTACTAGGAAAGGTTTGGGTAGACCACCTGATAGCATTAGGAATGCCTTCAGAAAACGCTCATAAAACTATTGAAACTACCGTAGTGGATATAGTTAATATTTTAAATACAAATAGAGTTAAATAATGAAATTAAAGTCATCAGAAATAAGCATTTTAAGAGCACTAGAGAGACCTGATCCTGAAAAGATATTCTTAAACACAATCATTATTCAAATGCTTGGATCGGTCTTAAATATTGCTCAAACGGTATCTGTTAGAGAGAACTCCATGCGCACTTTTAAATTCAAAAAAGATTCAGCTAAACTGGAGGAAATATCTCAACGAATAATGAATGCACAGTTAGGGGAACATAAGATAGTCCTGAAGGAAGATCTTAAAGAGTTCATGACCTATGAGCATGCTTATGAATTATACCGTGTGCTGGCTAATCTGGCCCCAAAAGGTACAGATTATATCAGATGCATTGCAGATGAATTAGAGTCAAAAGAAAAACTCTATAAAAAACTCATATTAGATGAATCATAAACTAACTACAAAACATCTCATTATTGGGCTGTTTTTAGATTATATGCTCTGCACAGGTCACTACCAAAATTTGATTATTGAAGAAGATAAAGTAGATATTGAGTATTTGAGGAGTATAATGGTTAGAGAGTCAGAATTTCCAATCTATACTCCAACCAATGTTCTCTTTCTAACTATAATTCTTGGAATGATTAACAATCAAGTATCCCTATTTAATTACCTAAATAATTTAAGTAGAGATTTAGATTCAAAACATTGGGTAGCAATTGTGAGCAGGGTATTGGAGATCAGAGCTTTTGGAAAAGAAAATAGTAGTGCCAATAAAAACTTTAGATTATTTGGAATTGATGAAATCTGTCAAAAATACCTAGAATTCAGTAAATCGGTTCATAATTATATTAAAGAAGAATTGTTCAGTGAATTTTCTGAAGTACAAATGTTCTATCCAGCATTCTATTACTCTTCAGTAACTCTTCAAGGAAGAGAGAAGCAACTCACAACTAAATGGGTAGACGAATATCCTATTGGTGATTTCTATTCTGCATTCAATACTAATAATACAGATGCTAAACACACTTTGGAATCCTATCAATTAAGGCACACAAGACTATTATCTTTACCCTTCAAAATAAACAGAGGTCTAAATGAGGATACTATTAGTTTCCTTCTATATAGTCTTTCCTTTTATTTCATTGATGTGAATTGGTCCAGTTTTCAATATTTAAATGATAACTACGATGTTTAGACCGGCAGAAGATATAACAGAAACAATTCAACTATTCATTGGATTATGTCTAGTTGAGTTCCACATGTCAATCGATAAAAATTCATTGCATGATGAAATGGAGGAGAAACTAGTAAGGGAAATTATGGATGTAATGGAAATTAGATCTGAATTTTTCCTACGTGTATTTAGAGCTGCTGTATATCTTAAGTTCCCATTAAATTTGGTGCACTCTAAAGATTTTAATGCAGTCTTATCCTCTAATGAAGAGGAAGTAGAAAAATTTGCCAAGCAGCAGATAACCAAAGAACTGGATAAAATATTCAAAGAAAGAGAAACTAAATCTCTCCAACTATTGGAGTTTTTCCAGCAACCATCCTTCTCAAGGATAAAAGTTCAACAAAAATTTATAACCATTTTAGCATATATTTAAATGCCAGTAAAAATTATAAATATGACTCCTCATCAAATCAATATATTTAATGAGGAGAATCAACTAATCAGCGCATACCCTTCAAATGGAACTATTCGTCTAGAAACTTCTAAACAATCAGTACATATTGAAGGGCTATCAGATCTAGCTGATACATATAAAGTAGTCAGAAGTCAAGCTAACAAAGATTTATTACCAAAAAAGAAACCTAATACTTACTATATCGTATCCTCAATGGTACAAGAAGCTCATCCTGAAAGGAAAGACTTCATTGCTCCGAATACCTCAGCAGATTCTGCAGGAGCAGTAAGAGATGATAAAGGAAATATCATAGGTGTTCGATCATTTATAGTCCAATAATGACAAAAGATCAATTTGAAAAGGAATTAGAAAAATTAGATTTTTCTGAACCAAAAAACTATAATGAATATGAATTCTTCTCACTAAGAATTTCAAAAGAAACTGCTAAGGTTTTGAAGGAATTTGAAAATAGGGAAAAGCTTCAAGAGAAAATCCTTAATAGGTACTTCAAGCATAAATTCGAGACAATTGAAATTGAAGTTAATGAACTTTCCAATACTGCAGTTCTCTACGAAGCTCATTTATTGAAGATGAAAAATTTGTTTGCATCTATCAGTTCCAAATATGATGAGCAATTAACAAATCTTGAAGATAAAATCATCAGTAAGCATGCTCAAATCAGAGAAAAACTTCTTGACCCAATTTCAAGAGAAGCTGCGGATTTAACTAAAGTTCTCAAAGGAGTAGAAAGCCAAGTAGATGCACTAGATGCCAAGGTCAATAAAACTCTGGAAAGAGTTAAAGCTATTCCAAATTCCTATACTCTTACTGAGGTTACTCGTATTGCAGGTGAATGGGATAGATTGTCTCAAGAATCTAAGAGGATCATTGCACCACTCTTTTCCCCTTCAGAAAACAAAGAATCAAAATAATTACTCACAATTCTAAATCTAAAAATTATGGTGTGTTTACAATTTGCCCCTAATGGGGTATTGGAAATTATTTCAACAACTTCAGAAATATCTACAGTTGTTGCTAAAAAATTAAGTGTATTAAAGCCTAAGACAGTCTTGTTCATACATAATGGGATTAAAAAAGTAACCCAGAATTGGCAACAGGATATTGAAGTTGTATCTAAAGGAATTACTTCTGTAAATTCGCAAAGATTACAACAGTTATATGGCAATTAAATACATAGCAAACCTTTGTGAGGAGCCGTTTCTTATTGAACCAGGCTCCTTTGATGAGTTCAAGGAATTCATGAAGGATAGAATGTGGTATCAGCTCGACTTTGAGACTAACCCAGCCAGACAGATTGTTCACAGGTATTTACGCTCTGTACAATTTGGTGAATGGGATCCTTCCAAAGAAGAAGATGATAAAGAACAGTGGTTTTTAGAATGGAACATGTTGAATCAAGAACAAAAAGACTATGTTCTTGCATTAATGGATGATCCAAAAAGAGTAAAAGTCGGTCATAATTTAGGTTTTGAGGCACAGATGCTGAGGAAGTTCGACATCTATCTAAATAATATTAGGGATACTATGTTAAGAGAAAAAATTATCTATACAGGTATGTCTAAGGCATTAGATGAAGATGGTGCAGCATTCTTTTCTCTGGAATCAGTTACCCGAAGAAGACTTGACAAAGAACTGAGTAAAGAATTTCAGACTTTATTTGGAGAAGAAAATCAACTTACTGTTGGTCATATTATCTATGGTGCACAGGATGTTGGGGATCTAGATAGAATCTATAAAATTCAAGAGATTGAATTGGATAAGTTTTATGATGTTCCCGAAGACAAAAGAACAATCTACAATTACCTTCCAATGTTAGAAGATGAAGCAAGTTTAGCATTTGCTGATATTGTCTACAATGGGATGAAATTAGATAAAGAAGCTTGGCTAGCTCTTGAAAAAGAAGTCGAACCTATCATTATTGAAAAACAGGAGAATCTTAAAAAGCTAGTGCTTGAAGAGGAGACTTTATTCAATCGAGCTATTGAATTAGGTTATTATTATAGGGAAGATACTCTTAATATTAATTTCAATTCGCCAGTACAGAAGAGGGAGCTGTTCCTTTATGCTTTCCCAGAATTAGAAGGGGCAACAAAGCAGAATCTTAAAGGATGGCTAGTTAAGGCTATGAAGGAGGGAAGAGATAAGACAGAGCAATTTAAAACTATAAATGGTCTGTTTAATGGAGAGTATGAGAATTTCTCAGAGCTTATGATTAAGCACTGTAAAGAGTACCTCATAGATAATGGGTATTTGATTCCTGAAGGTACATTGATCGTCAATTGGAACTCTTCAGAACAGGTACCTGCCTTATTATCCTCACTTCATAAAATAGACTCTTCAGAGAAGGAAGTACTTGAAAATTTTCCCCATCAAATAGGTTACGCAATATTAGAATATAGACAGGCCGTCAAACTAAAAAGTACCTATGGGGAAAAATTCCTTCAACACGTAGATGATGATGGGTATGTCAGGACCAACATTAATCAAATCCTAGAAACAGGTCGTATCTCTACTTCAAAACCTAATATGCAACAGATCCCAGCTTATGAAGCTGTTGGTACTAAGTATCGTAATGCATTTATTGCAGAACCAGGTTGGAAATATGTAGATAGTGATTATAGTTCTCAGGAATTAGTAATTATTGCTGAAATATCCAAAGATCCAGTATGGCTTGAAGCATTGAAGAAAGGGGAGGATTTACACTCAGTGACAGCGGCGCTCGTTTATAAAAAGAAATGGGAGGATGCTACTGAAGAGGGATGTGTATATAAAACCCATAAACAGAAATGTTCTTGTAAGGGTCATAAAAGATTAAGAACCGGTATTAAATCTATCAACTTTGGTCTTGCCTATGGAATGTCTGAATTTAAGTTAGCAGCAGATATGAAAATATCAGTTAAAGAAGCTGCAGCTCTTATTAAAGAGTACTTCAATACATTCCCGGAAATTGGAAAGAAACTTACTCAACTTGGATGGTATGCTATTAAACACGGTCATATTATGACTTTGGCTCCATACAAAAGAAAAAGATTTTACCCATTATGGCAACAGGCTGCAAAGTACGCTGAAGCTCATATAAAAGGAATTAGGTATAATCCAATTTTAGGTTCTATTGAAAGAACTGGTAAGAATACACCTATACAAGGTTCGGCGGCTGATATGACTAAATTAGCACTTGTGCTGATCAGAAGGTTTATCCTTCAAAAGAAACTTCAGAATAATATAAAATTGGTGATGCAGGTCCATGACCAAGTAACCACTATTTGTACTGAAGATTATCAAGATCGTTGGCCTCCAGTTTTCACTCAATTGATGGAAATGGCAGGAAAAGTAGTATTACCTTCAGGATTATTGAAGGCAGAGACTACTGTAAGTGATACTTGGACAAAATAACAACAACTAAACATTGATAGCCCTCAGAAATGGGGGCTTTCTTAATCTTACACACATGAAAGAGCCAATAAAAGGAATAGAAAATTGTATAGAATTCCTGACTGAACAAAACTGGGAAATATCAATTATCAATGATAGAATGGAAGAATTTCTATCAGGTGGTTTTAACCTAATAGTTTTTGATGCAGAAGGACATATTTACTTCAGTAAATTCAATACTAATAATAATAAGGTTTTATTTACTGTTGATGGTTATAAAATTTGGGCCCATAGTTTAGAAGAAGCTAAATCCCATTTGGAGAGAATAAAAAAGTTTTAACAATCTAAAAATTACAAAATGGCAAAAATTATTAAAGGTGTAGAAGAAAGTATCAAATACTTATCTGAACAAAAAATTGATCAACAAATCAAGGAGGCTAATATCAAAAATTTCCAATCAGGAGGTTTTGATGCTCTTGAAATTAAAGATGAAGGCACTGAAGGAGAAGAAATACTTTTCCGAAGGATACCTGAGGAAGCTCCTGAGGATATTCATACTATTATGAATGATATTCAGGCTTTACTTCAAGATGAAGATGCAAAAGGATTGCTGGTAGAAGTACTCGCATACTCCTTCCAATACCTTAAGGGTAATTCTCAGGCTACAATCAGGGAATCATTAAATTTTGGGTATTCTGAATGGATTAAATAAAGGTTATGGGACAATTAATAACTATTGACAATATAACATTTGATTATGAGGTCAGTGATTCTGAAGGGTATCTACGGGATGAAGAGAATTTAGGATTCAACTTCATGACTTTCCCTCCTTCAATGGTTAAATCTTTCCTTAAAAATATGGGGAATGAAGTTACCGATAATGAAGGAAGAAAAAGATTATGGTTTCCGCATGAAGATGATTACGGTGTAAATGATTTCACTCCAGGTTCTGAGCATGATTGCTATAATTCTGATACTCAAATAGTATTTATGAATCATTTCTTCAACATGAAAAGAAAGTACCAAGTTCCTTATAGAGGAATGGATGTATACTGGTTATTTCATGATTCTAGACACGCTATTAAGGATGTGTATGTAAATGAAGTAACTCAAATATACTCACATATTGAACATGAAAGACTAATTGAGGGGGCTGAACTTGCAAAGATGAAGGGGTATTCTATGAATGGTTTGACATTATTAAATCTAGAATTAGCATGGAAAAGTAGATGGAAATTTATGGAAGGAAGTTCTATGCAGAGATTTGATGCTAACTATTTCTATAACATGCTCAATGATACAGAGAAAGCAAGATATGATATTCTTACTGAATTTTCAGAGGGGCAGCCTAGAATTGTAGAAGATTGGGAAATTGATGAATTTTTATCATGGAAGGAGGAAGATAATGGACGATAATACACCTATGCCTTTTGGAGAACACAAGGGGAAGAAATTAGCAAATGTTCCAGCAGATTACCTTATCTGGCTATATCGTAAAGGTACTATTATAGGACTTATGCGGTATATTGAAGAGAATGAAGATGTTCTCCTTCAAGAATCGAAACAATATAAAAGTTTAAAGTAAATTTTATGGAATCTCTAATAGGAATTGAGCCTAAAAAATTAAAAGAACTTATTGAAAGACTCCAATTTTTAGAGGAATCTAAATCTAGATTAGAAGTAAGATTATCTCTATATGAACCTGTATCCGATGTAATAGAATATCCACAAATAAAATATGAGGAATTTCTAAATCTTACTACTTCTGAAGGCCAAACTTTTCAAAAATTATTAATTTCTAATGAAAACTCCTCTTTACTGAATGAGGTAAAAAGGTTGAATACTTTGATTAAAGATTTAGAAGTAGATAAGGAATTAAAAGAAAGGAAATTAGAAGAAAAGAATAACTTATTAAAATCTTATAATTCACAGTACAATAGGGATAAAGAAGCTATAAAATCTCTTGAAGAGAATCATAAACAGGATTTAGAATCTCTGCAGACTGATCACACTAAGGAATTAGAAAATTTAAAGTCTAAAGTTCTCAATATTATAGAGGTTTCTGAAAATCTACCGATTGATATTTTTGAAGATATGGAGTTATTTCTAAAGAGTGGGTTCTTTTCTAGATTTTTATTTTGGAGAGATATGGTATCAAAAATTAGAGATCTTTATAAGGTATTGTATGATTCTTTTTCTCAAATAAATCATTATGAATTTGTTAAAGAGGTAAAGGAGAATCAAAAGAAAAATTGGATTAATAATAAACTTATTGGAAAATAAAATGGCTATAATTTTAGAACAACCAATGCTCTTCAAAAGAGCTAAAACCGGTAAAGTACAATCTTATCGGATACTAACGAAACACGGAAAAGCTCCGGGAGAAGTAGTTATTGTAAAACAAACAGGACAGCTTGAAGGTAAGAAAATTGAGCATCAGGAATCTATTACCAAAGGAAAGAACATTGGTAGAGCAAATGAAACTACTGCTGTTCAGCAGGCTATTTTTCAGATGCAATCCGATTGGCAGAAGAAAAAAGATGAAGGATATAAAGATTTGGCAGAATTAGGGTACTCAAACCATTCATTCTCTGTTACGGCAGCTATGAATCCAGATCACATTAAACCCTTATCTGACTTCCTTCAAGATAATTTGCCTCAGTTTAATACAGATGCTTCTGGAAATATGAAACCAATGCTAGCTCATCCTATTGAGAAGGTAAAGGAATCTTCAATTGAATTTCCTGTATTTGTACAGCCAAAACTAGATGGTGTGAGATGCCTTGCTATAATATCAGTTTCTGAAGTAAAGCTACTAAGTCGTGGTGGTAAATTCTACAAAGTTCCTCATATACAGAAGGAATTAAAGAAATTTAGAGAGTTTTTAGCCACTCCTGAGGATGTAATAATTCTCGATGGTGAGATTTATAATCATGAAATGGAGTTTGAGGATATTGTATCTTCAGTAAAAGCTATCAAGGCTAGTACAATGAAATTAAAGTACTGTGTTTATGATATGGCTGAATCTGATGATATTGATTTTCAACATCGTTTTGATGGATTAGCTGCTTTGTTTACAGCGGATATTGATAAAAACATTATCATTTTAGTTCCAACAAAAACTGTTCAATCAATGGATCAAATTTCTAAATTCCATGAGAAGTGCATAGAATCTGGGTATGAAGGTGCTATGGTAAGATTATCAAGTGGTAGATATGAATTTGGGGCTAGATCTCGAAGCCTTTTGAAGGTAAAGAAATTTGATGAGACTGAATATCCTCTTATTAAATTTGATGTATCCGGCCATAGAGGTGTACAGGATATTAAAGCAGTTTGTGAAGGCCCTAATGGCTCTAAATTCTCAGCTTCAATGAATGGCTCCCTTGAGCATAAACAATCTTTACTAAATGATTGGAATGCAGGAAAAATCAAAAAAGGAGATTTGGTTACTGTAGAACATTTTGGGTTAACTAATGGAAATCTTCCAAGATTCCCCAAGGGGAAAACAATTCGCAATTATGAGTAATGGCCTATTACATCTATGCTCATACCACTCTTGGTGTTTCTATCACTAAAGAAATACTAGAAGATATAGGATATACTATCATTAAAAAATCCTCCCTTAAAATTAGGGAAGAATTTAATGCTGGTGTATTTATGGTAGATGTTAGTACAAAAACCTGTATCTATTCTCAGCAAGTTGTTGGGTATGGAAAAGGTAGGTACTTCATGGAATCGGCATTAAGTGCAAGGACAGCATTTAGAGCATCATTATTTATTCAAAAATATCAGAAATATGAGTGAAAAAGATTTAGATAAATTAAGAGAGGAGTTAGAAGAAAAGACAGTTTTGTATTTAGTGACTTTTTCTGGAGTTAATCTAATTCAAGAAGAAAGAAATAGACAAATTACTGAAGAGGGTTATGATTGGAAACGAGATACTAACTATCACGGAGAGGAGCTCGCTTTAGCTGCTGCAGTGTATGCCATTCCTTTAAACTGGAGGGGCGTTAAAGCAGGTAATCAAGGGCACACTAATCTTCAAAGAATTTTGTGGCCTTGGGAATGGAAATCTTTCAAGCCTGTTTATACTATTGGAAGAAATTCAACAGTAGAACCAATTGGTCAGTCTATTGAAGATAGGATTAAAGAACTTTCTAAAGCTGGAGCTTTAATTGCTGCTGAAATTGATCGTCTTCAAAGGTTAAAAATTAAAAATCTTAATAATGAAAATTAAAGTAGAAATAGATGTTTCTGATTTAGTTGCGGAAACAGAAGAATATGGAGTGTATAATCTCAAAGAAGAATTAGAAAATTCTATTCGTAATGAGATAAAACATTCTGTAGTTACTCAATTGAGGACATTAGTATTAGATACTTTTAAGTCTGACCTTCAATCTCAGATTGCCAAAGATTTGCCGAATACTGTTCAATTAGTTTTGGATGAATTAAGTAATCAGACCATGACAATTCCTTCAGCTAAAATTTTAGAGAATGGAGAATGGAAGAATGTAGAGGATATTACTATGGCTGACTACATTAAATCAAGAGTTCATCAAAATCTTTTTGACACAAATATCAAAAGGGAATTTGATAGACATATTGATAAAATTGCTTCTGTAGCAGTAAATCAATTCAGAAATCAATTTGATCAATACTTTGCTACTCAGATTGTAAAGAAAATGGGAGAGCAAGGATTATTGAAGGAAGATATTGGTAAAATGTTGACTGGAGGTAATTAATGACTGCGATAGAACATCTTTATGATATTGATGAAGTTCAGAGAGTTGCTTACCCAGAGGATATAAAATTTATAGTAATTGATTTATTTTGTGGGGCAGGTGGTACCACTACAGGTATCACTCAAGCCCGCAATAAAAAAGGAAATCCTATAGCTTTAGTTGCAGCCTGTATTAATCATGATCCAGATGCAATTGATTCTCATTGGGCAAATCATCCTGAAGTAGCTCATTATGAAGAGGATATTAGAACCCTCCCAATATCTCCTCTAAGGAATTTAATTCTGAAGTATAGAGAAGCGTACCCTTGGGCTAAAATAGTTCTCTGGGCATCACTAGAATGTACCAATTTCAGTAAAGCTAAAGGCGGTCAATCAAGAGATGCAGATTCTAGAACTTTAGCCAATTCACTCTTCAGATACATTTATTCTCTAAATCCTGATTATATTAAAATTGAGAATGTAGTAGAATTTATGGCATGGGGACCATTAGATGATGAAGGAAAACCTGTTTCTATGAAGAAGGGAGAAGATTTTGAGAAGTGGAGAAAACATATCAAGAAAATTGGGTATGTAGATCAATGGAAAACTATTAATTCTGCAGATCTTGGAGCAAGAACTACAAGAGATAGACTATTTGGGTGTTTTGCAAAACCTGGACTAAGGATTTCATGGCCAGAACTGACACATGATAAAAAAGGAAGACACGGCAGGAAGAAATGGAAAGCAGTAAGACCTTTATTATGGTTAGATGATCGTGGTACTAGTATTTTCAATAGAAAGAAACCTTTAGTGGATAATACTTTAAAAAGACTTATATCAGGTATGAAGAAATATCATAATGATAAAGCTTGTATTATTAAAAATTATGGTGGACATCCCGAATCAAAAGCTAGACCGATTGATAATCCTTTAGGAAGTATTACTACTAAAGACTCACATTCTTTAGCCTTCATAATGAAATATAATTCTCTTTCTTCAGACGGTAAGCATACCCCACCAAGTATTGATAATCCAATGCCTGTAATAACTACTCAGAATAGATTAGGATTGGCATTCATGTATAAATACTATGGCACTGGAGAGAATGTTCATTCCCTTCAATCACCTGCTGGAACTATTACTACAAAAGATAGAATGGGCATTTGTTGGATTGACAAACAATACTCTGGACCTCATAATCATTCTTCAATTAATTCTCCTGCTGGAACTATAATGGTTTCAGATAAACATCAATTGGTTACAGCATCTATTTATAATCCTTCTCATGGAGGGCATTTTATGCATATCGATCAACCTTGTCCTACTATTATTGCTAGACAAGATAAAGCTCCTTTGTATTTAATGACTACTAATGTTGAAGGTGACTTAACAAATAGATGGATTAAACCGGGGGATTCTAATGTAATGAAGGAATTGAAGAAATTAATGTTTGAGCTTAATATCTGTGAAGTAAGCACCAGAATGCTTTATTCTGAAGAATTGAAAGTTATACAAGGCTTTCCTTCAGACTATAAGCTTGTCAATGGCAGTACGGCTGCTAAAAAAGGAATAGGAAATTCCGTCGTACCTTTGGTATGTAAAAAATGGTTTGAATCATTCTTAAATTAATATTATGGAAGAAGTAAATTTATTCTGTGCTGAATGTGGTGAAAAACTTTCTTCTGAAGAACCGATATTTCAAGGTCCGGAACATCAAGGTCAATTTTTATGTGAATTATGTTTTCATGAACTGGAAATTATACATTGGCATAAACATTTAAGTCTTTCAGAAATGGCAGATTTGTTAAATCAGGCTGATTACTATAGATGGACACAATTCTGTATTTCATTTATAGGTGGATCGAAAAGATATATTGTTTCTAAAGATGCACATCCTTCAGTGTTCTCAATATTAACTACACGTGATGAACTGGTTAGAATCATTGAGTCCAAAAAAGAGTCCTAATCTTTCAAATAGAGAACAAACAATAGAATATTTTAGTATGTACAGAGGAAAAGGTAAAAAGCTATTACATAGCACTAGAAATTTTAAAGTACTTCAAATTCAGGATATGCTTCTTATTGAAGTGAATCCTATAATGGGTACTAACATTATTTTCCTTGAAGATGATGAAGGAACTAAAATAGTTCTGGCAAGAGAAGGACAAGAGTTACAAACATTTATTCACCCTTTTATTAAACCCTCAATGATAGTGAATAAGGGAGGTTTAATTCCAGATGTGTTCAAAACTGAATTTAAAAGTAAGATTGAAAAAGAATTTGATATTACTTTTTATGATGAAAAAGAGTATAAGGCTTTAAATGCTGTGGAAAAAGTTTATTATGTTGAAAAAACATGGGATCTTTCTCATACTATAGCATATACTTTACTCATTTAAATCTTAACTTTGAATGCATTTCTGGGATACTTTCCAATATCATGATTCAAAGAGGGGTTAGTAATAATCCCTTTTTATGTTAACTGAAAAACAAAACGAAGCGTATGAGACATTATCTGCTTGGCTTCATGATTCAGGTAATCTTCTGGCAAAATTAAAAGGATATGCAGGTACAGGAAAGACTTTCCTTATTAAGTATCTCATAGATGATGCTAGAAAAATTAGAGTCAGAAAGTTTGATCCTGAAATAGGAGAAACAGTAGAGAAATCATTTGCCATTTGTGTTACGGCCCCTACTCATCAGGCCAAGAAAGTAATACAAAAAGCCTCCGGATGTCCAGGGAGGACAATTCAATCATTATTAGGGTTGGCTCCTAATACAGATATTGAAAATTTTGATATTAATAATCCAGCATTTGAGGTAAAGAACAATCCTTCTATGCCTAAATATGATCTGGTTATTATTGATGAAGGCTCAATGTGTGCTACAGGTTTGAAGGATTTAATTATTGATACTGCCTTTCAGCATGGTGTAAAAGTATTATTTGTATATGATGCTGCCCAGTTGGCTCCCGTCGGGGAGGATATTATACCCGTCGACATAGATCCAAGAATTCATATTTCTGAAGAGCTTACAGAGATTATTAGGACAAATAACACTAATCCTATCTTAAATACCTACACCACAATTAGGAACAACCTTACCTCTTCAAAAGACACTTTTAATCATAAATCCAGAATATCTGAGGATCGTTCTTGTGGAGAAATTTACTTTAAAGATACAAAAGAGTTTGAAGTAAGAGCTGTGAAGAGGTTTTGGACATTATTTAATGAAGGTAAAGTTACTTCTGATAAGATACTAGCATGGACCAACAATGCTGTATCTAAGTGGAACAATCTTATAAGAAACAGTATCAGAAATGCCTTAGGGTATGAAGATAGGATGTCTAAGTTCTTCTTTAAAGGTGAGCCTTTAGTTAGTTTCATTACTTTGGATAAAACTATTATTGTAAATTCTGAAGAGTATAGATTAGAAGATCCGAAGTTTGTGACTAAGGTCTGGGAATACTTCAAAAGAGATGAAAAGGGTAAGATTATAAATCCTACTGAACCAGAAAGAATGGAGATAGAATACATCGAGGGCACTTTATATCAATTTGATGATAATTCTGCTCCAATGAGAGTTCAATTTGTAGTTCCTGAAGAGGCAAACTATAAAAAGTTCATCACTTTATTTTACTGGTTTCATTCTCTTGGTATCATAGATAGAAGATGGAAAAGTTACTATGAATGGAAAGATCAAAATATGCTCATTAAAGAACTGAGGTCTAAAAATAGGCTTCTTTGCAAAAAGGATTTTGATTATTCCTATGCGGTAACAATTCACAAATCACAAGGCTCGACTTATACTAATATTTATGTCGATGAGAAGGATATTGATCAACTTGAGCAATATAATTTTGTAAGATTCCTTTATGATAGCGAATTAGCTAAACAAAAAACTAAATTTCAGAAAGCTAAATTTATGAAGGAATATCCTAATTTTGAGGCTTATTATAAAAAACAGCAAGTACTCAAAAATAGGCTAAAATATGTTGCTATGACACGTCCAACTAAGTTCATGGTAATGCTAACTAACAAGTAAATGAAATTACATCAAGCAAAAGCACGAGTTCAAAATGAAGCAGTCAAATCTTGGAAAAGGTTTAATTGTTGGGGTTTCCTATGTATGGCAACGGGTACAGGTAAATCTAAACTATTTGTTGACCAAGTAAAAGAAATCTCTCTTATTGATCCAAATTGTGTTTTTGTATTGGTAGTTCCTACACGAAAGCTGAGAGATAAGAATTGGAAAGAGGAATTTGAAAAATGGGATGCATTAGAACTTTGGGAAACCAGAGTTATTAGAACCTGTTATGCAAGTCTGAACAAATTGAAGGACCTAAATGTAGGTATTCTTTGTTTGGATGAAGGACATAGGATGACAGACAAACAAAAAGTATTCTTTGATCAAAACTCTATTAAAAGGTGTATGGCCCTAACTGCTACGATGCCTGGAGAAAAAGGTATCACTGACATGAATAAGCAGATGATATTTAGAGAGCTAGAATTGAAGATACTATTTGAATATCCCTTACTTCAAGCCCTACGTGAAAAGGTTGTAGCTGATGTAGATATTTATCTTTTGAAGGTTAAATTAGATGATAAAAATCCTTATATTTATAAGCCTCAAATCTCAAAAGGGCATGTTACAGAGAAAAAGTATTATGAAGATCTCTGTGCAAAAATCATGATAACAGAACTGAATAGTTCACGGAGTACACATTATCTCAGAAATGAAAGAGCTTCCTTTTTGAAGGAATTAAAGAGTAAAACAGATGCTGTCAAATCTTTAGTACCCAAAGTAAAAGGTAGATTTATTTATTTCTTCGGTGGCAAAGAACAGGCTAGGCTTGTACTGGGCCACAAAGTATTCCATTCCTCTTCAGGAGACTCTGCTTTCAATGATTTTGTTGCTGGATTGATAGATGAATTAGGGGCCATAAATGCACTTAATGAAGGATTGACTATCCCTAATGTAGATGGAATTTTTATAGTTCACATGACTACAAAACTTAGGGATTTCATTCAAAGATTAGGTAGGGCAATTCGTTATCGAGATAACTTTAAGGCTAAATGTTATATCATCAGTTGTATAGGAACAATGGATTATGTATGGACAAAAAGAGTTCTACAGGAATCCAAATTAAAGTTTACAGAAGTTACCTTAAAATAAAATTATGTCAGAGAAAATAAGTCAGGAACAATTGTTTCAAGCTCTTCTCGAATATAGGTACATTGTTTATAAAGATGGTCAGATCATAGTTACCAATGATTTCTACAGAGAATTTGGAGATCCTTCGAGATTCCAAGTAAACAAAGAAGTTGAGAAAGCTGCCAAAGAACCAGTACCCACCTCTTTCCTTCAAGCACCAGAATCAGGTATTATTACTACGGTGGAGATTGAAACTCTACCTGAATCTATTTTGACTAGGTTTATTGCCGATGCAGAAATTCCAAAAACAGCTAAAACTAAAACTGCTGTATATGCATTGAATAAATTTAATACCAAAGCAGAAAAGATACTTGAGAAGATTCTGAAGCAGAAGATCAATTATCAAGTTCTTGTTATGTCTACCAAATTATACTATAAAAGTGGAGTTATGCCTAAAACAATAGCAAACTACTTCATTGAAGGTATTTGGAAAGATGAATATAATGACCTGGCTGAAGCTCTAAAAGGAGGTAACGCCAATGCTCAGAAGTATATCAACGAGAAAAAGAAAGAAGGATCGAGCAATGAAAATGGTACAACTAGATTTAAACGATAATGGGAAAAAGTAGCTTTTTGTCTCAAGTAGACTGGGGACTTACTGATAACGCCATTGGACTTCCAAATGGATTAGGAAGTATGAATTCCTATATTTATGGAATCCAGATGGCAAGGTATTATCTGTTTGGTGGAGAATCTGGTTCTGGAAAAACTACCATAGTAGATGCTGCTTTTGTTCTTAATCCATATTTCGGGTTAAAATCAGAGGAATACAGTAAATTCAAGCTCTATGTAAATTACTTCAGTTTTGAGCAGAGTGCCAAAACCAAAGAAAGTAAGTGGGCCAGTCATATCATCTATAAAAATGAAGGTATTTGGATTCCTCCTTCTCTATCATTGGGAAAAACTAAATCTAGGCTAACCAAAGAACAGTATCAATATTGTGTAAAAGCAAATGATGAACTGAATGAGATGCTGGATACTATTGAGATTATCGATACTCCTATGGGCCCTTCAGATATTCTTAACTACCTTATCAGGTATGGAAAGAAGCATGGTAAGTGGTCTTTTGAAGTAAAGATGGACCAATATGGTAAGCCTATGGTGGATAAAATGAAGAGACCAATAAAGACTATTTCTGGTTGGACTCCAAATGATCCTAATGCTAGGCATGAATTTATTGTTGACCACATTGCGTATGCTAATATTGAAAAGAAGAGTCTGAAGGAGAATATAGATTTCATTTCACGAACTTTTGTAAAATTCAGGGAAGTAACTCATAGTTGGACTTTTGTAGTAATACAGCAGTTCAATACTGAATTAAGTTCTGTAGAAAGACAGAAGTTTAAGAAGTCTGCATTAGCTCCTCAGAGAGTAGATTTTGGAGATAGTAGGTACACTTTTCAAGATGCCGATGTAGTATTTGGTACACTTAATCCATACAAATATGATATTCTTGAGGATTTTCAAGGGTATAAGGATATTGATAAATTCAAAGGACTTGCTACTTGGTTATTCTTAATGAAGAATAGGCACGAAGGACCGGCAGATAAATCAATTCCATATTTAATGGACCCTGTTGGGTTATCTGCAGAAGAGATTCCAGATCCTGAAGAGACAAAAGTAATGGTAGAGTTGGGTAGTATGGAGGATCCTTTAATTCCTTTCTATGAAAAGGCAGAAGAAATCACAAAATTAAATAAACTTTATATCTAAATGGCAAGAGCAATTTTAGTAATTGGAGAACCCGGCACAGGAAAAAGTCGGGCAATTAAGGATTTAGATCCTAAACAGACAGTCATTATCAAACCAAACAAAAAAGAATTACCATTTAAAGGTAGTGCTGTAAAGTATGGTAAAGGTAATATGGTTGTTACTACAAGTCTTCCACAAGTAGGTAAACTTTTGATGGACATCAACACAAAGTTCAAAGGAGTGAAAAATGTAATTATCGAGGATATTACTCACTTCTTTACCAAAAGAACAGTTGACGAAAGAAAGGTTACTGGTTTTGGTAAATGGATGGAACTTGCTGCTTCAATAAAGCAAAATATCATTGATAAGGAAGCAATTCTTAGAGATGATTTGACTCTATTTGTCATTGGACACGTTGCAGAAAAGAAAGATAAATCAGGAAATCCTGAACTTTCTCTTCATACTCCAGGTAAAATGTTGGATAATAATATTATGATTCCAAGTTACTTTACCTATATGTTCCATACAGATTTAATTGAAAATGCTGATGGAACTATGCAGTATCGTTTCCAAACAAATAGAACTGCTTTCAAAGTAGCCAAAACTCCAGAAGGTATGTTCCCTCTGTATATTGCTAACAACTATGAGTTGATCAAGCGATATATTACAGCTTATCAAACTGATAGTGAAGTAGATTTAACTGGAATCGATGAGGACATTAATGTATCTCAAGAGACCATTAAATATACTGTACCAGAAGTTGAAGCACCTGCTAAATCCTCTTCAGAAGATCCTGAAGTAGAAGATGTAGTAGATACTGATGATGGATTATCTGGAGATGAAAGTCTTGATATATCAGATGAGGACGAGGCACAAGAAACTGCTTCTGAAGAAAAAGCTGAGAAAAAGGCAGGACCAAAAGAGGATGATCTATCTATTTAATTAACAAATTTTTAAACTTTTAATAATTACACAAATGTCATTATCATTTTTAAGTAACATTACTTTGGCTAGTAACGAAGAAGTAAAGCCAGCATTCGTAACTTCAAGAGCTACACGTTCAACTGTAGATCGTAATCCTGACGGAAATCAAATCCGTTTATTCAAGAATGGTGCAATTTACCCTTCAAAAGAATTAGTAGAAACTTATGGTTTGGAATACCAGCCCAAAGAGTCAGAAACAGCTAGTTTTGGATTTGACATCATGTCTTCAAAATCTTTTCCTAATACTGCTCATTTACCTCAAATTTTCTTGATTTTGGCAGTAGTAGCTAAAAATCTTCCTAAAGTAGATGTATTTGGTTCTACTAAATATTACTCTGCTGAAGATGTAACTAAATTAGCTGCAGAAGGAACTGAGGTGATTGAAGGACAGCCAAAGTCTTCTGTTCTTGACCAAGGTAACACAACTTTTGGTAAAGATGTTCTTATCCCTATGCTTAAAGAAGTATATGGTTTTGAGTTTTCTGAAGACCAAAAATTTGTTGATTTAACTATTGTAGTTGATCAGCCATTGAAAACTAATGATGGAAACTATTTCATTCCTAAGCCTATTTCTCGTGGAGAGAAAAAAGGAGAAATGGAAGTTGTTGTCCGTAAGGATATTGATATGTTCCCATTGGTATTATCTGCTGCATTATCTGAAGAAGTTCAAGAAGTTGAAGAGACTCAGGAATTAGCTGTTGAAGAAGCTGTAGAAGAAGCTCAAGTTCCTGAAATCAATCTTACTAAATCTAAAACTTCCAAGAAAGAAGTTAAATCTGAAGAGCCAACTATCGATGACATTATTGAAGGGGATTCAGATGAGAACTTAGTAGAAGTTGAGGGAGAAAGTATTGATCCAGAAATCTCTATCGAAGAAGATCCAGAAGAGGCTGAAGAGGTAGAGGAAGAGGAAGAAGTTCCTACTGAAGAGCCATCAGAAGATGACGATTTTGGAGATTTAAGTATCTAATAAATAGTTTTCAACAAGGCTTTTGGGAGTGCCTTAAACTCCCTATTTTTATAGTCCATAAATTTAAATTTAAATATAAAATCATGATTAAAATTGGAGTAAACGAGAAAGTTTATGTAGCTGCTGCTGAGGTAAAAACAAATGACAAAGATCAAAAATCTTTGGCTATTGGATTTGCAGAAATTGGACAGGAAGTTAATGCAAAGCCAGCAAATGTGTTGGATTTATTGAATGAAGGATCAGATGAATCGGGTGATTCAAACTTAACCAACATCATTATTTTCCCTCCTTCAGTAGTCTACTTAGGCGATTCTTTTGATGGAACTAAATCAAAAGATGATCCACGAGAAGGAAAAGACATTTTTGATGATTTCGTGGACATTAAAAACCAGTTAGCCCATATATTGAAAAGATTTATTCCTGAAAAGGAAATTAAATTTGATCTTTTGAAGGGGATTCCTGTTGCAGGTAAAGATCCAGCTGCTATTGTTGCTGCCTTTGCTAAACCTGCTATTTGTGCCCACATCTTTAAGAATCTTTGTGAGCAATTTATTGCAATGATTACCAAATATGTTGGTGATCAATCTAAAGGTTCAAGATTATTCTTAGTAAGAACTAGTCCTACTAAACATTTCGGTACTATCCGTAAGAAGTATTTAGGACAGAATCCTTTCTTTGAGGATAATGCAATCTCAATTCCTGAATCTAAAATGTACACTAAACAAACTAAAGGTACTACTAAGCTACATGATGCTGTTGTAGTAAATGAAGTTGCTTATGTTCCTAACTTCAATGCTTATGAATTGAAGAATGGTTTAGACAGTGGACTACCAATACAATCTGATGATGAAGATGATGCATCAGTAGATATGGGAGAAGAATCTGCTGGATTATCACCAGAATTATTTGATGCAGGAGATTCAGCTGAAGCGGCCCCTGAACAAGATGGAGAATTGGAGGGACTTAGTATCTAAACATGTTTGATGAACTAGACTATTTACTGTCTGTTGTTAAACTGGATGATGACTCAATATTACAGCGTGTAGATGAATACACGCTGTATTGTTTTTATCTGGGATTTTCTCCTAGTTTAAGAAAACCATATAAGTCACCATTAAGAGATGGGGATTCTATGCCTTCTTTCTCTATATTTCTTACCAAAAAGAGTAATAGAGAATACTTTTGGAAAGATTCCGGGGGAAACAGTCAAACAGGAATAGCTGGAGATTCCGGAGACATTTTTAAATTAATACGGTTAATGTATGGGGATAATGCAAAACAATGCTACTCTAGAATTAACAGAGATTTTAATTTAGGTTTTGAATCTGATACACCTCCTCCTACCAATTTTGAAAAAATAGTTCATCACGATCCTCCAAAAGATGAGGAACCAGCTCATATTAGAATCAAGAGGAGAAAATTTAAAACTCATGATGTTCAATATTGGGCACAATTTGGAGTAACTGCTAAAACATTATTAAAGTTTAGAGTTATTCCTATCTCCCATTTTTGGGGAAAACAATCCCAACAATACCCTTATACAGCAGATAAGTTAGCATACGCCTATCCTATTAATGGAAAATATAAGGTGTATCAACCATTAAGTAAGTCTCGTAAGTTTCGGAATGATTATGATTATAAATGTCTTGAAGGGTTTGATCAACTTGAATATAAATCCGACACTTTAATCATAACCAAATCCATGAAGGATATAATGGTTCTATGGGAATATGGGTACGAAGCAGTATCCCCAAGAGGAGAATCAGTACCTATTCCAATAGAATTTATAAGACACTTCAAAAAGAAGTATAAGAGAATTATCCTATTCTTTGATAATGATGGAAAGCATAAAGCTGAAGATTACCCATTTCCGGAAATCTACGTTCCATTAGAATCCCATGAAAAAGATATATCTGACTTCAGAAAACGTTACGGACATAAACAGACACAAATTTTACTCAAACAATTAATTGGACATTAAATGAAAAATCAATCACAATATACCCAAGACTGTCTTAGAACTTGGAAAGCTGGAAATACAACTGCTTCAGATATATTCTTTATAGGAGAACTTCCGAAGGCGGCTGAAGTAGAAGGACAACACTTAGAATTTCAAGCAAGACATTATGAAGAAGTAGCACATATTATTGCAGGAATCTCTTCAGAAATTTTAGGCGAACTGGAATTTGCTTTTGCACTTCGGGACCAAACTAATATTATTGAAGAAATTGGAGATCTTCAATATTATGTTCTAATTGCTGCACAGAAATACAATACAGATTTGACTGGAGTAAGCCAAGAATCTGGACTATTATTTTCTAATGCTAAATTGGCAAAATTCTGTCTAGACTCTCCTTTCAAATCGGTCAAGTACCATGCTGGAGAATTGATAGATCTTATTAAAAAATATGAGATTTATAAAAATCCAAAAGTAACTACATTGAATATTTCTGAAGGTATAAGAAATCTTCAAGTTGCTATATACCGATTATCATTGAAGAATGGATTTACCCCTTCAGAAGCAATCGAAAAGGTTATTGCTAAATTAAAGGAACGTTTCAAAGAAAAGTTTACTATTGAAGAAGTTAGTAACCGGGATCTTGAGGCAGAAAGAAAAGCACTGGAATTATAATGGTAATAGGAATAAGAGGTAGCTCAGGTGTCGGTAAGAGCACTTTTGCTACCATGCTTTCCTATTATTTAAATAACCCAGGAAATAACAATCTGTTTGATTTTATGGCATATAAAAGAGAAGCAGATAATGGGTATTTTCAAGGAAAATGGAAAGTAGCGAATTTTGCTTCAACGCTTAAAATTGCAATGGCCACAATGTATGGAATTGATTTTAAACAGTATGAAGATGGAGAATTTAAAGATTCTTTAATTGGGGAAACTATTTGGTATTTGAATATTGTAGTTCAACAGAAAAATGGAGAGTATATTTTATATCCTATTAGTTCTCATATTTCTCAAGAAGAGGCAGAGAATGCTAAAGGTTTTGCTACAATTCGGTCCTTTGAAGTAAAATATAAAATTACTTCAAAAGAATTTACTTGGAGAGATACTTTAAATGAGGCTTCCCATGGATTACATCTTTACCTAGGTCAGAATATTGCACTTCAAGCGTATCAGCATCGTTTCAGTTCTCCAGTAGAACATTTAATTATGGCAGATGTAAGAAAGCCTAAAGAAATTGATCTTATTTATGAAAATGGTGGAATTATCATTGAATTGAAGAGAAATTTTGTCTTTATGTGTTCTTATAAAGAGGCCATGAGGTTCCTAAGAGAAAAAGGATATGCCTACAGTCTGGCTGATGGAAACAATCCTGAGAAAATTACTGATGATTTTGTACTTCAAGAGCTTGAAGATTATAAAATTCCAGTGGGTATTGATTGTGCCCCTAAACCAAATATTGCTGATACTTGGTTAGATGGAGATGATCGAGCAGATTTTATCTTTCATAATCCAGCAGGAAATCCTAAACATGATGCTGCTTATGTTCAATTATTTACCGAAATAGGAGAGCATTATAACACTATTCTTACAGCTTTAATTACAAAATAATGATAAAAAGAAAAAATCTAATTTCTGCTGAAATTGTAGCAGATAGTGTACATTCAGGTTCTGGCAAAAGAATAACTACTTTTATTCTAACCTTACCTAGAATTGTATTGGCAGAGTTTAATACTCACCGTGCATTCTCTCGTAACTCAGGAAGCTCTAGAGCAATTCCCTTCAAAAGAATGAAGGAATCTGTTAAAAAGAATCTGTTTATTCCTTTAGCTTTCCAAAAACACCATTCAGGTATGCAGGGATCAGAATACCATGAAACAGGTTCATTTAGAGATAAACTTCTAGTGTTTCTTTGGTGGTTTGCTTCAAAATTAGCTATTTTATCTGCTACCTTATTCTATAAATTTGGTGCTACTAAACAATTAGCTAATCGTATTCTTGAGCCTTTTATGTGGCATACAGTTGTATTTACTGCTACAGAGTTTGAAGGATTCTTTAGACAGAGGTGTCCGGACTACAATTTAAATAAAACTTTGAGCAAAAGAGAAGATTTAGAAGTAAGAAGATCTTGGAAAGTATTTTGTTTGCCCGGAGAAGAGAATATAAAAATGAGTAAAAAACTTTCTCTTAATAAAAGTGCTGCAGAAATTCATATTTCATTAGCCGCTGAGGCTATTTATGATGCTCTTCAGAAATCTACTCCTAAAGTACTTTTTGAAGGTGAATGGCATATTCCATTTGAGGAAGAGATTAAAAATAATTTATTCGAAAAAGATACTAAAGGAAATTCTAATCTTGTTAAAGTATCTACGGCTTTATGTGCAATGGTCTCTTTTACTGAAGTGGGAGGTAAATCATTATTTGATAAAATCAATCCTTCAAAAAATATAGTTCTTCATGATCGTCTTATTGAAGATGAACACATGAGTCCAACAGAACATTGTGCTCAGGTATCAAGAAAATTAAAACCTGGGGAACATTCCAACTTCAAAGGTAATTGGCTCCAATACCGAAAAATAGTAGAGAAAAGTTTATACCGATAATCAAAGGCTCCTTAATTGGGGCCTTTTTCATTTAACAATCTAAAAATTATGTCAGACTTCAAACAAATACAAACAGAAATTGAGAAAGAGGTTGATAATAAAGTTCAGGATGATATGAATTCTTTCTATAAGGATTTTAAAACATTCCTTAGAGAGTCTTCTGAAAAATATCCCCATTTAAATAATTTACCTAATATAGAAATGTATTTTAAATGGGTAAATTCTGGAGATACAAAAGCTACTCATATAGGGGATATTAAATTTAATCGTAATTACTCAACACTAGAATACTCCAGTAATTTTGTATCATTCTTTTCCAAAAAATTAAAACTTCATTATTTACGAACTTATTTATCTGGTCTTAGAAAAACATTATGGCAATAGTAGAATCAGTAAAAGAAAAAGGTAGTGCTGGTATCCGTAAGAGAATTGACCCAGTAGCTATGATGATGCTGATTGATGGGCAACAATCTAAACAATATAAAGAACCCGAAAAATCTGCTGTCAGAGAAGTTTTCTCTAATGCAGTTGATGCTATATCTGAAAAGAAAAAAGCATTAAGTATCCTTGCAGGTAAAGCTAAACCTGAAGACTTCTATATTCATAGTGATGCTGAAATGTCTAAGGATAGTAATTTCTTTATGGGATACTATGATGAAAAATACCTTGACAAAGAAAATAATATCGTAGAAATAATTCATGAGTATAAAGGCTCAGGAAGAGATATTTTAACTATCAAGGATAAAGGAGTAGGTATTGGATTTGAACGTCACCCAGACACAGGAAAAACACGTCTGGAAGGAGTTCTTGAGATTGGGTACTCAACCAAAAGAAATACTGATACTGAACTTGGCAAATGGGGGATCGGGGCCAAGAGTCCATTGGCTATTGGAAGTAATTCAGGGTATCTAATGGAAACTATTCATAATGGCAGAAAATTCTTAATCCGAGTATTTGATTTTAACTATCATTCAATGATCGGTAGGTTGAATTCTGAAGGTAAAGATAACCCTCATGTTTACTTCTACGAAGGTACAGATGATGAGACAATAGTATATTATGAAGAGACTGAAGAAAAGAATGGTACTTCTATTATCATTGAAACCTCTCCTTCTCAAAGAAATATCTTCAGAAAGGCTGTGACTCTCCAACTTCAATATTTCGATAATATTAAATTCACTGTTATTGAAGAGGATGGGACTAAAGAGGAGGTACCAACATCAGTAAAACTTTTATATGACGGAAAATATTTCTCTATCCCTTCAGAATCTGAGTACACCAAACCTCACTTAATCCTTAATAATGTCAATTACGGACTGATCAATTATCCTTCAATGGAAATTGAAGAAAGAAAAGGATGTTTGGCGTTTAAGATTAACCCAAGTTCTGTAGAGGTTGATAGATCTCGTGAATCCTTAATCTGGAATGAGAAAACAAGAAATGCAGTAATTGATTTTCATGAAAAGGTAGAAGAAGAGGCTTTAGAATTATTCCATCATAGTTTAGAAAAAGATAACTATGCTGAATGGATTGAGAATATCATGGCATATTATGAAGGAAGAATTTCTAATAAAAATAATTCTGTAGCCAGTATTTTGAAATCGTTTCTTGAAGGGTATGAGGAAAATATGTCTATGAGAACTTGGGGCCCTGAAAAACTTCCTGTATTCTCTCTTGCGGATGTTAATTCTCAAATTGTTAGAACCTCAGATGCAGAAAATGTCCCAGCTAAAGGTCGTATGACTGCGGAATTTAAAGAAATGGGAGTATATCTTCAATTCGACAATGATGTATCTAGGGGAAAATTTGTTTCTGGAACTCCTGTAGTCATTAGAATTGAGGATGATAGATTACAAAACTTTAAATCAGCCTCTATCTCTGCTTCAGAAAAATTCTCTATTTTAAAATACCTTAGAGATAAAATTGATCATAATGTAAAAGAGTATATTATTATAACAATTCTACGCTCTGATAAAGTAAGAATGGAATTCTACAACTCTTTAAAGACAGCAAATACTTTAAATCCTAATCAGTATTATAATTTTGAAGAAGCATCTACTGCTTATAAGATTGATATTGAAAGTGGAGAGTCTGAAGTAAAGAGTAAGCGTGAGATGTATAAAATTGAGGCTGCAAATCGTAGAGCAAATCAGGCTAAACAAAGACGTGAAAATAAAACCATGTCTATTATTGAGTATGATATAGTTCAGAGACACGAAAAAGACCTACAGATTAATGCAACTGAATTACTCAGTAGGGCCGATGGAAAAGAGATACTTTATGGTAGACACTTCAGTAAAGGCTATTCTTATGAAGAGGATGATCAAGTTTACTTGAGACTTCTTAATAAGATCCTCAATGATGATTCTAAGGAGAATTTAATGCTTGTGAGTACTGTAAAAAGTCATTTGGATTGGTTCCCCCACTCAGAAGCTACTTATGTTAGAAATTTCTTTACTAGAATTAGAGATAAGAAATTTCAGTTCCAGGACATCTCTAATTTCCTAATCCTCATTGCATACATTGATGAGTTAGTAGAGCTTGAAGTATTATTACATAACAGTAATATTCAAGAATGGTCAAAAGAAGTATATAATGACTGGGAGAATTTAACATCTAGTTTTGATCATTATGATAAAGCTTTTGATACTTTTAATCATGAAAATTGGAAAAATAGATCCGATTCAAATATATATCTTGATGTTATTATGGATTGGTCATGTAGAAGTTTTCCTGCTTTTTATAGACAGGACATGAAAAAGTTCCTTCTTAATATTGCTAAATTTGGAAGGTTTGCCTATGAAAATCATACTGCTTCAGAAGACTTTTTAGCTAATGCCTATATTACTATTATGGGTATGCCTGAAGATACTCCATTAGACTCAGTACCTATTGGTGTTGAGGGATTTGACCACTCCCCAGTTAAGGAAATTAGGGATATTTTGAGTAAATTAGACCCGATTATAGACTTACTTCCCTCTCTTAGAGAACTTCGTACTTCTAATCATATTAAGCCTATACTTGATATAGCATTCAAACAAAGAAAGTTTAAATATTCATCAATTAATTTATAGAATTTATGGTAATTATCGTAAACAAATTTGGAGAGAAAATCGTAGTCTCCATTAATTCAGAAACACTTCAATGTAACCATGAGGAGAAGTTATTCAACACTCTTCAGAAACTGGTAAATGAAGATTTCCCTAAAGTGGAAACCATGGAAGAAGCCAAAAACATTGAAGCTGAAGTACGTCAATTGGTAGAAGGTCAAGGAAATACTGCTACTGAGAATTTTGTAGAAACAGCCTGTAAGGATCATTTAGTTTATAATGAAACTAAAGGAACTTATCATTTGAAGGCAGATAATGGAAATATTATCTCTTCTGTTCCTGTTCCACAGTCTTTGGTTGACAGAATCCTTACTTCCATCGAGAAGGGAATTGATCCACTTCCAGTAATCAAAGCAACCATTCGTTTCTTCAGAAACCCTAATTTGAGTAAAGGCAAATTGAAAAATTTCATCAAGTACTTGAATTACTCTTTACTTGATGAGGTGCTCTATGATAAGCTTGTTTCTGAAGGGTACACTAAAGAGAGAGCATTGGAAATGGCCTCTTTCCTTCAAACTCCAATCACTTTAGAAGGACTATTATGTACTTATAAAGTATCTCGTGAAGTAAAAACTAAATGGGCTTTGGATGAAAATGGAGAGAAAGTAAAAGTAGCACGTTATGGAAAGTCTATTGACGAACTTACAGGAGAAATCACTGATGAGATTCCTGAGTTTGTTGAGGACCGCATCTTTGAGCCAGCTGTAGTTGGTCGTGCACACGATGCTTTCTACTGTGAATCTATGATTCCTGGCGTAGAATTTAAAGTTCTTGACCATATCTACAAAGTTGGACATGTTCAATATCTAGAGAACTGGAATCAAGTAAACTGTGTGGATGGTACTTTTGGTGGAGGTGGACTTCATTTAGGAAACCTTAATTATATCAAAGGGTATAATTCTCCGGGTACTGTAGTTCACAACTGTTTCGTTGATCCAATGCACATTGGAGGCTTTACCGATGAAGGAGAAGGTGCAATGAGAGTGAAACAATTGTTCATTCACTCTTCAAAAGCAGGAGACAATAGAGGTATTTATTTCAGTTCTAAATATGCAGCTCTAGGAGATGCAGAATGGGAAATTATGAAGAAAGAAGCTATTGAGAATGCTGAACAGGCTCTTTCTGAATTGGCAGAAATGTCCAAAAAGGATTTACAATTATTTGAAAGTTTATAAATTCTGGAGGGGGTGAAATTCCCCCTTCTTTTTAATTGATGAAAGCATTAAGAATTATAGTAAGCCCAATTGTGTTTTTAATTTCTATGGGTGCAATGATACTATTTCCGGGCGTAATTTGCTTTCTTTTAGGAGCTGGTGTCATTATAGGGAAATTTTTTCAAGAGAAAACTAATGAAATAGGAAAAGAAGATTGGCTTATGACATTCTTAATTATAACTTTTCCTATTTTAAATACTTTACAATTTATTAAAGACGGAACTTTTATAGAATAAAAATGGAAGAAGAAAAAATTTATATACAGGATCTCGATCTAAAGAAATGTCCAATTAACCAAAAGGATGATAATACTACTATTACGGTAATTGATGGGGATGGATTTGGGTTTATTGTAGGCTGGCACTTTGCAAAGCACTTTTCAGTAACTAAGGAGTTGGTTTCTGAAGTAAATGCAAAAGTTGATAGTTTCCTTAACACCATATTATCTGAAATGAATACAGATTATGTTCTAGGTATCTTAGAAGCTGAAGTGGATTATAATATTCCTGATGAGGAATATATGCCTAGCATTAATTTCAGACATAAATATGCCAGCAGCAAAGGGTACAAATCATCTCGTCCTTCAAAACCTGATTGGTACAAACTCTGGGGGCCTCTTATCCAAAAGAGATTGGTAGAAAGGTGGGGATTCCAAAGAGTACCTCCTGAAGTGGAAGCTGATGATATGGTAGCATCTATTGCAAACAAATTACGCCAATATTCAAATATTGATGTTATTGTTTGTGGTAATGATAAAGACCTTCATCAAATTCCTGGGGTATTCTATGACTACAAGAAAAATGAATCTTGGTACATTGATGAAATATCTGCTACAAGATCTCTTTACAAACAAGTAATCATGGGGGATAGCACGGACAATATACCCGGATTAAAAGGATATGGTAAGGCCAAAGCTACTACTATTGTTGAAAATGAAAAATTCAATGAGAAATCTGCCTACTTGTATACTATCAAAGAGTTTGTTAGTGTATTAGGAGAAGATGCCGGTATTCAATCATTTTTTGAAAATTACATGTTGTGTAAACTTAGAACTGATTTGAACTGTGTTCAATATTATTTGAAGAAGTTCGATCCAGTTGAATCAGACACAATGGTAAAAATGCGGGAACTTTTAGGAGATACTGAAGTGGATAGTATTATTGTAGAGAACTCTCTTGATAATTCTGACTTCTCAGGATCTTCATTATTTGATATTTAAGATATGACAGAATTGGAAAAAGAAGTTTTCCAATGTCAAAAACAAGATTTACTTAGCTACATAGCCCTACCATTAATAAAGGTATCCCCTGATTTAATTGGAGAGGGCTATTTTCGTACATATTTGACCTTTTCAGGCAAAATTGTTATAACCGCAAGCACCGTTAGAGATCACTTTAAATTTTATCTTCATGAGGATTATCTATTATCCTTCAAAGAGCAAGATAAAATTTACATAGTTTTCAATCATCCTAAGCAGTATGAAGAAGCAATCATATCTATACTTAATGGACAGTACTCCAAAATACCACAAAGTGCAATAGGGGCCATAAAAATATACTCAGGAATGAAGTTTAACTTTCCTGTATATGGAGGCCGTAAATATACACATCCTGTACTATCTGGTATTTTGAAGGAAAAGAGTATAAATGAGAGACTGGAACAGGTTGGATTAAGTTATGGAGAAGAATGTATTCCTCCACTTCATTTATATGAAGACTTGATTGACTTGGATACTGTAATAATTTAATACTATGCAATTAGAATTACATCAACAGAAAGTATTAAGATATTTACTTTGGGATAAATTCTATCATCATTATATGATGAGAGGAAGAGAAAAGAATAATATAAATTTCTATAAATGGTTATACTATTATAAATTTATATCAAGATACCATTGTAAGCTATTAATATTATCAGAAAGAAGAGGGTTAGATTAAGGTCTAACCCCCTTTTTCACTTGGAAAATTTTCCTTTATTGAGATACTCATAAATAGCCATATTATTTTTCATATCTCTTTTTGAGTAAGTTGAAGCATCCTTTTTAAGTATTGCACGTGTTCCTGCTGCTCCTCTGAAATGAACCAATTTGGCAATATCCATAAGAGTGAACCCTTTATGTGCACCCTTTTCTTGTAGTTTCTTCGCCTGTGGAAGCACTTCATTATGAGTATACCATTCAAAGAATTTCTCTTGGGCTTTAGGATTATTTAAGAAATCTCCTTTAGAAGAAACTCCAGTAACTTTAGAAATTTTCTCTCCCCAAGTACCCCAAAGAAATTGATATTTTCCTGCTGCAGAAGATACTTTACTGGCTAATTTATAGTTACCCCCTGAGGATTCTTTATCTGCTAGTTCTTTCCCAAATCTTTTCATATCAAAGGAAGTATCCCTTTTTGGATCAATTGCTCCTTCTTTAAATGGAACAAATACCTCTTTATCTGAAACATGGGCATTAGTAAGATTTTTATACCGATCAACTAAAGAACTATTTAATTTTGTAGCCAGAGGCTCATTATTGACCATCCTCTTAATAATAGGATCTTCTCCGGCTCTTGCTTTTTCAATAAGATTAATAGATTCTTTAGGCCGTGGAGTAGATGCAGAAGAAAGTTCAGTTACTTTAATGGCATCCTTTGTAATATCATCTACATAAGGATTCTCCAACATAGCTTTTGTATCTATCTTGGTATTGGTGCCATAATTAAAAGAAAACAATCCAGAACTTTGTTTATTTCTGAATTCCTCAAGAGATGGTGTATCGTATAAAGCCATTATTAATACTTGAAATTTTTCTTCTTCTTTTAAACACTCCTTGACCCTCTCGGTCTTCTGAAGGTAAAGATGGATCGGCTGAGGTGTTACCTTCAACAGTATAAATATAGTCACCCTCAACCTTTAAAACAAACCCACAGTGTCCTTGTCCTTTTCCAAAGTCCATAGTGAACACATCCCCAGCTTGAGGGCTGGCCCCTTTTTTCACTTGGAATGCCTTGGACTTGTTCCAGCAATCTAATACCCCAGCAGTCTTAGGCATTGGGTTCTTTACCTTCAGAATCTCTGCAGCATACTCAAATCCGTAGTACATGAATGCTTGGCACCATGCATATCCTTTACCTAAACCAACTCTTTTGAGATAGTATTCTACTTGAACTCCATCATTTTTACCTGTCTGTTCTTTAATACCTACTTGAGATAATAAGATCTCAGCAACCCAATCTAAAAATTTCTTTTGCTCAACGGTTTTTGAAGGAAGGATAGTGTAGCCTTGTAATGTGTCCCAAGTTAACTGGTCTACTACTCCATCCTGTATAAGTCCATATTTCTTTTGGAAGGCCTTTACTGCTTTTTCAGTAGATTCACCAAAATTTGCATTACTTAATGTTAGATTAGCACCATGAGCATTAAGATATTCTTTTAATGTCTTTACGGCTATATCAGCCATTCCTTTTGTAAGAGTTCTCATAATTAAAATCTATATTGAATACCACCTTGAATTGTAACCCATGAAGGCTTGGCCTTTAATTCTCCACCTTCAGGATAAATAGATATACCGGGACCTACACCGATACCAAAACCGAATTTAGATTTATTGTTTTTAGGCTGTGCAACCTCAAAATAATTTACTCCAATATGTTTGACGTTAGGATTGGCGGATTTTACATCAATAAAAACCTTCTCTTTCATTTTAAAAAGACCATAAGGCTGTTTTATTGTTGCAAATACTAGACTATCTCTGGTTATTAATCTGGACAGTTGAGAAGTGTCGGTAGTCAGATTGAGATCTGTCCATTTATTTTTATATGATAATACAATATGTTGTGTAACTGTATCTTTTACTACTGAAGGCTTAAAGTTAGTTTCCGTTACCATAGCAACTGTACCCATACTTAATATCTTTTCATCCTTCAGACCAAGTTCTTTTTTAAGACTATCTATTTTATCTTTATATAAGGCTTCAGCCATAGACCAAGTAGGTACAAGTATTACCTCCTTTTGAGCATGTAATTGTCCTTTATCATCCCGCAAAGTATCTGAGGGTACCTTATCAAGAGATATAATATTTGCTACGTTATTCTGATCCTTTACTGGCCTAAACATTAAAGTATAGACAAAAGCCCCTACTAATAAAATAGGCACAATAAATTTTAGAACATTAAATAACTTCTTTAGGAAATTCACCATATTTTAATTCTCGTTGTTCTTTATTCTGTTTTCTCTTATGTAAATATAAGGATAAAATAATACCGGCGACAGCATGAAGTGTATCAGTAACTGGACCTAGTGAATTGATCACTCCTGATAACCAGGGGGAAATAATACCACTGGCTAAATGGTTAATTCCTATCAGAACCAGTATAGCCCAATAAATCCATACAAATTTAGTCAGAATTTGGTTTGACTCAGTTTCTTGAGTACGCTTTATTTGTACCAATAATATAATCGCTACGATTATACAAAGGATCCCGTTAAGTAACATCATTATCTTTTGGAGTTTTAGTATTGTTAAAATTTATATTGATACCCTTCAGCGCATTAAACACTTTCAAAAACAGTCCTATGTTTTTTGAAGGGTCAGAAAATATTCTCTCAGACCATAAATACAATTCTTTTCCAAATATACTAGCTACAACAACTAAAATCTTGATATACGGCTTTATCACTTCAAAATCATTGGATACATACCCAACAATTACACCAAATAAAATAGATCCTACAAATATTTTTAAAGTATCTTGAAAACAAGTTAGTTTACTGAACATCACTCGTACCATGGCAGCTATAAAAGCCAACATGAGCGAGTTCAAAACTATCTCTAGGGTAATTTCTAATTTTGTCATCAGTCCAGTTTTACACAAATTTATCATTCTAAAAAAGAAAAGAGACTATTAAGTCTCTTTCCTATATTGATTTACTGTCGCTATAATTTCTATAATTATAATTTTAAGGTGTGTCTGGAACCATTAGTCCTTTAGCCTTCATTTCTGTTAATATTGCATTAATCTTTAGAACTGTTGTTGGTAAATCTGCACCAAGTGCTAAATTAGGAATATTAACCATTTGATTAACTAATCCTTTAACAGTAGTAGTAGCTATTAAAGTAGAAGATGCATTTTGAACCCAAGTAGTACCATTCCAGTACTCTTGAACCCCCAATGTAGTATTATACCCCTCTTTTCCTGCTTTTGGTGAAGTAGGCCTTTGAGCTGTTGTCCAAGAATCTATCAAACTCCATATACCTTTAATATTAACCACATCCCAATTACCATCTTCTCTTGCTTTAACAGTAATATAATCCCCTAAGACATTAGAGCTAACATTACTTGAAGTAGAACGCATTA
>JBEBWF010000009.1:0-94879 GCA_040392285.1 Sphingobacterium sp. | reverse complement strand
GCAATATTAAAAGAGTAAAATCAAGCGAAATTGAATTAAAAGATCGCTTAGTAAGTATCCAACGGGTTGCAAAGGTAACCAAAGGTGGACGTACTTTCAGTTTCTCTGCTATCGTAGTTGTTGGTGATGAGAATGGTATCGTGGGTTATGGTCTGGGTAAGGCTAAAGAAGTTACTGAAGCGATCACTAAAGGTATCGACGATGCAAAGAAGAATTTGGTAAAAGTTCCTATTATTAATGGAACTGTTCCTCATGAGCAGTACGGTAAATTCTCCGGTGGCCGTGTTTTGATTAAACCTGCTGTAGATGGTACAGGTGTACTAGCTGGAGGTGCTATGCGCGCTGTATTGGAGTCGGCCGGTATCAAGGATGTATTAGCAAAATCATTGGGATCCTCAAATCCACATAACGTGGTGAAGGCAACAGTTGATGCATTGGCAAGTATGCGTGATGCCTATACGGTGGCTCAACACCGTGGTGTCGATCTAAATAAAGTATTTAACGGTTAATTATCATGGCAAAAATCAAAATCACCCAGATAAAGAGCGTTATCGACAGGAGCGAACGCCAAAAGAGAACTATTGAGGCATTAGGGTTGAAAAGGATCAATCACTCAGTAGAGGTAGAAGCTACACCGTCTATCGTCGGTATGGTACGTAAAGTAAACCATTTAGTAGCCGTAGAAATTATATAAAGAATTATACCATATGGGAAGAACTATCCGTTCTTTCCATATAGTTGTTTATAATTTAATTATTCATCGTTGTGTCCTGTTTAGTGAAAGCGAAGGCGCAACATAATCTTAGTTTACAAAATGAACTTAAGTAATTTAAGACCAGCAGCTGGTTCAACAAAAAGCAAAAAACGTATTGGTCGTGGTCAAGGTTCCGGACGTGGTGGTACATCTACCCGTGGTCATAAAGGTGCCGGCTCTCGTTCAGGTTACTCTACCAAAATCGGTTTCGAAGGAGGTCAGATGCCTTTGCAACGTCGTGTTCCTAAATTTGGTTTCAAAAACTTGAATCGTGTAGAATATAACGGTATCAATTTGGATGTTCTACAGGAGTTGATTACAAAACACAATTTGACAGAGGTGGATTTTGACACCTTGAAATCCCATGGACTAGTATCTAAGAATGATTTGGTGAAAATTTTAGGACGTGGTGAGCTTACATCGAAAGTAGACGTTAAAGCTCATGCATTCTCAGAAACTGCACAAAAGGCTATTGAAGCGGCAGGTGGTTCTATCGTTAAACTTTAATTCATGAAGAAACTAATCACAACCTTAACCAATATATGGAAGATAGAGGATCTGCGTAATCGTATTATCAATACATTGCTGTTCCTTCTTATTTATCGTATTGGATGTCACGTGGTTTTGCCAGGTGTCAATCCTGATGCGTTAGTTTCTGCTGGTCAGAAAGAGGGACTATTAGGTATTATCAATATGTTTTCTGGAGGTTCTTTCTCGCGTTCAGCGATTTTTGCGCTAGGAGTAATGCCTTATATATCAGCGTCTATCGTTATACAGTTGTTGGGTATTGCTGTTCCTGCTTTTCAAAAAATGCAGAAAGAAGGTGAATCTGGCCGTAAAAAAATGAACCAGATTACACGTTATCTGACGTTGGCTATTACATTGGTGCAAGCAGTGGCTTATGTGAAGACGCAGATTGAGCCTGCTGCCAGAACACTTGCAGATCCGATGTTTACCGTTCTTTCGGCTATTGTGTTGACAGCAGGGACATTGTTTGTGATGTGGTTGGGTGAAAAGATTACAGACAAAGGTATCGGTAATGGTATTTCGTTAATCATTATGGTTGGTATTATTGCACAATTACCAGCTGGTATATCGTCGGAATGGGCTTCGCGTATGAGTCCTGGTGGTGGAGGTATTATTCCGCTATTGTTGGAATTCATTGCGTTGTTCTTTGTGGTTATTTTCACCATTTTGATCGTTCAAGGTGTGCGTAAGGTGCCTGTACAATATGCGAAGAAGATTGTTGGTAATAAGCAAGTAGGTGGGGTACGTCAGTATATTCCCTTGAAAGTGAATGCTGCAGGGGTAATGCCTATCATCTTTGCACAGGCGATTATGTTTTTACCGATGTCCTTATCGCAGTTTTTCCCAGATCTTCAATCTGATTTTTTAGCGTCATTATCTAACTTCACGTCGGTGGCTTATAATGTTACCTTTGCCATTCTGATTATTGCATTTACATTTTTCTATACCGCTATTATGGTGAATCCTCAACAGATGTCAGAGGATATGAAGAAAAATGGCGGATTTATTCCTGGCATTAAACCTGGATACGATACGAATCTATTTATCGATAATGTGATTTCACATATCACATTTCCGGGGGCAATATTCATTGCTATAGTAGCTATTCTTCCAGCGATTGCTAGTGTTGCAGGGATTAATAATCAGTTTGCACACTTTTACGGAGGTACGTCTCTTCTGATTTTGGTTGGTGTTGTATTGGATACGTTACAGCAGATTGAAAGCCATTTGTTGATGAGGCATTATGACGGATTGATGAAGACCGGTAGAGTAAAGGGACGTTCTGCAGCAGGTGTGGAAGGATATGGACAGTCAGCTATTTAAGCTATACCTAAAACTTAGATGTCTAAGGTAATATATAAAACAGCGGAGCAAATTGATCAAGTGCGGGCATCTGCGGATATTCTTTCGCATTTGCTTGCCGAAATCGCAAAGATTATCAAGCCGGGCATCACAACGATGGCTTTGGACAAGTTGGCCAATGAGTATATTCATGACCATGGAGGTACACCGGCTTTTTTAAATTATCACGGTTTTCCATACTCCTTATGTGTTTCCGTTAATGATCAAGTTGTCCACGGTTTTCCAAGTGACTATGTCATCAAAGAAGGAGATATAGTTTCTGTAGATGGGGGAGTCAACCTGAATGGATATATCAGTGATTCGGCTTATACCTTTGGCATTGGCGAAATTTCGGAAGAGGCGCAGTTGTTGCTTGACGTTACGAAAGCAGCCCTATACAAAGGTGTCGAGCAAGCGGTCGCTGGTAAGCGGGTAGGGGATATTTCTTCTGCCATACAAGATCATGTTTCGTCTCATAACTTTGGTATAGTTCGAGAGCTCGTTGGTCATGGCGTCGGATTGCATCTGCATGAAAAGCCAGAGATTCCTAACTATGGTAAACGGGGTTCAGGGGCTAAGCTGGAACAAGGTATGATAATCTGTATTGAACCAATGATTAATGCCGGACGTGCAGGGGTCAAATTTTGGGATGACGGATGGACTGTAAGTACAGTAGATGGTAAGCTTTCGGCACATTTTGAGCAGATGGTTTCCATCCAAAAGGGCGAGCCCGATGTCTTACTGACCTTTGATCATGTCGAAAAAGTTTTGGCCAAAAAGTAGTTGGTTTTCAATATTTTTATTTATCTTTGCACTCCTGTTTGTGCAGGCTGTCAATAACGTAAATTAAAAAGGTATATGGCTAAACAAGCCTCGATAGAACAAGACGGAGTCATCAAAGAAGCATTATCTAATGCAATGTTTCGGGTAGAGCTGGAGAATGGGCATGAAATTATAGCTCATATTTCGGGTAAGATGCGGATGCATTATATCAAAATATTACCTGGAGACAAAGTCAAGCTAGAGATGTCTCCCTATGATTTGACAAAAGGTAGAATTACATATCGGTACAAATAAAATATTGCTCGTAGAGAGCTTTTTAAAAGAATAACAACAAAATGAAAGTAAGAGCATCAGTAAAAAAACGTAGTGCGGATTGTAAAATTATCCGTCGTAAGGGAAAGATTTTTGTGATTAACAAAAAGAACCCTAAGTTTAAACAACGTCAAGGATAATTTAATTAACAAATCGCTTAGAATATTATATGGCAAGAATAGCAGGTATAGATTTACCTAAAAACAAAAGAGGTGTTATTGGCCTTACCTATATCTTTGGTATTGGTCGTACCACTGCTGCTTATATCTTGGATAAAGCAGGTATTGGTGAAGACGTGAAAGTCTCTGAATGGAACGATGAGCAGCTAACGGCTATTCGTACTATCATTAATGATGAAATTAAGGTAGAAGGATCTCTACGTTCGGAGGTACAATTGAATATCAAGCGTTTGATGGATATTGGTTGTTATCGTGGTTTACGTCATCGTAAACATTTGCCTGTTCGTGGTCAGCGTACGAAAAACAACTCACGTACACGTAAAGGTAAACGCAAGACAGTTGCAAACAAGAAAAAGGCTACTAAATAATCATTAAGAAATGGCTAAAACTAAAAAAGCTACAAAAAAGCGTCTCGTAGTTATTGAGTCTGTTGGTCAAGCTCATATCAACGCTACCTTTAATAACATTATCATCACGCTAACAAACAATCAAGGTCAAGCTATTTCTTGGTCTAGCGCAGGAAAAATGGGTTTTAGAGGTTCTAAAAAGAATACTCCTTATGCGGCATCACAAGCGGCTAGCGACTGTGGTAAGGTTGCTTTTGACTTAGGTTTACGCAAAGTGGAGGTTTTTGTAAAAGGACCAGGTGCAGGACGTGAATCAGCGATCCGTACGTTACAAACTGTAGGAATTGATGTGACGACTATTAAGGATATTACTCCACTACCTCACAATGGTTGTCGTCCTCCAAAACGCAGAAGAGTTTAATAGAAATTAGTGTTTTAAGATTAAGATTCGTCAGTTAAAGGCTGATAGATACTTCAAACAGAAAAAAAATGGCAAGATACACTGGACCTAAGTCCAAAATTGCGCGTAAATTCAGAGAGCCTATTTTCGGCCCTGATAAAGCATTAGAAAAAAAGAATTATCCTCCAGGTCAACATGGACCTTCAAGAAGAAGAGGTAAACAATCTGAATACGCTATTCAGTTGTTAGAAAAGCAAAAAGCAAAATATACTTACGGTGTATTAGAGCGTCAGTTCTCGAATTTGTTCGTAAAGGCATCTGCGAGACAGGGTATTACGGGTGAGATCTTCTTAAAATTATTAGAAGCTCGCTTGGATAATGTAGTTTATCGTTTAGGTATTGCACCTACTCGTGCAGCTGCACGTCAATTAGTGTCCCATAAACATATTACAGTTAACGGCGGTGTCGTTAATATTCCATCATATAGTCTTCGAGCAGGAGACGTTATCGCTGTGCGCGAACGCTCACAATCCTTGGAAACAATCTCAAACTCGGTGGCTGGTAGAACAATCAATAAGTTTGCATGGTTGGAATGGGATGCTAAAAGTTTGACAGGTAAATTTCTCAACTATCCTGAACGCAGCGATATCCCTGAGAACATTAAGGAGAACTTAATCGTAGAGTTATACTCTAAATAGTAATTCATAACAGTTACAAAATCTGATTGGTTGATTTTGTAACTGTTATCGAGATATATTTAATTGTTACAAAAAATTAAAATATAGTAAATGGCAATTTTAGCATTTCAAAGACCGGATAAAGTAATCATGCAAAAATCTACTGATTTTGATGGTACTTTCGAATTTCGTCCATTAGAGCCAGGTTTTGGTGTTACTATTGGTAATGCTTTACGCCGTATTTTATTGTCCTCGTTGGAAGGATATGCAATTACGTCGGTAAGATTTTCAGGCGTTTCACATGAGTTTTCTACTATCAAAGGTGTAGTAGAAGATGTTACTGAAATCATCTTGAACTTGAAACAGGTTCGTTTTAAGAAAACAGGTGAACAAGGTGATAATGAAAAAATCTTTGTGGTTATCAATGGTCAAGACCAGTTTACAGCTGGCGATATTACTAAGTTTTCGAATAACTTTGAGGTCTTGAATCCAGACTTTGTGATTTGTAATATGGAAAGCTCCAATACAATTGAAGTGGAGTTGACAGTTACTAAAGGACGTGGATATGTCAATGCAGAAGAAAACAAGGTCATCGATGGTCCTGTTGGTATGATCGCTATTGATTCAATTTATACTCCGATCAAGAATGTGAAATATTCCATTGAAAATTACCGGGTAGAACAAAAGACTGACTACGAGAAATTGTTGTTGGATATTTCTACAGATGGATCTATCCATCCGGAAGATGCCTTAAAGGAAGCAGCACGGATTTTGATACAACACTTCATGTTATTCTCTGATGAGAACATGTTGTTGGAGTCGCAAACGAAAGAAGAGACTAAGGTTGTGGATGAAGAGATCTTACATATGCGTAAGATTTTGAAGACAGAATTAGTTGATCTGGATCTTTCTGTACGTGCATTGAATTGCCTTAAAGCTGCGGATATACGGACATTGGCAGAACTGGTCACTTACGATGTAGCGGATATGTTAAAGTTCCGTAACTTTGGGAAGAAATCATTAAGCGAAATTCAGGAATTGGTTAAATCGAAAGGTTTATCATTCGGTATGAATTTGTCTAAGTTCAAGCTAGACGAAGAATAAGTAACACATAAAATTTATAATAAAGCGACCTGTTGCGTAATTCCCCTTATTGGGAGCAAGGAATAAAGATTATACCTTAATCTATTAATCCTTGATCCAAAAACAGGACGGTACGCACAAAAACAACTAAGAAAATGAGACACGGAAAAAAATTCAACCATTTAGGCCGCACTGACAGTCACCGTAAGGCGATGTTATCTAATATGGCGACTTCACTGATTAAGCATAAACGTATCACGACAACGTTGGCGAAAGCAAAGGCATTGCGTAAGTATGTTGAGCCTTTGATTACAAAATCAAAAAGCGATACGACACACTCGCGCCGTACAGTATTCTCTTACTTAAAGGATAAAGAAGCTGTAACTATCTTGTTTCGCGAAGTATCTGAGAAAGTTGCCTCTCGTCCAGGTGGGTATACCCGCATCATTAAGTTGGAAAATCGTTTAGGCGATAATGCTGAAATGGCTTTTGTCGAGTTGGTAGACTATAATGAAATATACGGTAAATCAGTACAAACTGAGAAGAAGACTACTCGTCGCCGTGGCGGTAAGAAAAAATCGACTTCTACTGAAGCTGTAGAAACGGTAGCTGCAGAGGAAGTAGTGGCTGAAGAAGCCGTTGTTGAAGAAGTTGTAGCTGGAGAGGTGGTAAATGAGGAGGTAACAGCTGAAGTAGTTGAACCAACTGCTACAGAAGAAGCCGCTGAACCTACTGAAGAAGCTTCTGAGACAGACACAGAAGAGAAGAAAGACTAATTCTATAATTAGTTGCTAATAAAAAAGCCCATATAGGTATCTATTTGGGCTTTTTTGTGTTCTAATTTTTCCCCTACAAAACATGACGCAACAAATCTATATAGAATTGTACACCCTCTTCTATTTCCTCTAGATAAATAAATTCATTTGCGGAGTGCGAACGTGCCGAATCTCCAGGACCAACTTTAATGGATGGAATAGGCAGTAACGCTTGGTCACTCATCGTTGGACTTCCGTAGGTCTTCTTACCCAGCTTTAGTCCTGATAATACAATAGGGTGATCAATAGCTATGGAGGAAGGATTTAGTCGGGTCGACCTTGCCGTTACCTGACTGCTGACATGCTGTGTAATAACATTCAGCACCTCCTGATTGGAATAAACGTCAGTGGTTCTGACATCGACCACATAGTTACATGTTGCGGGTACGACATTATGTTGGGAACCAGCATTAATGATAGTCACGGACATTTTAACTGGACCTAGGTACACTGACTGTTTAGGAAATTGATAGGTACGGAACCAATGTATATCTTCCATTGCCTTATAGATTGCATTGTCCCCTTCTTCTCGAGCAGCGTGACCAGACCGCCCGGATGCCACACAGTCCAAGACCATTAATCCTTTTTCTGCGATAGCCAAGTCCAATAAGGTCGGTTCTCCCACAATGGCAAATACACAGTCGGTGATGTGTTTGTAGGCCTCTTCAACTCCGCCCTTACCCGATATCTCTTCCTCGGCGGATGCCAAAAGACAGAGGTTGTATGCTATATCTGTATGTTCGTTATAATATAGGAAAGCAGCTATGAGCGAAACCAAGCATCCACCGGCATCATTGCTCCCTAGGCCGTAAAGTTTTCCCTCATCAATAATCGGTTCAAAAGGATTTTTGTCATAGCCTGGGTTAGGCTTTACGGTATCGTGATGAGAATTTAGCAGGATGGTAGGTTTCGATTTATCAAAGTGTTTGTTATAGGCAACGATGTTATTGCCAATGCGGTCTACCTGTACGCCGTAGTTTATTAAAAATTCGCTAATAATTGTTGCCGTATGCTCTTCCTCTCGACTGTATGAAGGAGTAGTTATCAGTCGTTTTAATAGCGAGATGCTATCATTCGTAAGAGCTGTAATCGTATTACTCATTGTATAAGCCTCCGGCCTTTTGGGCGGATAGTTTAATACCTTTTATAAAAGCCGAGCTCAATCCGTTATGTTCCATTTCATTTAACCCCGCTATGGTACATCCCTTTGGTGATGTTACTTTGTCGATTTCACTTTCTGGGTGGTTCTGTGTCTGTAATAGGAGATCAGCTGCACCTTTCGCCGTTTGGATGGCCATTTTTAATGCATCATGGGCATGAAATCCGATCTCTACACCTCCTTGTGATGCGGCGCGAATAGTGCGTAAAAAGAAAGCAATGCCGCAAGCACAGAGTGCTGTTGCAGAAGTCATCAAATCCTCGTTGATGACAACTACTGCACCTACCGTTTCAAATATCTTTTCCACGATAGCGACATGTTCTGGCGCAGCGTTGTCCGTAGCGATACAGGTCATGGATTGTCCGATGGCAATGGCCGTATTAGGCATAGCTCGAACAGCTATGGTACTTTCGCCCAAGATGTCTTTAATATCGCGACAAGAGACGCCTGAAGCAACGGAAACAACAATTTGATGAGGTTTGATAGAAGGCGCAATTTCCTCCATGACTTTGCGGATTTGCTGCGGCAATATAGCCAATACAATAACGTCTGCTTGCTTAACGGCTTCATTGTTGTTTGCACTAATTCCAAAACCCATAGCGTGTTCTTGCGCTAAGGACGCTAACGAACGTCTTGTCAACATAATATCGTTAGCCGAATATTGGCCAGATTTTACCAATCCTTTAGCCAATGAAAGCCCTATATTCCCTGACCCGATAATTGTTAGTTTGCTCATGGCTTATCGTTTTTATAAATGATTATTTCTTTACTAAGCAAGTTCCAAATTGCTGCTGCTGTAGTTGATGTAAGTTTACTGCATTTCCTATGAATACATCTTTGACTCCTTTGTTGATAGCGTCAAATGCATTTTGAAGTTTCGGAATCATACCCTCACTGATTATTCCTTGGCTTTTTAATGTCTCAAATTGTGAAGAAGTAATCGTTTCGATGACTGAACTATCGTCTTCCGCATTGGCCAATACGCCATTTTTTTCAAAGCAATAGATGAGCGATGTTTCATACAGTTTAGATAGTGCTGCAGCTAAAGCCGAGGCGATTGTATCTGCATTTGTATTCAACAACTGGCCACTTCCGTTGTGTGTTATCGCTGAAAACACTGGTGTAAATCCAGCATCCAGAAACTTCTTAATTGACAAGCTATTGACCGAATCTGCCAGGATATCGCCAGCAAAACCATAATCAATCTTGCGGACAGGTCTTTTAATAGCTTTGATTGTATTTCCATCTGCACCACTCAAGCCTATCGCATCACAATCGTATTTTTGCAGTGTTGTGACAATCTTCTTGTTAGTCAAACCAGCATAAACCATCGTTACGACATCTAACATCTCTTCGTCCGTAATACGTCGTCCCTCAACCATTTTGGCTTCTATACCTAGTTTGTTTGCTAACCGGGTAGCGATCTTACCTCCGCCGTGTACCAGTATTTTTTTGCCGGGAATAGCAGCAAATTTCTCCAAAAAATTCTCTAATTGAATATTGTCGTCTATTACGTTACCACCAATCTTGATAATATTCAATGTACTATTTGACATGTTTTACTGTTTATTTGTTAAATTTTCTACTATTCTTTTCAACACCACTTGGGCAGCCCATACACGATTACTAGCTTCTTTAATAACTAAAGAGTTCGGTCCGTCCAATATCTCTGAAGATAATTCTAAATCCCGTCGTACCGGCAAGCAGTGCATGACCTTCGCATCGTTTGTCAACTTCAACTTTTCATTGTCCATCATCCAATTTTCGGAAACAGGATAGACTTTACCATATTCTTTATACGAAGACCAATTCTTCACATATACAAAATCTGCTGATTCCAATGCGGAATTCAAATCGTGCGTGATTTTGGCTCCTGACGTGAATTCTTCGGCTAGCTCATATCCAGGAGGGTGAGCAACGGTAAAGTCAACCAAGCCCTGTTCTTGCGCTTTACTCATCCATTCTGCAAATGAATTCGGAACAGCTTGCGGTAATGCTTTGACATGAGGTGCCCAAGCCAATACAACCTTAGGTTTTGCCGTTTTTTTATATTCCGTAATCGTAATCAAATCTGTCAAACTCTGTAAAGGGTGGCGTGTTGCACTCTCTAGCGATATTACAGGAACGCCGCAGTATTTGATAAACTTGTTAAATAAATCTTCATTATAATCAGCCTCTCTGTCTGTCAGGGAGGGAAACGATCGTAGCCCTAGAATGTCGCAGTATTCACCCATGACCGCAGCGGCTTCCCGGATATGTTCAACTGTAGTTCCATTCATTATTACTCCATCGCGAGTCTCTAATGCCCAGCCATCTTTGTCCATATTCATGACCATAACATTCAGACCTACATTCGTTGCAGCTTTTTGTGTGCTTAAGCGGGTCCGTAAACTAGGGTTCAAGAACACTAAACCTAACGTCTTGTGCTTTCCTAGTGTTTCATTCGCATAGGGATTAGCCTTCAATTCGAGGGCTTCTTTGACAATGCCATCTAGGCTGTCTACGTCGGCTACTGAAAAAAACTTATTCATCTTTCAAAGTAAAATGTAAAAATTCAAAAACAGCTTTAGTTTTCTATGCTTTTAACCGTTCGTCAAAAGCTGTCAGAAATTGATCCGCTATTTCCTTGGTAATATTTAAAGCGGGCAATAGGCGAATAACATTAGGCTTCGCTTCACCCGTAAAGATTTTATTTTTAAACAGAAGTTCTTTTCGGATATGTGCCAGTTCCTCTGGCAGCTCTATGCCTATCATTAAGCCACGTCCGCGAACTTCTTTTACCCGATCAAATTTTCGTAACTCGTTGATCAGATAGTTCCCTATTTCCTGTGCATTGACAAGCAAATTTTCTTCTTTGATGACGTCCAATACTGCGACAGCCGCTGCACAAGCCAAGTGATTACCTCCAAAAGTAGTCCCCAATAGTCCGTAAGAAGCACGGAATTTTGGGGATATTATAATTCCTCCGATTGGAAAGCCATTACCCATTCCCTTTGCCATTGAATAGATGTCCGCCTCTATTCCCGCATAATCATGGGAATAAAAAGAACCTGTACGTCCATATCCACATTGGACCGAGTCCGCAATAAAAACTGTACTGTATTGATCGCAAAGTGAACGTATCAACCGGATAAAAGGAATGGATGCTTCTCGAATTCCACCTACACCTTGGATACCTTCTATAATGACCGCCGCAATCTCTTCTCCATACGATTGAAAAGCATCGGCTAAAGCTTGCTCATCATTGAAAGGCAAAAAGATGACATTCTCCGTTTCGTTGACCGGCGCAATTATAGTTGTATTATCCGTGGCTGCGACAGCTAAAGAAGTACGCCCGTGAAAAGCTTTGGTAAAAGATATTATTTTTTTACGCCCTGTATGAAATGACGCTAATTTTAAAGCATTCTCATTCGCTTCTGCTCCTGAATTACATAGAAATAGCGTATAGTCCGGTTTTCCGGAGACTTCACCCAATTGTTTGGCCAACTGTCGCTGAATGGGAATTTCAACAGAATTGGAATAAAAACCAATCTGATTAAGTTGTTTGGTAATAGCGGCGACATAATGGGTGTGTGTGTGGCCTATAGAAATTACCGCATGTCCGCCGTATAGATCCAAGTATTCATTTCCCTTATCATCCCATACTGCTGAGCCATGTGCCCGTACAATATTGATAGGATTGATGGGATAAACATTAAAAAGTTCCATAATAAAAAAACGCCTTACTTACAATAATGACAGGCAAATATAAATGAATAAGCTAAGAAAACGTAAATTATAGGCAATCAAAGAGATAAAAATTCTATCCTTTGCTATAATCTTCTTTCTTCGGAAACATCAAGGAGGCTACTACACTAACTGTTAATATGCCAAGGATAATAATCAACGAATGTGAAGTCGTGAATCCCCAGTCTTTCAGCCAACTGTGGAGGAGCATTTTTGCGCCTATAAATATCAATAGAAACGCGAGTCCTACTTTGAGGTAATGGAATTTATGGATGATGTTTACCAATAGGAAAAACATGGAACGTAAACCCAAAACGGCAAAAATGTTAGAGAAAAATACAATATAGGGATCCTGTGTTACGGAGAAAATTGCGGGAATGGAATCTACTGCGAAAATCAAATCTGTAAACTCGATCACGAGTAAAACCAAGAAGAGAGGAGTCATATATTTGACACCATTTTCTACATGAAAAAACTTGCCCCCATCCAATTTAGGAGTAACTTTAAAATATTTTGAAGCAAACTTTACGACAGCATGATTTTGCGGATCGACCTCTTCTTCTTGATTTCTATTGATATACATGACGAAGCCCGTGTAGACTAGAAAAGCGCCAAAGACATACAATATCCAACCGAATTTTGCGATTAAAGCTGCCCCTAAAAAGATAAATATACAGCGCAATATAATGGCTCCGATGATACCCCAAACCAATACTTTATGATAGTATTTTTCTGGAATGCCAAACGAAGAAAAAAGAAGGACCATCACAAAAATGTTGTCTACAGAAAGAGCATATTCGACAACATAGCCTGTTAGATACTCTAAGGTTAGATTTTTACTATAAATATGTAAACTTGCTGCCAGATCATTTTCATTTATTGTTATATTATGGTGGTGCTTGGCAATTATCTCTCTTAGGCTAGCGATATCGTGGATATTGTGCAGTTCATATCCCCAGTAATAGAGTACCAAGCCAAAAGCCAGCGCGAATGATACCCAGATGGCCGACATAATAGCTGCAGCTTTCAAGGAGACGGGTTTGTCACTTTTACTAAATAGCCCAAGGTCTATCGCAAGCATGAGGATGATAAAAATGATAAATCCCCCAAAAAACATCATTTCGTGACTCATATTCTATTTCTTTCTTTCTGTAGTAAATCTGACCAATTGTTGTAAGCCTACTTTATAGGTACTGTCTGCAAACTCATCAAGGATCGCAAAAGCCTCTTGTTGGTAGTGGTACATCCGCTCCGTTGCGTAATCTAATCCACCGCTACTTTTTACAAAATCAATAACTTCCCTTACTTTCTTCGGATCTTCATTGTGGTTTTTGACAATATTGATGTAATGCCTTTTCTCCCTACTTGAACATTTTCGAAGTGCATATATAAGAGGTAACGTCATTTTCTTTTCTTTGATGTCATTGCCCAATGGTTTGCCGACATCATCCACTCCAAAATCAAAAAGATCGTCTTTAATTTGAAAGGCAATGCCTACTTTTTCACCAAAAAGCTGCATTTTTTCAATAATTTCGGGAGCTGCTTTTACTGAGGTAGCACCAGAAGCACAACAAGAAGATATCAATGTTGCTGTTTTCTTCCGTATAATCTCAAAATAGACATCTTCTTTTATATCTAGTTTACGTGCTTTTTCAATTTGTAGAAGTTCCCCTTCGCTCATCTGTTCCACAGCTTCGGACACGACCTTGAGTAAAGCGAGCTCGTTGCCATTGACACATATAGACAGTCCTTTGGAAAGCAGGTAATCCCCGACTAATACAGCGACCTTGTTTTTCCATAGGGCATTGATGGAAAAGAACCCGCGGCGCTCATTGGCATCATCGACGACATCATCATGAACCAAAGAGGCTGTATGTAGTAACTCGACTAAAGCAGCCCCTCTATAGGTTGATTCGCTAATCTCACCACAAAGCCCAGCAGAAAAAAAGACAAACATTGGACGCATTTGTTTGCCTTTTTGTTTATACAAATATTGTGTAATGAGATCTAATAGGGGCACTGAACTTTGCATAGACTGTTTAAACTTCGTTTCAAAACTTGAAAGTTCTTGTGCTATGGGTTTTTGTATCTCTTTTAAAGTAAGCATGAATGATGTTAATCCCTGGGTTTGCGCAGTATTAATATTTGGCTAAATATAACAAAAATAGATTACATAGGTTCTACTGTTTTTTCCAAATCAGCATACCATTCTGCGCCATATGCCCGGATTAACGGGTCTTTGAGAAACTTATAGATGGGTACTTGAAGTTCTTTTCCAAATGAGCAAGCATCATGACAAATATGCCATCTGTCGTAGTGTAATACATCGAACTCCGGATAGTGTGTTGTCCGGATAGGATAGAGGTGACAGGAAATTGGTTTTTTCCAATCGATTTCGCCTAGCTCATACGCTTTTTCGATAGCACATTTGGTTATTCCATTTTCCCAAGTTACATAGGCACATTCCTTGTCTCCATCAACACATGTTGTGGTCAAATCACCATCTAGGTCGATCACGTGAGTGCCCTGTTCTTCTATGGCCTCGATGCCTTTCTGGGTCATATAGGGCTTTACTTTGGGGTATATTCTTTTTAATATCTCCGTTTCTTTTGCATGCAAAGGCGCTCCAGCGTCACCCTCTATACAACATGCTCCCTTACATTTGGATAAATTACAGACAAAATCATTACTTATGATATCCTCATGGACCAAAACATTTCCTACCTCAATCATACCCTATTTAGAATAACTAACCTTTTTTCCTAATTCGTATTTTAATCCTTCAGCTTTCGCTAGCTCTAAAGTAACAGAGCCGATTAATATTTCCACATGTGCTCTGACGGGTATGCGGTTTCCATCATTGGTCACCCATAAATATAAACGACTGTCCTTCTTAAAGATGCGGCCTGGTTTGATTTCAGGACTAAGTTTGATACATTCGATTTTCCCTAGGCTAGTCTCTATTTCTTCAACACCGATGTATTGTATACCCAACTGAGCGATCTCATCATTTAGAAAATAAGTTAATTTGAAGCTATCGCCAGATTTTAAGGACGAAAAGTCTAAATTACGAGCGAAGTAATATGCAGAAAGCAAGTCAAAAGTCTGTGTCACAGGACTACTGAATACACCTTTCTGCCCTTTTACAGTTTTGTTTTTACTATCGAAAGTAGCATATTCTTTCCGGGTATAACTTCCTTCTCGAATATCTTCTACATAGAGATACGGCAGATAACTTCCGGCCGAAATATAGGAGTCATATTTGTTCTTCACCGTATAGAACATGGAGAAGAAACTAGAAGTTTGACCGAAAGCACTGAGATGATACGTTGGTTGGCTAAACTGCAGTTTGGACTTGTTGACTGAAAGTACACCGTTAGCGGCAGACATACTTCCATATTTGAGTCTATAAGTCAGTTTTTCTCCTTCTTTGAAAGTCGGTTCTTTAAGATAAGGTAAAGATTGTGCGTGGCAGTAGCCCCAACTAAATAAGAATGTGAGTAGTACAATGTAAAAATTTTTCATACCAATAGGACAGATCCAGCGCTTAATAGTTTAACTTTTTCTCTTAAAAACAGGTACGGTAGAACAAGGTTCTCCATACATGATACTCTTTGCTATAGGAGTCAACTTGCTTGTAAACAATACAAAAGCACTTTCAGGAATGTAAATATCACCACAACCCTTGATGACAATCCTTTGGTCAGTATATGTGGAGTAGTCCATTTCATCTATGGTTTTCATAAATAGATCACGATAGATATCTTCTTTTGTTCCAAAGCTCACTTTTTGGACATATGGAGCTAATTTGTTGGCTAAAATCATATAAGCCCAAGTGGGTATGATAGCGTCTGCAGAGCAGGTTATCGCGACTACTTTTTCCTGATATTGACTCCAGTCATGATTTTTGACAAACTCACGAAAATCCTTTTCTTTCAATATCAATCCTTGAAAGAGGTTGTCCTTGATATCATATTCTATAATATCTTGAGTGGGTGCATAATTTGCCAAATCGATCGTTAATAATCCACTCTGTGCTACCTTATTGATTATATTATCTTGAATTTCCATATCGCCAAAAAGAAAAAAGCTGGACTTGCACGCAAGCCCAGCTGTAAAATTAGCTATAAAATCTTAATAAAATCTAATGCGATTGTCATCAATATCTGCATTGTTTTGTAGCGCCTGGAAGATCGCTCCCCAAGCACGTTGTTCTTTTGAAGTCAACATTTGCTTTTGTTGGGTTTGGCGTTCCGAATCAACCAATTCTTTTGGATTGACAAAGCTGTCTACCTGTACAGCATATACCCCTTGCGTACCTTCAATAGCTTTTGAAGGTTTGTTAGGTTGTAATCCAAAAACTGTACCTACAACAGTACTTTCTAAAGCTAAGCCCGGAATTACAGGGTTTGCTAATACCACGTTCTCTACCGCGATTGCCGTCTTGCCAATCTTTTGGGCTGCTTGATCTATAGATGATGCTCCGTTTAAAGCATTATCCATCTTTTCTTTAAGCATGCGAGCTTTAACGAGATTCCTTACACCCTGTTCCATCTCATTTTTTACACTCGCTAAGGGCTGAATACCTTTAGGACTGATGTTGGAAACTTTAGCCACGATAAAGTGATGGTCCGTTTCATAAATTTTATCCGTAATATCGTTTGTTTTCGCCTCATATATCCAACGGAACAACTCTCTTGGTGCATCTTCACCATTTAGTGAATTATCCATTGCTTGGATACGTTCGGCTTTATTTATCCGAATACCTTTCTGGGTAGCAAGTTCTCCAAAATTTGAAGCATTTGCTTCGGAGAAGAAATCATTTGCTTTGGCGTAGGCAGCATCTGTTGTTTCTTTGCCTGCATTGATTACCTTATCGATGATTGCTGCTTTTACGATTTTAGAAAGGCCTACTTGCTTTTCTATACGGATAATATGAATACCGAATTGGGAGTTGACAACAACTACATCACCGGGTTTCCCACCGAAAGCCGCTTCTTCAAAAGGACCCACCATTTGACCGCGAGGAAATGTGCCTAAGTCACCTCCAGTAGCTTTACTACCTGGGTCTTGGCTAAACTCAACTGCTAATGCGGCAAAATTTTCGCCTTTTTGGATCAAGCTTTTAATAGAGTCAGCCTTAGCTTTAGCTTTATCTGGCCCACCTTCAGCAGCTATATTCAATAAGATGTGACTGGCTTTAACAGAATCTGGGCTCAATTTTGTGGAGATAACCTTTGCAATCTGGTAAGTATCGTCTGAGAGGAAAGGACCTACAGTGGTGCCCACCGAAACATTGAACAAGACAGAGTCTAATGCAGGATGCACTTGACCTTTTCTTACATACGTAACCGGATATTTATTGTCCGAATTAATCGTTGCAAAGAGTGAATCATTTGTCGAAGCCGCTAACTCTGTTTTCAATTGCTGTATACCAGCTAAGGTTGCTGCCGTATCCTGTGCGGAAGGGCTCGCATCAAATAACACATATTCGACAGCACGCGTTTCTTCCGTATTTTTGAACGAATTTTTATGTTTGTCGTAATAGGCTTTATAGTCTGCATCTGTTAGCTTGATTTCTGAATCCTTGACAGAAGAATAATCGAGTAATAAGTACTTGAAGTTAGCCAACTTGTTTTTTGCTGTATACTCATCCTGTACTTCCAGGGCGGTCACATAAACGCTATTTTTCAAAAGATTGGAATATTTTTCCGTCAATTTTTGTGAACGGATACTTTCCAATAATGTTTCCCATTGCCCCGCTACTTCACTTCCTCCATTCCTAGCTTCACTGATAATTTGATTCAAAAAGTTACGATCAAACTGTCCCGTTTGTGGATTTGTGAAATTTTGAAGAATTTGAGGTGATGGATTGGGACCTGTTATCAAGTCATTGAATTCTTGTTTACCCACAGCCAAACCTATTTTTTCGATTTCCTCATCAATAAGGCTCTTCGAGATAAATTGATTCCAAACTTGTTGAATAGCAAAATTCTTAATTTGAGGTGTTTCGGCTCCACCCATTTGCTGTTGGTACATCAAGGACGTTTGTTCTACCTGTTGGTTGAATACATTGTAATCCAACCCTTCTCCATTCACGCTACCGATCTGATTTTGTTTTTTTGCCCAAAATGGTGTGCCAGACTGAATGATGTCGCCCAATAAAAATGCAACAATTGCTAAACCGATGACGAAAATCACTAACCCCGCACGGTTACGCAAACTACCCATTATACCCATATTCTCGAATTGTATGTATTTATTTTTTAGTTATTTTAATTGTCTTGTTTTTAAACAAGGCGCAAGATACGACTTTTATAAAAAAAAATCTAAAAATTTATGATTTTACAAAATTTTATTTTCAAAAAGCCTGACCTCCTATTTTACGGACCAAATGAGGGGACTTGGTCACTGTCCGGTATTGTAAATCCTGTCATGCTTTCTCCACGGATGTTTTCAAAATCTACATCGGATCGAAATGAGGTCGCCTGCATATTACCTCTGGAATCTGTAAACTCCATAAAGATCGGAACCGAATTATAATATTCTTTTTTATTCTCGTCATAAAACAACTCTTCTGTTTTAATGACGGAACCATCTGCCATATTGATGACGACATTATTCCGAAACTCGGTAATGCCCAGTGCACTACGTTGTACACCATAGTCAGATTTTATACGTTGGGTTTCTTTTCCTTCCAGATCAAAGAAGATGATTTGAAGGCCTTTTTGGAATTCATAATTACCTGTGCTGTCGTGATAAATCCGTAATTCAGGTCCTGTCAGTTGTGCCTTGACTACTGCCGAATCACTGTATATTATTTTTACATCTTTCGAGATATCAACAGCCTCTTCTTTTTGGATGTTTTCTATTTCATTAATATCCTTCAGGTCGTTCTCACAACTGCAAAACAAAAGTATTCCTATGAAGGATATAAATGCTAGTCTACAGTTTTTTTGCATTTTCGACATGCTAGTCTAGGCTTCTTCGGATAAACCAAGAATCATTTATGGTAAACCCGAGGTTGATATTGATATAACGTTCCCTGACCAAATTGTTGTTTAGGGTACCCTGTTGTCCGAATTCTGCTGAAATATTTATTCTAGAGAATGTCCGTCCAAAATTTGTTTCAGGCAATGGGAGGCCCAAGCCTACGGTTACAGCCATGTCGTTAATATTCTGGTTGTTGAAACGAATAGGAGTTTGGTTATACCTAAATCCTAACCGATAATCCACTACATTCCAATAGCGAAAAGAAGTAGCGTCCGGTTTGAATTGACCTCCAACAGCGATGCCATAATTTTTTCCAAGATTAGGCTCACCCTGGCGCGTTTGGAAATTACTCCAGTCTGTATATTTAAAGTCAGCGCCAACCATCCAATTGTAACCTCTAGATAGTGTGAAGCCGACATTATGTTTCAGCGGCAGATTGATGTTCCGGTTCGGATACTCCTGAAAAGAGACCGTGTCCAATGGGATGTTTTGTATTTCGGGATCTAGTGAGGCTTCGGTGCGTGATACAGTTACCGTAGTACGGTTGGATACCACATTATTCAAAGATCCTGAATAACCTGCTGTAAGGTGTAGTTTATTACCGAGAGAGGTCGAATATTGCGCTCCATAGTCCACCGTCAGTCCGCGGATAAGCCTAGCCTCCTCATATCTGGTGTTATAGGCTTCTAGTGAATAGGGAAACGATATGGAGGAAATATCAGATAAACTGCCGAAAAGCAAGCCAGCATTTGCGCCGACACTAACCCCTTTAATGGGACTGATACCATACCCAACGAAAGCTTTATTTAGCCCCCCTTCGCCATTAGAAGTCTTGCTATATTGAATACCATCCAAGGTAATATTTTGAGAGGAGTTATAACCGACGTCCGAAAAGGGCATTAAGCCTAACGCAATTCCGCCAATTTTTTGACCAAGAGGTATGCCTATAGCAAGATGTGAAAAAGCAAAGTCAGCAGTATTGTTCGTGGCGGTACCTTTGCCCAATTGGGTAATGTTGCCATACAAACCAGCTTCCAATATGGTTCGGTTGAATGCAGAATAACTAGCGGGGTTTGCCGGGTTAAAGGTTGCTAAACCCGATTGGTATCTTAAACCTGTCGAAATACCTCCCATGGATCTGCTTTGAGGTAACAAGTCGTCACGCATCTGCCCTAAGCCAAATTGTGAATACGGAGAATGAGATGTGGTTTTTTGAGCATCGGCATGTTGTGCCCAGATAATAAATCCTATTCCCAACACTATTTTAAGTGGCCTAAGCGTAAATATTCTATGCATATAATCTTAATTCAGCTCCTGTAAAGTAAACTTATGTAATTTCGCAAATTATCATTTTTTGAGGATCGATTTTTTTGCTTTTCGCTACAAAACTATCCATTTTTTAACGATTCCATAAGTTCATTTTGTTAAAAAAGGTTAAAGTGTTGATTGTTAAATATTTATACAAATTGAAAGTAAAGAATGGTAATGAATATTAGGAGGTAAAGACTTTCGTATAACCACTTGACCTTGGCGTGGCTAAAATAGAAAGCGAGATAAATCGCTAACGGCGGAGCACACAACAGGAAATGGTTGATGGAGATCTTTTCATTGAGGTAAAAGGAAGCTACAATTAGCAGCAGCATGAAGAAGAGCAGCTGAAAAGACTTACGTATATGTACGATGCTTCTAAAATATTGGTCTTGTAATACAAATAAGAAGAAAATCATCGTAATACCGATAGGTATACCTACAAAATAGTCATGAATGTCGACTTGCAATGTTGTTGGGAAAGTATTCACAAAGGGAGAAAAGATCATGATGAATTCGTCAAAACGGTCTGTCCAATAGTAAACAACACCAAGTAAAAAGTAAATTACGGCGAATCCTAAGACAGGCGTTATCCACTCCCGCCAGATAAAAGGTCTGAATAGGACTAATGCAATCCAAAGTAAGAAGAGCATAATGATAAAAGGAAAGTAAATCAGACTACCCAACGCAATGATCATTCCAAGGTCAAACATGAGCCCCTTGACATCGGGTTGCTTATAGATGTTGAAAAGTTTACTCACCATCCAAATGGTGATGAAGTTACAAATCAATGTCGGGGATAGTATCAAGAAAGGTAGAAATAAGCTCACCAATGTCATGAATAGGAGCGCAGTAAGAAAATTTGGCTTCCCCATGAAATTGAAATGATTGACAACACCATTCAGAAGAAAAGCCTGCGTCAATGTCAGTACCAAGGTTACCAAAACATTCGCAGAAGGAGAGAGGTCTTTTCCAATTTCCCAACCTAAGAGGTTGCTCACAGCAGGTTCAAGAACAACAGGTGTGAGTTCGTGTGGTAAATGAAAGAAAGCACTCAAACACAGGATAGTTCCAAGAACAATTACCAAAAAAATATTAATAGGTGAAAATTGTCTGCTTTGATTGATAATCATTTATCTTTCTCAAGTTTTTTTATCTTTCTATCTAGCGTAAACATATATATAAAAAGACCAATAAAAAGAGTTAATACGACTAATACTACTACCCAGATTTTGCCCGAGCTTCTCAAGTCTGCAGCCATTTCCACACCACCGGATTGTGCAAAAGTAGATAATCCGGCAATCCACGCGAGGGCGATGATTAAGAATGTCTTTTTCATGTTTAATTCAACTATTTTCTTTTGTTTTCAATTAAACGGACCCGATAGCGTAGCGTACATATCCATACGCCTACCAGTATCCATCCGATCACTGCGGTATAAAAAACAGGTCTCATATAATTGTCCATATCGAGGTCACTGAAGGTGGAGTTTCCACCACTGCCTGGGTGAAGAGAATCCGTCAGTTTAGGTAGGATATAGAGCAGTACGATCATGATCGGAAAAGCAAAAATATTATATACTGCCGATATTTTGGCCCTTTTTTGTTCTTCTTCAAGTGCATTCCGCAAGACGAGGTAGGCCAGATACATCAGCGTAGCTATTGCCGATCCGTTTAGTTTGGGATCATTAGGCCAGGGCTCTCCCCACGTGATATTCGCCCACTGCATTCCCGTAAGAAGACCCAAAAAACAGAATACAATGCCCGTATTGACTGCCTCTACCGCAATAATGTCAAATTCGGTCTTTCCGTTGTTTAGGTATTTAACACTGTAGAATACCGAAATAGCATATAACGTTATCATGGCAAACCACATGGGTACGTGAAAGTACACATTCCGGATAGTCTCGTGCAAAATGGGGAGTGTAGGAACCGGACCAATAAAACCAGCAATTATCGAAATGCAAATGAAGGCTGCACCTAATATTTTCCACCAATTTTTCCTCATGGAGATCATGTTTAGTCTCTCCAAAGGTAAGGAAATAACAATAAAGAAATGGTAACAGTTATGACATTTATTGCCAACAATACGACGATATCGTCATAGCTATCTGCCCTATCGGCTCCAATCAAACTGTTATGGGAAAGTTGGATGAGTACAATCAACAGTGGGATAATAACCGGAAACGATAGTATCGCCATTATGGTACTGTTGTTGTTCGTTTTAGAACTAATCCCCGATACCATGGTAAATACCGTTGCGAAGCTAATACTACCTAAGAGCACAGCCGTAAAATATAAGAATGGATCTCCTACAGGGTTTTTGAAGATGAGGGAATACACCACGTAAGCTATGGCCGATAAAAAAACCATCAGCAACATGTTATAGATGATTTTGGATAAAATAATGGATTTTGGGCTTGCTAAGCTATAGTAATATAATTGTCTTGAAGCACTTTCCTGCGTAAAAGATCTGCTGATGGCATTGAGGGACGCAAAAAGCAAAATAATCCAAAACAAAGCATTCCAAACTAAAGTATCTACAGTTTTGAATGCTTGATAGCAGACAAATACTGTAGATACTACATATAAAAGTACACCATTGATAGCGTACTTTGAACGCCATTCTAAAGTCAGATCTTTAGCGACCAATGATTTTATCTGTTGCAATAGACTCATGGATACGCAAAGATACTAATTGCATACGTCTTTCTATTGCCGAAAGAGTTTATTCGTTTTCCCTAAGAATTGGAAATGTCTGATTTCGTCTTTGCCGCGATCTCTTCGGTTTTGTTAGCAAGCTTAGTTGCCGCATCCGCAGCTTTATGTGCCCACTCCGTTGTTGTATCTGCCACCTTATTAGCAACAGCCTTTCCCGCGCCTTTCGCCCGAGATTTTAACGCATCTAAATCTTCCTTTGCTGATTTTGCAAATCTTTCCGCTTTCTGCGCTTCTTTTTTAGATAGTTCTTTAAGAGACTTGGTCAAACTCTTAATACTCGAGTTTGCTTTGTCCAGTTGCTTTTTGCCATCTTCTGTCGATAATAAATAGTATGCCGCTGCTCCTGCCGCCAAACCTAATAAGGCAAAGGCTACCAATCCATTTTTATTTTTCATAATACAAATTTTTTCTGTTACTCTCCTATATTAATCAAACAACTGTTGTTCCAAAAAGTTTTCATACAAATGAAATTAACGAAATTTAACTTTCGATTTTCTGCGTTGATTGAAGTGTATATAGATGGTGGTACAAGCCGCTACCTTTTGTGATCAAGTCGAGATGGCTGCCACTTTCCGATATTATTCCATCTTCAACAACCAAAATATTGTCTGCACTGTTGATTGTAGAAAGCCGATGGGCGATGATAATCGACGTGCGTCCCTTCATAAGCTCCTGTAATGCCTCTTGCACAAGGCGTTCTGACTCAGAATCTAAAGAGGAAGTAGCCTCATCTAATATTAATATTGCAGGATCCTTAAGGAGAGCTCGTGCGATAGCAATACGTTGCCGTTGTCCACCAGAGAGCTTAACTCCGCGTTCGCCGACCATCGTGTCATAACCATCGGGGAAACTCATTATAAAGTCATGGGCATTCGCCCGTCGTGCAGCTTCTATCACATTTTCAGCGTCAGCCTCCAATTTTCCATAATTGATATTTTCCCGAATAGTCCCTCCAAATAATAATACATCTTGAGGGACGATTGCCACTTGATTACGAATATCCGTAAGGCTATACGATGACCAAGGTTCATCATCATAGTAAATAGTGCCGCTTTGAGGCTTATAAAACTGTAATATGAGGGATGCAATGGTCGACTTACCAGCACCACTTGGCCCCACTATGGCCACCTTTTGTCCAGCTTCCGCAGTAAAGGAAATATCATTTAATGCCTGGACATCACTTCGGCTAGGATACGCGAAAGCTACATGTTCAAAAGTCAATTTGCCATTTATCCGTTTAGTGATCGTTTTGTCGTCTTCACTTACTTGAATATCTTCTGATTTTTCGTTCAATATTTCGATTACGCGCTCACTTGCCCCCAAGGCCCGTTGGATGCCAGCATAAAGTTCAGGGAAGCTGCCCATAGATCCAGCGACAAACATCGAATAAAGAATATATGTCGTCAGATCTCCTACCGATATTTCACCTACCGACACCAAGGTTGCACCGTACCAAATGACCGTAATGACAGCGCCGAAAACACAAAAAATGATGAAAGAAGCAAACATACCTCGGTACGTTGCCCCCCGAACGGCAAGTTTTACCGCCGCGTTAAGTTTTCTATCATATCGTTGGGATTCAAAATATTCATTTACAAAAGCTTTGACATTACTAATACCCAATAGCGTCTCTTGGACAATGCTATTCGAATCCGCTAGTTGGTCTTGTGTTTGCTTCGATAGCTTTCTTATATATCTACCGAAGAACAAGCCGGCCAACACCATTACAGGTAGTATACAAAGATTCATCAAGGCCAGTTTAGCCGACACAAAGATGAGTAGGGCTATACCGAAGCACAAGCTGATAGACTGGCGGATAATTTCGGCCAGAGTGGTGGTCATGGTATCCTGGATTTGGGAAAGGTCTGCCGAGAGTCTGCTGTTCAGTTCTCCCACCCGTCTATTCGCAAAAAAATCTATGGGGAGTGTGATGAGCCTGAGGTACGAATCCTTACGTATATTAGCCAAAGCCTTTTCGGCGATTTCGACAAAGATCCGGATACGGAAAAAAGACAATATGGACTGGAAAAATAGTATGCCCAGTGAGACACTACCGATGAATAATACACTATTAGGTAGCCAAGAGTACGTTTTTTTACCTTGAGCAGCGTCAATCATAGCACCTAATAAGGCTGGGAACGTCAACATGGTCAAACTCGATAAGATCAAGAAAAGCATGCCGATTCCAAATCTAAATCTATACGGTTTTAGATAAGAGAAGATTTGAGAAGCTTTTTGAAATAATGCTTTGTTGATCTTGGGTTTTGGTAGATCTTCGGTATACGAATCGCCACTGTTCAATCTTGGTCTCGCCATTGTGTACTACAACTGTTAATCTTTAAAGGATGACAACAAAGGTACCAATATATAAATGGCTTCTTATCAAAGAAAAGTCAATTTTTGTAGGCTTGTAACCTGCCGTACAGCTTATAAATAAGGATAAGTAACCCAAGGAACAGCAGGCCGAGGACATAGTAGATGATGCCCCCCCGACGTTCTTCCTTTTCCAAATCCTTTATTTGGAGGCGAAGTTTTTCGTTTTCTTGTTGCAGTTTCGAAACCGTCTTCATGTAGGCGGTAACCTGGCCGTCGAATTCGTTTGCCATTTTTTGAAATCGTTCCCGCTCGGTATCCTTTAGGTCCAGCAATTTTCGAGTTTCCAAGAAAATCTTGTTGTCATTGATGACGATTGCCTGAAGTATGTTGATAGACTTCTGCATATCCGTCTTTGTCTTAAAGAGACCAAAAATTCCCGTCTTCTGTTGGAGCGAAGAGTCATATTCCCCGAATTTTCTACTACGTTCTTCCAAAAGAAAATTGACACGCTGTCGCTGGTTTTCAAATAATAAGGAATCTTCATCCATTCCTGTGGAAGCGGATGCAAAGCTTATACCCCAACAGAGAAAGAAGCATGTTCCAATTACGGATAAAGAGATCGTATTCATGCGCAGGTATTATCTAATTAAAAAACTCAACGATAATGGTTTCGTCCGGATGAAGCCCCAGCAAGGTACTTGCATTGCCCTTATTAATGGCGACCTCCAGGTAGTTGCTGATACCAAAGAGACATAGTTTTTCCCCCTCAGGAACCTCACTATAATGCCAGCTCATTTTGTTGATAGTTTCGTTACGCTTAAAGTGCAAAACAAATGCTCTACCTTTCTGTGCTTTGTTGAACAGTTCTTTGCTGATATTGCTAATGACATTGCCGAACGAATCGATATAGGATACATGTCCCTTGATGCTGTTGCTTTCCACGATCGGTTGCAAAGTCACCTTCTGAAGAGGAGCATCTATAGGAGGGCCTAACAAAGAGATATCTTCTCCCTTGGCAATATGGCAGGCAGCTTTCGCAAGTACGTCTGCTAGCGGAAAATGTAAGAAACGGAGATCTTGTGTGAGTTCGATTTCGATAAGCTGCTCGGCCTTGTCTCCGCTCAAAATGATGCTAAAAATTCCGTTATCAGCACCTACAAAGTAATGTCCATTGAATTTCATCGCCATATATCGGCCGTCTTTTTGAAAAACAGTGTCGATACCAATGAGATGTACAGACCCCTTAGGGAAGTAATGATAGGCATTCTGTAGAACAAATGCGGCATTTTGGATATCAAAGGAAGGAATTTCATGGGTAATATCGACCAACCGAACCTTGGGAAGAATGGAAATAATACTCCCTTTGAGTGCGGCTTGGTAAAAGTCGCGATAGCCGAGATCTGTTGTTAATGTAATTACTCCCATGTTGCAAGCTCATTACCTTTATCTGGACACGAGCATTAATAGATTTATTGATTTTTTTGCAAAAAACAAAAGTAGCAAAACTACCGATGATAAGTATGATATCGGTATAAATTAATGATTTTTTTTGGAAAACCTAAATGAATTATTTACTAGTTCGTAAATTTGGCTAAAATTTGTGACGCAAAGAAAAAAACGGTGATGCAAGTCAAAAAACATCTGTATATTTATGCGAAGGATATAATCATTAAATGCAATTAAATTTGAGTGAGTTAATTATCAATTTAGATAGTGCAAATTTGGGGTCACTATGGGGAGCACAGAACGAGAATTTTGAAACCATAAAAGACAGTTTCCCCAAATTACGTTTGGTGGCTCGTGGTAATGAATTGAAGGTTTTAGGAGAAGAAAATGAGCAAAAGTCCTTTGAAGCTTTTTTTTCTACGGTTTTGAACCATGTTTCAAAATTTAATGAGCTATCCGGCTTGGAGTTGGAGGAGTTCTTGCGGGGGATCAAGCCCAATGGCCATGGTGCGGGCGCGACGATAAAGCCGAAGGACGACAATCCGATCTTAAAAGGAGAACCTATCGTATATGGGCCCAATGGCTTGATCGTGCGAGCGCGTACCCCCAACCAACTGAAGATGGTCAATAGTATTTTGAAAAATGATATACTGTTCGCCATTGGCCCGGCGGGTACGGGGAAAACCTATACCGCTGTCGCCCTTGCTGTACGGGCTTTGCGTAACAAGGAAATCAAACGGATCATCTTAACACGTCCTGCTGTGGAAGCCGGTGAAAATTTAGGCTTCCTCCCTGGAGACCTTAAGGAGAAAGTGGATCCTTATCTACGTCCGCTGTACGATGCATTAGATGACATGATTCCGGTAGAGAAATTAAAAGGGTATCTGGAGAACAGAACGATAGAAGTAGCTCCTTTGGCATTTATGCGGGGACGAACGCTGGACAACTGTTTTGTCATCTTGGACGAAGCACAGAATGCCACCGATATGCAGCTGAAAATGTTCCTCACACGTATGGGTCCAACGGCTAAATTTATTGTGACAGGAGACTTAACGCAGATAGATCTGCCCAAGAAGACGCAATCGGGCTTAGCCACAGCTGTTAAGATCTTAGAGGGTATAAGCGGTATTGATATGGTATATTTAACGGGAAGTGACGTAGTCCGTCATAAGTTAGTAAGACGTATTTTGGAAGCTTACGGAGATTTAAATAGCGAGAACTAAAAAGCGGTATTTACCGTAAAACGACACAATGAGCGTAATAAGAGAAACAAATTTTAAATTTGAAAAGCAGACAGCTTTTTATAGAGGTAAAGTAAGGGATGTATATACGATAGACAACGATTACTTAGTGATGGTTGCGTCAGATCGTATATCCGCTTTCGATGTAGTGTTGCCCAGAGCAATTCCCTATAAGGGGCAAGTCCTCAATCAGATTGCGTCAAAGTTTCTGAAAGCAACAGAAGATATTTTACCCAATTGGGTAGTTTCGGTGCCCGACCCCAATGTTACCATTGGAAAGATGTGTGAACCCTTTAAGGTAGAGATGGTCATTCGAGGATACCTTTCAGGTCATGCATGGCGCACATACAAGGAAGGCCGGCGAGAACTTTGCGGCGTAGCCCTGCCGGAGGGGATGAAAGAAAATGACAAATTGCCGCAGCCTATCATCACGCCCACAACAAAAGCTGCCGTAGGCCATGACGAAGATATTTCAAAAGCTGAAATACTGGCACGTGGGATTGTTAGCCAAGCAGACTACGAACAATTGGAAGGCTATGCACACGCCTTATACCGAAGGGGTGCTGAGATGGCGGCGGAGAGAGACCTGATATTGGTCGATACGAAATATGAATTTGGCAAGAAAAATGGAGTCATTTATTTAATAGATGAAATACATACGCCCGATTCGTCACGCTACTTCTATGCCGAAGGATATGAAGAGCGGCAACAGCGTGGAGAGCCCCAAAAGCAACTGTCTAAAGAATTCGTACGGCAATGGCTTATCGAAAACGGTTTTCAGGGTAAAGAAGGACAGCAAGTACCTGAAATGACCGATCCAATTGTACAGTCTATTTCGGAAAGATATATCGAGCTGTTTGAACATATTACGGGAGAAGATTTTGAATATCCAGAAACTGGAGAGGTTTTGGTGCGGGTCCAGCATAATGTAGACCATGCTTTAAAAACCCTCTTAGACAGCTAAAAATATATAATCATGCGGTATACTATTGAAAAACACGAACGTTATGTCGTTATCGAACCATTGTGCGACACTCTTGATATGGAAAAAGCAGCCTTTTTAAAAGGTGAATTCATGTTGCGGAATACTGCAGGTCAGCGTAATATTGTATTAGACTTGTCGCAGGTCAATGATATTGATGAAGATGGTGCACGCGTAGGGTTATTGGCGCATAGGCTATGTAAGACAGTGGGAGGCCTTTTTATCCTAACCGGATTGAAGGCGCAGGTAATTCAAATGCTCAAGGTAGCCAAATTGGAATCTCATTTTGTTGTCGCCGCATCATTGTCTGAAGCGGAAGATATTATTTTCGGAAACGAAATACAAAGAGAATTGCTTAGGAGGAAGGATTAGCTCATGAAGTTTGAGGTACTGATCTTGGGGAATAGTTCGGCTACACCTATGTATGATCGGCATCCTACATCCCAATTGCTCAATTTCAATGAACAATTTTTCTTGATCGATTGCGGCGAAGGTACACAGACGCAGCTATTTCGCTATGGTGTCAAGTCCAATAAGATCTCCTATATTTTTATCAGTCATCTACACGGCGATCACTACTTGGGATTGGTTGGCTTGTTGTCATCAATGAACTTGCACGGGCGGAAAAATGACTTATACCTATACGGTCCTGCGGCCTTAATGGATATTCTTCATTTACAATTCCTCCACTCGGATACCACTTTACGGTATAATCTTGTTTTTCGGGCTACCGACCCGGATAATACTGAAGTCATCTTGGAGACACCGATGTTGAAAGTCATTTCTTTTCCATTACAACATCGGGTGCCGACTACAGGATTTCGGTTTGATGAAGGACCACGACTCGCTCCGCTTATCCGCGAGAAGGTCGAGCAGTTGAATATACCGACAGTTTTTTTACCCCTGTTGAAGCGAGGAGTCGATTGTACAGATGCCGATGGAACCGTCTATCGATCAAAAGACCTGACGCGGCCAGCTCCCATTCCACGAAGCTATGCGTACTGCTCCGATACCAGATCCTTTGCGGCCTATATGGACCATATCCATAACGTGGATCTTCTCTATCACGAGGCTACTTTTACCCATGACATGCTAGCGCGAGCCGAAGAGACGCTGCATGCTACGGCATACGAAGCCGCTCAGGTAGCCGGACAAGTAAATGCGAAACGACTGTTGTTAGGACATTACTCCGCACGCTACAAAGACTTATCGGCTCTTTTGGATGAAGCTCTGCAGATTTTCCCTCGAACGGAGCTATCCATTGAGGGAAAATGGTTTATTGTTTAGCGAATTTGTAGATTTTTCCTCATCTTTACACCTCGAAAATTTTTTTGTTCATGAACACAACTTTTGATCTAAACAGTTTATTACGAGCCAATATCCAGAACTTGGTGCCCTACTCGTCGGCTCGGGATGAATTCAAGGGAGAGGCATCTGTTTTTTTAGATGCCAATGAAAATTCGTTTGGATCACCCTTAGATCATGCCTACAACCGATACCCAGATCCCTTGCAAAAGGAAGTGAAGACCAAGCTGTCGAAGATAAAAGGTGTTCCTGTAGACAACATTTTCTTAGGAAACGGCAGTGATGAAGCCATTGATATTTTGTTCCGTGCTTTTTGTAAACCGGGTGTGGATAATGTCATTCTGGTGCCACCAACCTACGGCATGTATGAGGTGTCAGCGAATATCAACGACGTGGAAACCAGAAAGGTAAATCTTACACCCGATTATCAATTGGATCTGGAAGGAATAGCCCAAACCATCGATAGCCATACCAAATTGATATTCATCTGCTCGCCAAATAACCCTACCGGCAATAGCATTCGACGACAAGATATAGAGACCATTTTGGCAAATTTTAATGGTATAGTGGTTGTAGACGAAGCCTACATCAATTTTTCAAAATTTAAGTCCTTTACCTACGAGCTGGCCGAATTTCCAAATCTGGTCGTATTGCAGACCTTATCCAAAGCCTGGGGCTTAGCCGCTTTACGATTAGGCATGGCTTTCGCAAGTACCGCAATTATCGAGGTATTCAATAAAATAAAACCACCCTATAATATCAATCAGGCTACCCAAGACTTGGTGTTGGAAGCCTTAGACAATATTGATATAGTCAATGCATGGATCAAGGAGACTGTCCGTGAACGTGAAGTGCTGAACAAAGCGCTGACCGAAATCAAGCAGGTTGACCATATTACGCCGTCAGATGCCAATTTTATATTGGTTAAACTGGAAGACGCCCGTGGATTATACAGCTTTTTGGTCGATGAAGGGATTATCGTACGGGACCGCTCTAAGATCGCGCTTTGTGCAGGAAGCCTACGGATTACCGTAGGAACACCAGCTGAAAATAAAACATTATTAGCTGCTATGCGGCAATTTTATAAATAATCGATGATATGGCAGACAAGCTGAAAAGAGTTTTATTTATTGACCGCGATGGTACGCTTATTCTCGAGCCCGAAGATGAGCAGATCGATTCGTTTGCGAAACTCAAATTTTATCCCGGTGCTTTGCAATATTTACCTAAGATCGCCCGAGAGTTAGATTTTGAGCTGATCTTAGTGTCCAATCAAGATGGACTGGGAACAGCCTCTCATCCTGAAGAAAACTTTTGGCCCATCCATCAATTTATCCTAGATACCTTTAAGGGCGAAGGGGTGACTTTTGTCAAAGAACATATCGATCGCACCTTTCCACATGAGAACGCGCCGACCCGTAAACCGGGGATAGGTATGTTGGGGGAGTATTTTGATGAAAACAGCTACAACCTACGCGAATCATTTGTGATAGGCGACCGTGTAAATGATGTCAAGTTAGCACAAAACCTCGGGGCACAGGCCATATGGTTGCGCAATAACGATGAGCTCGGGAAGCATGAAAATGTAGCGGTTTCCGAGGAAGTCGTCGCGTTGGAAACGGCCGATTGGAAGTCCATCTATGAATTCTTAAAATTAGGTACACGGACAGGCGAGCATCACCGCAAAACGAACGAAACAGATATCTACATCAAGGTCAACTTAGATGGTTCGGGTAAGGCGGATATTGATACCGGTTTGCCGTTCTTTGATCATATGTTGGATCAGATTGCCAGGCACGGTGCAATAGACCTTACGGTTAAAGTCAGGGGAGACCTCCATATCGACGAGCATCATACCATTGAAGACACCGGAATAGCATTAGGCGAACTATTTCTAAAGGTGCTTGGCGACAAACGTGGAATAGAGCGGTATGCTTATACATTGCCCATGGATGATTGTTTAGCGCAGGTGGCTATTGATTTTGGCGGACGTAATTGGATCGTATGGGCAGCGGAATTCCGTCGTGAAAAAATCGGGGATATGCCAACGGAGATGTTTTTTCATTTCTTTAAATCCTTCTCCGATGCTTCGAAATCAAATTTGAATATCAAAGCAGAAGGCGATAACGAACATCATAAGATCGAGGCGATTTTCAAGGCCTTCGCGAAGTCCATTAAGAAAGCCGTACGGAGAGATGCTGATAATATGCAATTACCCAGTACAAAAGGAGTGTTATAGTGTGTTAGATATGAGGCGTGAGATTTGAGATATTAGACTTGAGATACTAGATGTTCTATAGTCTCAAATCTCACGTCTCATATCTGAAATCTCATATCTCACGCCTCAAGTCTGAAATCTCAAGTCTGAAAAAATGATAGGAATAGTAAATTACGGTGCAGGCAATATTTTTTCATTAACGGCCGCTTTAGATCGTATTCAGGTGCAGTACGGGATGATTAACCAGCGAGAAGAATTCGATTTATACGATCGTATAATTATACCGGGGGTAGGACACGCTGGTACGGCTATGCACAAATTGGAGGAGACCGGATTGGTCGATACTATCCTGGCATTGAATAAACCCGTTTTGGGTATATGCGTGGGAATGCAACTATTAACTGCTTTTTCGGAAGAAGGAGAGGCCGATCTGTTGTCTATCGTCCCCTTAAAGACGTTACATTTCGACCAACGTGTCGACAAGAAGGTGCCACACATGGGGTGGAACAGTGTTCATGTTGAAAATCACCACCCTTTATTCCGTGATGTAGGAGATAATGCGTACTTTTACTTCGTTCATTCTTATTTTATAGAGTTTGACCCTGCATATACCATTGCACAGTGTACGTATGGTCTTACTTTTTCTGCGTCCTTACAAAAGGACAATTTTTTCGGTGTACAATTTCACCCCGAGAAATCAGGCAAGTGTGGTGAACAGTTATTGTTGAATTTTTCGAGGATCGTGCTTTAGGTTATTAGATAATTTTATTTTTTAATTTTGACTTTTTTAAATATTTATCATGTATATCATTCCAGCAATTGATGTTTTAGACCAAAAAGTAGTCCGTCTCCGAGAAGGCTCTTACGAGGATATAACTACCTATGATATTTCACTGGAAGAACAAGTTGAAAAGTACCATGCCAATGGTACGGAGTTGGTTCATATTATTGATTTGAATGGTGCTAAAGGTGATTTTTCGAATCAATCCTATCTTTTTGATATCGTACGTCGCACCGAAATGAAAGTCCAATATGGCGGAGGTGTTCGGAGCATTGAAAAGGTGAAAGAGCTCATCGATGCCGGGGTATACCGTGTTATCGTAGGTACCCAAGCTATTACGAATCCTACATTCCTAGAAGATTTGAGTAAGTTGAACGAAGGTCGGGTGAAATATGCCGATCATATCGTGATTGCTATAGATGTGTTGGATGAAGTTATCAAATACTCCGGCTGGTTAGAAAGCTCACCGATAAAGCTCGTTGAATACATTGACAAATGTCTTTCATTAGGGTTTTATCGTTTTTTGTGTACGGACATCAGCAAGGACGGTAAACTGGGAGGTGCAGGTGTAGAGCTCTACCAAAAGCTATTGGATCATTCACCGATTATCAAATTGATAGGCTCGGGTGGTATCAGTTCGATGAAGGATATCGAAGCATTGAATGATCTAGGACGTATGGAATCCTGTGTGGTGGGTAAAGCGATTTATGAGGACAAGATTACCATTGAGGAAATTAAAGATTGGAACCTAAAAGCTTTAATCAAGTTTTAATGTTAGCAAAGCGGATTATTCCCTGTTTGGATGTGAAAGATGGACGGACTGTCAAGGGAGTCAACTTTGTCGATCTACGTGATGCCGGCGACCCGGTAGAACTAGCTTGGCAGTATTCCGAGCAAGGAGCCGATGAGCTGGTATTTCTAGATATCACGGCTACACACGAAAAGCGTAAAACGACCATAGAGCTTGTCAAATCCGTAGCACGGCAGGTTAATATTCCATTCACCATCGGAGGAGGAATTAACGAACTGGCTGATGCCGAGATCCTGTTGAACAGCGGCGCGGACAAAATATCCATCAACTCGGCAGCTGTCCGTAACCCACAGCTCATTGATGATTTGGCTCGTGCTTTTGGGACACAATTCGTGGTGGTTGCGGTAGATACACGTTTGAACGACGGAAAGAATTATGTACACCTTCGCGGAGGACGAGACAAGACAACTATAGAAACAGAATCTTGGATCAGGGAAGCAGAAGACCGGGGAGCAGGGGAGATTCTGTTGACATCCATGGACCATGATGGTACCAAGAATGGATTTGACAATGGATTGCTAAAAAAAATAAACGATCGGATCCATATCCCCTTAATCGCCTCAGGTGGTGCTGGTAATAAACAACATTTTGTCGATGTATTTCAGCAAAGTAATGTTGATGCCGCTTTGGCAGCTTCGGTATTCCACTATGGGGAGATTTTAATTCCGGAATTAAAGGAAACTTTGCGAGCAGAAGGAATTGTAGTAAGATAACTAAGTACTACATATTAAATACTAAAATAATGATAGATTTTGCAAAAGGCGATGGCTTAGTCCCTGTAATTATTCAAGACGTCCAGACATTGGAAGTCCTGATGCTGGGATATATGAACGAGGAAGCTTGGCAGAAAACACAAGCCGAAAAAAAGGTGACTTTTTTCTCGCGTAGCAAGAATAGGTTGTGGACCAAAGGCGAGGAGAGTGGCAATTTTCTACATGTCGTGCGCTATCATATTGATTGCGATCAGGACACTATACTGATACAGGCACAACCCGAAGGTCCTACCTGCCATACCGGAGCGAGGAGCTGTTTTAATACCGATTTTGGTCATAACTTTCTGCTGCAGTTGGAGCGTATTATCGACAATCGTTATACTTTCCCTACCGATGAATCCTATGTCAATAGACTACGGAACAGGGGGCTGAATAAGATTGCTCAAAAGGTTGGCGAAGAAGCTGTAGAAACTGTCATAGCAGCTTTAGCCGAGTCCGAAGAGGAATTTATAGGGGAGACTTCCGATCTATTTTTTCACCTACTGGTGCTTCTAAGAGAAAAAGGTGTTTCTTTGGAAGATATCGCCAAAAAATTAGAAAGTCGACACCAATAACCCTATCGCCGGACGGCATGTAGGTATCGTCTTTTTAGCTAAGAAAGAGAGGAATAAATCATGGATATTGTACTACAAGACACATTGACAGGACACCAAAATCCTATTTATATACTGGAGAGTGATGAGACCAAAGGTCTCCTTTATTCTGCAGGAAATGATAAGGGAGTTGTGGAGTGGGATTGGACCACGTTGAAGTTTAGACGCGTACTCTGTACCGTGCCTAGCTCGGTCTATGCCCTCCATGTCATACCCGATACCGACCTATTAGCCATGGGTATGCGCTCCGGTGAAATCTACATTGTCGATACTATCCAGCAAACACTAAAAGCTAAATTAAAAGTCGATTCAGGAGCTGTATTCAGTATCAAATCGTTGCTTGCCAAGCAAGAACTTATTGCGGTAGGAGAAGAAGGCAAGGCCTATGTGTGGAGTTTGACGAGTTTCGAATTACTGTATACATTCAAGATTGCCGACACCACGGTGCGTGTTATTGCTATAGATGAAGAGGCCAGATTTCTGGCATTCGGCGACAAGAACGGTTATGTCTACATCAGCAAGACCGAAGATTACCATCAAGTTGCCGCAAAGCAAATACACGAGAAAGCCGTTACCAGCCTATGTTTTATGCAGGGAAGTTTGTTGAGTGGTGCCAGGGACGCAAAGATGTATAAGCTTGCTTACCCCAGTTTGGACGTACAAGTCGGTATTACCCCCCATATGTTTACCGTATATGGTATTTTGGATTTGAAGAAGTCTTCCTACTTTTCAACAGTAAGTAGAGATAAGACCATCAAAATCTGGAATCAAGACCTTAAGCTGCAAAAAAATGTTTCCCGGGATAAAGGCATTGACTCCCACTTCCTGTCCATCAATAGCCAAGCCTATAACCACCAATTGGGATTATTAGCGACCGCAGGCGATGACAAGATGATCAAAATATGGCATCTTAGCTTTTAGGTCGTCGGGTGAAATAATCGAGACGAAATCGCAATCCTGTTCCAAAAGTTTATTTGATTGATGGCTATAATGATTTGAGCCACTTGGTTGGCTGTGAAATACGTCTGAACCGTTTGGAAGGTGTTGTCTTTCACCCCATGCTCCGAGATACGTGTAACCTCTTCTGTCAAAGCAAGAACAGCCCTTTCTTCATCCGTAAAGAGCGGGCTCTCTTCCCAAGCCGATAATGCATAAATCCGCTGTTCTGTTTCGCCAGCTTTTCGGGCATCCTTTGTATGCATCTCCAGACAATAAGCACACTTATTGATCTGTGAAGCCCTTATCTTTATAAGTTCACGAAGTTGTAGACTTAGATCCGTTGCCGATAGATATTTCTCCATGGCATACAATACTTGATACGCTTGAGGCTCAAGTTGTTTTATATCGATACGTTGTTCCATTGTGTGTGTAAATAAGCTTTTTATAAAATTAGAATTCCAGCTACAACTTGGTTAGCGTTAGTCCAAGGTATACCGCAAACAGACTCACCAATAAGCTTGCTGCAATATAGAGAAATGCTGTACCCGTGTTGCTCGATTGAAATAGACTCATATTCTCCGCGGCGAAAGTCGAAAAGGTCGTATAGCCACCACAAAAACCCGTGATGAGTAGAAATTTCAAATCTGTGTTTGTCAGTTGGTGGCGTTCAAAAAGACCAAGTAATATTCCAATGATTAAGCAACCCAAAATATTAGCTGCAAATGTTGCCCAGGGAAAGGTTGTTTGGAAGTATTTATTGACGACAACAGCAGTTAAGTAGCGAAAGATGCTTCCAAGAGCACCTCCAAGGCCCACTAAAATTATTGCTCTCGTCATTACGGTCCGGTTTCTACAAATCTATTTATTTCAAAATACGTACTTTAATACCAAATATCAAAGGCTTTTATCTCTATGGTGCCCAGTATGTAAAAGTATTTTACAAGCATGCAAATCCGATTCCCTCCTTTGTAAACGCCGTCGGCAAGGATGCAAAAGTGATTTACATACATGTAAAAGTGTTTTGCAGGTAAGCAAATCCGATTTTACCAAAGGTAAATCTGACTGGACAAGAGTCAAAAGCAATCTGCATGAAGGTAAAATCCGTTTACATAGATGCAAAAGCAATTTACATGAAGGAAAATCTGATTCGACCGAAGGTAAATGACATCTACTAAGAGTCAAAAGCAATCCAACAAGAGTTCAATCCGATTTGACTAAAGGTAAACGCTGTCTGACAAGAGTCAAAAGCAATCTCCATTAAGGTAAAATCCGTTCACATAGATGCAAAAGCAATTTACATGAAGGAAAATCTGATTCGACTAAAGGTAAATGACATCTACTAAGAGTCAAAAGCAATCCGACAAGAGTCCAATCCGATCGATTCGCTTAACTGATCACGTTTTACCTTACTGCTCCTCCTCTTTTCTCAATCTTGCGATTAACTCTTTTTGTACTTCGATAATCTGTTTTTGGTATTCCGTTGTTTCTTCTTTAGCATACAGGATGCGGTTCAGTTCTTCCAGTTTGTTTTTTAGATCGTCGATTTGGGATTGGTATATTTTGATTTCCTGTTGACGATAAGTGTTAAAAGGTTCGATATCGTAATAGTATTGTAGAAAATTATGGTCGAGGGCGATGGAGTACAAAGCAAGCTTATCTATGGGTAAGGTTTCTTGCCTATAGTCATAATCAACGTTCTGTGCATTTTTTGCGTTTATTTTTTCGGCCAAATGTCCTTGACTGTACCCATTTCGTTTAGCAATTTCTTTTATAAGTGATCCTATATGGGGGTTCATCTTCACAATATTATTTTGTTTTATTTAAAATTATTTTTGTCAATTATTCTTTATTCATTATATTTGTTTTGTAATCAGTTTACTGAGAGCGTTTCAATAGTGAAAACGACAAATTTCTACGATGCGATAAGATTTACCCCTTTCTATAAACCCAAAAGTTAAATTATGAAAACTATACCCACCAATAGCATACGCCAAAATAAACTCTATAAGAACGTAAAAAGGCCGCCAATTTAGCTGACACGAAAGATAAGCGGAAAAAAGGGCGACGTGCCAACGTTTTGCGTTCGCAATACATAACCACGTCCATTCCCCAGTTCCGCTACCGACCTTTCCATAAATAACCCCATGTTATAGAGTAATATAGAGATTGATCAGCTGTTTTAATTTCGCAACCTAAAATTAGCAAAAAATCTTTGATTTCTATAATGTATGGAGTCGTACTATCATTTTTTTGGTAGACGGGAGGTCGGTTTTTGATTTTTTTAATCCAATTACTAATCAATAAACCGATTAAGATATGAAGCATTTTCATGCTACCGGGCATACTATGCCCAAAATATTTCCAACATACACCTTATTATTATTTTGTTTCATGTTGTTTTGTTTACCCGATGCCCGGCCGCAGTCTGTAAAGATACGGACTGCCGAAGGGCAGAAGGATACAGCGAAGGAAACTACCACTGCCCGTCGGACAGAGACGGGCCGGGTACTGAAGAGCTATACTTTTGATCCTATAGAAGGAGCGAGGATGCTGCTGTCGGAAAGTGGGGAGAGCATCTATACGGATACCTCCGGTACCTACCGTATCCCCGAAAGCTGGCACTCGGGTATGGTTCGCATCTCGGCCTATGGCTACGCACCCTATAGTGTAGAGCTGGTGGACGGTGGCTTCGAGCGGGGTTCGTCCATTTTCTATCTTGTACGCTCTGTCGGGGAGGTTCCTCCCCTGGTTATCGGCGATAGTGTCCCGGACAGCTTCTGGGATCTGCCGCTTCCCGTTGTCAATCATCCGCTCGGCCGCAATACCATAACATTACGGGAATACAGGGGCAACCGTCCGATATTGATTCTGGACTTCTGGGCGACCTGGTGTGCGCCCTGTGTAAAGACGTTCGAGCGCTGGAACAGCCTTGCTCCCCAGCTTGCCGACAAGGTCGCCGTGATTGGTGTACATGTCAGCCGACAGGATAAGGTCCCGGGCTTTATGCAGGCACGGCAGTGGCCCCTGCCGAGCGTGGTAGGGGATATCCATCCGCTGGTGAACGCCTATTTCTTCCACAGGCAGCAGGTAGGCAAAGTGGTCATCATCCGTGATGGTATCTTCTATGCCGTGCCCAGTAATAAGGGGCTGGATATCGCACAGCTAAAGGCCTTGATAGCGGGGACGGATGTGCGGATGGACATGGAAAGCACGGCATTGCACGGAAAGGAGGGGGCAATATGAAAGCAGCTATCCTATCCCTGTTTATACTCTTTACCTGGCCGGTCATCGGCCAGATACGTATAGATGGTCGTATAAGTGATGTGGCCACGGGGGATCCCGTGACCGGGGCGGACATAAGGACAGTAGTCTCCAAAATGCAGGCCCATACGGATGGAAAGGGACGGTTCAGTCTCGATCTGGCCTATCCAGATACCCTATGGATAAGTCATGTCGGATACAGTGACATACGCCTTGCCGTAACCACGCCCTCTGCCGATCTCCATATTGCACTGGAAAGGATTACGGGGACGATAGAGGAGGTGCAGGTGAGCACCGGCTATTACAGGATACCGCGGGAGCGGGCCACGGGCTCCTTTGTCCATCTGGACAACACAGCGCTCAACCGTTCAATGGGCGGTAATATCCTGCAGCGGCTGGAGGGCATGGTCTCGGGTGTACAGTTTGTCGATCCCGGAGTCGGCAGCACCTCGGCTATTCGTGTGCGCGGTCTCAGCACGATCGAATCGGACGAGACCCCGCTGGTTGTACTGGACAACTTCCCCTATGAGGGCGATATCGGCAATATCGATCCCAACAGCATCGAGAGCATCACGGTGCTCAAGGATGCCGCGGCGTCCAGTATCTGGGGGGCAAGGGCCGGCAACGGTGTCATCGTGATCACCAGCAAGCGGGCCACCGAAGGGCAGCACCCCAAGGTGTCGTTCAGCTCCAATTTCGGCATGTCCGACCGGCCGGACCTGACCTATGGCCGGGAATGGCTCTCCAGCCCCACGGTCATGGCGATCGAAAAGGAGCGCTTCGGCCTAGGCCATTATACCTTTGGCGACAACGAGAACATCAGCCTGTACGTGGACTACCTGAAACAGCATGCCGACGGGATCATCGACGACAGCGAACTGCAGGATATCGAGAGCAGGCTGGCCACCATCGATACGCGTAGGGAAGCCATGGAGCTCCTGTACCGCAGTGCAGCCTACGGGCAATATGCGCTGAACCTGACCGGAAGCAGCGGGCGGCACAGCTACACAATGAACGTGGGCTATCAGGGCAGCCGTAGCGATGTGGTCGGCAATGACGGCAAGCGTACCACCATAGGCCTACGGCACAGCTTCCGCCCGATCGATGCCCTGAATATCGGCGTAGGACTAGACTATGCAGGCAGACGGAGTTCGGGTGACGGTATTGCCTATAGCGGCCTGATGCAGGGAAGCCGCATATCGCCTTACCTGCAGCTGCAAGACGGTAATGGCAATGCGATGGCCGTTCCACAGGCCGGGCTGCGACCCTACTATGCCGCTCAGGCGGAAGCAAATGGACTGCAGGACTGGCTTTTCAGACCGCTGGAAGAAAGGGAGCTGCATCGGAACAGATCCATATCAAATGAGCTACGCCTGAATACCGATGTGCGGGCAAAATTGATGGCGAGGATGTCGTTCAGCCTGCAGTATCAGTATACCAAGGGCACGGCCCGTTCGGAGGTGCATTACCTGAAGGACAGTTACCATGTACGCAACCTGGTCAATACTTTCACACAGTCCAACGGTACGCTCGTCATTCCCAACAACGGCATATACCGAAACAACAATCCACAGGAGGATTTCTCCCACTACGGCCGGGCGCAGCTGGACTACGGAACGACCCTGAATGGCAGGCACCGCATCTCTTCGCTGGCCGGTGTGGAGATCCGGCATGCGCAGACCGAACAGTTGCCCGGCTCGGTACTGTACAACTACGAAGAGGACTACCTCACCGGGACGAACCTGTTCAACTTCAATCAGTCCTATGCGACAAGGCCTGCAGGTACAAACCAGCGCATACCCGGGGCCTCGCCCAACCACCGGCTGTATATCCACCGTGACCTTTCCTATTATGCCAACGGAAGCTACGAGTTCGATAGGCGCTATATCTTGAGCGGCAGTGTACGCTGGGACGGTTCGAACCTATTCGGCGTGAAGACCAACCAGAAGGGCGTACCGCTGTGGTCCGTGGGCGGAAGCTGGAACATTGGCAGCGAACCGTTCTACGGACTGGGGGATATCTTGCCCTACCTGCGGCTCAGGGGGACCTATGGCATTGCAGGAAATGTCAACAAGACCGTGACGCATTATCCAACGATACTTTTCGGTACATCCTATCTGGGACTGACCAGTGCGATGCTGCGGAGTATCGGCAACCCTTCGCTACGTTGGGAGAAGGTGCGCACGGTGAACATAGCCCTAGACTGGCGTGCACTGGGAAACCGGATTTCGGGCAGTATCGAACGTTACGTAAAGAACGGCAACGACCTGATCGGGGAGGATTATCTGGATCCCACGTTGGGGATAACCGAAGGCTACAAGATCAACTATGCAGACATCAGGACAGAGGGCTGGGATATCCAGCTGTCTACGTCCAACTTGACGGGGGGCCTTAGCTGGAAGACCGACATCCTGGCGCACTGGGTGAATAACGAGGTAACCAATTACCGTACCAACGATAATCTGGCCGTATCGAACTATTTCTACGGTATTGCCCCGCCCACGGTCGGCAGGTCGAGGGACGTGGTATATGCCATCCCGTGGCACGGCCTTTCGGGGCAGACGGGACTGCCGGTCATCTATATGGACGGTGCGCAGAGCGGGGATTACAAGACATACTTCCTGCAGTATCTAGACAAGGATATGCTGGTGGACATGGGCTCCTTCGTACCTACGGTGTACGGAACCCTTCGCAATACGCTGGGCTGGAAAGGTGTGGAGTTCTCGGCCATGTTGGGCTGGAAATCAGGCTATGTCTTCCGCCGGACATCGATGGGCAGCTCGGACGAATATGCCGACCGCTATCACCAGGACTATGACAGACGCTGGCAGCAGGCCGGTGACGAGAACTGGACGGACGTGCCCCGGCATGTCCCGTTGGAGGAGGCCGACACCTATAGGGACGCTTCCTCGGTATACATGAATTCCGAGGCGCTTATCACGCGTGGAGACCATATCCGGTTGCAGGACATCACGCTGTCCTATACCTTGCCGGCAGGTATCACCGGCAAGCTTGCGCTAAAAAACGTGCGCCTGTATGCCTATGCCAGAAACCTGGGAATCCTATGGAAGTCCAACAGGGTCGGTATCGATCCGGATTATGCGAACAGCTTATACCGGGCTCCGAAGGCATACAGCGCAGGGATACAGTTCAATTTTTGATCAAAGGAAACATCATGAAAAAATCATCTTATTTTTTTGTCCTCTTGCTGGCCAGCGGTATGTGCATGTCGTGCGGGGAGGACTTTCTGAACATAAAATCCGACATGAGTATCGCGGCTCCGGGCAAGATCGCGGACTACCAGGCCCTGCTCGACAATACGACGGCCCTGATGAACATTACGGCACCGAACTCGTTCGCGCTGATTGCCGGGGAGGAATACTGGGTACAGACGACAGTCTGGCAGAATCTTCCGGTGACCAACAACAGGAAGCAGCACCGAAATGCCTATCTCTGGCTCGACGATATCTATGAGGGTGAGCCGGGGCAGGATTGGAACTTGGCCTACCAACGTATACTGCACGCTAATATCGTTCTAGACGGCCTCGCACGTATCACGCCCTCGGCTGGGGAACAGTCCGAATGGAACAATACTTTCGGATCGGCCTTGTTCTTCCGGGCATGGAGTTACCACATATTGGCGCAGACGTTCTGCAGGCCATACCGCAGGGAAAATGCTTCCGGGGATTTAGGGCTGCCTCTACGTCGGGATTCCGATCCTACGGTATCCCCCGGTCGATCTACGTTGAAGGAGCTGTATGATTTCATGGTGGATGACCTAACCCGTGCTGTCAGCCTGTTGGGTGATATCCCGCAGTACAAGATGCGTCCGTCGAAACTTGCTGCCTTGGGACTGCTTGCCCGCGTGTACATGCAGATGGATGACTATGGCCGGGCATTCACGGCCATAGACGAAGCGTTGGGGCTGAACCGCGAACTCATCGATTACAATACGCTCGATGGAACAAAATCTTATGCCTTTATCTATGACTATGGGCAGAGCAACGAAGAGGTGGTATTCTATGAGGAAGCACACAATCATACCATTATGAACAGTACCCGGCTGAATGTAAATACGGATCTTTGGAATCTATACGCCGAGGGAGATCTCCGTAGGGATATATTCTATCGTACGGGCAGTGGTGGCAATATCTATTTCAGGGGTGGATATCACGGCAGGGGCGGAAACTTTACAGGCCTTACCTTATCTGAGTATATCCTGATACATGCGGAGTGTGCTGTCAGACTGGAAAGGCAGGATGTAGCTAAGACCGATCTGCAATATCTGGCAACCCATAGGTATACCCAAGGACACCTACCGGATATTGGTGCGATCGAACAGAAGGATTTGCTGGCCTATGTATTGGAGGAACGCCGGCGGGAGATGGCATTCCGGGGTGTCAGGTGGGAGGATCTGCGGAGGTTGAATAAGGACAGGTCTACCCAAAGGACCTTGGTAAGGACGGTGGACGGCATAGATTATATATTGGAGCCCAATTCCCCGAAATACGTTTGGCCCATACCGGAGGAAGTGATCGAGTTCAACGGCTACCAACAGAACGACCGCTAGCACAGCGATATTATATAGTGAAGGCAGGAACGGGATGTCCTGCCTTCGTTATCAAAAGGGGCCTGATCTATTCAGGTCTTTTTGCATATTGGGTGGCAACAGCTCCCGAATCTGCAGCCTGTTTCACGGTCATGCCGCTTAGCGGTATAGAAGATGAGAATGTACTAAGATCCAAGTGGACCTGACAAGGCTCCGCTTGATTTGCTGTATTGCATTCATCTTCCAACGGCGGATTGGTATCGACGAAGCCGGCGATGGCCTGGTTTTCCGGTTGTTCGGGATCTCCGGAAGGTGTACTTATTTCATACCAGCCATCCTGTGGTGGATCCAGTTTTTGGACTAGATTGAAGGCACTGAAACCTATGATTGTCACTGCGGCGACTATCGCTATAGCGTACTTTTTTATTGTTTCCATTGTTATTTTATTTAAATGTAAAGTGACCTGTCCTTACTTATCAGGGCGGACAGTCGATGACCCTGGCCGTGTTTTCGACGATACTACGGCAAACGTATAATTTAGGCTTATCTGTACCGGCCTGCCCGGGAATAGGGCAAACTTGCGACGAAACCATTTACAAAATAGCATATAGAAAGGGACAATTCCCGAAGAAAACGTGTTATCGTAATCTGTCAGATTACTCCTCCGCCAATGAGCGAATCGCGATGAAGATGATAACTTCCTTTTCTGACTCCTATCACCGTTATCATCCTCCTTCTCGGATAGGTAGTACCCATAGAGTGATATACCGAGCAGGGCGATATTCACGATCAGATGTGTATTCCACGACATGCCACGGAAGACGGAAGCACAACTGCACGGACGCTTGGCATACACTCCGGCTACACCCAGTCCGATATATACCGTGAAGGCGAGCATCAATAAGGAAGATAGAAGGTAGGCAATGGTTCGGGACCGTCGTCCTATAAACAAGAGTGCAGCTACTAGCTCCACCAGCGGCAAGGCCCAGAACAGCACATCGGCCCACCAATGTGGAAAGGGCTGTTTCAGCAGGGACAGGTGAAATCCCTGTAGGCTCCACAGTTTGTCCAGGGCTACATACAGCCAGAAGATCATGAGAAAGATTCGGATGGTAGGGGTTAACAATTTCACGATTTCACGACTTTACAGTTTGACAAATTTTATAGCTCACGACAGCAGCGATAAATACAGCCTCCCTTTCGGAAGGACTGTATTTCGTAGACCACATCATCTACTTATGTACGTGCTGCTAGGTAATACGGATCGTCAGATCGGTCGTGCTTTTCAGCTCTTCTTCCTCGAAGGAGTACTGTAGCCGTCGCACAGGCTGTAGGAGAATATCCTTGTCCCGGGGTTCTCCTCTGCCGGTTGCGTGATCTTGTTTGAAGAAACTGAATGTTCCGCCTTCTTCGAATACATTCGCCACCTGATGGGCGATCTCCTCCCGGAATACTAAAGGAAGGGAGCTGAGTTGCTCCTGTTCCGAACTGCTGAGTTCGAAATGTGCATCCATCCATGCGATGAAATCTGATCGCATCTGCTGCAGTTCGACTGCGCGTTCGCCCGGTGGTAGGGCGATAATTTGGGCCTGCACCTGGGCAACCCCAATATTGTTAAACGGTTGTTTCATGAAAATATAATTAAATATTATAGTCCAAAGGAAATACAAGCACGACCTTTTAAAAGAAAATAGAAGGTTGGATTTTCCCAACGTATGTGAAATAGCTTCCCAACGTAAACGAAATGTGGAAAACTTTTAATTAATCAATACAAAATAATTTATCTAAACCGATTTGGTTTTTGGGAATTTATAGAATATTCTGTATTTTTAGATTAAATTATTACACCTCCTACGTCGGACCAATCCTCCGGTTAAAAAGAGTCTTAAAACATCTTTATTATGTGGCGATTAGCAATATACACCTTTGTATGTGTTTGCCTGTGTGCCTACTTCATCATCACACGGCAACACTTCTATAATATCTTACAATATCTACCCAACTATGTTTTCCAAATAATGTTTAGTGCCACTGTTTTCCTGCTGTGGATATATATGCTGATGCGAAGTATTGCTTACAATGTATTTATAGTGTATCGGCCTCGACCTATTCGTAGGTGGAATGAAAAGAAATGCACACGGATCTATTTCCTGGCGAGTTTTCTAGCGATCTCTTTGTTGCATATTACGCAGATAGAGATGCTCTTTGAAATGAAAGGTCATACTGTATTCAGCAGTGGTTATATGACTGGCGGAGTGTTCTTCTTTTGGGCTATCTTGTTGATCCACCTTTGGCTGATGTATAAAAGACCCCATTGGGATCTTCTGAATTTCTTGATCTGGAGCCTTTTCAAAGAAGGTTTTACCTGGGCAGAAAAAAATATGACCGGAAATAGAGACAGTACGACCGCTGCTCCGGAAGATAAGGAAGATGACGAACAGCCTGCAGTGATAGCGGTATCGGCGATAGATGATCCGGCACCGCATAGTCGAACGGATAAAATGCGTCGGTTTAAGGAAAACAGGATACAGGTCTACGATATTCTTTTGCTATACTTCTCCAAAAAAGAGGGAAGTTATTTCGTCGATACCAAGGGCAATAGGGTCTATTGCCGCTGCACATCCTCAATCTTGAAAACATGGAAAGTAAAACCTTGGTTTGTAAAGGTTAACAGCAAGGTATATCTGAACATGTGGTATTTCTCGGAATCGAAAAAGATGATAGGGGCAGTGGCATTGGATGACCATATACTCGAGAAGGTATGGCAACCGATAATAGACTGGGGAGGCGATTTGCACCAATTGATCCAGGTTTCGTACCGATGTAAGAAAAATGTAAGGCAGCATTTCGAACACCGGGATCGGCTGGATAATACCGGCTGGGATGGTTATTTTTATTATGAATAAGGTATTATTTAACGTTTATGGATTACGATCAGGAAAGATATTCTTATATGTTTTTAGTTGAATGGACGTTCCTTTTTCCTTTTCGGTATGTGTCTCTTGCTTAATCATGCCGACTCCGGGAGCGATCCATAGGTATTCCGTACTGGGTGGCATGGTTTGGTTAAATCCCATTACCTGAACGGTGGCATTGGAAACGGACCGGACTTTGAGACACTCGAATGTGCCTGCTTTCGTGGTTACTTTTTCTTTGGCTATGACTTGACGATCCGTAATGACGGTTTGGAAGGACATCTCGCTGCTGCCTGCTTTTGTTTTAAAAGAAAAGCTGAGATCATCGAGCTCCATTCCTGGATACATCTTTTTAGGGAAAGACGCAAAGCCATTACTAAAATCCATTTCGACATTTTTTAAGGCTTCCTGTACGCTTTGGTTTTTCATTTCTGGATTTTTCTCCATCATAGCTTTCATCATGGAAGCTATATCCATATAGAGCATATCGCCATCACAAATATAGTTCATGCTGTAGGCCATATCGTCAAATTGCGGTGAAGACATCGTCGCATCGACTTCGGCAATGGTGGCGGAACCTTTGCTCGTCAGATTACGTACTTCCATGGTGATCCCACCTTCGACCTTTCCATTTTTGTCAAAGGCTTCATAGGCCAATACAGCTCCTTTTTTGAACCAACTAAAATCCTGACAATTGCCACCGACCAATACCATAGCTTGGTCAGGTCGAGCAGCGACTGCCTCGAATTGCGTTTTAGACTTCGCTTCTTTAGCGGTTGTGGTTTTGCTCTTGGACTTGTTTAGCGCATTGTTGAGCGGTTCATCTGTTTTCTTGTCGGCTTTATCCAATACTTTGTCAACCTGGCGATCTGCTTTGCGTTCGATTTTGTCTTCGATCTTCTTTTCCAGCTTTTTGCCAAAGCCTTGAAGCAATTGGGCTTCGGTAGACATTGTCATTCCTACTATGGCAATGGCCACAAATAGGGATAATGTTATTTGTTTTTTCATGGTTTCTGTTTTTTCAAGATTAAAGAACAAGGATTAAGGAACAAAGAGCCTGCGCTTGTGCATCCCAAATGCATTCGGGACCGCGTGTACCTTTATTTCTCTACCACTTTAAAATCCACGTTGTACAATACAAAATCCCCGGCTTTGGTACCTGCTGCATACAGTTTTCCGGACGAAGAAAGCAATAAACTTCCATTAGCCATTGGTTTACTGAATAAGTCCATTTTTATTTCTACATGGTCTTCCAACCATTGATCTCCTTCGATGTCAAAAACATACAGGCGCATCGCATTATTAGCAGGGACCATATAAATCAGGTAATTCTGGTAGACTAATAAGGTGTTATTCCTGTTGCCTCTAAACCAAGTTGTTGTTGGTACAGATTTTATTTCTCCCTGTTTACTCTGCAAGTCGTAAACCATAAATACCCTTTCGATTGCTGTACTTTCGCCGATGACAAACAGTTTATTTCCGGAGGCAACCGCTTGTGTTTCTTTATCTAACTTCAACGGAAGATTTCCTGCTTTTTCTTCCCAAAAATCAGTATTGGGGTTGTAGCGGTCTATCTGGCGCGAGTATTCTTCTTTACGCCCATTGCCCATATAGTACAGGTACTCCCCATCCGAAGCTGCCCCCCGCTCTCCCCCCTCTTCAAAAGGCACGACTTCTTTTGATACCCATGAATCCCTTAAAGCCGCATCCGGGTATTCGGGAGGATAGTAACTATGAAGCTTGCCACTGTTATAGATCAAGATATCTTTATCATTTTTTGCGTTATGATATACCAGATAGCCCGCTATCCCATTATATATTGGATTTATCGATGCCAGATCTTGCCATGTGTTCGATGTGATGTTGTACCTCCTGAATGCCTCGTTCTCCCTATCTATAACATAGATGTGATTATTACTTAGGGCAATGCGATCGTAATAATCTCCTTCAAAAGCAACAGGATAAGTTGCTGTATTTATTTTCGTAAATGTTGCTTCCGCAACCTTCGTCTTGCCTGTCTGCGGGTCGGTATCGCCCAGGCCGTCTCCACTCTTAGAACAGGCAAAAAGCAGGAGGGCGGTACATAGTAGCGCCGCGCCTGTGTAGTTGTTTCGTATTGTTGTCATAGCTGTTAGCTTTTTTGTTTAAGGTTTTTTTCTCACCTTCGTCCCGTCTCCTTCATCCTTAGTCCAAAAGTCTTTGCCCCTTCATCCTAATTAAAAATCAAACCCAATTCCCGATTTGAGGCTGAATTTTCCCTCTGTAATCTTCAATGCCGGCCCAGGAGTTTCTTGTACAGGGTATACGTCCATCTGAAATGTACCCGACAGCTTGGTGTATCCCTCGACACCGGTTGGCTGGCCGACTATGGTCTGCTCTCCGATTTCGAAATCGGTAATCTGGACTGACCCTACGGATTGCGTGTAATCCGCCGGATTGGCAGATTCGTACGAGGCTGTTCCTTCACTTGTACTTTTAGTATAGGAGGCAGTAGCCGCCCCTGGCATGGCTCCTTCTGCAACGTAAACATGGTAAGTTCCTTTGGGATTGCTGAATTTGGATTTGGGAATGACGATATACATATTAAAGGAGCTTACATCATCCTCACTGCCTTCGACATCAATGCGTTGCCCGCCAACAAGGACGACATAATATTCTCCCAATTGGCTGTTTTCTTCAGGCTCGGTAAAAAGTGTGTTGATCGTCGTTCCCCAGGCTGCTCCGTTGACCTTCATGCTGAGACCGGATTGTCCGGATAAGTCGTTGTCGTCATCCTTGTCCTTTGAGCAGGCTGAAAAGCTCAAGGACGCGATCAGCAAAAGGACGATAAGTGTGAAGTAATTATTTTTTTTCATGATTGTGTTTTTATTAGTTGTTAGTGGACAGTAATCCTCCCCCTTTTTGTTTCCGCAGTACCTTGCAAGATGTATTTCCCCATGCTAGTGCACGAACCCTTTCGTGTGCCTGTTAACCGTATTCTCCCTTTGGAGGCAGGAGGATTAAAGTGAAAAATTGTATCCGATGCGAATGCCGAAGAAATTGAGATCGTCGACGATCTGAAAGCGTGCACCCAGATCCCAGTCGCCAAACACATAACCACCGCCCAGGCCAAAGCTAACCTTGGTGTCGGAGTGCGTGCCCGAGAGGCCAGATAAGTCAATGAAGCCCGTGTTTTCAAATGTCACCTTGGAGCGTAACATCATCAGACCGATCTGTGGCTCACCGTATAGTCCGCCGAAATCATGGCGATAACCAAACATGACGGGAATCATACCCATGCTGCCGCTCATCATATCACTGTCTTCTTTCATGCCGAAGTGTAGATAACCCAATGTACCTGTAATGTCACCTTTTTCAGAGATTCCATAAAATGCCTTTCCGGTTGCGCCGAACCCGATACCATAAGCCTTTCCAAAATCACCTAAAGGAAGTGCTACTTCTGCTCCTGCGCTAATACGGTGAAAACCAGTTTGTGCGTTTGCTGTACCGATGGCGCAAATAGCCAAAATGCTGAATAAAATTCTTTTCATAATGATTAGTTATAAGTAATAGAATATATAATGTGTGACGACAAATTAAAGGTGTTTGAAGGAAGAGTACAATAGTCGGTGAGTATTCCCCCTGACCTAATTAGTAATCGAAATCGTGGGGAGAAGAAACGAATACTCACAAAAACGGATAGAATACTCAATGATTTGGGCCAAAAAATAATTTAAAGGACCCAAATACGGTTGTTGTACTTTATATTGACTATACTTACCTTAAAATATGGATAAGTGATATAACGTAGATGAAGTGGTAGATAGCTCAGTACAATTCCTTGTTCTTTCCGATTCTATAGGCTTGTTTTTCTGCGGAGCTATTACGCTTCTGCTATTTATTGTATCTATCGTTTACCTGAAAGCATTGGAAAAGATATACTTGTATTATGCACTTTTTTTGCTTTTCATCCTTTTCTATGCAATTACCAATTTAAAAGAGATAAATGAATTTAATAATGTGGTGTTTGCCTACCTGCGGAGCAATCGCAGATATGTGGAACCTTTTACCATCCTTTCGTTCTCCTCGTATATTTTCTTTGCTATTCAGTTGACCAATATCAAGCCTCAGAAGGCGAAGCTTAGCCAACGTTTACATCGCTTTGGTGTGATCGGAATCGTGTATGCGCTACTTTACTTTTTGTTCTTCAGCTATATCGAGGATTATCAACTGTCCGTCTTTATCGTGGCCCGGATTATTATTTTTACGGCATCTTGTTATTTCCTATGGCAGATATATCGCCATATCCAATCCCCAGTGAAAATGTTTTTTATTACGGGCAGCCTGTGTTACTTCATCGGTTCCGTTTTAGCTTCTATCCGGCACAGCAATATGGAGGTTCCGTTTGTACAGTTCGATACCTTAACGGCAGCTTCGTATTTTCAGATCGGTATTATTTTGCAGGCACTTTTTTTCGCATTAGCATTGGGTGGACGGGTCGTTTTTTTACACCAAGAGCATGCTTCTGCACAACAAACATTGATTGGCCAACTGGCTATCCAAGAGCAGGTAACCAAGGAGGTCAATAAGCAGTTAGAAGAGGAGATTGAACACCGGGTACGAGAAGTTATGTCCATAAAGGAAGACCTGCAGGAACAGGAACGAAAGCGGGTAGCTGCAGAGTATGAACGCAATTTAATTAAGTCCGAAATACAGGCAAAGCAAGCAAAAATAAGTCCCCATTTTATGTTTAACAGTCTCAATGCGATCAAATTTCTTGTTTTACAACAGGAAAATGAAAATGCTGTTAAATACCTGATTAAATTTAGCCGATTTATACGTACGGTTTTGGAGTGGGCAGATAAGGATATTATATCGCTAGAAACTGAACTGTCTATTATTGAGAATTACCTGGAGCTCGAAAAGAAGCGATTTAATGAGGATTTTTGTTTTCGTATTGTGGTTGATCCTGCCCTGGGGTTAGGCTGTTATTACATCCCTCCACTGCTGTTGCAGCCATTTGTGGAAAATGCTATTTGGCATGGATTGTTGACAAGCCAGAAGGAGGAAAAAAGACTGATTATACACATTGATAAAACGACTACAGGCGCAAAAATAACGATTGAAGATAATGGTGTAGGGCGTCATATGGATATGCCGATAAAATCAGCGAAAATCCATGACAGTATGGGAATAAAATTGACAAGTGAAAGGATAAGGTTGTTCAATTACCACCACCAAGACAGAAAAATAAGATGGCGTTTTATTGACCTAAAGGATGCTGATGCTCGACCTTTAGGCACTAAAGTAGAGCTGCTTTTAACCGTGGATCAGCCAGGGGACTGATGTTAAAATTACTATTACCTATCTAAAACGAAATTTATGAAAATAGCTATTCTTGATGACGAGACACATTGTGTGGAAAGCATGGTATTGCACATCAACAGCTTATTCCCCGAGCTGTCTATTTCGTATAAAAGTACGAAGCCCATGGAAGCTGTGGAAGTACTGAAACGAATAGAGATTGACTTGCTGTTTCTAGACGTCGAAATGCCTTTGATGAATGGTTTTGATTTTTTGGAACAGTTTGACGAACTGCCCTTCGATGTGATTTTTACAACGGCCTATAGTCAGTATGCCGTAAAGGCATTTAAGGCGAGGGCCATCAACTATTTGTTGAAACCTATTGATGAAGATGAGCTTAAAGAAGCGGTATTAAAATATATAGAAACAAAGAATACCTCGACGGATTCATCGTCCGAAATCGAAAAGTTGTTGACCAGCCTCAAAAAAGACGGGATACTGAAAAACAAAATTGCGATCCCAACGGCTGAGGGATTGGATTTTATCGAGATAGATAGTATTATTTATTGCCAAAGCCAGAGCAACTATACGACAATCTTCACCCATGATGGTCGTTCTTTTCTCATTAGCCGTACCCTGAAAGAGGTTGAGAGGCTTTTGGGAAAATTCTCTTTTGTGCGGGTACATCAGTCTTATCTGATCAATCCTAACTTTATGGAGAAATACAGTAGAAATGATGGAGGGTATCTGATCATGGTCAATAATAACCGCATACCAATCAGCAACTCCAAAAGAAATGTCATCGTCGATATCTTTGAAAACCTCCGGGGGGAGTAGTATCCTTCGTCTTATAGCCTAATCTTAATTGGTATCTTCATTAATTGCAGAGTGGTATGTATCCACGCGGCAAAAGTTTACTCTATTTGTAAAGTACAAAGGAAGTACGCACGAGATAAACCATGATTTTGATAGGGGAGAGTGGAAGCTCACCGCCTAAATCAATTAGCGATTATAAACAGGATAAAAAATAAGATATGTATACGGGTCCTATAATTTCAGTCATTTGTATTGTTATCGTTGCCACGCTATTAGTACGAAAGTATTATCCACATGCTGTCCTGCTTATCGGTGGGATGGTGATGTTGGTACTTGCTCATTACCTTTCGGATAACGAACCCTTTCCACAATCTTCAGGTTTCATTGGCTTTGATGCCTTTAAGGCTATAAAAGATTCGTTTGTTTATACCAATAGCCACGTCGGTCTGATGATTATGGCTATCGGCGGGTTTGTGGCTTACATTGATAAGATAGGGGCTTCCTCCTCCCTGGTTTATTTGGCGATGAAACCGCTCAAGCTGTTTCGGAAACAGCCTTACCTGGCGGCTTCGTTGACGATACCTATTGGACAGCTGCTTTTTATCTGTATTCCGTCGGCAGCGGGACTGGGCTTGTTATTGATGGCTTCGGTTTTTCCCATACTGGTCAACTTAGGCGTGAGTAGGTTGTCGGCTGTATCGGTAATCACGGCTAGCACTGCGTTGTGCCTAGGGCCTGCTTCCCCCACGACGGTAGCCTCAACTGCCATCATGGAGATGGATGTCATCGCATACTTCGTAAGCTACCAAATCCCGTTGGTGATCCCGCTGACGCTATTACTGATGGGGGTTTACTTTTTTGTCAATAGGTATTATGACCGTAAGCACCAACTATTGGCCAAAGAAGAAAAAACTGGCGAACTTGTATTGACTGCTCCGTTATTTTATGCCATTATACCCATTCTTCCCATGATTTTACTGATCCTGTTTTCAGATGCGCTCGATGTTTTCGGCTTTCAGATTAGTATCGATACGACGACGGCCATGTTCTTCAGTCTCTTTGTTGCTGTGATCATGGAGGCGATCCGTAAGAAGTCCTTTAAAGAATCTTTAAAGCGTATCACGGTGTTTTGGTCGGGAATGGGTGATATATTCAAGACTGTGGTGACCTTGATTATTGCAGCTGATATTTTCTCCCAAGGGTTGATCCAGTTAGGTTTTATCGACGGCCTGATAGACCTTACCCAACATTTGGGCTTCGGAGCTCAGGGGATAGGCTTTGTGATGGCATTCATGATTTTTCTCGCCGCGATGCTCATGGGTAGTGGCAATGCCGCTTTCTTCGCATTCGGTCCCTTGATTCCAAATTTGGCGAGTAAGTTGGGTATCCATTCGGTGTCCATCCTCTTACCGATGCAATTCTCCGCAACCTTAGGGCGAACGGTCTCACCTGTCTCAGGAATACTATTGGCAGCTGCAGAAGTTGCCAAAGTAGATGTGTTGTCCTTGGTGAAAAGAAATCTGATTCCCGTCGCAACTACCTTGATCGTTATGCTCATTTATCAATTTGTTTAAACTATGCTCACATTAATAAAAAATGCTCAAATATATGCACCGCAGTACCTCGGTTATAAAGATATCCTGATCGGAGCAGAAAAGATTATAGCCCTACAAGATCACATAGATGCCCATGCGATGATCGATACGGTGATCGATGCACAAGGTAAGATCGTGACCGCTGGGTTTATCGACCAACATGTCCATATCATTGGTGCGGGCGGCAAGCATGGCTTTGCATCGATGACACCGGAGATTATGCTGAGTGAACTACTATCCTGTGGTACGACTACGGTGGTGGGCTTGCTGGGTACCGATGGCACGGCGCGTAGTATCAAGACACTCTATGCCAAGACCAAAGCATTGACCGAGGAAGGAATCAGTGCTTATATGTTGACGAGCTATTTTAGCATTGATCCGGTTACCATTACCTCAAGTATACAGGATGACTTGGTCTTCATCGATAAGGTTATCGGATGTAAGGTCGCCATCAGCGAAGAACGCTCTTCCTACCCCACCGTAGAGGAATTGCTTAAGCATCTTCGCGAAGTACGGGTTGGGGGCATGATTGCGGGCAAGAAGGGTATCCTGCATATCCATTTGGGCAAGCTCACAACATATATCGATCTCTTGATGGAAATCGTGGAGAAATATGAGTTTCCGATAGAGAATATTTCACCTACGCATGTTGCACGGACTAAAGCCTTATTCGACCAATCCCTCGAGTTTGCAAAAAAGGGAGGAATGATCGATATCACAACCGGTGGTACCAAATATACTGACCCTTATCAATCGGTACTTTATGCCTTGGATCAAGGAGTCCCTATCGATCGGCTCACCTTCAGCAGTGATGGCAATGCGGGTCTGGAGAAAAAAGACGAATCGGGAAAGATGATTGGCTTTCGCAAAGCACCTATAGCACTTAATTATGCGGAGTTTAAGGCGCTGGTCAAAGTGGGGGGACTCCCTGTTGAACAAGCGATCAGGCTGATTACTTGTAATCCTGCCCACAATCTGGCCCTCAAATCAAAAGGACGGATCGCGGTGGGATTGGATGCAGATTTCTGTTTTATGGACGAACAGCTCGAACTGACCGACGTCATCGCTCGCGGAAAGCTGATGATGCTGGATGGTAAGATTGTCACGAAAGGTCATTTTGAATAAAAAATTTATCCCATGAAAAGGTGTATATATTTGATTTTTCTATTTTTCATTGTAGCCAAGGCTTCGGCACAGGTACAGCTGGAAAAATACAACTTCGGCGAAGGCCTAAACTTGACGGATGAAGAGGGGTTTGATATGCGTATAGGGGGGTATATACAACCTTCCCTGGAGATGAAGCAAAGTTCCAACTCCGAAGAATCCTTCAATAGGTTCCGGATGCGTAGGGTCCGTTTGCGTCTCAGTGGCTCACCGCACGACAAGCGCTTTAGCTATCGCCTCCAGGTCGATCTTAGCGGTTCACCGGAGGGCGATGCCGATGAGAATGCCAACAATGTATTGATGGATGCTTTTGTGCAGTATCAACTGTTCAAAAATATATCAATTACGGTCGGGCAAAAAGGTACCCCCACAGACAATCTGGAGTTAGGTATGAATTCGCAAACGCTGCAGCTGCCGGAGCGTAGCCGTGTGACATCGGCTTTTTCGGCTATTCGTGACTTTGGTTTTTTTAGCGATGCTTCTTTTAAGATCCGGGGCACCGACATGTATATTCGCCCATCCATTGCCCTAACGAGTGGCGATGGCATGAATATGTTTGGCAAGAATGTCGGCGGTTACAAATATGGTGGAAGGATCAACTTCCTCCCGTTTGGATTATTCCGCAGTGGAGGGCAATTTCGGCAGGCGGATATAATCAGGGAACTGACGCCTAAGCTACTGGTCGGGGTCAATTATAGCTACAACGAAGGGATCAGCGACCGTCGTGGCCGAGAGGTGGGAAGTATACGCTATGTGGATGTCGATGGAAATGATGCATTGCCCGATTATGAGAAGTATGGTGTTGATCTGCTACTGAAGTATCGGGGGTTTTCATTGCTTGGTGAGTATGTTCATGCCGATGCCCAAGTCAATCCCGACATTGCAGAGCGTGTACGGAACAACGGTACGACAACCGATAATTTTGAAATCGATGGAGTACAGCATGTCGAAAATTATGTTAAAAACCGGATGATGTTGGGTCAGGGCTTCAACATGCAAGCGGGGTACCTGCTAAAAAGTCTTTGGTCTATTGACGCCCGCTATACCCATCTCATCCCCCAGAAATATTCATTCCTGCATAATGGTGCTTATTACGCTCGTCCCAACTACTATGAGCTTGGGATATCGAAGTACCTGGTTCGGAACTATGGAGCCAAGATACAAGCCTCACTAACTTATGTGGAGGCCAAAGACGATGCCCGGGATAACCTCGACAGGCAGATCCAGGGGCATGAATGGATAGGCAGACTCATATTTACGATAGGATTTTAATGTATTCGACCATGAAATATAGCTATACCCTTATCGCCTTGTTTTATTGCACCTTTTGTGCAGCACAGTTGTTTAACCCACAACCTCAGGCACTGACTGATATGTATTTTCCAGATTTTGAACTGGATAGCCCAACGCCGGCATTTAATAAGAAAACAGGTTTTACCACTTATCGGGAGATGATCATATTCTTGGAGGATCTCGCCAAAAAGTATCCCGATAAGGCGGTATTGTCTTACCTTGGATCTAGCCAAAAGGGTAAAGCCATACCCTTGTTGCATCTGCGTAGTGGTTCGACGCCAAGCCCCATCAAAGTATGGATACAAGCGGGCATACACGGTGATGAGCCTGCGAGTACGGAAGGGATTTTGTACCTGATACACCAACTGCTGGAGAACACCGCCTATAGCCATCTGCTGGATCGCTTGGATATTGCGATTGTGCCTATGGGTAATATCGATGGTTTTGAAAAGCAAGAGCGTACACCCAAAAATGGCCTGGATATGAACCGTGACCAGACCAAGTTGCTGATTCCGGAAAGTGTCCTGCTAAAAAAGGCATTTAGTGATTATGGTGCCCATGTTGCCATGGACTTTCACGAGTACAACCCATTCCGTTCTTCTTACCAGAAAATGGGAAAGGCTGGCTATACTTTGCCCCATGACGTCATGTTTTTATATAGCGGCAATCTGAATATTGGGCGGTCTCTTAGACAATATACCGAACGACAGTTTGTCAATAAAGCAAAACAAGACCTGCGTGATAAGAATATACGCTCTTTTAATTACTTTACACCGTCGGAACAGAATGGCTATACCCAGTACAACCTGGGCTCGACCAATGCCCGTGCGAGCGCGACATCGTTTGCTTTAACGAACTGTATTTCAACCTTATTTGAAGTTAGGGGCGTATCCTTGGGTCGTACGTCGTTCAAACGTAGAACCTTGACTACATTTTACTTAGCGCTATCTTACCTGGAGACAGCCTATGACGATTTCGAACAGGTTAAACGTGTCTTGAAACAAAGTGTTGATGAGAATAAAAAGGTAATTGTTCGCTCGAGTCGCCAGACATCTGAGGAGTACTTTGAATTTATCGATATGGCGACCAATACCGTGGTCAAAGAAAAGGTCATCGTTAAAAATGCGCTTCGTTCCAACCCTCTCATGACGCGGGAAATCCCGACAGCCTATCTGCTGTTATCTGAAGAAAAGGACATCGCAGAAAGACTAAAGATACTTGGCCTTACTGTCAAACAGCTGGACACGGAGGTCGCTCTCTCCGTGGACAACTATGTGGTGACGCAGTACAAACGGGAAAGTGTAAAATATGAAAATGTATATAGACAAGATATCCGAACAGCAAACCACACGGTTCACAAAACCTTTGCGGAGGGCACTTACATCGTATATACCGATCAAAAGAACCGCGGGCTACTCTTTGAGGTGATAGAGCCGGAGAACAACAATAGTTTTGCAGCCTATGGCATCTTGAAAACCGGACTTCACAAGGAGCTGCCTGTTTATCGTTATACCGGAGCGCCTATACAATAATGAAAAAATGGCTTCATTGCCTTTAAAAAAACAAATTATATACAGATGAAAAAGTTAATAACATTTGTTTGCATCCTGATCAGTATATCAACTTACGCGCAACGTAGTACTTCTCCTAACCAGGCGGACTACGAGCTAGGCAAAGGATTGACCTTTGATTTTGATAATCAGAATTATCGGTTTAGAATCGGAGGATTTATACAGCCTCACTATGCTTATAGCAAAGTAGAGGGCGCATCAGCCGAGAGTCGGTTATATATCAGGCGCGCCCATCTTTCTCTTTCCGGCCAAGCGCTCAAAGAAAAAGTTGGGTTTATGCTACAGACGGATTTTGGGCTTAGCGACCCTCTCTTGGATGCTTGGATCAGCTACCAGCCGATGGCGCAGCTTCGTATCTCCGCAGGACAAAAAAGATCGCCTTTGAACAACAGGGAGATGATGATCAATGAGGATAAATTTCAGTTTACCGACCGGAGCCAACTAAGCCAGGCTTTTACGGAGACGGGACGTGAATTTGGGCTTTTTCTAGATGGTCGATATGCTGTTGGCAGTGTCGGAATAGCACCGCAGGTGGCCATCACCTCGGGTGATGGCAGAAATTCTTTTGGTGCGAATTCCCGCGATGCGGATAAAGGCGGAATGAAATATGGGGGACGTTTGGATATTTATCCGCTTGGCTATTTTAGCACTGGGAATGAAGATTATTTTGCCGACCTATCCCACGAGACGTCGCCTAAGATCGTCATGGGGATGGCTGCGAGCATCAATAAAGGAGCTAGCCATAAAACAGGAGAAGGGCATGGTAGCTTTCAGCTTTTTAATGCTGATCAACTGGAGCAGTACCCGGATTACCGAAAGATCTATGCTGATCTGCTTGTCAAGTATCGGGGTTTTTCGTTCCTTGGGGAGTACAGTAATGCTAACGTAACGGGATTACAGGGCCTTTACACGAATGCGGCCACTACTGCGCTACTTCAACCGCAGCAAATTAGTACGTATTTGGTGCTAGGCGATGCGGTGAACCTACAATCCGGCTATGTCACGAAGAGTGGATATGCGCTTGACCTCAGGTACACGGTGCTCCGCCCGGAGTTTGCCAACCACGCTGACGGCCTATTAAATGACACGAAGGCATATACGGTAGGGTTATCCAAGTATATGAAGGGCAATGATCTCAAAGTACAAACTGCTTTGTCTCGGATAGACCACTCGGCAATGAAGGAAGTTAGGGCTGAAGTGATCTTACAGCTTGTTTTCTAAAGTAGATTTTTAACATATAACACGTAAAACCATGGATAGCAAAATTATCGATGCACGAGAGGTATATCATAATCTGAGCCGTGAAGAGCTCATCGAGCATGTCATACGAAATGGAGAAGGTGTGTTTTCGGATACCGGCGCATTGATTTGTAATACGGGTAAATTTACTGGCAGATCCCCGAAAGATCGGTATATCGTTAAGGACGATAGGACAGCGGATAAGGTGTGGTGGGGAGATATCAACATTCCGTTTTCTTCCGCAGACTTTGAACGGATATACGATAAAATGCGAGCTCATATCCGTGGACAGCGGGTATATGTGAAGGAGGTGTACGCAGGTGCCGATCCGAGGTTTTGTATCAAGGTTAGGGTGATTAATACATTGGCTTGGCATAATTTATTCTGCGACAACATGTTTATAACGGACAGTACGCACGATACAGAATCCTCCCTTCCTGATTTCACGATTATCAACTGTCCTGAATTTGAGGTTGACCCGTTGGAGGTTCACACTAGGCAAAAGAACTTTGCGCTCATTGACTTTAGTCGTAAGATGATCTTGATTGGAGGCACGGGCTACAGTGGTGAAATAAAAAAAGGAATTTTCTCGGTATTGAATTTTTTGCTGGCTACGGATCATGCGGTGCTACCTATGCATTGTTCGGCCAATATCGGGGAGACGGACAAGGATGTCGCTATTTTCTTTGGTCTGTCGGGTACGGGCAAAACGACATTATCTTCTGCCCAGAACAGGTTGCTGATTGGTGATGATGAGCATGCATGGACTGATGAGGGGGTCTTTAACTATGAGGGTGGATGCTATGCCAAGACGATCGACCTGAATGCTGAAAAGGAGCCGGATATCTATCGTGCTATTCGGTTTGGTGCCATTCTAGAGAATACGCCAACCTTCGCCGATAGCCGTGAGGTGAACTATTCGGATACGACAATTACCAAAAATACGCGTGTTTCCTACCCCTTGACACATATCTCTACTACCGTATCTCCGAGCTTAGGAGGTATACCAAAGCATATCTTTTTCCTGACATGTGATGCCTATGGTATTATACCACCCATTCAGAAGCTGAGCCCAGAACAAGCGATGTTTCATTTTATCTCGGGCTACACGTCTAAAATAGCGGGTACCGAAGAGGGGATAGATGAACCGGTGCCTGTTTTTTCAGCTTGCTTTGGCGAACCTTTTATGCCTTTGCACCCGAGTATATACGCAAAGATGTTAGATGAAAAGATCCAACAGCACGGCACGCAGGTGTGGTTAATCAATACGGGCTGGGCTAATGGTCCGTATGGGGTCGGATCTCGCACTGAACTGCGGTATACGCGTGCTATGATCGATGCGGCTTTATCCGGTCAGTTGGAAGAAGATCAGGTAGACTACAGGGAACATACAGTGTTCAAGACAAAGATACCTTTTGCCTGTCCAGAAGTTCCCACCGAGATATTGAGCCCCAAGGAAGCGTGGGGAAATGATACCTTGTTTTATGAGAAAGCCTATGCGCTAGCGGAGAAGTTTCACGATAACCTGAAGCGTTTGCATATAACTGATCCACATATTGTTGCCGGGGGGCCTCGCCGGAGGTGATCTCTTGCTAGTTAAGACGGATTATTCAACGTTTTATTTAGCTGTTCTACATCCAACTGTTTCTCCCATCGAGAAACTACGACGGTGGCAACGGCATTGCCAACGATGTTGGTCAGTGCACGACATTCCGACATAAATTTGTCGACACCTAAGATCAATGTCATTCCAGCAATCGGCACCTCCGGCACGACCGCGAGTGTTGCCGCAAGTGTGATAAACCCTGCGCCCGATACGCCAGCAGCTCCTTTACTACTCAACATAGCGACTAGTAGGAGAAGTATCTGGTGTTCCAGACTGAGATCAATATTACAGGCTTGCGCGATAAATAAGGCTGCCAAGGTCATGTAAATATTGGTGCCATCTAAATTGAATGAATACCCTGTCGGTACGACGAGACCTACCACAGGCTTTGCACATCCTGCTTTTTCCATCTTCTGCATAAGTGAAGGTAGTGCGGATTCGCTCGAGCTGGTGGCAAGTACTAAGAGCAGTTCATCTTTGAGGTAACGAAGTAGTTTTAGTATAGAAAAACCGTTGTAACGTGCCACTGTTCCCAACACAACTAGGATGAAAAATAGGGAGGTCGCGTAAAATGTTCCTACTAATAGCAGCAGATTGGCCATGGATCCTACACCATACATGCCGATGGTGAAGGCCATGGCACCAAAGGCACCTACGGGTGCCAGCTTCATCAAGATATGAACAACCTTAAAGATAGGGTAGGACAAAGCCTGTAGAAAATCGTAAACAGGCTTGCTCTTATCAATGGTCAACGAAATGCCTACTCCAAATAGAATAGCGGTGAACAATACCTGCAGAATATTGGTACCCGTGAGTGGACTGATCAGTGTCTGTGGAATAATATCCAGGATAAACTTCAGCAGACTCGAATCTTTTGCTCCGGCGACATAGTCCGATACACTATCCAGATCCAGTGTGTCGGGGTCAATGTTCAAACCTTGACCTGGCTTCACCAGATTGCTGATGACCAGCCCAATGATTAACGCCAGTGTCGAAAAAGTGAGAAAGTATATAAAGGACTTTCCTGCCACGCGCCCGATTTTTTTCATGTCGCTCATCGAGGCAATACCGGTCGATACTGTAATGAAAATTACGGGTGCAATAATCATCTTGATCAATTGGATAAATCCATCCCCAAGAGGTTTCATCATCGTACCTGCCTCGGGGAAATAATGTCCCAATGATACCCCAAAGACTATGGCAAATAGAACCTGTACATACAGCAGACGGTAAAACTTCACTTTTCGGGGACGGACCACTGTCTCCATCGGTCCCTTAATCTCATCTTGGTCAATCATCATATGGCAAATGCAGTAGATTGTTGCCTAAAAAGGACTACCGTCTGCTTTTGTTCCTGGAGAGAATAATCTGCTATTGACCGTATTGTGCTGTACGAAATCACCTGTGACATCCGGATTACGTGTATACGACTTATTTGGATTATTTGAGAGAGGTTCAATATCAAAGGTGACGACGACATTTCCTGCAGGGTCTGTTATCGTGATAAAGTCTTCCTCATTATTCAAACTGAGGTCACCTGTTGTCGATGTTTGAACGAGGGTCTCGCCAAAATCGCCTGGCGTTCCTCCGCCAAATAGGACCAAGACCTTGTGGGATGGAATCTGCGTTCCTATGGGGAAGATATGTACCGGTATGTCAGCAGCCAGTCCGCTAGCATCGTACACTTTGTACCCACTGATGTTTAAGGCTTGATCACCAGCGTTGTACAACTCAATAAATTCGTCCTGTGCCTGATTATATACACCGTCGCCATTGGCATCTCCATCCAACCCTGTGTTCGAAGGGTCATAAAGCACTTCATTGATGACCAATACAGGGTCTTCGGAAGGTGTACTACCAATAGTAACACCTAACCTATTGGCCGGAGGCAGCTGATTGTAGATATTTTCGGGAATAATGATGTCGGCTGTTGTCCGATTCTGATCGGGTCCGGGGTTATTGCTCAGATCTAGCCGCTCTGTTAAGGCAGCATTTTGGCTCAGGTCTATGGTGCTGAGATTGTGATCGGGTAGATGCAAATGTGCAAGTAAGGTATTCTTACTCACGTTTAGCATGGTCAATTTTTGTGTATCCGTACCGCTTGCACTTGCTGCATATCGGAGCGTGACGAGATTGGTGTTTTTGGATAGATCGAGTTCTCCGACGAGATTGAAATTCATTTCCAAAGCTTCTAAGGCTGTTAGTGTCGTTACATCTAAGCTAGACAGCGTGTTGGAAGTCAGCACAAGGCGTGTAAGTCCTGTAAAATAGGTAATGCCCGTAAGATCATTGATCTTTTCTGCAGCAGTAGCCAAACCAGCGTCGGTCAAGGTTTGTATACTGCCATTCGTCTTGCTCAGATTGAGTACTGTCACCTGTTTTACCTCTTCTGGATTTAGATAATAGGCCGTATTCCCACTTTCTTGCTGCACATATACACCGGGGGTATTCAGATATTTCAAGTATTCGCCAAAAGCGGGATCCGGAATTAGAATCAGATCGTCGTCTATAATGATATCTTCCAAAATTATGTCATCGGAAGAACAAGCCCACAAACTTAACAAGCAGATGGAAGCAAGGGCTGAGCATAATAGATTTTTCAAGTTCATATCGATTAATTGCGTTAGGAGCTAATGAGCTCGGTTTAATAGTTTAAAACGTATTTGTTTATATGGCTACCTCTTCACGTGCTGATGTCAGATGAAAGATTTCACCGCAGTAAAACCAAACCTTAATCTCATGAAATCTTATGATCCGGACATCATCGTGATTTATTCCTTACATATTATAAACAAATAGAGGAAAGTTTTTCTTAACTTAGAGATACCAGTTACGTATAGCTAGACATACCAATTTATGAGTATAGTACACCGAATTACAGAAAAGGCCAATGATTTCAGGAATTACAGTTCGGATCTCCCGAAATATATCGCTCTCCGGGATTTTCTGAAAAATGAGATCGAAAAGAGTACTGCCCTAGGGGGAAGCAAGCTGCCATCGAGCAGAAAGCTTGCTTCTATACTCGGTATATCACGAAGTTCTGTCAACAAAGCGTACGAACTTTTGGTCTTCGAGGGTATTGTCGAAGCCAAGAAGGGTTCTGGACATGTTATTATCGACAAGAAAGGAACGGCGATCGATGTTGCCCAGCATATCCGAACGGATGTACATTACCCAAGGATCTCTGATTCGGGCAATAACTTCCTGATGAATGAGCATATTATGTATACAGGCAATGACAGTTCGATTGCTTTTCGTCCCGGACTACCTCCATTGGACGTTTTTCCTGTTCATCAATGGATGAAGTTACTCAATCTCTATTGGAGAAATATCAAGGCCTCTTCCTTAAACTACTCCAATGTGTCGGGGTTGAAAGCACTTAAGCAGCAGATTGCCGAATACCTGTATTTTATGCGGGGTGTGGTGTGTGATCCGGAACAGGTCATCATTGTATCCGGGTCGGTACAGTCTCTTTTTTTGATTGGTTCATCATTGATCAATCCGGGGGATACAGTTGTCATGGAAAACCCGACATTTCCGAATGTACACTCCATCTTCAAAAGCCTGAGTGCTGATCTCCAAGCGCTTCCGCTCGATCAGGAGGGAATCGATCTCAGGCAATTGCCCCCGGGCCTGATACCAAAAATTATCCACCTTACACCATCCAATCACTATCCTACTGGCAGAAAGATGTCGCTCCAGCGGAAACTGGAAATTTTAAAATGGGCAAAAGAAAAAGGAACAATCGTCATCGAAAACGATTATGATCACGAGATCAGTAATTGGGGATTGAAAGACCCATCACTTTACGAGCTTGATCCTGATAATCGAACAGTCTATCTGGGTACGTTTAACAGGCTGCTGCATCCTTCGATACGGTTGGGATATATGGTGGTGCCATATTACCTGTTGGATGTCGTCAAAGCCTTTCAGAAGCATTCGCACCGTTTTGTTTCCCCCTCCAACCAAGTCATTATGAGTGAATTTATCAGGAAGAGCTACCTGCTAAATCATATCAAGAATGTCATTGCTGTGAATGCCGAGCGTGCAGAAGTCTTCAAGGCGTATCTCGCTGAACATATCGATGCTTCCTTTACGCTTGTTGCGTCTGAGGCCAACAGCTTGCATACGCTATGCAAATTTGCTGGCCCCTATACGGACAGCGAGGTTATCAAAGCCTTAAGCGAAAGGCAGATTGTAGCACATCGTTACAGTCAGTGCTTTATCACGGGTCCCGAGGAGCAAGGGCTGATCTTTGGTCATGCTGCGGTAAATAAACACCTGATGAATCCCATGCTAAAAAAGACAGTACAGGTGTATAACCAACAATTTGCCCGCAAGATGCCCTGATTAATATATGGCTTCTGGACTCGCTCGTAAAGTGGCCTTGCTACTATAATTCCTGATCTATTACCGTATAGTAAATCTTCTCCTGATCTGCCCAAGCTACAATTATTTTGTCCGATCCGAAGCTGTTGATTACGGGATAGGTGGCTTGTGCTTTGGAGGATGTGATGTTCTTTTCCTTCATCTGCTTGCCGTTGATTTTACGGACAATAATTTTACTGTAAAATAAGTCACCATCAGGTACCGTTTGATTATAAGCCAGTACCTTTGCACCGTTCGCCAATAGAGCCAGCTGGATGTTACGACTGTCCGCGCTAATCCGCTCCCTTCGTATGATTTGATTCGAGCTGTCTAACTCACCATAATATACACCGCTTTGTGTACCGCCGGTAAACCAGGTCGCGTATGTCGTATCAACGGTATTGGCAACGGAAGGACCATTATGCGGACAGCCACTGATCTGCCAACCATCGTTGCTAAATAGGACTGGCGTGCTGAAAGACTGACCATTGTCTGCGGATCTGCTGACAGATATATCTCGGATATTGTTACCTGTAATATCTCTGTATACAACAGCGATGTGCCCTTGCGTATCGCTGCTGATGCTTGTCCGGCAACATTCACAAGCAGAAGAATCGACAAGGACTTCATGGCGAAAACCATCGTTGCCTGCTGTAGCGGCAAACTTTACTGGCCGGCCGGCCCTTTTAGGATCTATAGTGGTGTCCAGCCAGCAGACACCGATCTCGCCGTTGCTTAATCGGGTCATGGCGGCAAATGAACGTTCTTTCCCTGCCGTGGTACCGGCGTGCACATAGCCGGGCGATGACCACGTTTTGCCTTTGTCGAAGGATTGAATATAACGTATGGAGCCAGCCCAGGGGTTTTCCTTTGTGGGAACAGTTGTTTCATATAGGGCTACAAGGGTGCCGTCTCCTTTAATGGCAATCTTGGGCATCCCTTCTTCATGTATGTTTGCATTTTGTGCAATAGGAATCGGAACAGCGGATGAAAATGTTCCTGCCGAAGTATCAAAATAAGACAGGTAGAAATATTTCTTTTCGGCAGCATCGGTTTCGCACCAGCTTACTACGGGGATATTTTTTTCATCCTTGGTAAGATAGACACAGGAAGCCTTTTGTTCTGCGGAGGAGAGAAGTATAGGCCCTGTAAACTGTTCTTCGGATCGGTGATGGCAGGCTTGGAACACTAGGATTCCTAAAGCGCATGCGAGGAGAATTTTTGTCATTTTGTAAGATGGTATTTTAAGGTGAGTCCACCATAGTAATTGATGCCCGCCGAAGGATTATAAAACTGGGGGGATGCGCCATTAGCATTTGCATCCGCATTGTATAAGAGCAGGGAGCTGTAATGGGTATCCAGGAGATTGTTTATACCCCCGAATAGATCCAAACTACAGCGTTTGATGTTTTTTCTGCAACCAATCTTTACATTCAACAACGAATAGGCATCCGAGTAATAGGTATTGGCGTCATTTAAAGGAATCTTGTCGTAATAATAGAAGAGGGTATTGAAATAGAGCCCGTATTTGGTGTCCAGGTCAATGCCGGCGGAGAGGCTGTTGGGCACGACCCCGGTTACGTGATTCCCGGAGTTGTCAACAGTAATCACCGAAGAGGTGTTCCAATCAAAGGACTGTGTTTTATAGTCCTTAAAGATGTAGTGGTTGTACGTGTAGCTTACCCAGGGTTTCAAGAATGAAATCGGCTTCGCTGGATAGTTGATAATAAGGTAAGAGAGTAACGCTTCTATTCCTTTTTGATTGGTTAAACCTGCATTTTTGTAGGCTGTTGTTCCGCTTGGGTTTGCAACGGGAACAATGGCATTTTTCAGATACATCTGATAAGCTGTGATATCAAAGTTGAATTTGCCTTTTAGCAGGTCTCCTCGCACTCCGATTTCATAATTCATCCCGTCTTCCGGTTTGATGTCCTTGTTAAGTGTGCCGTCATAATTGTTGATTTCCCAAACCGGTGGGGGAGAATAGCCATAACTCATGCTGCCATGTACTGCTAGGTTGTCGCTGAGGGTTTTGACGATACCGACACGAGGGGAGGTTTTGGCTGGAAATTGGAGAAGTCCCGAGTAATCTACATGCGTAGGATCTTTAAATAAATCCAAGATGTCGTAATTCAAATGGGTATAACTTGCTCCTACAGTTAGGAAGATGCTGGCGGGCAAATCAAACTCCGCCTGAGCAAAAAGGATATTGGATGTGGACGTAATAATGTCATTCTGGTTTAGCGCTCCAGGCTCCGGCCATGTTCCGGCTTGATCATTCGTAACGGCAAAGGTATTCCCGAACTGATGCTGATACTGATATTCACCACCTATACTAAAGCGACTTTTAATTTTTTCCCATGAAGGTGAAAAGACAAATTTTGTTCTCCCTCCATAGCCGGAGATACTCTCTTGGAGGTAGCCGTTATAGTAAATGCTTGATCCAAAAGGATGGTCATAGGTTTGGAAATTGCCGTAGACACTTGTCGTATTTGAAAATAAATCGTTGAAATAATACGTTTGAGAAGCTCCCAAAGCAGTGGCATTATATTTTTTGACCGATATTTTGTTGTCCTTATTAAAGGGAAGTGCCTGTGTCGGCATCGAATCGGCCTGATCTTTATTCAATCCTCCGGCGATGCCCAGACTTCCGGTAACGTGGTTTATGAAAAAGCTGATATTTCTATTCTCGCTGGGGAAGAATTGTGAAAAAAGATTGATCACATCCTTATCTCCCCAGTTGTTCTCCCGGTAGCCTGCATAGCGTTGGCTGACGACATTAGCTGCGACATTGAATTTTTCGCCCGATGTTTTGTACGAGCTATGAAACCGGCTGTAACCATAGGAGCCAGCTGTATATCCGGTTTCCACTGCATTTTCTTCAGCACTACCTTTGGCACTTTTTAGGAGAAGAACGCCTCCGTTTCCAGCTCCATACATACTGCCCGAAGGGCCTTTTAATACTTCGACAGCACCGATGAGGGTAGGGTCGAAGTCTATACTTTTTTGGGCAGTGCCATCGGGCGAAGAAAGGGGGATATCATTCCAGTAAATTTTAACATTGCGGATACCCCAAGGGTTGTTTACCAAACTTCCTCGTATGGAAATGCGGTAATTCCCTGCGGAATAAGCTTCCATCTTAACGCCAGGAATAGTGTTTAAGGCCGGCATAATATCCATATTGTCACCTCGCTGTATTTCTTTGCTGGTCAACACGCCAATGGATCCTGCTGTTTCCAGGAGCTTGCGGTTGGTTTCATAGCCAGTTACTGTGACACTGGACAGGTTGACGAAATTTGGGACTACCGCGGGATCTGAGGTTGTCGTGTCCTTAAGTGGTGTATGTGTTTGTGCTGCGGTCCACATAACGGACAACAGCAAAAAAAAGGAAAGGGTGTATTTCATGTAATGTGATATCTTTTAGGACTATGGGCCATCCAGATGGTAACATGCTCCTATAAGAACCATATACGCAGTGTGATGGCTTATCCGTAATCTTCTAATAATAACTTAACGAAGGTTCGCTATCTGGATAAGATAGACGAACGGAATCCAAGAGAAGGTACTCAGGCTCTAGGCGGATGAAAGATATCAAAAATACAGGCCAAGAAGTAACCGTTCACATAGGGTGCATATACTTTTGAAGGCTCTACTTGGTGAATGCGTGAAGGAATGATTGGAAAATAAGATCTTGATGAAAGTGTTATTTCTTTTTGAGAATCTAGTTTGTGTTGTGGGTTTTTTTGCTCTTTTTTGTCTTTTTCTTTGAGCTTTTTCATCATCTGGCACTTACCATCACAATGCAGTGTCGGCTTCGCGATGTTTTCACAACTTAATGCGTATTTGGCGGTGTCCGTATAATAGTCAACAATAATGAACAGCTTACTGAAAGTCTGCGTAAGGAATACTGCAAGCAGCAGTAATGTAATTAACTGACGATATGTTGACCGAGCATCCAAAATCTCTGTAAAGATAAGACGAAAAGGTTAATAAAAAAATGTTATATTCGAACATTAAATCTCAAAATAAATCGGCTATATACTTCTTATTCTGCGTGCGATGACAAGGTCTATTTCAAACTTTTTGCAAACGATACAAATTAGTGATTTCTCTTCTACACCCAAATATCAACAATTGGCGGATGCGGTGATTGAGGGAATAAAAACTGAAAATTTAATGAAAGGAGACCTTTTGCCTTCCATTAACGAATTGAGTGCATTTTTGGATATCTCTAGAGACACGGTAGAAAAAGCCTATAGGCTGTTGAAAAGCAAGGAAGTGATCTCGTCAACACCTGGGAAAGGGTATTATATTGCTATTGCCGACGTAAAGTTAGGCTTAAAAATTGCCTTTCTACTGAATAAATTGAGTGCGCATAAGAAGATTGTGTATGATTCGTTTGTCAGGGAAATCGGGGAAGATGCATCTATCGATCTTTTTGTATATAACAGTGATATTTCTTACCTAAAAACATTGTTGGCGAACCTAACAAAGACATACGACTATTACGTCATATTTCCTCATTTTAAAGAAGGTAGGGACAAAGCACCCGAGGTGATCAGCAAACATATCCCACAAGAGAAGCTCGTCGTACTTGGGAAATACATTCCGGAAATCACAGGTACATTTCCAGCCGTATTTGAGAATTATGAAAAGGATATTTACGGAGCATTGGAAGGAGCGTTGGAGATGTTGTCAAAATACCATACGTTGAAACTTGTATTTCCGGATCACAGTGATTATCCGAAAGCGATCATTAAAGGATTTTACAAGTTTTGTCAACAATACGCATTTAACCATTTATTGGTTTCGGAGTTGAAGAAGGAAAAAATAGAGAAAGGCACCTGTTACATCAATTTGGCCGAAGATGATTTGGTGACGCTGTTGGATAAAATCATCCAACGGAAACTGGTCATCGGTAAAGAGGTTGGAATTATTTCCTACAATGAAACACCGCTGAAAAAATTTATTCTCAACGGAATAACAACGATCTCCACGGATTTTCAATACATGGGAAAGTCTGCCGCACAGCTTGTAAAAGAAAATTCGAAGGAAAGTATGGAGGTGCCCTTTTATTTGACTTTGCGGGATTCGATCTAGTTTATTGTATCAACACACCGAACTGTGTTTTTATGTAATTTCGTCAATAGAAGTTATGTAACTTCGTTAGTTAGTGGTATGTGTTATTCCAAAAATGACTTTTACCGGGCGGTGGTCGGAAGCATAGGTTTCTTCGATGACTTCTATACTTTTCTGTTGCCAGGAACTATTCTTTATAGCAACATAATCGATTGTATTCCTCGGCGTTGTTTGCGGAACCGTAGGCAAACAATCGTCTAGGCAAGTTCGTGTAAAATGTTTATCTAGGATACCAATAGCTTCTGATGTTGGAAGACTGTTCAGATCGCCACACAAAAGAATAGGAAGTTTGATAGCGGAAGTTTTGTTCATGATAAACTGCATTTGAGCTAGCCTGTTTTTGTGCGACCGTAGTGCATCCAAATGGGTGTTTGCGATATACACCCATTTGTTTTTTACTTTGACCTGTACCAAAGCCAATATGCGTTGTTCTGCTTTTTCAACTTGAGGCAAAGCGATTGTCTGTGGATTCTTCATTGGCAGCTTGCTTAAGATCGCCAATCCATAATCTCCACCATCGTGATCAATGGCTTTAAAAAAGTGATAGCTCATACCCAGTTGTTTGGCAATTTCTTTGGCTTCATCGATATTGCCACTTCTGTTTGTCCGCACATCGACCTCTTGGAGTGCGATCACATCTGCGTTAGCTAGCTTAAGGATATTGCATATCGCATCGATGTCAATCACACCAGGTTTTGAAGGTGGGTTGGCGTGGTGGATGTTGTAGGTCAGTAGGGTGAATTCGTTGTTGCTTGCGATTTTTTTTGTTGTATCACAAGCTGTGATCAACAGGATGAGTAGGATGCTCATCCTGTTGAATGCCTGCTTGATTAGGTGTGTTTTCATCTATTTGTTTATCATTTAAAGTTCTTTAATGTATCAATGAGGTCACTTTAGCTCGGTTTTATTTTTTTGTCTTATAGATCTGTTTGTTTGCTTTTTTCATTTCCCCAAAGATCACCTTGATTTCCTTGATTTTTACGCCATTCATGACGCCATCGATGTATATCTCTATAATCAATAAAAGGTTTCGGCTTTCTGACTTCTTTATCGGGAATTGCCGGCACACCCACAGCTTCACTTTGATACCAATATGCGACACTCGCGAGGTCCAGTGTCAATACATTGTTGTGCCCATGTTCGATGCTGAATCTGAATGACCGATCGAAATGAATAGGGTCGGTCATATGAAAGCGGTAAACATGCGTTCGCCCCAACCATCCATTGTCGTCATTGACGCGACCAGCTCCAAAATAAGGATGGTTATAAATAGTCTTGGGACTCCATGCAGTATTAAAATAATCTTCCGTGCCTGTTCCATGTAAAGTAGGCATAGCTGAGCCATCGATAAAGATCATATCGTCGCCTTCACCGTACCATACCGGAGACGGAGAGTGCACATAATAATTGACTCCGATGAAATGCCCTTTACCTTTAATGTCGGCAATAAGATAATTGTCCGCACCGGTTTTGTTTTTCCCCGGTTCGCCAAGCAACTCCCATTCGTTTTCACCGCCGGGCGGAGCTTCGACATACTTTTTGTTGTACCAAGCATGGAAGCGACCCGTATTGGGGGGAAGTTGTTTTACTTCTTCATAGTCGATGTAATAATAGAAATTGGTGATATCCCGGTCATTTTGATTCTCGATTTCGATACGGGCGCCTTTTGCAAAAGGCATTTGAAAATAAGAAACCAAACTTCGGCCTTTTAGCGGGCCTGCCACCAACGGTAGCGAAGTAAATTCATAGGACTCCTCCCAGCCCTGCCCAAAGAACGGGCCTATAGGAGATTCGACCGATGGAACGGTATTCCCGTCCCAGTACATACGGATAATCACGTCGTTACGACTTAGTCTTTCTGGAGATGGACCCATGGTGATCCAGATATGTTTAATAACTCCCGCTGTGGAGGCTTCAAAAATTGTTTGTTTCTCACCTTTTTTGATGACTACCCAATCCCTATTCCCCCCCGTGGTATCATAGCTACTTACCCGTTTACTTTTTACGTTGTGTTGTATTCTTGTGATATCCGACAATTCACTCCTCAAGTTTTGTCCACGTATTTGAGTTGCTGAGACCAGAAAAAGAAAGAGCGCACATAAAGAAATATGTTTCATATTGATCGTATGTTAAGATACCTCTTTTAAAAAATAACGGTTGCGATTTGCGGATTATGGTCTGACGGATAAACATCACCTCGTTGTTCCGAGATGTTCACAAATTGTGTTACCCGCACCTTTTTATTGGTAAAGATATAATCAATCTTCGGTCGTTTTTCCACGGGCATTAAGCCGAAATCCTGTAATGTCCATGCAGGGCCATAATATCGTTCGGCGAGCTTATTGGTATCGTAGAAGCCCGCATCAGCCCCATTTCCCGATGTGAGCGTTTTGTAATACACACTTTCTTCCCGTAAGTTGAAATCTCCCACGATAAAGGCTTGGTCATTACCGGCAATTTCGTGAACCTTTTTCAAAAGGAGCTTGGTACTTTCTTCCCGGGCTTTTTTTCCTTTGTGATCAAGGTGTGTGACGAAAAGATAAACCTTACGATTACTGGATTTTACATTGAATGCCCCCCAGGTGACAGTTCTTCTTAAATTAGCATCCCAGCCAAGGCTTTGTTTGTTCGGCGTTTCTGAGAGCCAGAAAGTACCCGAATCAATGCAGGTTAATCGACTTTTCAAGTAAAAGACCGCAACAGACTCGGCACCTTGCCTGCCTTCGACAGGGCCGAAAGAACCATAGTCTGGGAGTAGGGTTGCCATATCTACATATTGTGGATAATGAGCTTCTTCTGCTCCCAACAGGTCGGGTTGGTAATGCTTGATCAAATCGGTCATATATTCCCGTCGGAATTGCCAATTGTTGGCTCCATCGTCCTGATAGTTCATGCGTATATTGAAGGTCATAACATTCAGCGTTATCGGGTTGTTCTTTTTTTTCTGGGTATAGGCTTCGTTCATGCAAACGGAAAAACTGATCGTTAAAACGATTAAGATATAAAGATAACTTCTTCTCATGATTAGATAGGTGTTTTTTAAGATGAATGAGGATGATTATATACGCTCTTTTATTTATTCTCTTTGATAGATACATGCCCCAGACGACTGGCCACTCCGGTAATAGTACCTCCTAGATCAGAGGTAGTGGTTCCAGCGACATTGTCTTTCACCCGGGCACGGATGTACACCATGTTTTTGTTTAACAAGGCATTCGGTAGTGCAAAGTCAACCACCTTATATCCTGCTACATCGGTATACAAGGTACCGTTACCTGCCCGGACATAGTCTTGTAGCGTGTATTCTCCGATAAAATTCCATGTGGTCGCGTCTAAACTTTCGGCCCATTCTAGGATATGGTTTCGCGGACCTCCTGAGATAACACCACCTTCTAGTTGTATAGACAACGGTTTGATCAGACCAAGTGTAGAGAGTTCGAAGATCCAGCTCTCGCCCTTTCCGTTGTTCCACCATCCGCTTACACTATATCCGCCTGAGTTGGTCACCCCTGGCCCATTAAAGTCGGGACCATTAAGGATGGCTTTGGATGAATGGAACATCTTGGCTTTGTATTCTTGTCCAAAATCTGGTGCCATGGGGTTCGGGGTATCTCCTTTGAAGCCACTCCATTCGGCGATAACCCGTGTAAAGCCATTATCTCGGCTTTCTGCCAAGGCGATATCACTTCGTTTCAGCGGACGAATAGAATAACGACCTATATCTCCTCCAAAACGCAGGACATTATCATGCACTAAGATACCAGTAATCGTACCACTACCTTGCGGAACGCGCTGTTCAATGCGATAAGGCACACCCGTATTAATCAACATATACATATTGTCTCGGTTGATGTCGCGTATACAACTGGCATAGATGGATACACGGGCTGCATAGCCTTCATGCATATTGGAAAAGTAACCGTTGGAGACGGCAATTTCAACATCTTTTAATTTGACCCAGGTGTAGATGTCATTATCGGTAAGATCTTTCATATAGACCTCTTTTGGTTGTATGGGATCTCCTTCGTTTTTTTCGAGGACATGCTCATTTCCCACCTCTTCGATGACATAACGGGTAGGGTTACTGTACTTCGTCAATTTGGTGCCTTTTAGCCAGATTTTAACTTTTTCATACTGATCAAAGATATTGTCGCTGCTCTCTTTGGTCTTCAATAAGATGCCACCGTATTGATTGTTGGGATCCTGCACATAGAAGGAAATTTGGTTCTCTAGTGGACTGACAAGGGCTGCTGTTGTGTTTAAATTTGTTGCTAAATTGGCATTCCCCTTTTCGCTGATAACAATGCTTTCCAGATAAATGTTTTCGGTGATGATACCGTCCGGTAGCATGGTCTTTACATAGTTCATATCTCTTGGCTCGGCGAAATCACTATCATTTCCGGCCTTCGGGCGTTGTTTGACCAATATCGAATCTTGATTGAGTGTACCCAGTGCATCGAGATAGGATAATTTCAAGACGGCCGTGCGATCTTCGGAGTCTTCGGTTTTGGATAAGCGAAAGACCAAGCTATTCATGTTTTCAATATTGACTTCGCTAATCCAATCAATGCTACTACCTGTCTGGTACTTTATTTCTAACGTCATAAGATTATATGGTATATTAGCGATGATTCCTGATTTCATCTTACCTCCGGCCGCTATACCAACGAGCTCGGTGTCTTTGATGTCGATGGAAGTCGGTATACCTTTTTGCTGTAGGAGAATAGTATCCTTTTTATCTCCACCTACGACCAAGACTTTAGTTTGCCGGGGTAGATTTCCTTCATTCGATTCGAATTCTAGGAAAAACTGTCCTGTACCGTTTCCACTGCCTTGCGACACCCTAGCCCATTGTACGTCCTTATCTACCATCTCTGCATTCCATGCTGCTTCAGCATGGACAATAATGCGTGTGGAGCCTGCTGTATCCGCAACTCTGACGATGTCGTGATTGACTGCAACTTCGGGTTGGAAGACGATACTTCCTTCTTTTTTACAACTCATCATGATACTCATGCACAACACCAGAAAAAGGCTTGTACAAAGGCATGAGCTCCAATTGAAATATCTTTTCATAATTGTTGATTTTAATATCTTAGTTTTTGTAAGCGTCGTTTGTAAGTATACCTTTTGACCTGAATACTTCTTCGTCGGGTATTGGGTAATATTCGTGATAAGGCCTCAGGTTGGCGGCAACTTTAGCGTTCTCTGTAGCAATGGTCTCACGGATAGTTTCGTAGAAAATACCCCATCTGACGAGGTCCCATTTTCGTCCGTATTCACCCATAAGTTCACGGCCGCGTTCGTCTTTTAGTTCGATGAAAAACTCCTCCTTCCCTGGGTAGGTCTCCATCAAGGGAATATTGGCTCGGATTTTAGTCATGTTCAAGTAACGCATCGCCTCTCCTTCGTCTTCCAATTCATCTGCACATTCCGCAGCCATTAATAGTGCATCGGCATAGCGAAATACTTTTTGGTTATTGCCATCGAGCTTGTTGTCCATTTCGAGGCACCAGAATTTTGCACCCATCCAAGGCTTTCCCTGAAAATTGTTTGTGCTAGGTCTTCTAAACCATTGCCCATTATACTCCCGAGCCATCACAATGTTTTCCCGAAAATCGTTGGGGTATTTGTTAAAAATGTCGATCAAATAGTTTGACGGTGTAATGGATGTGGAGGGGTTTGCTTTGTCCCCCAACTCAGGTATATTTACGCCGTCATAGGTTGAGGTGTTAACGGCCCTTGGAGGTAAACAAATTGCCGAAACTAATGTTGTTTTGCGTATACCTGTAGCTGACCATGCAAACTGAACCTCCAAAATCGATTCAGCCGTATTTTTATATCTAAAATACGTGTCTTGTAAAGTGTAATTTTGCAGGCTGCCATAGATTCCCATGATCTTTTGTAGAGCGGGGAGGGCTACATCATATTTTTTATTCCACATAGCCATCTTTGCCAAGAGTATATAGGCCAAAGAGGAGGATACTCTATTGTCGGGGACAAGGCTGGTCTTAATTTGGGGTAGGGCAGGTGCGTATTCCGCAAGTTCTGCAATCAGATATTCCCGTGTTTCAGTGGCACTCATTCGTCCTAACTTGGTAATCTCTTCTAAGTCATCGAAGTTTTCTATTTCTTTGGTATAAAAGGGGACGTCGCCGAACATGGAAGTGAGCACATAATAATACAGCGCCCGTAGCGTCACAGCTTCCGCGATCAGCGATTTTTTGCGATCTTCGGTCAGGGGAGACTTCGATATACCTACGATAGTTGCATTGCATACCATAACCCCGTGATACGCGGCAGTCCACATAATATCCCCTACCCCTGGGTTTGCAGGTGAGATAGCAAACATCGCATCGGTATCATCTAATCCCCAATAAGCGAGGTCGCTACTCCCCTCGTTTACTTTAAACAGATTGTGCGTGAAAATAGAAGTCATATCGGTATAGCAACCATTCAGAGCAGCTATACATTGCGCTTCATTATTGAAGAATTGATCTTTGTTGATTAGACTTTTGGGTACTTCTTCCAGCATCTTGCTACATGAAAGGGAGAAGAAGATGAAAAGTACCGGCAAATAAAATTTTGTTACTGTATTCATGATTCTACAAGTTGATTTCTTAAAAATTCAATTGGGCTCCAAAGATGATGGTTCTACTGTTGGGATAGGCACCATTGTCCATCCGGCGTATGGTAGAACCTTCGCTTACCGTTGACACCTCAGGGTCATAGCCGTTGTATTTTTTCCATAGGAAAAGATTATTGCCACTACCAAAAAGGGTCAATGTATTTAATTTGTTGTCGGTCAACTTTTGGAGGTTGAACCGATAGGAGAGCGACGCATTCTTCAACCTCAAAAAGGAGGCACTATGCACAAATCGATCATTGGGAATTTGGTCCTTTGAGTTGGCCCTAGGATAATCGGAGTCAGGATTGCGTACGGGATGCCATGCATTGACCATATATTTGAACTGGTTGGTCGCTCGAGAGCCGGTTCCCATAAACAATTCGATAGGATTATATAGTTGACCTCCTAAGGAGTAATTAAAGTAGAAGGAGAGGTTAACACCGTAGATGCTAAAGCTATTTTGTATACCACCATATACCTCTGGATCGGCATTGCCCAAGTAGACCATATCATCATAATCCAATACGCCATCGTTGTTTTGATCGATATACCGTTGTCGTCCGGGGGAGTAATAAGCAGGCGAAGCAGAAGCATATATTTTGGTATTTTCGTTTTCTGTAATTTCGGCGTCAGACTTCCATGTGCCTGCATACACCATTCCCCAAAGCGCATTCAGGGGTTGTCCTTGTTCATAGGCATACATGGGGTAGAAAGAACCATGTGTTGTAGAATAAGCTGTTACGCGCTCAAATCCACCAATATCGTCTACCATTTGTTTGTTTCGAGCGACGGTTAGTGTACTTGACCAAGAGAAATTTTTCTTTTCGATATTTTTGAAGTTGACAGTCAGCTCCACACCATTATTGGATGTGCCTCCGATATTAGCCAGTCGATTTGGGTATCCCGTATGGGTTGGATATTGTAAGGTTAAGAGTAAATCTTTCGTGGCTGTACGATAATATTCAAAGGTACCTGTCAATCTATCGCTCCATAGTCCAAAATCAAGTCCAACATTGATGGAGCTTGTTTTTTCCCAGGTCAGGCGATTGTTCTCGATCCTGGAGGGATAATAAGAGACAGGTATAGCGCCACTAAATATGTAACCGGAGGTCGAATTGCCTAATGCAGAAAGCGACTGGTAAATGGGAATAGCATCATTTCCCGACACCCCTCCACTTATCCGTAGTGCAAGCTCATTGACCGATGATTTTAAGGGTTGCATAAACCTCTCGTTCGACAGGGTCCATTTGAATGCAGCTGATGGGAAATATCCCCACTTATTGTCTGCTGAAAAATTGGATGATGCATCCGCCCGTGTCGTGAAGGTTAGGTAATATTTACGATCGAAGTTATAGTTGAATCGAACGAAATTGGAAATTTTGGTTTGCTCTTGTAGGTTCGAACTTAAGCCCACAGTCTCTTTCGATGGAATAGCACCCATATTGTCTGTGCCCATATCATCGATAAAATAACCCTCACCACTAATGGTCATATTGGTGTTCCAGAACTGCTGATAGGTAAAACCGTATAATGCATCAAAATTATGTGTCTTTGCCCATGATTTTTTATAAGTAACTGTGTTTTCACTGAGTATATTGTTGTTTTTCAGCGCTCCTTTATAGGCATAGGCACCGCTTTCTTTGTTAGCACGTGTAGGCATCGTGCCTGGGTTGAAGGTATCGGCAAAGCGGTTGTAGTCGTAGAAGGATAGATGCGATCGGATTTTTAACGCCTTTATCGGTTCCACCTCTATATAGCTGATTAAATTAAGGGTTTTTCTTTGCCAGGTTTTTTTCATCAATTCGGCCATAGCTAATGGCGAATCAAAGATCTGACCTTCATATTGTAGGGGATTCCAATCATTAAAGGAGCCATCTTCCTTATAGGGATCCATCAGAGGGGTTAGAAATACGGTGTTTCGATACCAGTAATTCACATTTCCGACTTCTGCATTATTTAGATTCTGATTGAGGTAGGCATAATTTAGTTTAAAGCCGACCTTCACGTACTTACTGATGGTTTTATCGAGATTTAATCTTGTTTGATAGCGTTTCAAACCGCTTCTGATAATGATACCCTCCGTATTATTGTAGTTGCCGGAGAAATAATATTTGGTGGTTTTATTACCACCAGAACCCGATAGTACCATGTTCGTGTAAGGGGCTTTACGGCTAACTACATCCGTCCAATTCGTGCCTTCTCCGAGGGACAGTGGATCGGGATAAGGGTAATCTTCGATAGGTTTTGTTTGGTTTGCAACATTAGATATGTAAAACCAGTCATTTTGTAATTGCGCAAATTCTGTGGCATTCATTAAGTCCAAATGACGGGGTAGCACAGCCGATCCCAATTCGGATCGGAAAGTAAAGTTGGTTTTTGTACTTTCTTTTCCCGATTTGGTGGTAATGATAATGACACCGTTACTGCCTCGGGAACCATAGATAGCAGTAGAGGAGACATCTTTAAGTACTTCGATAGAAGTAACATCGCTTGGCGAAATGTCATTTAGATCCGTGATCGCATCGATCACACCGTCGACGACATAGAGGGGCTCGTTGTTCGCGGAGATGGATCGCGTCCCCCGGATACGAATGGATGTATTAGCACCGGGCTCTCCGGTCGTGGAAACGATCTCTGCGCCAGCTATACGTCCTTGAAGCATTTGATCGACGCGGAGGACAGGAATCTCATCGATATCTTCCATTTTGACCCGAGAGACAGAGCCTGTTAAGTCTTTTTTTGCAACCGTCCCATAGCCTATGACGATGATCTCATCGAGATCTGTATCCACTACGAGGAGTGTGATATTGATAATGGGAGACGCATCAAAAATAATATTTTCATTTTTATACCCTAAATAACTAAACGAAATGACATCATCTATGGTGGCGTTGATTTTATATTGCCCTTGTTCGTCGGTCTGTGTTTCCGTTTTTGTACTGATGTTTCGTACACTAACGCCGGCCATGGGATTTCCATCTTTATCCTGCACTTTACCCGAGACTAGACGTTGCTGAAGGTTACTTAAATTTGTTTTTAGCAACTGCGGTTTACTAGTTGAATGGGGTGTTTCGAATACGACCACAGTTTTGTCTTCGATCTGATAAGAAAGACCTAAAGGGGAGAGGATGATGTCCAATGCTTCCGATAACGATTTCTGTTTGAGATTAACACGTAAGCTCGGGATACTGTTTAATAAATCGGAATTACACAAAATAGTGTGATTGGATTGTTTCTTAAGCTCTCGAAAAACATCAACCAGCGATATGTTTTGCTTGGTGAGATTTATTACCTGAGCATTTGTTTTTGAATAAACCTGTAAACTAGCTATAAGAATAATGAGCGTAATGAGTTTCATAATAACTAGGCTTTTACTCCATGGAAATGGTGTCGCATTTCCAAATTGAATGCTATAATTTTTCATTAACTTTGGATGGGTTAAGTTTGTAATAAAGATTAGTACGCTTTGTGAAAATTTGCCTTTTGGTCGGGGAAGCGCCAACTTCCTCGATCTTTTTGGCTGTCGATTAATTGTCTTCCATAATAATTACTTTCTTTCCTTTAATATTTAATTTTATTTTTTTGTCTGTTATCTTGATAATTCGGAGCACCTTGTCGAAATTGTCATATTTTGAGATACTCCCCCATATTTTTAGATCTTTAAGGGCCGGAGCAATGGAATAATCAAAATCATACCACCGGGATAGTTTCTGTAAGACACTGGCTAAAGGTTCGTTGTTGAACATAAACTCACCATTTTTCCAGGCGATATACTCCTCGGCATTGACCGACACTTCTTCCATATCACTGCCTCTGATGATCGCTTGTTTATTTGGTGTCAGGATATGTGTGTTTGAAGGGTTGTTCAAGGGTGCTACTTTCACTTTTCCTTCACGTAATGTGACCGTGGAGAAATCTACATCCTCATAGGAGTTTATATTAAAATGTGTACCAAGAACTTCTACTTTCTCCGTGTTTGTAGTTACAATAAAAGGTTTTTTCGCATTTGATTTTACTTCGAAATAAGCTTCGCCAAGGAGTTTTACCTCACGGGTATTGCCTGAAAATCGCGCTGGATATTGTAAACTACTTTCCGCATTTAGCCATACCTTAGTGCCATCGGGAAGTTCAACGAAATATTGCCCTCCACGTGGTGTAGACAGTTGCATGACGCTGCCTGTTATTTTGTCATGCTGTTCAGGTAAGATCAAAGTTCCGTCTTGATACGCAATAGCGTCGTTAATTTTTATACCTAACGTATTCTCCGCTAACTCTATGGTATTGCCATCCGAAAAGGTCAATGTTGCTCGATTGGATCCTGGCGTGAATAATAATGCTTGCTTCTTGTTCTCGTCATAGGTCGGTAGGGTCCTCTCCCACAACCAGTAACCGGCGATAAAGATAAAGATACAGGCCGCTGCTATACCGAGAAGTGGTGCCCAGAGACTTTTAGTGGGAGAAGGGGCACGGATCGAAGGAACTGTAGGGTGATTTTTGGAATTTATGTGTTCGATGATGTTGTTCTCAAGTTGGAGAAGTTCGTTTTCGGTGTACAAGATATAGCCGGATAGGGATTTTCGTAGGGCCTCCTCATCTTTCACCTCTTTTATAATTTCAAGAAGAACAGGGTATTGTTCTATTAACTGTTGCAATTCGGGGCTGGAAGTGGTGGTGATCTCACCACCCATGTACTGTTTGAGCAAGGTTACAATATGGTCTATCTTCTCCATGTTTTATTTGGTTGTGATACAAAAACAGGATAGAAACAATATTTTTAGGAAAACCTTACAAGGAATGTGAACTTTTTTGAAAAAGGTGGTTACACTACCGTAAACTAAGGAGCAATAGTATAATAGTAGAAATGCTGAGATCAGGGTCGTAGACTCGTAATGCGTGTCTTAATGCGGCCAAGGCTCTTGACTTATTTGCATACACAGCATTTGGGTGAAGGGCGAGTTTTTCACAAATTTCTTCGACAGTGTACTCCTCTATGTAGGTCATATAAAAAATTTCTCGCTGCCGAGCCGGCAATTTGGAAACTTCCTGAAGTATCTTTTGAAATAATTCGGCTTGAACGATGGTTTTGAAGATATCTTGATCTTGATAGATCAGGTTAAATTGATCCTCAATATGCTCCATGCGCACTTGTTGAGTAGGTTTTTTGAGAAAGCTATAGCACGCATTTTTTGTGGCAATATATAAAAATGCCTGTAACTTGGATAGCGTTTCGAAGTTTTCCCTCAAGTCCCATACCTTCAGAAAGATGTCATTGACGATCTCTTCGGCGGTTTGCTTATTTTTGGTGAGTTGATGAGCGAGGTATAATAAAGAGTTGCCATACAATTTGAAAACTGTCCGTAAAGCATTTTGGTTGCCTTGTTTTAGTTCGGGTATCAAATTAGGACTTTTCATAGAAAATTCTTCCTGTAAGTTACGACCTTTTTTTCTTTTATTTTCTTTTATCTGACAAAGCTACCGTAATCGATATGGATTTTATATAACGAACCATATTCTTAACAATAATATAATGTACGGGGTACATCATCACTTAGGTTATAACCTCGTATATCAAAGATTATAGTTTAAAGTTAGCGAAAATTTCAGATATTTTGGAATAAAAAGTTAACATGCTGAATATGTACACGAGAATAGTCCGTACTCCTTATTCTTTGTTCCCTTACCCCCCTGTCTTAATCATTGATCGTTAACTCCCCACGTATATCTTTTTCGACCCAATAAGCGACTGATTCTTGGTCTTCAAATTCGCCCTGAAGATACATGAGTTTGGTAATGGCGGCTTCGAAAGTCATGTCATAGCCATTGCATACACCGATTTCTTGGAGTCCTTGGCTTGTTTCATATCGGCCTAATTCGACGGAGCCTACTTTACATTGGGATATGTTCAGGATTATTTTTCCATTGTCAATGGCTTGCTTAAGCAGGTGTATAAAGTCTTGATCGGTGGTGGTATTCCCCGAACCAAAGGTCTCCATCACGATAGAGCGGACGTCGGACTGTAATATTGATTGAATGGTTTCGAGGCGCATCCCGGGAAATAGTTTGAGCACACCGACTCGATTATCCAACTTATGGTGAAAGATAAGATCCTTGTGCGCATTGTTTAACAGGGCCTCGAAGTTGTATTTTATATGTATACCTGCTTCAGCCAGCACGGAGTAATTGGGGGAGCGAAAGGCTTCAAATTTAGCAGAGTTGTATTTGAATGAGCGGTTACCACGGAAGAGTTTGTTGTCAAATAAAATACAGACTTCTTGGATAACGGAAATGCCGTTGTGTTTTGTCGAAGCAATCTCCAACGCGGTCATCATATTTTCACGCGCGTCTGTACGGATTTCGCCGATGGGGAGTTGTGATCCCGATAGTATAACAGGCTTTTGCAAACCCTCTAGTAGAAAACTCAATACTGAAGCTGTGAAGGCCATAGTATCGGACCCATGCAAAATGACAAAACCGTCGCAATAGTCATAATTATCTTGAATAAGTTGTGCCATTTGAAGCCAAATAGCAGGAGTCATATTTGATGAATCAATGATAGGATCGAAAGAATGTACAGTTAGTTTATAATCTAGCCGACTGAGGTCGGGAATATTTTTTTGGATGAGCTCGAAATCAAAAGGTACAAAAATGCCGTTTTCATCTTGTACCATGCCTATGGTGCCTCCGGTGTATATGATAAAAATGTTCTTCATAATCTAGATACCAAATATATCTTTGGAGTTTTCGGTGGTTATTCTGGCAATCTCGTCAATACTGTTATCGTAGATGTCGGCAACTTTCTGCGCGATATGGTGTAGATAAGAACTCTCGTTCTCCTTGCCACGAAATGGAGTAGGGGCGAGGTAGGGAGCATCGGTTTCTAACACGATATCGGTTAAATTGATTTGTCTGACGACATCATCCAATCCGGATTTTTTGAAAGTGACAACGCCTCCTATGCCGAGCTTGAAACCTAGGTCTATAGCCCGGTGAGCTTGATCCAAGTTACCTGTGAAACAATGGAAGATACCGAATAGTTTCTCGTCTCGCAGGGAATCGAGTAAATCAAATATTTCATCAAAGGCTTCTCTACAGTGTATATCGATCGGTAACCCTAATTCCTTGGCCCATTGAACCTGGGTGCAGAATGCGTCTTTCTGCCAGCTAAGTGTGCTCTTGTCCCAATAGAGATCCAGCCCAATCTCTCCTATGGCATAAATTTTATGGCTAGAAATCGCTTTCTCTATATTACGGAGCTCATCCTTGTAGTTTTCTTTTACACTGCACGGATGCAACCCTAACATGGGGAAGCAGTTTTCGGGGTAAGTGTCTACGGTATCCAAGACTTGTTGTATCGAAACCGTATCGACATTTGGGAGAAACAGACGATAGATATGATTAGCCTGACAACGCCGCATTTGCTTATCTATTTTGTCGGTATGGACATTATAGTAAAAATGTGTATGGGTATCTGTTAGTATATAAGGTGGATTCATGGAGCCGAATAAGTGGCTCAAAAATACGTAATTGTCGATAATATGCCTAACATTGCACAAAAAAACGCGATTCTAATGAAAGAATCGCGTTTTTAATAAATTTTTTTTAACAAAACGATGTTTTGTCTAGTATTTTAATATTATTCTTGAGTAGCAGTCTCTGTCGAATCAGGGAGACTAGGTGCCTGAGGTTTAACAATATCGACCAACTCCACATCAAATATTAGTGGTGCATAAGGGGGGATTTTGTTTCCTGCCGGACGATCACCATAACCTAATGAAGAAGGAATAATGAAAGTAGCTTTGCCACCTTTGTTCAGCAATTGAAGCCCTTCAGTCCAACCTTGGATAACAGGGTCGTTACCGATGCTAAAGCGAATAGGTTCATATGTACGCATAGGATTAGCTAAGTCATGCTTTTTGGCCAATTCTTGATTATTCGTGTCGAAGATTGTTCCGTTGGTTAATTTACCTGTATAATTGACGACAACGGTGTCTCCTAATGCAGGTTTTTCGCCATCACCTTCTTCTGAGATGATGTATTGCAAGCCACTGGCAGTCTTGTGAGGTTCTAATTTATTGGAAGAAACGTAGTTGCTAATCTTACCTTCTTCACCTTCTTTCAAAGATTCGAGTTCGGCTTTGAAATAACTATCCACTTCCGCATATAGTGCCGAGTCGGTCAATTGACCTTTTTTGAAATGTTTTCTTACCTTAACGGTGAATGTGACATATTTATCACCGATTTCAGGTTTTGGTTGACCTGTCCTTGCAGCCATGGTGTCCAAGTTAAGACGAAATACGGCACTATCTCCTTCTCCTAAGAATTTAAACATGGAGTTGTAGTCTCCCGGATAAAGACCAGGCAATGAATCCGGAGCAATGTTTACAATTTGAGGCAAGCCAAGGTCGTAGGTACTATTCAACAAGGAATCTTTTCTGTCTGATTTGATAATCATATCTACAGACAATAGATCACCGGCGATAGCCTTTTCGGCACCTGCATCCTTAACGATTTTGTATTCAAGACCGCCATCACCCTTCTTGAAGTTTTGGCACGATGCAGCTGCCAATAATACTGCTGCAGATAAGAATAGAATTGATTTCTTCATTTTATTTGTTTGCTTCTTTTTTACTTTGTTAATAGCTCTTTATATTCTGGTAATATAGATTTAAATTTATTGACTACAGTACTCAAATCGTCGGACGAACTACCACCTGATGCATTCAAGTGTCCACCCCCGTTGAAATACTTTTTACAGATCTCATTACAAGGGATTTCACCAACAGAACGCAAAGATAACTTAATTAATTCGGTTCTGTCAACTATTAATGCAGCTAATCTTATACCTTTTATGGAAAGGGCGTAGTTGACTAAACCCTCCGTATCTCCCGTAGTGATGTCAAACTGTGCCAAATCCTCTTTGCTAACGGCAAAAACAGCGGTATTATAGTCCGGAATAACTTCAAGACAGTTCAATAGGCAATAGCCTAAAAACTTCAATCTTTTTTCGGTAGAACTGTTGTAGATATGCTCGTGTATTTCCCAGTTGCGCGCTCCGGCATCGATCAGACTGGCGGTAATATGATGTACTGCTGAGGTGGTTGAGCGGAAGCGGAAGGAACCTGTATCGGTCATGATCCCTGCATATAGGCATGTCGCTATATCCGCGTCAACAGGATCGCCACCTGGAAGAACCTCTGTAATGAAGGAGTAGACTAATTGAGCAGTAGCTGCGGCACGCGAATCCCAGTAGCTTAGATCTGCAAAATCTTCCGGATCCAAATGATGATCGATCATCCACTTTTGCGCAGGAGCATCACGAATGATGTTTTCCAAAACATTGGTGCGGGACAGTGCACTATAGTCTAAACAAAAGATGACCTCAGCTTGATCGAATAAGGCTTGACACTTTTCAGGTCCTTGGGTGTAGATAAGCACATCCTCCCGTCCGGGCATCCAATCCAGGAATGTAGGAAAATCGGAAGATAATACCACAGACACGGAATGATCTTGTTTTTTTAGCCAATGGTATAATCCCAAAGATGAGCCTAAAGCATCTCCATCTGGTTTATGGTGTGTCGTGATAACTACCCGCCTAGGTTGACTCAGTAGCTGTAAATTCTCTTCTCCTTTAAGCATAAAATATATAAGGATACAAACCTACAAATTATTTTTGATGCCTAAAAGCATATAATTTGCGATCTGTTCGCATGGTGAGCAAATAGGTACCACTGTTGTAATTGAGTTGCCCGTAATAGAATAGTGGAAGCCCTTCAACCGGAAAACCATTCATAACATTTCCTTCTTCTTCGAATACATAGATGAGGTTGGTAGGTTTGGAGGCTACGCCTAACAACACCTGATTTTTATTTGACGCGGAGATGAAATATTGCGGGCGGTCATTAATATCTTTTGTGAAATTGTATTCAAATAGCAGTTTAGGGTCGTCTTCAATATTAAAAGCCTGAAGGTGGCTGCCATCTAGTATGATCATTTCAGGCCATCTATTGCCCGATAGATATTGGAAGTCTACGAGATGGCTTGGGCTGTTTTTTTCAAAAGCTTGTGGGGTAGGTGTTTTATTCGGTGTCACTTTATAGAAGTTGCTCAACGTGTCGGTGACCAGTATATGGTAGGTGTTGTCATTTGCATAGACGCCTAATGGATTGTGGGTAACTGTCATACCCTTGATGTAGACCTCTTCTTGTTTTTGGCCTTTGAGATTAAGGTAATAGATCTTACCTGAACTTGAAGCAACAGCAAGCAGTTTTCCCACCTGTACGACTGGGCCGGAAATTTTGTCGGGTATTTCGAAATTCTCCCAATCTGTATTTTTTTTACCCGTAAGATCATAGGCTAGGACCGTCCTTTCCGTAGGAACCAAGATAACTTTCTTGCCCTCGAAATCTGCTAAGGTAGGTGTGGCAACAGGTTGTTCAGGTAAACCGATGGAAAAGCCGGGTAAAGGTTTGCCTGCCGTGTCAAATCGATAGAGTCTATCCTTGTCTGTTACTAAAACGATCGATCTATCCTCCAGTTGTTGTATATCGCCTACAACTCGTCCCGAAAATACGGCAGACCACATTCTAGTGCCGGTAGGATGGATAGCGTGGATAGTATGATCCAACTCTTGGATCAGAATGAACTTGGATGTGTCTGAATGTTCAAAAATATAAGGAGCGGTAATGGATCTGTTGTCAAAACTATAAGTCCATTCGGGTGTAACCCCAAGAGCTGATTTACTTTTGTATAAAGCGTAAAGCTGGGAAGTGAATTTTCCATTATTACCGGACAATTGTACGGACCAGGAATAAAAATCCTGAAAACCATAATTTGCGGTATTTTTATAGTTGTCTTGAAAGGGCTGGGTTAACGAGCTCAAGATTTTGTTTTCTGCATTTTTGGTATGGATGAAGAGGGTGACATTTGCTTCGTAGCTTTGTAACTTTTCAAAGTTTTTAAAACCCAAAGTACCTATGAGCAGGTTCTTCTTAATCCAGTCTTCACGATAGAACTTTAAGGTGCTACTGCTGTTGGCCAAGACGAGGATATCCTCGACGACGATCACGTACGGGCGTGAAAGTTGTTTGAAAGGATCACCAAGTTTGTTGTAAAGCACATTTGAACTTTTGAAACGGAAGATTGAGTCGGTCGTTCTTTCTAGATAAGTAGATTGCAGTTCCCTCCAGGCTGCCGTATCGTTGAGTTGTATAAAACCTATATAGTTTTGGTTGGCTGTCTCTATGCAGGCAAATTTATCGCCGATGACGTGCTCAAGATGCTGGCCAAAGGTGGTTGTATCAATCTTTTGTGCGACTTCTTCTTTTCTTCTTTTGAACAAATCCCTAAGATCTTTTTGGAATTTTGAACGGTCGCTGATACTGTATTCCGTATACACCGCTGTGTTAGCTGGAAAATAATTGTAGAGCGACTGTGTCGTTTTTTGTTGGTTTTTAAATAATGAAACATAGTTCTCTGAATATTGGTCGAGCTCACTTTCGCCGGTTAGCATGAGAGCATCTTGTTTGAAGTTAATATTCCATGCGGATTGTCCTTGTATGTTTTTGAACAAATCCAGAAATATACCCGTGTTTCTACGTTGATAGAGATGCACAATGCTGTCGTATTGTTGATGCGGAAAGTAGATGCTCAAAGGGGTATTACGGGAGCTGTTCTTGAGGAAAAAATCAATCTGCTCATCGGGTAGATGTCTTGTCCTTTTGTTCACTATTTTCGTTAAAAGCTGCTTGGAAGCTGAGGAAAACAGGATGTTTTGATAATAAAGAACATGTAATACAGAATCTTTATTGCCATACGTGAGGTTATAAATAGTTTGTTCTAGCGTGTCGGTATGGGAAACGGTATACTTTTGGGGGATATTTTTTAAAAGCGTTGCAAATAAATCAGCTGAAATTGCAGTAGATGTAGGAATAGTGAGGATCGTTTCTATTCCTTTTTTTGAAGGATGGAACGATATATAAATCTCCGTGTCCTGGAAAAATTGACCGATTTCTTCCTGGCGTAAAAGTTGGTTCTTGAATTGGCCTAGCAATTGCATTTCATCTCCGCCTAATAGCGCGTCGAAAACATCAAAATCTTTGAAAATATTGTCTGACACCTCATTGTTATGAAGTGAGACGATAAGTAAGGTGTTGTCAGGAAGGTGTTTTAACGGTTTTGCTGCCTGATTATGTTCGTTATCAAGATTTCGAAAATAATAGATAGAAGCAGCAATTACTGCTATGAATAAGACGGCAGAGAATATAATCGTATTACGCATGATACAAACCTAGGTATTTCCGTTCTAATTTAGCATGAGGGTAAGAAAAAAGATAAAAGTTCCTGTTCTTTACAGGATATTTTCTACATTTATAAACGATTTGTTGACTTAAATTATTTTTATATCAGCTTATGAATAAGCAAATTATTTTAACAGCCTCTTTTTTTGGACTTCTTGCCGTGATATTGGGTGCTTTTGGTGCACACGGGTTGGAGGGGAAAATTACTGACTACCATTTGAATACATGGAAGACCGCCAATCAATATCATTTTTACCATACTTTTGCATTATTATTTATCTCTACCTTCTCTAGGGCGAAGAGTCAATCTATCCGGGTTTCGTTTATCGCCTTTACCATAGGTATATTTCTTTTTTCCGGGTCGCTATATCTGCTAAGTGTACGCTCGCTCCTCGATCTGGATAGCTTTGCCGCTATATTGGGGCCTATAACGCCATTAGGCGGAGTGTGTTTTATGGTAGGCTGGATAGGACTCTTTGTGGCTGCCCTCAAGCATCGAGCTTAGAACACTTTCTAGTAGGCGCTTTAACGGTTTCACCGTATAGCAGTTTTACGATTTAAAGATTTAACGGGTTTTCTGCACGGGTACCGGATATTCTTTCATAATACCTGTCACGACCTTGGGTAGATCATTGATCGCCTTTTCGGGAACATCAATCTGTCCAGATCCCCGGGCTTGCCATATAACGGCATTTGTCCTACGGTCTATTGCCTCCAAGATAATATGTCCATAGCGAACACGCTCTTTTCCAACAGGGTAGGAGCCTCCGTAATAACCGTAATACCCCCAAGGGCGATACCACCCCCAAGGACCACCCCATCCAAATCCACCATAATATGGTGAACCGTAGACTAGCCTACTTTTGTTATTTACGATAGCGATATAACGGAACAAGATATCCGGATTTTCCTTTGTATAGGAAAGACCGCGTGTTTCCAGTTCTTTGTTTGCGGTGGTCAAGATATTTCCTTTGGCTATATCATTGGTGAAATAATCTTTTGATAGCGAATCTACAGGAGGTAACCAGCCGTAGGTGCGATACTGATTAAAATCTGTTGATTGCTGACGTGTCGTATGGTAGTTGTACGAAGCACAGGAACCCAAGATCAAGAGGGCTATAACGGAAAGAAAAAAAGATGTTTTTTTCATAATGACTCCTATAATTAATATTCTTTAGACTGTCTCTTGAATATAAAGGTTTAAAGTCAAAAAGGAAATTTTGCAACTAATGGAATAGACCTTCCTGGGCCAAAAGCTTTTGGACTAACGCGTAAGGTAGGTGGAGCCTGAAAGCGTTTGAATTCCGCGCTATTGATCAAGTTGACGATGCGTTGTACCAACATTTCATCAAATCCCAGATGTACGATTTCTGAGCCGGGTTTTTCCAGTTCAATGTATTGATAGAGTACCGCATCGAGGAGTTCGTAAGGTGGTAGCGAATCGGAATCCTTTTGGTCGGGGCGTAATTCTGCAGAAGGTGGTTTTACTAAGGTGTTGTAGGGTATAATCTCGCCATTTCTATTGATGTATTGGGCAAGTTTGAATACTTGTGTTTTGTATACATCACCAATGACACTAAGCGCGCCGGCCATATCACCGTACAATGTACCGTATCCTACAGCCGCCTCACTTTTGTTGGAGGTGTTCAATAAAATATATCCAAATTTATTGGAAAGGGCCATCAATAAGGTGCCTCTTGTCCGCGCTTGGATGTTTTCTTCTGTCGTGTCGGGGTTTAATTCTTTAAAAGCTTCCTGCAGCGTATGGTCGAAAGCATGGGTGATTTCTTGAATAGGTAAGATGATATGTCGACAATGGGTGTTCTCCACGAAATCAAGGGCATCTTTTAAGGAATGATCGGAGGAATAAATCGAAGGCATTAGCACCGCTAGAACATTATCAGCTCCAAGTGCCTCGACAGCTAAAGCAGCTACTACTGCTGAATCTATACCGCCCGAGAGACCCAAAACAGCTTTTTTGAATCCCGATTTAGCGAAATAGTCCTTTAGACCAAGTATAAGGGCTTGATAGATCAAGGCAATATCCGAGCTTTTATCGACTAGTGGACGGGTAGCAACGACGGAAATATCGCCTTTGGAAAATTCCACATATTGAAAATCCTCTTCAAATTTATGTAGTTCGGCGACTATATTTCCCGATCGATCCAGTGCGAGCGAACGTCCATCAAAAATAATATCCGTATGGGCACCCACCTGATTGGTATACACCAAAGGTGCACTAGCTTTTAGCACATTTCTTTGCAGGACATTGATCCTGTTGTCGAAATGGATGTAGGAAAAAGGTGATGCAGCAATATTGATCATGAGGTCAGGCTTTTCCAAGGCAAGCTCCTGCATGAAGTCGCCTACATACGAATTTTCCTGATCATCATCCCAGAGGTCTTCACATATTGTCAGGGCAACTTTGAGTCCCTGGATATCTATACAATGTATATTTCGGTTGGGTTCAAAATAACGATATTCATCAAAAACATCGTAGTCAGGTAGTAGAGACTTGTAATACGAAGTCACAACTTGCCCTTTGGAAATATATACTGCCGCATTGAAAAGAGACTTCCCTTCTTGAAAGGTGTTAGGCAAAGGCGCCCCGATAATGCAATCTATTTGATGGCAATGGGCTGCAATCTCTTCTACAGCCCATTGACATTGTTGGATAAAGGCCGCATTTCGCAGCAGATCCTTGGCCGGATAACCACCGATAGCAAGTTCTGCAAAAACAATCAAATCGGCTTTTTCAAGTTTGGCTTTTTCAATCGCTGCAATAATTTTTTTATTGTTAGCCTCGAAATTACCGATATGATAATTTAGCTGTGCTAATGCTATTTTCATCGAATAAATTGTTTTTTAAAAGAATACACCTACGTTGAGTGCAACAAAAGAAGTTTTTGGCTTACCATCCTTGATTGCTCTAGTAAAACCGTTATTAAATGACAATCCTGTAAGTAATGAAAGATTGTCACTTAATCGCCATTCTGCACCGCCTCCAAGCTGTAAACCTAGACGGAACAGATCATCACCATCGATATCTTCTTTTTTGGTAGAACCTTCAAATTTCTCCTTTCCGGAAACTTTGAAGCCCGTTGTGAAACCAAATTGACCATAAAAACGTCCAAGATCGTTTTCTTCACTTTTTAGCTTGACTGTCAAAGGAATATCCACATATTGTAGTCTGATCAAGTCTCTTGCTCCTGGCTTGGTTGCCTCCGCAGGATAAGTTGCTTTTGAAGAGATGGAGTTGATCAATAGTCCTGTTGAAAAATAGTAGTTTTTAGCAAATCCCAAATCAGCTAATAACCCATACGAAAAACCCATTTTTGAACTGGTTTTGTAATCATCATCGTATCGGTACCATCCGATATTTGGATTGATTGCCAGTCCGAGGCGGAAGTTCTTTTCATCAAGACTGTTTCCACTCTGCTTGGTATAGTAGTCTTGAGCGTTTGACGTGTAGCCCAATAGCAGGGCTGTCGCAAGGGCGATTGGAGCAAATAATTTTTTAGTAAAGTTGGCCATAGTCATTTTGTTTATTAAAGTTATACTTTTGTAAGGATAATCGAAATTAAGTATTATGCAGTATCCTTCCTTACAAAAATACCTCTTTTTTTTAACACTCGCGGTAATGTCCTGTCAGCAATCAGCTACAATTTCGAGACCGGATGTTTCAAATATTGATGTATCGGTGAAAATTGAACGCTTTGACCGAGAGCTTGCCACACTATTTCCCTCCGATATCCTACTTAAAAACACGGAATGGCAACATCAATTTGGGTATTTTTATACCGACTATATGACCAAAATACTAGCGATAGGCTCACCGGAGGATAGTCTTTACGTAGAGCAGGTACTTACTCAGGTCCTTCAAAAAAAGGATTTTCAAGATTTGTCCGCTGCGGTAGCCAAGAAATACCCTGATATGCGGAAGTATGAAAACGACTTGACGAAGGCAATAAAATACCTCAAGTATTATTTTCCGGAATACGCCATTCCGAGGTTTATTACTTTTGTTGGTGGTTTTTCCTTTCAGACTCCTGTAGGAGAAGACTATGTAGGGATAGGTCTAGATATGTTTTTGGGTGCCGATTCAGAATTTTATCCGGCATTGATCAAATCGATTCCACTATATATTTCCAGAAAGTTCACACCCGAGAATCTCGTTCCACGTGTGGTGGAGGCGATCTTAAGAGAGGACCTTTATCCACAGCGTAAAGGAGATGTCAATACGTTGGCACATATGATATATAATGGAAAAGTGCTGTATGGCCTGGATTGTCTATTAGAAAATGTCCCCGACGAAAACAAAATAGGCTATACGGAGGAACAATTGAAATGGGCAAGGCGTTATCAAGCGGATGTTTGGGCTTGGTTTGTACAGGAAAACCTTCTTTATAATACGGATTATCTGCGTATTCAGAAGTATTTTACGGAAGCTCCCTTTACACCCGAACTGGGAGAAAATAATGAATCAGCACCGAAGCTGGGATCCTATATAGGTTGGATAATCGTACGAAAGTATATGGAGAGACACCCGGAAATGGGTTTGAAAGAGTTATTTGCACATGAAAATGCACAGGAGATACTGGAAGAGTCGAAGTTTAAGGGGAAATA
>JBEBWF010000008.1:0-95639 GCA_040392285.1 Sphingobacterium sp. | reverse complement strand
AAGGCTGCCGGACACCCCGAGCTGATATGGCAAGGCACAGGAACGTCGTTTCCCCGCCTCCTGCTGAGACATCAATGTCGCAAATGAGCCTGCTTTTTCAGCATTTCGGATCTCCGTATTACTGATGGCCTTAAAATTTCCGGGTTCTTCCTTAAATTTAGCATTATAGATGCTTTCAACAACCTGGTTGCGGTCTAAAAAAGGTAGCTTTTCGTCCTTAGGATTGAAAGGAGCAAAGGCCGATGTTAAGTCGCCACATATGGTTCGCCTCCAGGCGCTGATATTATCCAAATGGATATTCTTCTTATATTTTTTGTTAATAAATGTTTCCAAAAACTGTAACGTCGATGTGTGATCAAAAACCTGTGAACATACTTTTCCTCCACGGCTCCACGGAGAAGCAATGAGCATCGGCACACGGAAACCCAGTCCCACCGGTGCCTCACGAGCCTGCTTTTTTGGTACGCCATGTTGAAGTTCATGTTCCAGACGTACGTGCTCGACTTCGGTTTCAATGCCGGCGGAGCATTTACCCGTCTCCGGCTTATTGTTATCGGCAATGGAAAAAGGGGGGATATGGTCGTAGTAGCCGTCGTTCTCGTCGTAAGTGACAATGAAGATTGTCTTTTTCCATACCTCCGGATTCTTGGTTAAAATATCCAATACTTCAGATACATACCAGGCACCATACCATGGTGCACTGGGATGATCAGAGAAGTTTTGAGGGCTCGCCAACCAGGAAACTGTCGGAAGTTTTCCCGAATGCACGTCTTCACGGAACTGATGCAACAGATCGCCTTTGGGAACGGCTAACGTCCGTTCTGTACCGTTGTCTTTGTAGGTCAGCTGGTCTAAACTGCGATAGTTGGAATCTGCCTGATTGGTTACGAAGGCACGTTCGTATAAGTTTCTCTCCGTTGGACTTAGTTTATCGAAATTCGTTTTGTTCCATTTTTTCAATTCCGCCTGAGCATTGTCGAGCACTTCTTGTTTACTACGTATACTTTCCTGTATTTTTTTAGCTCGTTCCTCACTGGACGGACTTTCTTCCTGCAGCTTGTCAATTTCGTTAGGAAGGGTATCCACCTGCTTTTGTAAACTGGCGATATAGCGATCTCTAAACTTCACATTATAAGCGGCGAAAAATTCCAATAGGTTACAACCAAAATTGGCTAACCACGAACGTTCTTCTTTTTGAAAGCCGCCGCCGCAGCTCAGTTCATTTTGATAAAAGTTCCAACTGATACCATTGGCTTCGAGAAGTTCGGGAAATGTTTCCCAGGTTTGCTTGGCGTATGAAAAATCCTGATTACGGATATTGGCTTTCGGTATGCCATTTACAGTATTTGTAATTTTTCCGGTCCAGAAGAAGGATCGATTTGGTGTAGTGCTCGTCATGGCTGAGCAGAAATTCTGGTCACATATGGTAAAAGCATCGGCCATGGCATAGTTAAAGGGGAGATCTTCGCGGCTGTAATGCCCTAAGGTAAGAGGCATTTGAGCGTATTTCTTATTACCCGATTTTTTGGCTAGTAGCCACTTATCATATTTACCATCATGGTGGGCGTCCACCTGACTGGCACGTGAGTGGGGAAGCGATCCCATCCATGTAATTTTGCTGTCTTTAATATTCAGTCTAAAAGGGGCATATGTATTCCCCAAAGCGTCAGTCTGGAACCATACGGGCTTTTTATCAGGCAGTGTAAATACACGCGGATCGTTAAAACCCCGCACACCTGATAACGTTCCAAAGGCATGATCAAATGATCTGTTTTCCTGCATCAGGATAACAATATGTTCGGCATCGAGATAGGTGCTACCCGGTTCGGGATCGATGGCCATAGCCTTTTTTATTGATGCAGGCACGACATTGACCAGCCCGGTAGCTCCGGATAGAAGGATGGTCTTCCTGATAAAATCTCTTCTGGTATCCATTGTTGTAATACGAATTAGTATCAACAAGTTAAACCTTTTGGATATATTTTAAATAGAATTAAGTCCGACTTTCTGTTTTGTATTAGGATTTTTACAGCAAGCATTAGCATTTGGCCGCATATGTGTTTAAGTTCTCGGCATACTCCGCGAGTTTGTTTCCGTATTCCGCCAAAACGTTTCCATACTCCCCGAGCTAAAAATGAGATGAATTTTGTCTGTCCCTAAAAATCGTATGCGGGTTGATCAATCTCCGTCATCTCTGGAAAGTTGTTTGTCATAAACTAGTTCGTGGTGCTGCGGCCGAAATAGCCGGACTTGCTTTATCCTCGTATTGCTTAAAATTTTCGACAAAAAGATTAGCTAATAGCAAAGCCTGTTTATCGTAAGCTTCCTGGTCTTCCCATGTGTTTCTTGGATTGAGTACCCGGTCAGGTACACCCGGACAAGATTGCGGCTTCCAGACACCAAATACCGTATGAGCGACATATTCTACATCATCCAGATCGCCGCGCATCGCTGCATGGATCATCGCACGTGTGTACTTTAGGCTCATACGCTTCCCGACTCCGTACCGACCTCCGGTCCATCCGGTATTAACCAGCCAAACATTGACATCCGGATTTTCTTCCAGCTTTTCGCCCAACAGCTCTGCATAGGCTGTAGGGTGTAACGGCAAGAACACCCGTCCGAAGCATGCTGAAAATGTGGTTTGCGGTTCGGTAATACCAACTTCGGTCCCTGCTACTTTCGCAGTATATCCGGAGATAAAGTGATACATAGCCTGTTCGGTAGTCAGCTTTGAAATAGGAGGTAAGATACCAAAAGCATCGCAGGTCAAAAAGAATATATTCTTGGGGTCACTACTTATGGATACCTTCTTGGCATGAGGTATATAATGAATGGGATAGGCCGCTCTGGTGTTTTCTGTGAGGCTGGAGTCTGAAAAATCTACCGCACGGGTGCCCGGGAAGAAGGCGACATTTTCTAATAAAGTCCCGGGTTTGATCGCTGCATAGATTTCAGGTTCTTTTTCTGCGCTAAGATCTATACACTTGGCATAGCAACCGCCTTCAAAGTTAAATACAGCCCCTTCTGCCCACCCATGCTCATCGTCACCAATTAAGCTGCGGTTCGCATCGGCCGACAAGGTCGTCTTTCCTGTTCCGCTCAGGCCGAAGAACAGTGATACATCGCCATCTTCTCCTTCGTTGGCCGAACAGTGCATCGGCAGGACATGATGTTTGTGCGGCAGTAGAAAATTCAGTACACTGAAAATTCCTTTTTTCATTTCACCCGTATAGGCGCTTCCACCGATGAGAATGACCTTTTTGCTAAAATTGACAATGGTGAAATTACTTTGTCTGGTACCGTCTATCTCGGGGTTGGCTTCGAATTCAGGTATTTGAAGGATGAGCCATTCTTTTTCAAATGACTCTTGCTCCTCGACAGATGGCCGAATGAAGAGATTGTTGCAAAAGAGGTTTGCCCAGGGAGTTGTATTTATCACGGTTACATTTAATCGGTATGCCGGATGAGCGCCGGCATAGCAATTCCGTGCCCATACCTCTTTTTCGGAAAGAAATGCGGCCATTTTGTTGTAGAGATTATCATACACATCTTCACTCGTCGGAATGTTGATGTCACCCCAATCTATCGTGTCGGAAGTTAATGCGTCTCTGACAATAAATTTGTCTTTAGGTGATCGCCCGGTAAATTTCCCTGTACGTACACATAGTGCACCTTGATCGTTTAGGCTGCCTTGGCCTAATTTTAGGGTTTGCGTGGTCAATGTTGCATTATCCAGGTTCCAGTGGATAGTCGCTGCTTTGATGCCTAGTTCCGTGAGGTTTAATTTAGAACTTGTTGCCTCAATTTCATGTTGTGTCATGATTGTCATAATTTATCCGGCTAAGGTAGGAACAATATCAAAGGGATAGGGGATGAGTTTAATTTTTGTAAAAATGATATTTACACCGAATAAAATATAGTCAAATTATAATTATATCGAATAATGTTGTTTTTATACTAGAGAATGCTGTGATTTTTTGAAGAAATAAAAATCAAAAAAACACCACTTTTTGGGTGGTGTTTGTGTTCAAAAGATCATAAACGAAAACGTTTGCGTAAAATGTTTGGTTATCTTTTCTATTTCTTATCGATACTATATTTTCCCGGTCCGGTAAAGAAGATAGCTAGGAAAATCGCGCACAGTTCTAAGGCGTGAGAGGCTTGGGATAGTCCATCACCATTCATCAAATGGGAAACCATCGCAATCACCATCGTAAAAGCTAATAGTAAGCTTGCCGGTCTACTCCAAAGACCGAGGATCACTAATATTGCACCCACAGTCTCTACCAGAGCCGCTGAAAATCCCCAAAAGGAGGGAAGGAAGTGGATACCTAAATTGCCCATGGAAGAACCAATTTTCCCCCATAGATCGGGTCCACCCATCATTTTAGGTAAGCCATGAAAAGCAAACATCGTCACGCCGACGACAGCACGGAGAATCAATAGACCGAGGTCTCTTTTGTTGTTCATTCTACTCATATTTTAATCAATATAATTAATGGAAACTTTTGACTTTTGTACGGTTAATCGGATTTTCTTTCCCAATATCAATGCGCTATTATTCGGTATATGTCCTACAGGACAACCAAAGGCTACAGGGAAGTCTAGGTCATGGACTTTGTCCAGAATGATTTCTTCTACACTTTGCCCGAAAGAAGGGGTGTTGTCTCGTAATTTGGTAAAGCTCCCTACAATCAGTCCTTTTAGTTTATTCAATCTTTTTGCTCTTTTCAATGTCCAAAGCATTCGGTCGATGTTGTAATAGGCTTCCCCCACATCCTCGATAAAAAGTATCTTCCCATCATAGTTTACCTCCGATGGCGAAGCAATAAGGCTGTGTAATATCGCCAGATTACCTCCTGTCAGGATACCCTCAGCTTCACCTACCCGATTAGGGAGATCTGTAGCGCTGTATTTGAGGGGGATTTCTTTTCCAAAAAGAGCTTTTTTCAAGGACAGTAACGATTCGGGCGTTGCATCCAAAAATGACTTGACCATTTGTCCATGGATCGTTGGAATACCAAATTTACGTTGGATATGACTATGCAATACCGTGATATCACTAAAGCCCACCAGCCACTTGGGGTTTTTCCTAAATTTGGTGAAATTCAGCTGATCGACAATCCGTACACACCCATAGCCGCCTCTACCCATCACAATAGCTTTGATTTCCGGGTTATCCAAAGCTTCCTGCAAATCCTCAGTCCGTAACGAGTCATCTCCCGCAAACTGGTTATACTGTGCATAGAGCGACTTGCCGATCACAAGTTCTAGCCCCCAACTTTTCCCTATATCAAGCGCCTTATCCAGATTTAGGTTGATATATCCTGCAGGACACACCAAGGCTATTTTGTCACCGGCTTTCAGGGAAGGGGGGATGTTCATGTTCTTTTTGGAATATTTTTTCTAGCTTTATCTATTCAGCGTAAATTGAATTATCTTTGCAGACAATTTTACGATTAATTTTTTAGTACACATATTAAAAATACAATATCTTGAGTAATTTTTCCAAAAATCGCTATACAGTTACCTCCGCCCTTCCATACGCTAACGGTCCTTTACATATAGGTCATTTGGCGGGGGCCTATATTCCGGGTGATATTTATGTACGCTTCTTGCGTTTGAACAACAAAGATGTGGTATACGTATGCGGTTCGGACGAGCATGGGGCGGCGATTACGATCAAAGCAAAGAAAGAAGGTGTGACCCCCCGTGAGATTATCGACAAATACAACACACAGATTAAAGAATCTTTTGAAGAGTTCGGTATCTCCTTTGATATCTACCACCGTACTTCCGAGCAGATTCATCATCACCTGTCACAAGAGTTCTTCTTAAATCTCTACGAGAAGGGCGAGTTTATTGAGAAATTCTCGGAGCAATATTATGACGAAGAGTTTCATCAGTTTTTGGCGGATCGTTATATTACCGGAACTTGCCCACATTGTCAAAATGAGGGGGCGTATGGGGATCAATGTGAAAAATGTGGCACTTCACTGAGTCCGACAGACCTGATCAATCCCAAATCGACACTAAGCGGAAAAACACCAGTGCTAAAAGAAACCAAACATTGGTATTTGCCATTGGATAAATATCAACCTTGGCTGGAAAAATGGTTGATCGAAGGGAAAAAGGATATATTGAAGTCCAATGTATTTGGACAGTGTCAGTCTTGGTTGAAGTCTGGCCTACAGCCACGTTCCATGACGCGGGATCTGGACTGGGGTGTAGATGTTCCGTTGGAAGAAGCGAAAGGAAAGAAACTATATGTCTGGCTCGATGCGCCGATCGGTTATATTTCGGCGACGAAGCAATGGGCTTTGGATCATGGTAAAAATTGGGAAGATTATTGGAAGAAGCAAGCGAATCCCGATGATGACTCGACGTTGGTTCATTTTATCGGTAAGGATAATATTGTATTCCATTGTATTATTTTTCCGGCGATCTTGCATGCTCATGGAGAGTATATATTGCCGGATAATGTACCTGCCAATGAGTTCTTGAACCTGGAGGGAGACAAGTTGTCTACCTCGCGAAACCATGCAGTGTGGCTCCATGAATATCTGGAGGAGTTCCCGAACAAGCAGGATGAGTTACGTTATGTCTTGACTTCGATCTTGCCGGAGACTTCGGACAGTGAGTTTACATGGAAGGACTTCCAGGCACGTGTCAATAACGAACTTGTGGCTATTTTAGGTAATTTTGTCAATCGTGTGATGGTACTTTCTCATAAGTATTTCGATGGTAAGGTACTATCGGGTGCGGCGTTGTCCGATACGGACAGGGGCGTGTTTGAGGAGCTCGCCAAATACCCGTCTTTAATTGAACAATCTATTGCCAGCTACCGTTTCCGTGAGGCGTTGAATCATTTTATGAATGCTGCCCGATTGGGAAATAAATATCTCGCCGATGAAGAGCCTTGGAAAGTGATCAAGAGTGATGAGGAACGTGTCAAGACGGTATTGAACGTGGCTATACAAATCGTGGGAAATCTGGCTATCCTGGCGCAACCTTTTTTGCCAAAAACAGCAGCAAAGTTGTTTGAGATGTTGCATCTTTCTCCACAAGGCTGGCAAGGAGCCGGTCATCAAGGGCTGATTGGAGCCGGTCATCAACTGGGTGAAGTCCAGCTCTTGTTTGAGAAAATTACGGATGAACAAGTTGAATTTCAATTGCAAAAGCTGGCGGCTGCCAAAGTAAATAATGCGACGGTCGCAGTAGAGGCGACTCCTGCTAAAGGAAATATCACATTCGACGACTTTATGAAGTTGGATATCCGGGTGGGAACGATCCTGGAAGCTGAGAAGGTAGCCAAAACAAAAAAACTGTTGAAACTAAAAATAGATACGGGTATCGACCAACGTACGGTGGTGTCGGGTATTGCAGAGTATTTTTCTCCGGAACAAGTTGTAGGTAAGCAAGTTTCTATTTTAGTAAACCTAGAACCTCGCGAGATCAAAGGTATCCAATCACAAGGAATGATATTGATGGCAGAAGATGCCGATGGACGATTAGACTTTGTCAATCCTACATCTGCGATCAAGCCGGGAAGTGCAGTGAGGTAGCTGGGTAGCGGTTAGAAAATAAGGAGTAAAGATCAAAAAATAAGCATGTTTTGGTGTAAGTATTAACGATCGTATGGATCGCACCGGACAGTTATATTTTTTTGAAATATCCGCTTTAAATACTATAATTGCAGTCGGTAAGTTAACCAATTGTTTACGGTATATTCATTTGTCAATTGTTTATTTGTCATGGAAATACGGTAAAGCTCAAAATCTGATGGGAAATATCCAGGGAAATAACGTTGTTTCTTTCACGAAAGATGTTGAATTTGAAAATTTTTATAAGCACAACTTTTTAAAAGTAAAATTAACTTTAGTGTTTATGGGGGTGGATGATGAGACAGCTCGGGACCTTGCCCAGGAGGCTTTTACCCGATTGTGGTTGTCGTGGAATAATTTTGACAGCAATCCATCCCGGATGAAGTTTCTGAAAGTCGTTTCCCGAAATTTATGGATTGACAAGTATAGGAAAATCAAACGTGAGTCAGCGTATGTTAGTAACAGCGAGGAGGATATGTCTCTGCAAGAAATGCTAGACTATCATGACTTGTTGGAGGTGACCAAGAAAGCTTTATGTAGCTATGATGAAGTTAAACGAGATATTTATTACGAAATAAAGATTCACGGCACATCCTATAAAGAAGTCGCGGATAAGTTTGATATGAATATCAAAACGGTAGAGCGTTACATGACTCAAATGACCAAATCGGTAAAAACTTATCTAAAAAAATACTACCCCCACCTATCGACTCTTGCCTTTTTTTTAAATTTTTTCAAATAATGTGAGGGTTTTCTTCTGCTGGTTCGTTTATAGGTCAGTATGAAGAAGGAAAACCATATAAACCACGTTATAAGAGACTTTATCGACGGAAATCTAACTGCTTCCGAACGGAAGAAATTTCTGGAATCTATCCGTAGCAATCGAAATAGCAAGGATTTAGAAAAGACTTATGAAACTATATTTGCGCAGATTGAAACTCTTTCTGATGCAGAAGTCGAATCGCTCCATACGCTTCTAGAACGGGAGACAAAATCAAAAGGTATCCTCGCCAGATTACGGCCAATGATGAAATATGCTGCGATATTCGTCTTAGCAGGTGGTCTGTTTTTCCTTTATCAATGGAACCAATCCGTTGAAGAGGATGTGGTGTTAGCTCATGTCGAGAAAACACATCTCTCCAAACATCGACTGCCCGATGGCTCAGAAATCACCTTATATGGTAATAGTACATTTGACATCCTGGAGTTTTCCGAGGAATCCCGTACAGTATTGTTGCATGGTGAGGCTACTTTTTTGGTGGTGCCGAGTAAGATTCCTTTCTATGTGCAAACAGCCACAGGCTATTTTACAAAAGTGCTGGGTACACAATTTACAGTGCGGGAAACTACGGATAGTTATCGCGTAGCGGTCGAACGCGGACGCGTATTTGTAGGTAAGGGCGAAGAGACGTTGGGTATTCTGTCCAAAGGCGATTCGTTGGCTGTGGATGGAGAAGTACACTTGTTCTCTTCAGAAGGCAATCCATTGATCTTTGACAATATGAATCTGGAAGATGTGGTGCGTATGGTCAATCAAGCATATGATACCGAAGTGCAGTTAGCAGCTTCCTTGGATGGTAAGGTGAAATGTACAGCAGTCTTTGAAAAACAGTTGAGCATTACGGAGATTGTGGATATCCTATGTGAAATGTACGGATATACCTATGCTATTAGCGGTCACAAGATAATAATTCAATAATAAAACCAATTAATTAAATGAGATTCAAACCAATTAGGAATTCGTTTGCTGTATGCGCATGCTTGCTGGTCTTATTGTCATTCAAGGCATTTGCGCAGGACATCAAACAGCTTAAGGTGCATGTCACAAAAAGTAGTGAGAGTTTAACCAACCTTATTAATCGCTTGGAAAGTGAGTTAGGGGTGAAATTTGCTTACAATCCAGAAGAACTCACCAAAATTCAGATCGAGCAGCGCTATGATAAGATGTCCTTGCAAAATGTATTGGATGAGAAGGGCTATCGGCTATCTGAAAAATCGGGAAGTTTTGTGATTTCCCGTAAACAGCAACAAAATGTAAATAGTCAGCAAGCACAGCGGTTGTTGACCGGAACGGTGAAAGATTCGCAGGGGCAGACGCTTATGGGCGCAAGTGTATTGCTTAAAGGCACTGGTGTGAGTACGACCACGGATGACAATGGAAATTTTGTGATTAATGCTGCAGTAGGCGATGTGTTGGTCGTGCGCTTTGTGGGGTTTGAGGATTTGGAACATACGGTTGTCAATACAGGCACTCAAACCTTGATATTAGATAAATATGATCAGGCTTTGAGCGAGGTGGTGGTTGTAGGTTATGGAACCCAACGTAAGGCAAGTGTTATCGGTGCCATATCAACCATCAAGCCTGAAGTATTACAGAGTAATCAGACGCGTTCGATTACGAATAGCTTAGCTGGGCAGGTAGCAGGCGTAATTGCTGTGCAACGAAGTGGAGAGCCTGGATATGATAATTCAGATTTCTGGATCCGAGGGATGAATAGCTTTGGCGCGAATACCACCCCTCTTGTATTGATTGATGGGATTGAGCGAAGTTTGGACAACATCTCGCCCGAAGAAATCGAATCGTTTTCGATCTTGAAAGATGCAACGGCTACGGCGGTATATGGCGTACGTGGCGCCAATGGGGTAATCCTGGTGCAGACGAAGCGTGGAAAACAAGGTAAACCTCGTTTTACCGTCAAGGCAGATTATGGATTGTCACAACCAACCAAGCTTCCCGAATTTGTGGGAGCCGCCAAATATATGGAAACGATCAATACCGCTAATAGTTATTCGGGATTATCGCCTTTGTTTTCCGAAGAACGGATACACAATACGCGTATAGGCTATGATCCCGACCTCTATGCGGATGTAGACTGGATGGATGCGGTGACGACACCTTTTTCAGGCAATGGTCGCTTGAGTATGGATGTCAATGGTGGTACGGAACGGCTCCGATACAGCTTGGTAGCGGCTTATTTCAATGAGACGGGTATGATTGCGGTAGATGATCGACAGAACTATGACTCAAGATTAGGATTAAAAAAATATAATCTCCGGAGTAATGTAGACTTGGATCTGACTTCTTCGACCAAGCTTGCTGTGGGTATAGGAGGCTATATCACGGAGCGCCAAGCGCCGGGAGTGGGTATCAGCACCATTTTTAGTCGTGCCATGGATACGCCACCTTATGTACACCCCATCATGTATTCTAATGGAGAAATTCCTCGGATAGATGCACGGTATAATCCTTGGTCGGATGCTACACAGACCGGGTATCAACAGCGTTATGATAGCAATTTAGAGACGCAGATTAATGTAGTGCAGGATATTGGAATGCTGATCCCTGTATTGGATGGTTTGAAGGGTAGCGTATTGGCCTCCTTTGATTCATTCAACAGGCACGATCAGCGCAGGACCAAAACACCACGTAACTTTATTGCCAATGGCCGGAATGACATCGGCGAGCTGGTGACATCTGAGGTTGGGAAAGATGGACAGGAGTTTTTGGGCTATAGTCGTACATCGGGTGGAAATCGTACAATATATTTCGAAAGCCGACTCAACTATAATAAGACTTTAAACAATGTACATCATCTGGATGGATTGTTCTTATTCAATCTGCGGGATTTTGTAGATCAGAGTTTAGCTAAAGCTATTGATGCTCTTCCACACCGAAACACGGGTATAGCCGGAAGGACTGCTTACTCGTATGATGACCGTTATTTTGCGGAGTTCAACTTTGGGTATAATGGTTCTGAAAACTTTAAGAAGGGCTACCGTTTTGGTTTCTTCCCCTCGTTTGCAATGGGGTGGATGCCTTCGAGCGAACGTTTCTTTGAACCTTTGCTGGGTACCGTGTCTAAGTTGAAATTCCGGGGTTCCTGGGGATTGGTTGGTAACGATCAGATACAGGGTGATGATGTGAACGATGTACGCCGGTTTGCCTACATCTCGACCATAGATCCCGCTGGCGGATATTCTTTCGGATATACCAACAACTTTGGCTTCGGCGGCTGGCGTGAAGGGGATTTCGGTATAGAAAACATGACCTGGGAAACCGCTGAAAAGCTCGATATAGGTATGGAATTGGGCTTGTGGAACAATGCTGTGCATATACAGGCCGACTGGTTCAATGAGAAACGTCGTGATATCTTTATGCGCCGAAAGACTATTCCGGAGACCGCTGGTTACAACCTATCCCCTTTTGCCAATTATGGCCGGGTGGACAATAGAGGTTTTGAGGTGGAACTGATGGTCAACCACCGTTTTTCGCCCGATTGGTTTATTTCCGCAAGAGGTAACTTTACCTATGCCAAGAATACCGTCATCGAATACGATGAATCAGAAAATCTCAAACAATCTTTCCGTGCACGAACGGGACAATCTATGAATCAGCATTTCGGTTTGATCGCCGAGGGATTGTATTCCTATTCGGATTTTGACGATGAAGCCAAGCGTCTCTTAAAGGAAGGACTACCTCAACCTTCGTATGGGCCAGTAAGGGCAGGTGATATCAAATATCGCGACCTGAACGGTGATATGATTATTGACAGTGAGGACGAAACCGCGATTGGTAAGCCTTATGTGCCACAGACTATCTTTGGCTTCGGTATCAATACGAGATACAAACAATTTGATCTAGGCTTCTTGTTCCAAGGAGCGACAGATTTTACCAATATGCTGCAGGGAGCAACGTTGGTTCCCGGTAGTGGGGGTGGGGGTACAGGCAATATCTATGCGAATGTGGATGATCGATGGACTCCGGAAAACCCTTCCAGCAATGTGATATGGCCGAGGTTGTCCAGTTCCCAAAGTTCAAACAATATGCGCTATTCGACTTGGTGGTTGGTGGACGCCTCTTACCTTAGGTTGAAGAATTTGGAGGTGGGGTATACCTTACCCAAAGCTACACAGGAAAAGTTACTGATGAAAAATGCACGGATATTTTTGCGGGGTAGCAATTTGTTGACTTTCTCGTATTTCAAAATGTGGGATCCGGAGATCGGTTCGCAGAATGGGTTGAAATATCCATTGCAGCGCATTGTGTCGGGAGGTATCGAAATAACGTTTTAAAGGAATTGCAATCATGAAGACAATGTATAGAATATGTATCGTCACAGTACTTTTGGGAATGATGTCCTGTGACAAGTTTTTGGACAAGATGCCTGACGACGCCTTGAGTTTAGAAATGGTGTTCAATGACCGCGTGCGTACTGAAGAATGGCTTACCGGAATATACAGTAAGGTTCCAGATCCATTGATGGATTATACCAGACAGTGGGGGAGCATCTTTTTTTCGGATGATGCACAGATTGCCATTGCGATGAGCCAGTTTAATGAATATTGGAAATGGATAGTTGCGAATAATCAAGGATCGATCAGCGCAACAGATTTGCCGCCCGTAGATATATGGGGCGACGCTTATAAGGATGTACGTTCGGCACTGTTGTTTATCGAAAATGTCAAACCCCTGGATGCTCAAGGACAATCAGCAGCCATGGTGCAGCAGATGAAAATGGAAGCCCGTTTTTTGATCGCTTTCTACTACCACAAACTGTTGGAGGTTTACGGTCCTTTTCCGTTGATTACGACATTGGTGGGGGCGGATACTCCTTTGGAGCAGGTTACTGTAGCGCGTACTCCCGTGGATGAGATTGTCGATTGGTTGGACAATGAGTATAAAGTGTTAGCTAACTTTTTCCCGACGACGTACAGCAATGCGGACCAAATGTTCGGTCGTCCAAACAAAGGTATCTGTATGGCATTACGCGCCCGGCTGTGGCTTTATGCGGCTAGTCCTTTGTACAATGGTAATATCGAGTATGCTGACCTGATTAATCCAGATGGAACACATTTATTCCCACAGACATACGATTCGAATAAATGGAAAAAAGCTGTAGACGCTACACGCGAATTTTTAGATCTTGCTGAAGAAGGCAATTATGATTTATACCGGGAGTATTATCCGAATGGTCGGATTGACCCGTTTCTGTCGTTTCAGAATCTGTTTCTCAAAACCGCCAATGTAAATAAGGAAATTATTTTTGGTCGGGCGACTAATGCGCGTTCTTGGTATAATGGTATCGGCAACCCGAGAGGGTATGCGGGAGGCTCAGGCTATTACGGTTCGACCCAAAACTTAGTGGATGCCTTCTTCATGAAAAATGGTCTGTCGATCGGTGATTTAGGATCTGATTATGTCGAGTCGGGATTTAGTATAGCACAGACCTTTTATCCGGATACCAAATATAACCTCGGCGGAACTTCACGTGCTGAAGGTTTGGTGTCTGAAGTAGGGACCTATAATATGTACGTAAATAGGGAACCTCGTTTTTATATCACATTGTGGCATGACAACCAATGGATACCTCGTGCCGGACGCGCTACGCAGTTTAAAAGTGGAGGCCTGGACGGTGGTCCAACACATGACTCACCGCAAAGTGGTTATCTGAATAGAAAAGGAGTCAATCCGGAGGCTGATCCGAAAAATGGTAATGTGCCGTATCAGCCGGCAATTATCTTACGCTTAGGTGAGTTTTATCTGAATTATGCGGAAGCACTCAACGAAGTAACTCCGGGCCATGCCGACATTTTGAAATATGTCAACCTTATTCGGGAAAGAGCGGGTATACCGACCTATGGTACTGGTGCGGGACAAATTAATGTCAGCACCGATCCAGATGTGATGCGGGAAGTCATCCGTAAGGAGAGAAGAGTGGAATTTGCGATGGAAGGCGATATACGCTATAACGATATACGACGCTGGAAAATGGCAGAAGATATTTTTAGGACACCGATTTATGGAATGAATAGGTCTTCCACGAATAATGGTTTTTACACCCGTACGGCCTATATGACCCGATCATGGACCATGCGGAACTATTTCTGGCCTATTTATCAAAATTATAGGGACAATAATGCAAATTTAGTACAAAATAAAGATTGGTAAGATGAACAACATGAAGAAATATACATCCTTTTTATTGTTGTCGGTGCTACTGTTTGGTTGCTCGGGAAATGAGGGGCTAATACGTGATTTTGATGATGATTTGGCGATAGGCGTAGAAGACGATACCGATAAATTGCAAGTTGCTGTAGGTAGCTATAATCTTCGGCTGTTGACCTCGGCTGATGTGGGAGAACAGAGCTGGGAGAACCGTAAGGAATGGGTGCGCAAGATCGTGGATGACCATGATTTTGATATCTTGGGTACGCAGGAAGGTTATATCTCACAAATAGAAGACATAGTAGAAGGTAAGGATTACGCCTATGTAGCTGTAGGCAGAGATGATGGCGTGTTGGCAGGTGAAACTTGTGCTATACTTTATAAAACGGGAAAATTCAAAGTGGAAGATAAAGGTACATTCTGGTTATCTCAAACTCCAGAAATACCTTCATCGGACTGGGGTGCTACGATCAAACGTATCTGTACGTGGGTGAAATTTAGTGATATAGAAACCGATCGGATCTTTTTTGTCTTTAATGCACATTATGACCACCAAAGTACGATGGCACGGGAAGAATCATCCAAGCTTATGTTAAATAAAATTCGGGAGATTGCGGGTGATTCTCCGGTTGTGATGACGGGTGACTTGAATTCGGAACCTTCAAGCGAGGCGATGACGACATTGGTGGGAACTAAATTTTTATGGGATTCGAAACCCATTACAAGAGCTCCTGCAACAGGTCCGGAGGGAACGTATTATGGTTATGATCTTACCAAGGTCCCGACATCCCGCATTGACTATGTTTTTGTTTCCAGAAAAGTCCATGTGTTGGAGTATAAGGTGATAAATGATGATTTCACGACAGGGAATATTGCTTCGGACCATTTGCCGTTGCAGGTAAAAGTACAATTCTAATGATGAAATAGATATGAAAAGATTATTATTGTTTATAGGCATCTTTATGCTGCTTATAGGTTGTAAACAGGAGGCTACGGTCATACCTGTGCTAGACGACATGATTGCGGATTACAGAGAAGACGATGCTGTTCGCCTGGAGGTTTCTTCGCAACAGATTACACTTGATCCGGCTAAACGGAGAGATCAAGCGTTACTGGTAACGTGGGAGCCACTGAAAGAGATAGAGGCACATTATCCGGTCAAATACTTGTTCAAAATGGATGTAACGGAGAATGATTTTACAACCGCCATTCCAGCTATCGAGATGCCGGAAGGAGTGTATTTCAAGACGTATACTCATGATGAACTGGAGAAATTGATCCGTAGCCATTGGAAAAGAATCGAATCCGATGCAGTATCAATCAGTGTTCGGGTTATTGCACAAGTAAGCTCGGAAGAAAAGTTTATCAAACCTTTGTATTCGACACGCCCTGTATCGGTGACTCCATACCATATTGAGTCTAGTTCTATATTTATCTATGGCAATGCAACCGAAGGAGCTAACATGATCGAGATGAGGGAGGTCGTGGCTGGAGAGATCTATTCTTGGCGTGGTAAATTGAATCCGGGTTCGTTCAAGATAGCGACAATCATGGATCAGCCTTATCCGGCATATGGTAAAGGAGATGGAGATGGTATTGTACTTATGGATTCTGAGGATCAATCCGGTGAAGATTTTACGATAGATGAGGCAGGTTTTTATGCAATTGTGTTGGATCGGATCAACCAAAGAATCGATATACAGGAAGTTCCTTATTTGAATATCTATATAGGAGGAGGAGCTACCCCGGCTGGTTCTTTTGCAGGAGCTCCCTTTCCTTTGGAATGGGATGTGTACAGCCCCAATATAGGTATGATCACCTTATTCTTGACACAAGTGGTGGGTACGACAGGTGGGGAATTTAAGTTTTCGACGGAGGCAAATTTTTCAGCGGCGACATTGCAGTTGAGGCCATGGAAAGCAGAAGCGTCTATTCAAACGGATTTAGATGTTCTAGCAGCTGGCAATAGTCCGGACTGGAAATGGCGTGTACAGCCTGGAGAAACAGGTCGATATCAGATTATATTGGATATCAAGAGTATGAAAGTTCAGTTTATTAAAATTGACTAGTTATTATGAAAAAATATATAGTAGTTTTTTTGTTCACGATTCTCGTTCTCGGAGCGTGTAAAGATGAAGAGGTTATGGTCGTAGATACATCTATTCCAGGGGTAGAGAAGCTGATCGCCACCTCAGACGCAGAAGGTGTTCTGTTGTCTTGGGAAAATCCAGATGATCGGCTGTACGACAAAGTAGAGATTTCGTATACAATAGAAGGAGAAAAGATTACGATTACGGAAGCGGTGAATGAAAGAAGTAGTTCGGTGGAGATTATGTTGCCGGATACGGAGGTTTATAAGTTTTACATACAAGCTTTTTCTTCTACAAACAGTAAGGTTGCACGGGAACAAAGCGTAAAGAGTCGGAAAATTGCTCCATCAGACCCAGAAGATGAATTGTTAGATATGCTGAATAGCATTGTGATCAACGGTGGCGATGGAGGGGTGCGTGTACTCTGGGAAAATCCACAGGCTATTCCGGCAGTTATCCGTTTGAGATATGATGATCAGGAATTGGAAATAAATGCCAATAGTTTAAGGCAGGAATATTCATTGCGGGGCTTGGATCTGAACCGAGTGTATACATTTACGGCCGATGTTTTATATGCAGATGCATTTAGTACCAGTGTAAAGACGTTTGCCGTTACTCCTTTGGCAGGTTTTTCCAAATTAAAGAATGATAATTGGAACATTACGGCTTCCTCTACGCAAAGTGGGCTATCTGCAATAGATCTCTTGGACAATGACCCCTCCACCTATTGGCGCTCAAGTCAATATGTGACCGTTAGCGGGGCGCCGACAGGACAACATGTGATTGTAGATTTTAATCGAATACGCCGGTTTTCCGCGCTAACGATTCACAGAAAATGGGGAGATGGAGAAAACTCTTCCTGGGATATCAATATTTCTTTTAGTGAGGATGGTGTTGTGTACACTACACCCTATATGTATAAAAATGCAGCACAGGCAGATCCTAATCCCGTCTTTGTAAAGGAATTTAATCGGACCATAGATGGTGAGCAATTGTATCTATTGCCGAAGACCCATACAGCGCGTTACGTGCGTGTTGATTTTGTCCGTGGAGCAACTAATGCCTATGCAGTTTATGGCGATATCAACTTTTATGGAGAATAGCTGCATGACGGTATAAGGCATGTAATTGAAGACTCCGTTGAAGAAATTCTTCAGACTTCAACCGAGACTGTCTCAAAAATAGAAGAGACAGTCTCGTTGTGTTTTATAGCATTGTCGGAAAATCAGATGGTTTTTGGTATGCTGCCTCCGGCTTCATCCAATATCAATCTTTTTCCGCTCGGGGTACGCAAGACCGAAAAAGGGGCATTGACTACGGGGGTGCTGGGCAGATTCGCTCTGCCGTGGTAATAAGTGCCGGAGGTGGTGATTGCTTTGGGGTATCTTTTTGTCCGGTGCAGACCGATAATGGACCATGTTTTTATATATACAAATCCTTCTTCTGCTTCTTCAATTTTCAGGATGTAGCGACCGCTCAACCATAACATGCATATCAATAGGATGTTGCCGAAAATCACAAAGTAGATCATCCAAAAGATACCGGACAGCTTGGAAGAGTATTCTATAAAGAAATTGTCCAGATCGAAGAAGATCATATAAAAAGTGAATATGGACAATGCTACGGTGATGAGGGTTACCATATACAATGTTGGCGTCCGTCGGTTGATATAGGCTACAGCGTACTTTTGTTTGGTTCTTTTTTTCATATTACGGTGTTTTTGGAGTCGGTAATACGCTTTCGGGGATAGTCTCCCCCCATTGGAGCGCTTTGGGAAAATACTTAACCAAGCTTGCCACCAATGGACTACTCAGCAGCAATAAAACCAGACCGATCCAGAAACTTTCTTTACCGCTTGAGATATGTTGCCTGTAGGTAAAAATAGGCACACACAACAAAAAGACAACAGTAGCCAGATAAAACAACCAGGAAGTCTGGCTATGTCCGATAATGAGCCGAACTGCAGGATTGCTCTGTTTGATCCGACGGATAAATTCGACAACAAAGTTGCGGTACGTCTTATAATCTTCGGTTTTGGTGTCGCTGTTGGCACTGCTCAGCATCTGTTTATTGTTCCAATGACCGTTTATGGAAAAATAACAGCAGAATTTTGCGGCAGAACCTCTGCCGCCCATGTGGAAGCACAGGCGTATGGCATCTATCCGAGAATAGGGAAATTGCGCTGTGATATGTCTCTTCGAGGTGCGGAGGAAATGGTCCGTATGTAATTCCCATGTAGCCGATGTCAGCAGATCCCGCAGGTTGTAGGCTTGTGAATGGTATGTTTCCGAATGGTTCATTTTTACAGGTCGTCCAGTTTTTTATGGAATCGCTTTTCTATTTAATTTTTTCGCCTTTGCGGTCAATATAGTAGTTTTTGTTTTCATCGTTGTTAGTTATTAGTGGTTAGTTGTCAGTAACTTTAAACAATCATTTCCAAATTCTTTAATCCTCTTTCCCCACAAAAGTGATGGCTTTTTGATGTCCGGCTTTTGCGGCTTTGCGGAGCCAGTATAGGGCTTCCGTTCGATTCTGATCCACGCCATCCCCGTTGTAATAGGCCATCCCTATTTCGTACATAGCTCCGACTTGTCCTGCCGATGCGGCTTTGTGATACAGTCGGAATGCTCCTGGTATATCCTTTACTGTACCGAGACCATCGTATAACATCGTCGCTTTATAATATACGCAGTCGATATTACCTTTGTCGGCGGCAAGGCTGTAATAGTGCAAAGCTCTTTCCGCATCTTTTGCCACACCTGAACCTGTGTAGTACAGGTTGGCGAGATTTTGCATCGCATAATGGTCGTCTTTAGCTATACCTTTTTGGTAATAGCTGATGGCACTGTCTATCGAGATAGGTGTACCTATACCGTATTGATAGAAAAAACCAAGTTTGCTGTAAGCTCCTCTCAGGTCATGGGAGACAGCCCGGGACATCCATAAAAATGCAAGGCTGTCGTTGGGTGTCGTTCCGTAGCCGCTGTAATAATCTTCGCCTAGATTGGACATAGCCTCGGTAATACCGTTTTGGGCAGCCAGATGTTGCCAGTAAAATGCTTTTTCGGGATTTTCGGCAGTGCCCATTCCGTACTTATAGAGTAGCGATAGGTTGAACTGTGCGTCGGGATTGCCTTTTTTGGCGGCCATATTGTATAGCTCCATAGCTTTGCCCAAGTCTTCCGGCACTACTTTGCCTTTGTGGTACAGATAGCCGAGACTGTTCGTCGCATCGGTATGGCCAAGTGTTACGGCTTCGTTCAGATAGTGCAGCATATTGCTGTGGTCTCCCGCAGTTCTTGCTTCCTGTGCTTTGCGGTACCAATCTCCAGCGGTCTGCTGTGCATACCCTATATTGGACAGTGCCAACAGATAACATGTGAAATAGATTATTTTCTTCATTGTGCCAAAAGTTAGTTATCCATATCAACAACAGTCTATTCCTAACCTGTTTATGAGCGAGGGCAACAGCATCCCCAATGAAAGCAACAAGCCTGCAATGAGTATGACTGGAATTATGGCATTTCTTTTCCTCCCGTCTTTCCTGATATTCTGCCAGATAAAAAGTGAAGCGATACCAAAGGGATAGGCCACGAACAATGCCGTCCAATACACCCAGAAAATACCCGTAGTGGTAAACCATAGGGCAAATACAAGTGCGAGCGTAAACAGCATGTCGTTTTTTGTTATTTTCATTTTTTTATTTCTTGTTCGATTTCTTTCAGCATTAATTCCCCAAGGCACTAAGGTTTTATTTGTGACTTCGTGGCGATTATTTTCCGATTTGTCAATCCATATTTTCAGCAACAAAAAAGGGGCAATCACCGCCACGGAACCCCACAGGCCTGTCATATCATAATGCTGCACAACGACGAGCTGGATGAATGCACCTACGATAATGGAAATATGCAGGATGATATGGCGGCGGTTGAAGGTCTGGATTTGCAGATTATTGTCCTCCACTTTAATGCGGAAATAGGTGTATTCTATTAGAAACAGTAGGATATTGACGTTAAAAAACGTGTTTTGGAAGAAAAGCATCCGCGCATTTGCGCCAAGGAGCTCAGATTGTTCCCAATTCAGCATAAAACCGAACAGCAAGACGATAAATACCAGATAGATAAACAGCAGAAAACCTGCGCCGAACGTCTGCGCAAGGAGCAGTTTTCTATCTGCTAAGGTTTTTTTGTGCAACAACAGATAAATGAAGTCAACCAATGTCCGGATGGCTTCCTGAAACCAGAATAGGTAAATGATATAGAATACGGTCACCTCCCTCCGGAGTATACCCCAGATGGTGATGACCAATATAGTCAGGATGTCTATGTGACGGAGTTGTTTCATTTTTTTATTAGTAGGGATCACCCTTGTGGCAATCCTTAATTTATATTTGGCGGCCCTTTTGTTGGGCAGCCACAAAGGCAGCCCGTACAGTTATCAGTAACTTTAAACAATCATTTTCAAATTATCTAAATTTTTACTTTTTCACCTTTGGTCTGATTTTAGCGGCACAGGGGCATTTCCTGACGATCCTCCGGTACAGGCTGTACATCTGTTCGTCCGGTGTGTAGTAACCGGGGCTGTAGTGGTAGTCGTGGTTTTTTCCCACACGACGTAACCTGTGGGGCCTGTTTGGTAGCTTTTTTGTGTTTGGGTTACACCAGAGAAAACGGTATTGCTGGTCGGGTTTAAAAATCCGGTTCCGTTGCAAATATTGCAGACTTTTCTTTGTACAGAACGTTCGCCTGTCAGCGATAGATTTGCCGTGCTGGCTACATCTATTCCGTCTAAATAAATCCGGCCGTTTGCTTTATTCATAATTACGTATTTTTTACCATTGTACAGCACCACTGCGCCAGGGTAAAAGTTGTTGTCATACATTTTATCGGTTACGCTGTTGCCCGACAAAAAATTGCCGTTTTCAAATTCGCCGACTTTCTTCTCATCATTGTCATAATAGCTCCCTGTGCCGTGCAACTTGCCGTTTTGGAAATTTCCATAGGACAAGTCTCCTATGCCATTGTCAAATCCTTGATACCAGATATGGCTTCCCTTGCCGTTGAGCTCACCCTGCCTGAAATCGCCGTGGGTTACATAGTATCCGTGAGGTTGGTAATATCCGTTGTTGGATGCGTAGTTAGGGTCATACACGGGGGCCGGGCGTGCTATTCGTGTTCCGTATACCAGTGTGTTTCCGACGTGCATACCCCGACTACTGTACCTGATTTCGGGCTTGTCTAGCTTAAAATCTTGTCGTATGCCCAGACCATCGGGCATGCCATTTTTGAACTGCCCGATGTAGTATTCGTCATCATAGTGGTTGACGGCATACATTAGGCCCCAGCCGTGGGGTTGGCCGTCCTTGTTGTAGGTGCCTTTGTAGATATATTTCACAGGCATACCGTGTATGTTTTTTGCTGTCTCGTCTATGATGACGTATTCATTGAGCCGCTGAAAATTGGTCAGAAACTCCTGAAACTGTTCCCGGTCTTCTACGGGTTCTCTGCCCAGGTTTTGGCGCAGCTCCTCCAGCAGGTCTGGTTCGATGTTGAACTTGCGAACATCATTCTTCCAATTTTTTTCTATGCCTGCGGGCAAGCTGAAGACAGTAGTGAAATAGGTCTTGCCGTTGTGTAAGTCCATTCCGAATGAAAGTGTTTTTTTGTCGGTATAGATGTTTATTTTTGTGGAATTATTCCAGGTTCCCACAATTTTTTCGCCTGTCTTCACAGAGGTACTGATTTCAAAACCTGCTTCCGTAAGCTGTCCGTTTTCATCGAACTTTTTGATGTGTTCGAGTACCAAAGCTTTGCCACCTTCTTTTGGAATATATTCGATTGTACCGGTAGTTTTGCCGTTTTGGCTGTAGTTGACGAGCATTGCTGTTTCATAATTTTTGATGCTCTTTAAGCCGGATTTGTACTGGAACAGCTTCCCGATGGTGAGCGGGATTTTGTTGGGGTGCAGGCTGTTGATGTCGTAGATATAGGTGGTGGTGCCGAAAGCTTTTATTTTCGGGCTTCCGCCGCTGGCGTATTCGTCCACCTCAAGGACAACATCGGGTTGCGTTTCTGCCACCACGATGGGATTTTTGTCTATGTCCGCCGCTATTTCTTTCACATATGCGGTTTTGGTGTCTGTGTTGTACTTTTTCTTTGCCCTGATGTTGTAGCCGGAGAAAAAGAACAGTACCAGTTCTTTTTTGTTGCCCTGCGCATCGGGGGCAAGCTCTACATAAGCCATATATAGGTAGGCGTGCTTACCGCTATTGGGCGACTTCAGGTCGATGACCATGTTAATGTCCGGTTTCATCTCGTGAGACAAGATGTAATCGGCGTAGAGGTACATCTTGCTGTATTTGGGGTTCCTGCTTTTTATTTCTATGCCGCCGGGGTCGAGACCTGACTTGCTTTTTTCTCGGAACTTGCTGAACTGCATATATATTTGGCGGTACGCTTCGTCATGTTGTTCGCGGCTTATACCTTTTCCTTCGGGGTCAAAGGACCTGCGGCAGGAGCTGATAGGTGATTGCGCATAGCTTGCCACCGCAAGCAGGGCAAAGACGATTGACAGTAGTACTGATTGTAAGGTTTTCATAGCTGTATTATTAATCAATTCTCCATTATTCCTTGTCAAACACCGTTTTCGGCAGCTCCGGCATCTTCTTGGTGGCTTTGTAGAGGCCGTTGCTGGTACCCACCCACAGGTAGCCGTTGTTATCTATCGAAGCACATTGCAGTTCGCCTTGCAGGTTTTTGTGGTTGATAAGGTATTTGCCATCGTAAAACAGCCTGTTGGCCTGCGACACATAAACGGCGTGTTTGCCCGTCAGATCCTGTCCGATATGGTACACTAGGTCGGCTTTCCAATAGAGGGCGAGGCGCAACCAACTGTTGCCACCCCCTTTACTGCCCGATTGATAGGGAGAAACGATACCCATCATAGCAGTAGGATTATATTCGTAGACACACAAAACAGTCGTTGCGCTATTGTTCTGTATATAAAAACCCGCACAATGGCTAGGCTGCCGTGCAGGCTCTCTGTCATCTATACGTGAAAAGGAAGGAGTACGACGATTAAAAGTCTTCCGTCCATCCGGTGTGATGTTTCCGAAAAATCCATCCATTTTGGTCGTGCGACCAAAACTAGCGTAGACCGAGCCATCGTCATTCCATTGCGTACGTTGAAAATCGTGGTTAATCGGATCGTTGAGCTGTGCAAGAATAGCTTCGCCATCGTAATCTAGGCTAATGGTGCCATTTTTTGGTGTATGGTACACCCAGAATTTTGCCCCAAAGGTGTAGGGACCTACACTAACACCACCGATAAACAGTTTCTCGCCGTCTGGTTTCAGTGCAATGCTTTTCAGTGTTGCCCCAGTGATTTTCAGTTTTTCGACCCAGCTGTCGCCGTTGTCATAGGAAACGAATATCCGATTATCGTTGTCCAGCAAAGCAGCGTTGTCCTTATTGAAAATAATATCTTTGTAGCTCCATGTTCCGGGTGAAACGCTGATTTTTCCAAAACTCACCTCCTTTGCCCAATCGGTCATGACTTCTTCGGCAGTAGGTTGTTTATCGGGCTGCGGATCTTCTTTTTTTCCGGGACACGCCCATAGTAGAGGACAAAGAAACAGGAGTAGTCCTATATAGTTGTTGGGCAGAAGATCGATGCTAATAAATACTTTCATCATAAACGGATTAATTGCATGCCGAAACAGTCTGGCTAAAGTTTATATCCTCCACAGTATAGGTCATATCTTCGCTCCCAGCATAACTCATTAAAGAAGTGAAAGGCTGTACATCCGTGTTTACTTCTGCCGCATTAAAAGCCAGCGTTTCGAGTTTGATATTCGTTAATCTGCTGTTGGATTTGCAACCTGGATTTTTGGTGTCTACCCATTCGATGATTGTATTGTTAAAGTTGTTTTCATTGACTAAAGCTACCATAGATATATTGAACGAAATGGCTGATCTTTTCAGGTTCGGTGGGAGGCTTACTTTGTGGATCAGCTCCAGATCTTTGTTGAATATTAATACATCTTTTGTTTTTAAGTTGCTGCCCAGCTCGATAATTGTATTAAAAGCAACGGCATAGTTCCCCGCTTTGTCACGGTGCATACGGGTTACTTCAAACTGGTCCAACCCGTCTTTTAGGATAGCACTGTTCAGGATTTTCCCATCGGAATCAAATTCAATGAGGACTCCTCTGGGAAATAAAGAGGATTGTTCACGGTAATGTGTTACGGCAAAAAAACGATTGGCTGCTACATCTAGAATGGTATTAGTCGGAAATCCTGAAGTGGGAAATATCGTGAAAGGAGTTTTCACGGATTTAAGGGGTTTCAAGTCGGAAGTTCGCAGGATATGAAAATGCAATTGCCCGCCCCCCATCTGTACCATAATATTGTCGCCTGCTTTGATAATATCCTGCCCGGGCGTCCAACGCTCCCCGGTACTGCTAATTCCAATTGTATTCAGGACTTCACCATTTTCCGGATCTACCTTGAATAAGTACAGACTTGATAAGGCCCAAAGGTAGCCGTTGATATGTTTTACGGCAACAGGTTGCATATCACTTGGATCATTGTAGGGGCTTAAGGTCATTTTTAGTTTTTTCTTCCATTGTACATTCCCATTAGCTTCTATTTTCATAAGTCCTACATTTCCCCCGCCTGCTTTAGCGTAGTAATAGATATTACCCTTTGAGTCTACCGAATGGGCTATCGCCTGAAAGGTCTCTGCTGAACCATATTTTTTAAGCATATCCATTTTACGGTCGACAGTGCTGAAGCGGGCCAGATAAGTACCGGTGTACACATCACAACCATAGATATGATCATTGTATGCACCAATCCACTCAAAATTAGGTATAGGCTGGTTCAGTCGGGTGCTGCCACTGTTGCTCAGTGCAGGATCGGAGGTGCTGGGAGTGTCATCTCCTGTTTCACCCGGAACTTCGTTCTTGCCGCAGGATACCAATAGCAGGAGGAGGAGTATGTGTATAGCTTTCATAAGCGGAAAATAATTTTTAATCCATCGTGGATCAATTATTCGCTTTGATATAAGCGATCAGATAATCGTTGTATTTGTCTAACGCATTTAGTACAGCTTTTTTATAAGCCTGTGGATTAGCTTGAATGGTGTAGGTCGCTTCCAGATTGCCACGTCCGCTTTTGACGGTACCACGTGAAAAAATGCCTACCAGGTCCCCGACCACTGCACTTTTAAATTTCTTCATGCTCTCGGGTATTCCTTCTGCTGTCTCTACATCATTGGCGTACGTAACGTCTGATGTGATTGTAACCCCGGGCTGAAGGATGGCATTGCAAAAACTCCAATTGTCGCCTGTGAATTTAGCATACGTGCCGTCACCCTTGAACTGTTTGCCCATAGATGCAGCTGTGATACCCTCGATGCGGACAATAGGTCGCATATCAGTTTCGAATTTGTCCGTACGGTCACTGTTGCCCATTAACGTAAAACTCGAAAGCCCGCGATTGATATTTTGTATAATTTCGATAAAATCTATGGTAATAAACAGCTGTCCAACAGGTATTTTTAGGTCGTTGCCTAATGAAGCGTGAGCTCCCATCATTCCCGTGGGATACTCGATATATGGTGCATTGTTTGCCGTGAAAATTTTGGACGCTCCCCAATTTTTTTTATTTGTCTCCCTTTGCAGATCAGTGTTACTTTCTACTAGTTTTTGATAAGATTTATGATCTTTGTAGCCGTTGTTCAGCGAAAAACCGTTTGCTCTAAGCTTTGCCTCCAGATTTTTGTAATATTCGTCTGTTATTTCCTGAAAGAGAGCATCATCTATACCTTCGAGGAAACCCCAAGTAATCACATTGCCTACCTTACGTTTTTCCTGTTCCTGACGGGTGGCTAGCTTGAATTGTAAATTAACGCTTGTGAGTGCTACTTCGGTGGCTTTTTTGAACGGCGCGCGGTGCGTTCCTTTTGGCGCAAATGCCTGTTTGACTTCTTTTTCAGTAGGTTGTTGCGCCTGTAGGGTACTAACGAAGCTGATAGCGATAATAAGGAATGCAGAGCTTGTTAACTTTTTGATTAATGTATTCATGGTTTTTATAAATTAGCGTGGTCTCTAAAAAATATCGACATTTTCTGGATTGTCTGAATTTTATGAATAGTCTAATAAACCAATAAAACAGAATAAATAAGCTATAAAAGAGCGACAAGCTTGTCTCAACTTACCAATAAAGTAGTCCCAGTTTTTCTTAAGTAGTTGTAAATAAGTGTTTTTTAAATGCTGTGGAGCCGTCTGATTTTGTACAAGTGCAAAGTTTTGCATTTCGATTTTTTATTTTTTATTTTCGTACTATTAACCTACATAGAGAAGATACTTAGCATAACTTACCAAGACAGATCCGATGCATATTTCAGATTCGCTTATCTTACAAATAAATCTGTTGTCAATTATTGTACTATTCACAATGGCTGGCAGTTTGCTGCTTAGGAAGAATAATGCAAAAGCGAATGTTTTCCTCGCAATTTTGGTGCTGTATCCGGTGTCTACTGTTGCCCATAATGTTGTTTCTATTTTTTTGGGTAAACCGGAACTGCTGTTTCTAAATTCGGTAAATGGTGGTATCAATTTTACATTTGGTCCTGTATTGTTGGTGTATTTGTCGCTGATACAAGGCAAAAGCATCCGATCGGCACTACATAGTTTGTGGCATTTTGTGCCGGCAGTATTGACTCTTTCGAGTGCCGGATATTATATGATGATTCCGTACAAGGAGAAAGTGCTTGTCATGGACAAGGTGCATGCAGGCGAAGAACCCTTTTTCAATACAATGTCCCTGCTGTTGCTTATCCACCTCTGTTATTATCTATATGTGGGCTGGAAAAGAGTAAGTCTGTACAAAGACAGAGCGAAGGAGTTAGGAATGTATGAGGCGGAGATATCTGTAAGATGGCAAAGAGTATTTCTACGATGTCTCCTATCGCTGAACGTGTTTCTGTTGTTAGCCTATTTCATACCGGTACTCATCACAGGAAAATCACATATTTATCTGGATTTGATCGCTGTGCCTGTCGCATCCCTTTTGATGTATGGTTTTATGCTATATAAAGGGTTGTCATACCATGTGATATTTAACAAGCCTGAATACCAAACTTTTGCTAAAGCTGTGGCACCGCTTAATCATTTTATAGAGGAGGTCGAGCTATTAAAAAAAGCTCGAATAGGGCGTAGCGATGAATGGAATAATGAAAGCAATCTGCAAGCAAAACTGGAACAGCTTTTTATTATTGAAAAAATACATACCAAAACAGGATTAAAACTATATGATGTCGCTGCGCTGCTACATATCCGTCCGGCAGTGCTATCCGCTTTCATCAATACACATTTAAAGATGACTTTTTTTGAGATGGTAAATCGTTATCGTGTTGAAGAAGCCAAGTTGATGCTGATCCATGAGGATTATCGACTTTATAAGGTCGAGTATATTGCTGAAATGTCCGGCTTTAATTCCAGAGCATCTTTTTTTCGGGTTTTTAAAAAATATCTGGGTAAGACACCACAGGATTTTAGGGATGAATGTTTTTTGAACGGCGAGAAAGTTGTGAGGTAATTGGGTAGAGGTAAGATGTATCAGAAAAACATATCCACCAATTGTCTGGCTTCTTTCACATCATGTACGCGGAGAATCTGTACGCCTCGCTCAAGCAATAGTGTATTTAATGCCGTAGTTCCATTTAAGGCTTCCTGAGGTGTGATGCCGAGTTTTTTATAGATCATGGACTTTCTCGAAATGCCACCCAGTATCGGTAGACCGAAGTAATGCAGTTCATCTACTCGCAATAATAGCTCATAGTTTTGTGCTATGGTCTTCGCAAAACCAAAACCGGGATCTAGAATAATATCCCGGACTCCCAATGCGCGAAGTTTAGCAATGCGTTCCCCCAGTTCTACGGCTACATCAGTAGCGATATCGTCATAATCTGTAAGCTGTTGCATGGTGTCCGGACGGCCACGCATATGCATCAGGATGTAAGGCACTTGCAGTTCGGCTACGACCGAAAACATATCTTCGTCGAGATTGCCTCCCGAGATATCGTTGATGATGTGTGCTCCGGCATGTATACAAGCTTTAGCGACATCTGCCCGAAAAGTGTCTATGGAAAAGACGGCATGAGGGAATTCATGGATTAAACGTTCGATTACCGGCACCGATCGATCGATTTCTTCCTGGCTGCTAATCAGGGCTGCTCCGGGTCTGGAAGAGAAAGCACCAATATCAATGATATCGCCTCCCTCATCGAGTATTCTTTGCGTGTGTTGTAGGGCTCTCTCCACGGTATCGTGTTGCCCACCATCATAAAAAGAATCCGGTGTAACATTCAAAATGCCCATAATAAGGGGACGCTCGAATGTCAGCAATTTACTTTTGACCCGGATAGTTTGTGAAGGATGAGATTGGAACCTTTTCATGTCATTTTCGGATAAATTCAAACTTACCGCTTGGATCTAACTTCATGATGACGGATGGCCTTCCATCACTTTTATCTTGTTGCCCAAATTCTGCGATATAATCTACCCCCTCTTTAATTTTAGGACTGATTTCGTCGAAATCCTTTGCCGTCGGCATGCCACTCAGGTTTGCCGATGTCGATATAAGGGGCTTCCTGAAACGCTGCAAGAGTTGCTGACAGAAGGCGTGATTAACGATGCGAATACCAATAGACCCATCTGCTGCGACCGCATTTGGCGCGAGGTTCTTCGCTTTTGAATAGACGATGGTCAAGGGCCTGTCAGCCACTTCGATCAATTCATAGGCGACTTCCGGTATGTCCTGTACATAGCTAGCTAATTGGTTGTCGTTATGTAAGAGCACGATCATGCTTTTGCCTTGATCGCGCCCTTTTAAGGCAAATACTTTTTCTACAGCTTCTGCATTGGTTGCATCACAACCAATACCCCAAATGGTATCGGTTGGATAAAGGATCAAACCTCCGCGCTTGAGCGTTTCTAAGGCTTGGCGGATATCTTCGCTGTTGATGGGAGTATGTGCCATCAGTTATACCGCCACGTTATGCTCACGTAAAGCATCGTTTAGGGATGTTTTTTTATCGGTTGATGCTTTACGCTGGCCGATAATTAGTGCACAAGGTACCTGATATTCTCCTGCGGGAAACTTTTTAGTATAGGAACCCGGAATGACCACAGAGCGAGCTGGGACATAACCTTTATATTCCACAGGTTCGGGACCTGAGACATCGATGATTTTTGTAGAGGCCGTCAATACCACATTCGCACCCAATACCGCTTCGGTTTCGACACGTATACCTTCTACGACAATAGCACGTGAACCCACAAAAACATTATCTTCAATGATGACCGGAGCCGCCTGTACGGGTTCTAATACACCACCAATACCGACACCTCCTGAAAGATGTACATTCTTGCCAATCTGTGCACATGATCCTACGGTCGCCCAAGTATCTACCATCGTACCTTCGTCGACATAGGCCCCAATGTTTACGTAGGAAGGCATCATGATCACGCCCTTGGCTAAGTAAGCACCGTAGCGGGCAGAAGCACCTGGAACAACACGAACGCCTTGCGCTTTATAGTTGGTTTTTAATTTCATTTTGTCGTGATAGACGAAAGGTTTGTTTTCGATTTCTTTCATCTCACGAATAGGGAAATACAGAATGACTGCTTTCTTGATCCAGTCGTTTACATGCCAGCGGTCTCCAATAGGTTCTGCCACGCGAAGATCGCCAGTATCCAGTTTCATGATAACACTCTGAATGGTTTCGAAATACTCTTTGTATTCCAAAAGTTGCCTGTCTTCCCAAGCTTCCTCAACGAGTTTCTTAGCTTTTTGTAAATCCATTTTGTTTTATCTTCTTATTTGTTGTGACTTACAAATATGCTGATTTTTATTGAGAACTAATCTCGGTGGAGGTTCATAATTTCACTTTATATCTTTAATTTTGTTTATGGCAAATGAGATTGAAAAACTCCGGATAGACAAATACCTATGGGCAATCCGTATTTTTAAAACACGGAGTTTGGCTACGGAAGCATGTCGGGCTGGCCGGGTAAAATTGAACGGTCAGAATGTGAAGCCTTCGTATGTGGTAAAGATAGGGGAGCGTTATACGGTTCAAAAAGGTGTCGAACGGAAGGAAATTTTGGTTACGGGGCTATTGGAACGAAGGGTGGATGCTAAGACAGCGGTGCAATTTTATGAAGACCATACTCCTGTAGAAGAAACGTATGGTTTTAAGTCGGTATTTCATGCGCCAGTGTTGAAAAGAGACCGGGGATCCGGTAGACCTACAAAGAAGGATCGTCGTGAAATAGATGATTTGAAAGAAGACTGGTGGGAAAATGAGACATAAAAAATGGAAACCTTCAAGTTTCCATTTTTTATAGGATATTATCTATTATCTATAGGGACATATTCTCGCTCGGTTTCTCCGACATATAGTTGTCTCGGACGACCGATAGGTTCTTTATTGTCCCGCATTTCTTTCCATTGCGCGATCCATCCGGGAAGACGACCTAAAGCAAAAAGGACCGTAAACATGTCTGATTTAAAGCCTAGCGCCCGATAGATAATGCCCGAATAGAAGTCTACATTTGGATAAAGCTTCCGATCAATAAAGTAGGAGTCATTTAATGCGGCGTGTTCTAATTGTTTGGCGATATCCAATATAGAGTCATTGACGCCTAGTTTTTCCAAGACATCGTCACAGGCTTTTTTGATAATTTTAGCCCGTGGGTCGAAGTTTTTATAAACCCGGTGCCCAAAGCCCATGAGGCGGAATGGATCATTCTTATCCTTTGCTTTAGCCAGATACTTTTCTACATCTCCACCATCGTTTTTAATATCTTCCAACATTTCAATCACAGCTTGATTAGCTCCTCCATGGAGAGGTCCCCATAGTGCATTGATACCCGCAGAAACGGATGCATATAAATTGGCATTAGAAGAACCTACGATACGGACGGTCGATGTTGAACAATTTTGTTCATGGTCGGCATGTAGGATCAACAACTTGTGCATGGCATCGATAACTACCGGATCGAATGTCTTTTCACAATTGACTTCGCCAAATATCATATTGAGGAAGTTTTCAATATAACCAAAGTCTTTTTTCGGATAGATGACAGGATGACCCAGTGATTTTTTTTGAATCCAAGAAACGATGGTAGGCATCTTGCCTAATAGGTTAATAATCGTTTCGTTTTCCTCTTCCTCTGATTGATTAGGGTTTAACGATTCGGGATAGAAGGCAGAAAGAGCTCCCACAAGACACGATAACTGTCCCATAGGATGGGCTTTTGATGGAAAACCAGCGAAAAACATTTTCATATCCTCGTGTACCATCATCTGCGATTTGATCTTACCCCTGAATTTTGCTAATGTTTCCGTAGAGGGAAGGTCTCCGTATATCAAAAGGTAGGCAACTTCTAGAAAAGTGGCTTTCTCTGCCAACTGTTCAATAGGGTATCCTCTATATCTCAATATTCCATGCTCGCCATCGAGAAAGGTAATCGCGCTTTTCGTTGCTCCCGTATTTTTGAAACCAGCATCTAATGTAATATAACCACTTTGATCCCTTAATTTCGTGATATCAATGGCCTTTTCATTTTCTGTTCCCGTTAATATAGGCAGTTCGAGTTCCGTATTGTCTAATTTAATAAACGCTTTTTCAGACATAATTTTCTATAGTATACTTACACAAATATAAAAATGTGCCTCAATATACGAATTACCGCTAAATATATATTACATAACAAAGACATTTTTGCAACTTTTACTACGGATACGTTTTCGTAATTCGTGTGTCTTTCGGTTGATTTATTCAAAAGAGACTTCGTGTTGTTCAAAAATGCCAACTTTATCGCCATTACCCAAAAAACAGGCTAAAAGTGTCGATTAACGGGTGTAAAAGAATTACTTCTTGACTAGTGATGTGGGTAGCATAATCGTCTCAAATTCTTCGATGGGGTATTTTGATTCGATTTGCCGGATTAATAGTTCGGCAGATTGTTTACCCATTTCAAAGGCCGGTTGGCGTACGGCTGTAATGGTGGGCGAGAACAAATCAACGACTTTGGAGTTTGTGAATCCGGCTATCTCGATCGCGTTGTTCGCCAAATAGGAGTGATTTTTTATCGTCTGTAGATATCCTGTGGATAACTTGTCTCCGGAAATAAAGATAGCATCGTAATTCTCTTTAACAAGGTCAGCTATAGCCGTTTGTATTTCTTCTAAGTGAAGGCCGCCATACTCGCAGTATTTAATTAAGTTTGGATTAAAAAGAAGATTGTTCACCAATAATGCATTTTTATAGCCTTCAAGTCGTTCTTTAGTAATGGAGAGCCTTTGTGATCCGGTAAGGTGAGCTATTCTTTTTTTGCCCATATCGATAAGATATTGAACGGCATCGAAAGCCCCTTGTTTATTGTCAGCAATAACCTTGAATGCGTCTATCTGACTAGGCACACGATCGAAGAAGACGATAGGAAACCCCCTGCTGATTAAACTTTCTAAATAAGACAGATCGGTAATCTCTGATGATAAAGTCATCAAAAGCCCATCCGTGGAACGGGAATAGAGATACTCAATATTTAGTCGTTCCCGCTCCGATGATTCATTGGTCTGTGAGATGACGACCTGATAGTTCTTTTCTTGGGCAACCGACTCAATGCCATCGATAACCTGGGAGAAGAAAGTGTTCGCTATCTCACTGATGATAATACCTATACTATTACTCTTTCGTTCTTTGAGGCTTCGTGCTATAGGGTTGGCACGGTAGTTTATTTTCTCCGCATATTCCAACACGATCCGTTTTGTCTCAGTGCTGATTTCGTAACTATCCCGCAAAGCTCTGGAAACCGTCGAGGGGGACAAGTTGAGTGTTTTAGCGATATCTTTTATGGTATAGTTCTCAAAAGCCATAGGAGTAAATATACGTAATAAATACCCATATGGCTTTAAAAATAGAATCGTGGCTTTTCTGAACGAGTTTTTCCTTAAAAAGGAAAATAGTTTTTAGCGTTATGATAACTGATATCACCTATAATTTTCCCGATCCATTCGATGTCTCCCGGCAATTCACCGTTTTCGATATCCTGTCCGAAAATATCACAGATTAGGCGCCTGAAATACTCGTGACGAGGGAAAGAGAGGAAGCTGCGAGAATCCGTCAGCATACCCACGAAGCAGCTTAACAGTCCCATATTCGACAAGGCATTTATCTGCTTGGTCATACCGTCTTTTTGATCGAGAAACCACCATGCGGAGCCAAATTGAATTTTACCGCGTACAGAGCCATCATTAAAGTTGCCGATCATCGTCGCCATCAATTCGTTATCTGCCGGGTTGAGGTTGTAAAGAATGGTTTTGGTCAACTTGTCGTTATTGTCCAATCGATTTAAAAATTTGGATAGCGCTTTTGCCTGACTAAAATCTCCAACGGAATCCCAGCCGGTGTCGGGTCCATTTATACGGAGCATACGGCTGTTGTTGTTCCGGAGTGCACCTAAATGGTATTGCTGTACCCAACCCTTTTCATGATCCCATTCTGCAAAATGTACAAGCATAGCGGATTTGAATTTTAGGTTTTCTTGATAGGTAATCTCCTGATTTGCTCTGATTTTTTGAAAGATATGTGCAATTTCCTGTTCTGTATAGTCTTCGGCATATATTTGCTCTAAACCATGATCAGAAATGTAACAGCCATTGTCGGCAAAGAAGTCGTGTCTGCTCTTTAAAGCTTGTAGATAGGTCGAAAATGAATTAATCGACGTATTGGTTACGGCTTCTACTTGATCAATATATTCGTTCAAGCCGATGATGTCGTCAGCGTTCATGGCTTTGTCCGGTCGGAAAGCCGGCAACATTTTGAATGTCTCATGCTCCTTTGCAAACTGCTGATGAAAATGAAGACTGTCTATGGGATCGTCGGTAGTACAGATGACTTCTACATTCATCATGCGCAGTAATCCACGGGCCGAGTAGTTAGGTTGCGCTAATTTTTCTGCGGTCTGCTCGTAGATTTTTTCTGCGGTCTTTGATGACAAGAGATCTGTGATGCCAAAATACCGTTGCAGTTCCAAGTGGGTCCAATGATAAATGGGATTGCGCAACGTATACGGGACAGTTTCGGCCCATTTCAAAAACTTGTCCCGGTCAGACGCATCTCCGGTGATATAATGCTCGTTTACACCTTGGGTACGCATAGCGCGCCACTTATAATGATCACCATTTAACCATACCTGACTGATATTTTCAAATTTGCTGTCATTAGCGATTTGCTCAGGGATTAAATGGTTATGGTAATCAATGATAGGTAAGCCTTTTGAATAATTTTGATATAATTCTTGGGCTGTTCTTGTTTGTAAAAGAAAATTATCGTCTAAAAATGTTTTCATCGTTGTAATTTATAAGCTAACTCCTCGTTTCCAAGGAATAAAATCATCTTGATTTAATTGTACAGCTTTGGGGATAACTTCTCCGCTTGCTGCTTTAATGCAGTATTCCAGGATGTCTTCACCCATTTCTTGTAGGGTTTTCTTCCCATCGATAATAGGACCGGTATTGATGTCGATAATATCAGACATGCGTTGCGCTAAGGCATTATTTGTTGCTACCTTGATAACAGGACAAATCGGATTTCCTGTTGGTGTTCCTAAGCCGGTCGTAAATAGTATCAACGTGGCACCGGCGGCAGTTTTTCCTGTTGTTGCTTCTACATCATTCCCGGGGGTACACACCAAGTTCAATCCGGCTTTGGTGGCTTCTTCGGTATAATCTAGTACGTCTGTTACAGGGGAGTTGCCGCCTTTTTTTGCTGCGCCAGTACTTTTGATAGCATCTGTAATAAGGCCGTCACGAATATTTCCGGGGGAGGGGTTCATGTGGAATCCCGATCCGACATTTTCTGCGGCTTGGCTGTACGCCCGCATTAAATGGATAAATTTATGGGCAGCATCAGGGTCGATGGTCCTATCAATAAGGTTTTGTTCGGCACCGCATAATTCCGGAAATTCTGCCAGTAATACCTTGCCGCCTAAAGCGACTAGGAGGTCAGAAGTGTAACCTACCGCAGGATTGGCCGATATACCACTAAATCCGTCGCTGCCTCCGCATTTTACACCTAATGTTAGCTTGCTTAATGGGACCGGAGTCCGTTCGAATTTGTTGATTTCTGTCAATCCTATAAATGTCTTTTGAATAGCCTCCTTGATTAAAATTTCTTCACTTTTGGCTTGTTGTTGCTCGAAGATAAAAAGAGGTTTGTCAAATTGAGGGTTACGGGTTTTTATCTCATCCAATAGATCTTTCAACTGAAGGTTTTGGCAGCCCAAGCTCAGTATCGTTACTCCTGCGACATTGGGGTGATCTGCATAAGCAGCCAACAGCTTGCCCAGCACTTCGGCGTCCTGACGTATTCCTCCGCATCCACCTTGGTGGTTTAAGAATTTAATACCATCGACATTTTTGAATACCCGGTCTTTTTTATAGGTGGTGACACTCAATTCGTCCAGGGATAGTGAATCTAAGCTTTTGCCCTCTTGATATGCAGCTAACAGCTCGTGTGTAAAAGCACGGTATTTGTCTGTGACCGAATAGCCAAGTTCATGGTACAATGCTTCTTTGATTACGTCCAGATTTCTGTTTTCACAAAATACGGTCGGAATAAAAAGCCAATGGTTGGCTGTCCCGACGCGTCCATCTTTACGGACATAGCCCTGGAATGTCCGACCCGCAAATCGTGAAATATCCGGGGATTCCCAGTGATAATTATAGGGACGGAAAGTATAAGGGTCTGATGCATGTTTCGTATTATCGGTATTCATTATCCCCCCTTTAGGGATAGTATATTGTGCTTTTCCAACCAACACGCCGTACATGATGATTTCGTCGCCCACATGCATATCCTGCATGAAAAATTTGTGTTTAGCGGGAATATTATCGTGCAACAGGTAAACTTGTCCATCATGGATAATTTCTTCCCCCTTGGATAGATCTTGTAGTGCAACTAGCACATTATCTTTCGGGTTGATTTTTAATACGCTGCTAACCATGGTGTGTTCGTTTTTTTATAGTTTCTAATACGCTTGTGGCGCTGTAGGCCTCCACGTACTTGCGAATACTGTCTTCCAGACCGGGATATTTAGTAAGGTCAGTACTCCATAGCGTGGTGTCCCTTAATATATTATGGACAGCTGTCGTTGGCTCCTGCCAATAGGTATAGAGCAATGAGGCAAACTCGTCCTGCAGGACCACTGCTCGTCCATTAAGAAGGTATATATACTGGTCTTCGGACTTCTCGCTGTTCATAATCGTGAGATAAGCCGCAAATCCCAAAGCAAAATAGGTTGGAGGTGTTCCATTTTTATTGTACCATTTGTCTAAGAGAGGAATAGCACGCATGTTCATTTTAGAGGAAAAATTTAAAGCTATATTTTCCCAGCGGTGATCCAAGAAGGGATTGCGAAAACGATCGATGACGCTCGCTGCGAAATCATCAACATCTTGTTGTTGGATAGATGGATCGATTATGGCTTTACCTATTTCGTTTTTCATCAATATATTGACGAAGGTTTGAAATGTATCGTTTGCCATCGCCTGCTTGACCACCTCGAGGCCGGCTAACAAAGCAACACCACAGCTCAAGGTATGTGTTCCGTTGAGTAGCCGAAGCTTTATTTCTTTGAACTTCTCGATTGAGGGTACGATGACAACACCGCTATCTACCTGTGCAAAGCTCAGGATTTCTTTTACACGACTTGAGTCACTCTCAATCGCCCATAGACGAAAGGGTTCGGCCATAATCATCAGTTGGTCTTCATAGCCTAGCTTTTTTCCCGTAGCTTCCAACTCATCCTGCGGTAAACGTCCTGGCACGATCCGATCTACTAGCGTATTGCAGAAATCATTGGCATCATTCAGCCATTGTCTAAATGCCGTTTCTAGTCCATTTTGATCGGCCAGAGTTAAAAGGATATCTTTTAGCTTGGATGCATTTCCGGCTATGAGTTCAGTGGGGAGAATTACTAGTCCAGCATCTGGGGAGCCATCGAAAAACCGATATCTCTCGTATAGAAAAGTCAACAATTTCCCTGGAAAGGAGGATGGAGGACTGTCATTTACCGTATCATTACTCAGGGTAATGCCGACTTCCGTAGTGTTGGATATCACGATCTGAAGATCGGGATTGCAGGCTGCGTTCAATAGCTGTTTCCAATCTTGCTGGGCAGTTAGGACTCTTGAAATCGAATTGTTAATACTATAATTTTCAACTTCCTGACCTTTTTCTATCCCTTTGGTACAAAGTGTATAAAGATTGTTTTGCTCTGTGAAAGCATCTGTTCCATTGGTATTTGTCGATTTAACTACCAATATGCGCCCATTGAAGATATTTTGCTTATTTGCCTTGTCGATAAAATAGTCAGGCAGGCCTCTCAAAAGTACACCTGTACCAAACTGAAGCACACGTTCGGGTAAATCAAAAGATTCGGGAGTAGGTAATTCTACAAGGGGAGATTTTATCTCCGTCAAATTTTGCTTTGAAAGTAACATCTTCTTTGGATTTATTTTACTTGCTTTATAAGCCAAGTTACAAGCTCTTGTGCAGCCTCGTAATTTTGATATTCAACGGGTAACCTTTTACCATCGACATATTCGTTGTATAGCCATGGATCACCAATAGCGAATACAGTACCTTTTCCATATTTGGCTGTCGCCATAATGACATCCCCTTTGTCTTTGACCAATGCTTTGGCCGGCTTTTTTACAGAGAGGGTAGATATCTCTTTGATGTATATGCGTTTTGTCTTGTGGAAGATCTTGGTTCCTGGAGGAATGTCAATGCCCCCGGTGGCAAATTCATGCCCTTTTACACGGTTGCGGCTGTCTTCGTTGAAAGTAATTCCAAAATGGGCAGGTAGCATGTTGAATTTTGAGATTTCACAATTACCAACGTCATTGAGCATTAAAACCAACACACCTCCTCTTTTTACCCAAGCTGCGATTTCGGCTGCATCAGCCGCATTCATGAAGTTCGGTTTCTCCGTCTCTTTCTCCGTATCAGGGTCGACAATGATGTAAATGTCCGTATTGTCTAAGTTCTGACCTGTTGGGGCCGAAGTCAGGGTTTGAAGCGTGCAGCCTTGTTGTTCGAATACGCTACCGAATAGCGAAAAGCCGTTGATATCTTGACCATCCCATAAGTAATGATAAGGTTTCAGCTCTCCGGAAGGTGATTTTTTAAATTCGTTGTTGTAATAATTGTCCAAGGTTACTTGGATTTGTTTATTTTTCTTAATGCTCAGCTCAGCGATATTTTCTTGTGAAAAAACTGATTTTGTGCCCAACAATAAGAGAGCACTTAAAAAAAGATAATGCCTAATCATGGATTCCTTATTTTAGAGTTGTTTATAACTTTTAACAATAATAAGGACAAGATTGCCGAGATCAAACAGAAAGATCGTACAAATTTCCGCAAACGTTGCCGATAACGATTGCGGCAGATGAAGAGGGGTGGGTCAGCAAAGACTACTTGGTGTTCATATTCGTCATGGTCAGCTCAATACCAATATTAATAAAGCTGTGAGCCATTTTTACGGCATGTGCAATCAGTGCAGGGAGCTCGCGGGCTTCCTCGGCGTCAAAAGGCCCTAATACATAATCGACTTGTCTACCTTTGGGGTAGTTGTCCCCGATACCAAAACGAAGGCGTGGGTAGTTTTGCCCTCCACATACTGCTTCGATTGATTTCAGTCCGTTATGGCCAGCTGCGGATCCTTTGGGTTTGAGACGTAGCGAGCCAAAAGGAATGGCGAGGTCATCGACGATCACCAATACGTTTTCTATAGGCACTTTCAATTGTTGCATCCAGTAATTGACAGCTTTACCGCTGAGATTCATGTACGTGGTGGGTTTAATGACGTACACATGGTGGCCTCGCTGTTTAAACTCCGTATAATAGGCATGTTTAAGGATAGACCAAGAAGAGCCCGCTTGATTGGCTAACTCGTCGGCTACCATGAAGCCTATATTATGGCGTGTGTCTGCATATTCTTTACCGATATTTCCAAGACCAACAATCAAAAAGTTCATGCCGTAAAAGTAAAAAGTAAAAAGTAAAAAGGCAAAAAAAGGAAAAGGCGCCAAAACTGACGCCTTCTTCTCTTGTTTTAAGAAACTGATTATTTTTTTGCAGCAACTTTTGCAGCTTCTTGTTCGGCTTGACGTAAAGCACGAGACATAACTACAGACACGATGGTGTCATCTGCATTGTTTAATACCTTGGCATTTTCTAGTTTTACTTGATTCACGCGGAATGATTTACCTACTTCAAGCGATTCCAAAGGAACTTCTACTTCTTGTGGTAAGTTGGCAGGCAATGCCCTTACACGTAGTTTACGAAGTTTTTGAACTAACTTACCACCCAATTTAACACCTGGAGAAGTCCCGGTTAATTTAATCGGGATATTGATGGAAACTTCTTTGTCATCAAATAACTCTAAAAAGTCTACATGTCTGATTTGATCGGTCAAAGGATGGAATTGTGCTTCTTGAACGACTGCTTTTGCTTTTTTACCGTCGATGTCTAATTCTATAAGAACCATATCGGCAGTATAAAGAACAGGTTTCAAATCAGCTGCGGATACAGAAAGGTGTGTTTGTTCTTTACCTCCATAAAGGACTGCAGGAACTTTTCCCTGATAACGCAATTCTTTTGCATCTCTTTTCCCTACGTTCTGTCTTACAGAACCGCTAATAGCAATTGATTTCATGTGTAATATTATTAATATAATAATTTTTTGAGCTGCAAAAGTAATAAAAAATGTTTAATATTCAATACCTTGTTGTTGATTTTAGAAGGAAACGTTAGCTGACTTATCTGTTGGGCGTGTAACAAATTTGACATCGCGTCAAATATATGTTAACTTAATATACTTTATTAAAAAAATAAATAAACTTGTATTTTTTTTTAAAATTATTCTTGTTTTTAGTGCTGAATGTTCTTAATTTTAACTCAAACTTGGATTATGCGCAAGCTAGAGGAGTTATTGGAACAAAGAAATGATTCGGATTCGACAAAGAATAAAAAGGCTGTACTAAATAAAGTAAAGCTGTTAAAGGTTGTTTTCAAAAGAGAGATGGCTGCGGTAAGCGATTTATCACTGGAGATGGGGTTTAGTTTTCCGACAATCAACACCATTGTTCTTGATCTATTGGAGAGGGGGTTGGTCGTTGCGAAGGAAAAAGGCGAGTCCATTGGAGGTAGAAGGCCTGTGCTTTATCAGATTAATGATGGCATATTTAATGTTTTGTGTGTTGAAATCGAGCGGTTTTCAATAAGAGTGGTTGTTTTGGACAATAATAATAATATTGTTTATCAGCCAAAATCATATGCATTTGAAATTCATGTCGATTCTTCGAAGATTGAAGATTTGGTGTCTATTATAAATACATATCTCACAGAACTGAAAGTAGACCTGGAGAAGATTTCAGCCATAGGTCTCAATATGCCTGGTTTGGTCAATTCCAATACGTCGACTAACCAAACCTTCTATACGGGGGAGGGGGCTGGGTTTGATATCAGTGCATATCTTAGCGACAGGTATAACAAATATGTCACTGTGGCCAATGATGTTAAAGTAGCTGCTTTAAGTGAACTTGTTTATGGGGCTGCGCGGGATAAGAAGAATGTGTTAGTAATTCTGATGGATTGGGGGATTGGTTTGGGGATCATTAGCAATGGTATGGTGTATATGGGGAATGATGGTTTTTCGGGTGAGATGGGGCATATGGTTTTCGTTGAAGATGGGGATTTGTGTTATTGTGGTAAACGTGGATGTCTTGAAACGATTGCTTCAGGGGTATATTTGGTCAATCAGGCAAAGGCAGATATTAGTGCTGGTGTGCCCACACTATTAAATGGGTTGGTGGATTTAGATGATTTGCAGCCCCAGCATATTATAGAAGTGGCCAATAAAGGCGATCAATATGCGATTGATTTAATTTCCTCCTTAGGAAGAAATTTGGGAAAAGCCATTTCGATGCTCATGCAGATTTTAAATCCTGAATCTATTGTGTTGAGTGGTAAATTTGCTAAGGCGGGATCGCTTATTACCATACCTATTCAGCAAAGCCTCAACACCTATACGATGAATGCGATACGTAAAAATACAGTGGTGGAGCTGTCACCACTAGATAACAATGGATATGCCAAGGGCTTGGTCAGGTATACCTTTGAAAAATATTTTGAACAAAACTTGGATTTATTGAACTAATTTTTTGGAGAAGAACTGTGCAATAATTAAGGAGAAGGGGATGGGAAGTGTGGTTAATTTTTTTAATACATTAAAATTTTTTATAAATGTTTAAACCTAATTTATCTTCTAGACGCGACTTCTTAAAGAAGTCTATGCTCGCCGCAGCGTCGTTTGCAATCGTTCCGAGACATGTTCTTGGAAAAGGTTATTTGGCACCGAGTGACCATTTGACCAAAGGGGTAATTGGAGTTGGTTCCATGGGACGTGGACACTTTAAATATGCAGGAACAAAGACGGTGGCTATATGTGATGTAGATACCCGCCATTTAGCCATAGCTCAAAAGGCATTGGGTGGAGGGGTTAAGGAGCATCACGATTTCCGCGAACTTATCCAGAATCCTGAAGTAGATATTGTCCACATAGCGACCCCACCACATTGGCATGGGGTAATGGCTATTGAGGCGGCCCGTTCGGGAAAAGATATTTGGTGTGAGAAACCGATGACCAGAACAATTGGTGAAGGGAAAAAGGTGAAAGAGGCCGTCGCGCAGCATGGCAATATCTTTAGGCTGAACACTTGGTTCCGGTTCGATGCCAACTTCTATGGCATGAATGTCCCAGTAAAGAAAATTAAGAAAGTCGTGGATACGGGTATGCTCGGATGGCCACTTAAGGTGACGATCAGTAAGCATACGGGTTTTGACTGGAAATTCTATTGGGTAGGTAAAGAGAATTTGCCTGTACAGGAAGTACCTAAGGAATTGGATTACGACATGTGGTTAGGCCCGGCCCCCCATAAACCTTATAGTGCGCACCGTGTACACACAACCTTCCGTGGTTATTGGGATTATGACGGAGGAGGTTTAGGTGATATGGGACAACATTATCTCGATCCGGTACAGTATTTCCTAGGTAAAGACAACGAAAGTCCTGTTAAGATAGAGGTAGATGCTCCACAACAACATTCTGATGCCGTAGGAACTTGGCGTAAGATCACGTATACCTATGCCGATGGATGTCAGATTATCTTAGACGGTGCAGGGACGGAAGTTGGCAAGGCCTATGTCGAAGGTCCTAAGGGGAAGCTATACCGCGGCTTTGTGTCGGATATCCCTGATTTGGAAAGAAAGCTGGCGCAATACCCCGATCCAGCACCGCAGATGACGGATTTTGTGGAGGCTGTCCGTACACGCCAGAAGTTTGCACTGAATGAGCAGAATGGATACTATTCCTGTACATTGGTCAATCTGGGCCTGGCCGCGTTACGGCTGAACAGGACATTGCATTTCGATTCGACCAAACAAGAGTTTGTGAATGATGAAGCAGCTAATAGACTAATTTATCAACCCCTGAGAGGTCCCTGGACTATCTAATTTATCTATCCATGAAAAAGATTTTTAATACTATATCCGTCTTACTACTGCTGCAGACAGCAGTATACGCACAGCAACCTGCCCATAGGACCAGTGCCACGAAAATTGCTGACGTGTTGGCACAACAGCCTGCCGAAGAGGTGTCCAAATTCCTGGAGGCCATGAAACAACTTGAGGGTTTTACGGAGGGAGACGTTGCGGCTTTGCTATCTGGATTAAAACCGCAAGGGGGCAACAATGCATCCATTGAATTTGCAAGTAACTCGTATGCACTATATGTGATGCAGTCGGGTAAGGAACAATTAAGAGCAACATACGTACAAGGGTTGCTACAAGCTTTGGGACAGCTGAAAGATGCGAACAATAAGGGCTACGTGTTAGAGCTGCTGAAGTTTTGTGCAAAAGATGAATCGGTAGCTCCGGTATCTGCTTATCTTTCGGATGATTATTTGGCCGAAAAGGCAGCCCGTGTCCTCAGTGGAATCCATTCGGATAAAGCTGCTGAAGCACTTAACCAAGGTTTGCAACAAGCCGTCAGTGAGAAAGTTGCTACGGCAATCATCGGAGCAATAGGAGAGGTGAACGGCCAAGGTGCGGAGGACAGAATATTGGAGCTATTGCAGCAATATAATTCCGAAAACTTCCAACGTGTTGCGTTAACGACTTTAAGCAAGGTAGGTACGGTCAAATCTTACGATGTATTTGTGAACAAAGCAAAAGCCGTAAACTATACATTCGATAAAGCGAACGCTGCGGCTTTGGCCTTGAATTATGCGGAGCATTTGGCAACAACAGGCAATGAGGATGCTGCAATCAAACTGGCGACCGGGTTCTATACTGAAGCAACAGGTCCACAGGCGATAGGTGCCAAAGTCGGGGCATTGGAGCTTTTGGCCAAAATAAACCCTACAAAAAAGCTAAAAAAGCAACTAATACAACTTACAGCCAGCCCCGATCCTGTATTGCGAAATGTAGCCTTGGACTTGCTGAAAGACCAAGCTTCTACGTCAGAGGTCAAGAAATTGGCTTCGTCACTGAAAAAGCTTAGCCCTGAAGCACAAGAGAGTGTACTACTGTTCTTAGCGAATAAAAATGCCGAAGCTACGATTCCTGTCGTGGAGAAAAGCTATAAATCGTTAACGGACTCAGAGGCGAGGATTGCCGCGATCAAAACATTGTCTGTATTGTCCAAAGGAAACAATACGGGATTTTTGTTAGCCCAATTGCCCAAAGCGAATAATGAAGAGCAGCAGGCTATTAAAACAATCCTATTGACCTCGAAAGGTACAGATGTGGTTAATCAGATCAATCAGGCATTAGGATCGGCGGATGCCAATACGCAATTGGTGTTATTGGAGGTTCTAAGCCAACGTTCGAATCCCGAATCGTCCAAAGTTGTTTTTGAGTTGATGGAGAAGACGACCGATGCAAAGGTGAAATCGGCGGCTTTCCAAGCTTTACCGAATGTAGCTAACGATAGTGATTTTGAGAAAGTCATTGAATTGCTTGGAAAGGCCGAGGGCGACCAAGTGAAATATGCACAGCAAGCGGCAGTTGGCTCACTGCTGTATGCGAATGACAAAGAAGCAAAAGTAGGTCGTCTTTCGGCTAATATTTCTAAATCCGCAGCTCCGTCAGCGGCGAAGTACTTCCCTATTTTTGCGGGTGAGGGGGGAGCTGTATCATTGAAAACAGTCGAAAATTATTTAGGAGGGGACAACGCTTTGAAAACTCCGGCTATTCAGGCACTTGCTTCGTGGTCTAACACGTCATCACTGGAAGCACTTACGAAGTTGTTGCGTACCGAGACCGATGAAAAGAACTTTAATGTTGTTTTTGGTGGTTTTATCAAACAACTCAATGTAAGTACCCTAGCAGACGAACAAAAGACATTATTGTTGCGAGAGGCTTTTGAGTTGGCCAAAACAGATGCACAAAGAAAATCTGCATTGAGCAGCCTAAAGGCAACGGGTACTTATCAGGCTTTGGCCTTTGCTAGTACATTCTTGGAGGACGAGAAACTGAAAGGTGTAGCGACAGACGTGGTAATGAATATTGCTACGGATAATGCATCTTTCGTTGGTAAGGATGTCCGCGATTGGCTAGAAAAGGCACAAGGTAACTTATCAGGAAGCGAAAGCTCCTATTTGAAAGAGGCTATTGTACGTCATCTGGCAGAGATGCCAAGTGGTGAAGGTTACGTGTCTGTTTTCAACGGTAAGGATTTGACCGGATGGAAAGGGTTGGTAGAGAACCCTATCAAACGTGCAAAAATGTCAGCAAAAGAGCTCGCGGAAAAGCAAGTTATCGCCGACAAGGAAATGCGGGAGACGTGGTCTGCAGCGAATGGAGAATTGGTGTTTAGTGGGCATGGAAAAAATATCGCCACTGTGAAACAATATGGCGATTTCGAGATGTTGGTCGATTGGAAGCTAGATAAAAATGGCAAGGAACCGGATGCTGGAATTTATTTAAGGGGAACTCCTCAGGTGCAGATTTGGGATATTTCCCGGACAAATGTAGGTGCGGAAGTGGGATCTGGAGGTCTTTATAATAATAAGGTACACGAGTCCAAACCATTGAAGGTAGCAGACAATCCATTGGGCGATTGGAATACTTTTAAAATTAGGATGGTAGAAGATAAAGTGTGGGTGTGGTTAAATGGTGAATTGGTGGTAGATAATGTTACGCTGGAAAACTTCTGGGACCGTGAACTTCCTATTTTCCCGATGGAGCAGATTGAACTTCAAGCACATGGTTCAACCGTGTGGTACAGAAATATCTTCATCAAAGAATTACCTAGAAAGCAAGTCTTTTCGCTGAGTGATCAGGAGAAAAAAGAAGGCTTTGAGATGTTGTTCGATGGTACTAATCTGGACAAATGGACATCGACACCTGCTTATGAAATCAATGAAGAAGGGGCTATACGTGCCAATCCAAATGCGAAATTTGGTAAGAATATGTATACCAAAGATGAGTTTGGGGATTTTGTTTATAGGTTTGAGTTTAAGTTAACCCCTGGTGCGAACAACGGGATCGGTATCCGCGCTCCATTGGAGGGTGATGCTGCTTATTTAGGTTATGAGATTCAGGTGCTGGATGATGATGCAGAGGTATATAAGAAGTTGGCACCTTACCAATATCATGGCTCTGTATATGGTATCATTCCTGCGAAGAGGGGTGCGTTAAAATCCATGGGTGACTGGAACGAAGAGGAAATCCGGATCCAGGGAAGTAAGATCAAGGTGACGTTAAATGGACAGGTCATCGTTGATGGTGATATCCAGGAAGCTTCTAAGAATGGTACCTTGGACAAAAAGAATCATCCGGGCCTGAACCAGACTTCGGGACATATTGGTTTCCTAGGACACGGTTCGGAAGTCTTTTATCGGAATATCCGAATTAAAAAATTATAAACTTCTTTTGGAATTTTCTAAAGGGTTGTCATGTGGCAACCCTTTATTGTTTTCCCTGTTTTTACCAACTTTATTACGTAACTTTGTAGGCTTTAACAAAAAATGTTACTGTGAGTAACATTTGAGCATTAAGACAAACAAATATGGCAAATATCGTAGCGATTGTAGGTCGCCCAAATGTAGGCAAATCAACCCTATTCAACCGTTTGACAGAAAGCCGAAAGGCCATAGTAGACAACTTTAGCGGGGTGACCCGCGATCGTCATTATGAAACAGCAGAATGGATTGGTAAGAAGTTTACGGTGATTGATACAGGAGGTTTTGTTCACGGTTCGGACGATGTTTTTGAAGAAGCGATACGCGACCAGGTACATATTGCTATAGAGGAAGCCTCCGTTATACTTTTTATGGTCGATGTGACGACAGGGATTACCGATTTAGACGATGATATTGCGAAGATCTTGCGACGCAGTTCGAAACCGGTATATGTTGTGGCCAACAAAGTTGATCATGCTAAATTACATCATGATTCCGCCGTGTTTTATGCATTTGGTCTTAAGGAGGTATACAATATTTCGTCTGTTACAGGATCCGGTACGGGAGAGTTGCTGGACGCCGTTGTTTCTCATTTTCCGGAACCCGAGGAAGAAGAAGAGAATACACTTCCAAAAATTACTATTGTAGGTAGACCGAATGTGGGTAAATCTTCTTTAACGAACGCCCTCTTGGGAGTTGACCGAAATATTGTGACGTCAATTGCGGGTACTACGCGGGATTCGATACGTATACATTATAACCAGTTTGGGCATGAGTTTTTGTTGGTGGATACCGCAGGCTTACGTAGAAAAGCTAAGGTAAACGAGGACATCGAATTCTATTCTGTCATGCGTACCATTAAGGCTTTAGAGGATTCGGACGTTGTTATTTTAATGTTAGATGCCAACGATGGTATCGAAGCACAAGATATTAATATCTTCCATTTGGCGGAGAAAAATAAAAAGGGAATAGTCATTGTCGTCAACAAATGGGATACGATAGAAAAAGATCACAAAACTGCGAAAGAGTTTGAAGCTCGTATTAAGGAGAAAGTAGCTCCTTTTACGGATATACCTGTCATCTTTACCTCTGTTACCGAAAAGCAGCGTATTTTCAAAATCGTGGAAACCGCCATGGAAGTTTATCAGAATAAGACCAAGCGAATTTCTACATCCAAGCTAAATGATATCATGTTGAACGTGATTGAAAGCTATCCGCCGCCGTCTATCAAAGGGAAATACATTAAAATCAAATATGTCACACAAATACCAGGGAGGTCACCTATGTTTGCTTTTTTCTGCAATCTACCTCAGTATATCAAAGATCCATACAAGCGTTTTGTAGAGAATAAATTGCGTGAGAATTTTGATTTTACAGGTGTTCCTATTCAAATATACTTTAGACAGAAATAGATATTAGACACTAGATATTAGATATGAGATGTTAGATTTTAGACATGAGATATTAGACATGAGGTGTTAGATATTAGACACTAGATATTAGATATGAGATGTTAGATTTTAGACATGAGATATTAGACTTGAGATGATTTTCTAATCCCTAATTCGTAATTCATAATTATTTTTATGAAACATAACCTGACCATCTATAACACATTAACGCGCGTAAAAGAAAAGTTTGAACCTATACACCCTAATCTTGTGGGTATGTATGTCTGTGGGCCTACTGTCTACAGTGATGTACACCTTGGCAATTGCCGAACTTTTGTGTCTTTTGATTTGATATTTCGTTATCTATTGCATTTAGGGTATAGAGTCCGTTATGTACGGAATATTACCGATGCGGGGCATCTCGAAGGTGATAGTGACGAGGGTGATGACAAGTTTGCAAAGAAGGCAAAGATAGAACAACTGGAGCCGATGGAGATCGTCCAAAAATATACGTTGGGTTTTCACGAGGTGCTAAAGCTGTTCAATACATTGCCGCCTAGTATAGAGCCTACGGCTACTGGACACATTTCGGAACAGATAGAAATGGTCAAGCAGATCATGGCAAATGGATATGCTTATGAAGTCAATGGTACGGTATATTTTGACGTGGATAAATATGTCAAGGAGCACAACTACACCATTCTGACCAATAGGAAGCTGGAGGATCTATTGAATAATACCCGGGAACTTGGTGGACAGGATGAGAAGCGTGGACGTTTGGATTTTGCACTATGGATTAAGGCGAAGCCGGAGCATATCATGCGTTGGCCTTCCCCTTGGAGCGTTGGTTTCCCCGGTTGGCATATCGAATGTTCGGCGATGAGTCGAAAATACTTAGGAGATCAATTCGACATTCATGGTGGAGGGATGGATCTGGCCGCTACACACCATACCAACGAGATTGCTCAATCTGAGGCTTGTAACCATATTCAGCCCGCTAAATATTGGATGCATACGAACATGCTTACCGTTAATGGAGCACGTATGTCCAAGTCTGCAGGTAATGGGTTTCTGCCAGAGGAATTGTTTACCGGAAATCATCCGCTTTTAACACGAGGGTATTCACCGATGGCTGTGCGCTTCTTTATGTTACAGGCACATTATAGAAGCACGTTAGATTTCTCTAATGAAGCGTTAGAAGCTGCAGATAAGGGCTACAAAAGACTGATGGCAGCTATTGGCCTACTGGATAAGATCGTGCCGGCAGCGCACAATAAAATCGATGTAGATATCCAAGCTTTGCGTCAACGTTGCTATGCGGCCATGGACGATGATTTTAATAGCCCCGTGCTGATGGCGGAATTATTTGAGCTGGTACGCTTGATTAACTCTATCTATGATGGGAATCAACAGATTGATGGAACTACACTGTCGATGATTAAAGAAGTCATACAGCATTTTGTATTTGACGTGATGGGGTTGAAAGATGAGCAGCTCGGGAGCGACAATGAAAGTACCGAGCGGTTAATGGATCTCATTATCGGTATTCGTAATGAAGCGAAGAAGAATAAGGACTTTACGACCTCTGATCGTATTCGTCACGAACTTTCAGCAATAGGTATTCAACTAAAAGATAGTAAAGACGGAACACTTTGGAATAAGATTTGATAGGTGCATTGCAAAATAGATTAAATGAATTCGAAAAAGCTGGTTTATATTTTATGTGTCGTCTGCACTATTTTCTTTGTTCATCCAACCCATGCCCAATTACCTGAGAAGGTTGGAGGGTTGATATCTGCTGACCGCACTGCTGCCCGAATTGCGAAAAGTCAAAGTCCACATGCCGCGTTTATGTCGATCATCGATAAAGAATCGACTTTTTATGTTCCTTCAGCCGTCAATGCATTCAATTACCTAACCAATCGACCCAATATCGCAGATGTGATGTCTTGGGAACCTAATTTTGCGTTGGTTTCCAAAAGTCTGGATTGGGGAGTGACTTCTGGTAAGATGGAGTTTCAGAAAATGGGAGCTATCAAGAGACATGGTCATTACCTTACCGTTTGGAAACGAGATAAAAAGGGGGCCTGGAAGGTGGCTATTCGGGCGGAGGTAGAGAATTTTGGAAAAGAAAAGTCAGCCGATCTCGTTTATTTTGAGCCGGATGATTCTTGGTATCTTAAACATCGTTCACGCGAACGATTAAAGCAACGGGAAGATATTATATTCTCCACAGATGAGCTTTTCTCTACTATATTAAAAGCGGACAATCAAGCCGGATACCGGGAATTTCTGACTGAAGATGCTCGTTTTTATTATCCTTGGCAAGAAGAAATTGTTGGGAAAGCTAATGTCATGGCTTTTTTGAAAAAGCAGCGGATAGATATTGTCACGGAACCGGTTTCCGTTGGTAGAGCATATAGTGGTGAATATGCTTATTCACAGGGAACAGCTACTATTCATACGAAAGAAAAGGCAGTTAAATTTAACTACATCCGTATTTGGCAATTAAACGAAGACTTTCAATGGAAAGTAGCATTAGAAATGCTATTTGAAAGATAATGTTTGTTATTTAGCGGCTACCTCGTTATCTGACGTCCATATTTTGAGTTCGCCACAGGATAGAAAATCCGGATTGATAGCAATATAGGTGCTTTCCCGGCGAGTTTCAAACCACTCACTTAGCGTTCTATTGACTTTATCTTGTCTTGCAGCTTCCTTGATTTTCGCAAAATCTTGATCAAGATTAGCTTTGTGAGGTGCTATGCGGGATTTTAGATAATAGATGCGGTACGTTACGTCTCCACTTGCTTTATCGGTATAAAGTACGGGTTTAGAGACCTCTCCAGCTTTTAGTGGGTCGATAGCATTAAAAACAGAGACATCATCCAGTTGATTGACCGGAATCAAGGATGAACGGTCTTCCATATTCGTGACTACGCCTCCATTGTACTTGGTGTTATTATCGTCAGAATAGATAGAAGCTGCCGTATTGAAATCTATTTTCTTGTTTGCAATCTGTGTGGCTATACTATCCATCTTTAGTTTCGTGCGTTCTAATGAAGCCGCAGTTGGTTTTATCCGGATTAAAAGGTGTCTTACTTTCACCTCTTCACCTCTTCTATCGAGAACCTGTAAAAAGTGGTAGCCAAATTGTGTTTCAAATACAGGAGATATTTCCCCTTCTTTGAGCTTGAAAGCTTGTGCTGAAAATTCTTTTACCCAAGCGTCTCGTGTGGAATAGTCCAATTCTCCACCGAATGGAGCAGATCCATCCTCGGAATAGAAACGCGCTATCGTTCCAAAATCAGAACCATTTATGATTTGCGTCCGGTAGCCTTCGGCTTTTTCCCGAAATTGTTCTTTCTCCTCCCGTGTCAGCTGTGGCTTTAATACCAGTTGAGAATACTCAATTTCGGTATCAAAATAAGGCAGTGAATCTTGGTTGAGACTTTCGAAATAGTTTTTTACCTCTTGCGGAGTAACATCAATATTAGAGACTAGCTGCTGCTGCATCTTGTTGCCTTTAAGTTGCTCCGCAACCATTGGGCGCATTTCTTCCTTATGTTGTAAGATGGATCTGTTTAAAAACTCTTCCAAACGTTCTCTTCCTCCCGCACGCTGTGTCATCACACGGATACGTTGGTTCAGGTTATCATCGACTTCATTTTCGGAGACCTCAATCGAATCGATCACTGCTTGTTGGGAAAGAAGCTTGGATGTTAATAATTGCTGTACAATATAGCATTTAACCTCATCGCTCGGGGCATTTCCGCTGGCAAGGTATTGGGTGTATTCCATCTCCAAGTCAGACTGTAAGATGTAGCTTGTGCCCACAGTAGCAATTATGCGATCTACCAACTGAGGAGCTTGTCCAAAAGTGAGGGTAAAAGACGTTAATACTAAAAATACAACGGTAATATATTTTTTCATGAAAATACTATTCAAAAGATCTGTTACAAAAATATTAGAATATTTTGTATTTAGCTATTTTTAAGACCAAATATTATATCTGACTTATTCTTCAATTAAGTTTTACGAATATAAAACTAATCTGAGACAGAGCTGGTAGTTTAACGATTTTTAACGACAAGCAAAATGAGAAGGAAAGGAGGATACCGTATTGGTTTACCGTTTGATCCGCTCGTCAAAAACAAAAGGTTCGATTTGAAGAAGCTTTATCCTTTTGAAATCAGGATGTAGGGGGTTAATCAGATAATTATACTCCATTTCGATGATGGATGACGGCACTCTGAGTACAACTGTCTCCATTGTTGATACCCATATATCGCCTATCTTTTGTGTGAGATACATGTTGTCAAAATTTTTCCAATCGTCTTCTAGTCCGCTTAGGTTTATGGTTCTTATCTGGACAGTATCAGGGATTTCTATGGTCATGAGCCTGAAAAGTCCGCTTAATCCCAATTGATTACGGTGCACGACATTTTCCAGACAGGCCAGAGACCGCGAAGAAGCAGTATAGATTAGCTGCACATCGTTAGTGTTCCAACGGGCAGCCCGTCCTGAAGCCCTTAACTCCGTTGAAAATTTTGCTAATGCAATCCTGTAAACCTCCACGCTGCTATTAAGCTAAAGCACCGTATTCTATACGAACAAGCTCTTCTTCTATAAGGTTAATACCGGTAATAGTATCCATTAAATCAAAAGGAATCCGATTGCCTAAACCGACCGAAGAGGTGTTTAACCACTCTTGAAAGGCTTTTATGGAACCAAAAACCTCTGCTCCTTTATTAAAGAGTGCAAACGATTTAAGTAGTTTTTCGCTTAAAGGCGCATCCAGTTTTAAGTCCTGAACAGCATAATTCTGGATAGTTTTGACAGTTGTTTTAAAGGTTTCCTGAAACTCTTCATACGTGAAGCCAGAAAGAGCAATAAAGTCTAAAGCCGCCTTTGCATGTAGGCCATGCTTGGAGCTTGTCAGCAGTGATATAGGATTTTGATACATACTGCCATAATGTACGATGGCTTCTTCTGCTAGGAACATGCTATCCTGCTGGGATGTATATAGCTTTTCGGACTTTTTCTTGTGTTTTTTTTCCATATCACTAATTTAGGATTTTTTCTTTGTTAAAAAGAATTTTTTCCATTTTCTTGTCAGCAGCTGCTATTTCTCTCCCGGAATATCATAATGTCCCAGATATCGAACGATACTATTTGCTCGGCTATTGACATAATTCGAGGGTCTGCGTGCGTCCCATTTTCGGGGGTTAGGCAAGATGGCAATAATAAGTGCTGCTTGTTTTTTAGATAAACTTTTGGCAGATTTATAAAAATAATAGTGAGCCGCAGCCTCAGCCCCATATATACCCTGACCCATTTCGATGACATTGAGATATACTTCCAGGATACGTTTTTTGCTCCAAAATATTTCGATCAGAAAGGTAAAATAGGTTTCTAAGCCTTTTCTAAGCCACGATCGTTCCGGCCATAAGAATACATTTTTTGCTACTTGTTGACTTATTGTACTTCCGCCTCTTAATTTTTCACTCTGTCTGTTTCGCTTAATGGCATCCATAATGGCGTCTGTATCAAAACCATGATGACTCAGAAAACGAGCATCTTCCCCAGCAATAGCTGCTCTTTTGAGATTATCGGAAAGATCCTGATAGCTTAGCCAGTCTTTTTCTATTTTAAAACCTTTGCCGGCAGCTTTCCATTCGAAACCGCGCTTAATCATTAAATAAGTAATTGGCGGATTGATAAATTTTAAAGCTACCACCCAAAACACCGTTATACCGAAGAAAGCTAGGATAATTCGGATAGCCCATGTCTTCCATCGGGATGCCCAATGTGTGTTGTGCTTTGTCTTTTTTGTGTTTGTCTTTCGGCGGATGGCCATTCTTCGGATAACTTTACTGCAAAGGAAACAAAATTATTTTACATTTTTTACCATAACAGTTTTAGGCCGGAAGAGCAATATTGCCGGATAGTTGTGTCTTTGCTCAATAGGATCAAATTATGTGTGATCGCTTGGTATATCAGCATTCGATCAAAGGGATCTCGATGCCATTCGGCTTCCAATAAATGATATTCAGCGGCTTCTGATGGGCTAAGCGGAAGAAAGTCAAACCCACTTTCTTGTGCAAGAGCTGGGAGTTCTTCAGGTGAAACACCTGCCAAATTAAGTTTGCCTAAACGAAACTTCAACGAAATCTCCCAGAAACTTACCGAGCTTATAAATACCTTATGTTTAATATCCTGCAACACATCTAAAACTTTGGGAGACAATTTTTTTTGCTCCAACAATGCCCAGAGAAACGTGTGTGAATCCAACAGATAATTCATCCTAGTAGCTCTTCTTCGGTTATTTTGAAGTCGGGTTTGAATATAGCCTTTGCTTTTCCCTCTAATAAGCCGAGTTTGCGCATCGGTTTGTCAACTTGCTCTTTCGGTAAAAAATAACCAACGATTTCCTTTTTTCGGCCGTAGGTCACTGCGAAACCTATACCGGTTTTTACCTGTTCCAACACTTCGGAAAATTGTGTTTTAAACTCACCTACAGTCATCGTCTTCATAATAAACAAATATACATTATTCGTGTCAAGTTGTCAAGTAAAATAATGAAAGAAATACAACCTTGCCATTTCCCTTCAATTGTCTTATTTTTACGACGCAACTAAAAACTGATACCATTGGCTAAAGAGAAGAAAGAAACTCCTTTAATGCAGCAGTATAATAGCATAAAAGCGAAATACCCCGGTGCATTGCTGCTGTTTCGTGTAGGTGATTTTTATGAAACATTTGGTGAGGATGCGATTAAGGCTGCAAGTATTCTGGGGATCGTACAGACCAAGCGTGGCAACGGTTCCGAATCGGAAACGGCCTTGGCAGGTTTTCCACACCATTCACTGGAAACTTATCTTCCTAAGTTAGTCCGCGCTGGACAACGGGTAGCCATTTGCGATCAGTTGGAAGACCCGAAGCAGACCAAGACTATTGTTAAGCGGGGAGTTACCGAGTTGGTGACACCTGGGGTGTCCTACAGTGACAATATTGTGCAGCAAAAGTCCAACAATTACCTCGCTTCACTTTTCTTTGAGAAGACTACAGTAGGTATTTCATTTCTAGATATCTCTACCGGTGAATTTTTAGTTGCGCAAGGCCACATAAGCTATATCGATAAATTGCTGCAAGGTTTTAAACCTACCGAGATTATCATGCCACGCAAACAATCCAAAGATTTCTTGGAGCATTTTGGCACTCAATATTATACCTATTTTCTCGATGAGTGGCCTTATACAGGTGATTATGCCGAAGAAGCTTTATTAAAGCATTTCGAAGTCAATTCCCTGAAAGGTTTCGGTATAGAGCGGATGCCGGTAGGTATCATAGCCGCAGGTGTGGCTTTACATTACCTCAACGAGACCGAGCACCGTAATTTGCAGCATATATCGCATATCGCTCGGATAGAGGAGGATCACCACATGTGGTTGGACCGTTTTACTATTCGTAATTTGGAGCTAATCGGTTCTGCTAATGAAAACGCCATCACCTTATCGGATGTGTTGGACGAAACGTCCTCCCCGATGGGAGCCCGATTATTGAAGCGATGGATTGTCATGCCCTTGAAGGATAAAAAATCTATTCAGGAAAGGCTGGATGTTGTGGAGTATTTTTATCAACATAAGGACTTGAGGGATGAATTAATTCGGGAAATCAAGCATGTTGGTGATTTAGAACGGTTAATCAGTAAGATCGGTTTACAAAAAGCTAGCCCACGGGAGGTTATGCAACTGAAGAGATCACTGTACGCTACAGAAAAGCTGAAAGAACTGACCCGTATTGCCGAGTCGGAATCGTTGTCTATGATAGCCGAACAGTTGAACCCGTGTACGATCATACGAGACAAAATTGAAAAGACGATACAAGCAGAGCCGCCTGTTGCTTTGAATAAAGGGAATGTCATTGCGGAAGGTGTAGACGAAGATCTGGATAAGTTGCGGAAAGTTGCTTTTGGTGGTAAGGGCTATCTATTGGAAATCCAGCGTCGTGAATCAGAAGCTACGGGTATTCCATCCTTAAAAATAGCTTTTAACAATGTCTTTGGCTATTATTTGGAGGTAACGAACACACATAAGGATAAAGTACCTGACGGGTGGATCCGCAAGCAAACCTTGGTGAATGCCGAACGTTATATTACGGAGGAACTGAAAGAGTATGAAGAACAAATTCTGGGTGCGGAGGAAAAAATTCAGGTTATCGAGAACAGGATTTATGCTGAGTTATTGTTGGCAATAGCGGAATATATCAAACCTATACAACTTAATGCGCAACTTATCGCCAAGTTGGATGTCTTGCTCAATTTTGCGGTAATAGCGGAGAAAAACTATTACGTCAAACCTGAAGTTTCGGAAAGCAAAATACTAGATATCAAAGGAGGTAGGCACCCTGTCATTGAAAGAAACTTGCCTATCGGTGAGGATTATATCACCAATGATACCTATCTCGATCCCGATAATCAGCAAATTATCATTATTACGGGACCTAATATGGCAGGTAAGTCGGCTTTGTTGCGTCAGACAGGCTTGATCGTTTTGATGATGCAAATCGGTTCGTTTGTTCCCGCCAAAGAAGCTCGTATTGGCTTGGTGGATAAGATCTTTACTCGCGTAGGGGCATCCGATAATCTTTCCTCGGGCGAATCGACCTTTATGGTGGAGATGAATGAGACCGCCAGTATTATGAACAACCTGTCGGATCGAAGCCTGATTTTATTGGATGAGATAGGGCGGGGTACAAGTACCTATGACGGTATTTCTATCGCTTGGGCCATTGCCGAGTTTTTACATAATCATCCCTCCGCAAGAGCCAAAACACTCTTTGCTACACATTACCATGAGCTGAATGAGCTGAGCAATTCTATGCCGCGGATCAAGAACTTCAATGTGACTGTAAAAGAAGTTAACAATAGGGTCATTTTCCTGCGTAAATTGGTGCCGGGGGGATCGGAACATAGCTTTGGTATCCACGTAGCCCGGATGGCAGGAATGCCTTCCAAACTAATTGGGCGAGCTTCGGAAATATTGAGCCGCTTAGAACAAGAGCGAACAGGTGGCGAAAAAATAAAAGACAGCATGCGCAAAATTCAGAAGCAAGCCTATCAACTGCAGATGTTTGCTATTGATGATCCCGTTTTGGAGAAAATTCGCGATATGCTGAATAATTTGGATGTCAATACATTGACTCCGGTGGAGGCACTCATGAAGTTGGATGAAATCCAACGGTTGTTAAAGAACTAGACCGGCGTTCGGGACTTGCTTATTTATGAAGCGAGAAAGTGCCCAGAATAAGTTCTTGATTAAATTGTCCAATACTGGTTTCCTTTAACATTCGGGTCAGTTCATTTCTGATTTTTTTGAATTCATGGTGTAAGGGGCAAGGTTGTTTCTCAGAACAGAAGTCCAATCCTAGGCCGCAGCCTTCAAAGATTTCTTTGCCATCGATGGCCTCTACGACATCCGATAGCGGACGTGTAAGGCCTATTCCATCCATAAAGAAACCGCCATTAGGCCCTTTAGCAGATTGAATAATTCCCTCTCTGCTTAACTGCTGTAGTATCTTTCCTAGAAAGGCTTGTGGTGATTTTATTTTTTCAGCGATCTCTACAATTCCCACGCGTCTTCCTTCATACGAACTTTGGGCAATGTAAAAAACAGCCCGTAAGGCATACTCACAAGTTTTGGAAAATACTCCCATTTTTAAGCTTCTTTACAGTTTTTAATGTATAAAGATAGGGTATCTTATCTACTCTTATAACAGTCTTGTAGATATTTTTGTAAAACCAATACATGCGCATGCTGCTGATCTTTGGCTGCATATAGCAGTGTAATGACAGGATGTTCTTCCCATTTGTCTAAATAGGATAGCATATGCTCATTACCTTGGAGTTCACGGAGATACTGTCTTTTGAATGTTTCCCAACGTTCGGGAATGTGGTCATAGGCGACGCGGATTTCTGTTGATGGAGCGATATCTTTTGCCCATTCATCCAGATGAGCATTTTCCTTTTTAATTCCTCTAGGCCATAACCGGTCTACCAAAACACGAAAGTCGTCCTTCTTTTCAACAGCATCGTAGATTCGTTTGATATGAATTTGTGGAGTCTTCATGGTGATAACTTAACAATGTTAAGAAATATTAGTTTTATAAAAAAGGAGAAAGTCTGTTCAGTCATTTTGTCACAAAAATGATTGTTTTTCAATTTCGATAAAGCCATTTTGACTATTTTGAATATCTTTATAACGTAGCAATGTCATTTGTGGGGAAGTGGAACAATATTTGGCAATGTATTCGAAAATAGAAAAATAAAAAAGGAAAGATATGACTATTTGGTTTTTGTTAATTGGTATAGGTATCGTCAGCATGATTGTCCAGACGAGGTTCAAGAATAAATTTAAGAAATATTCCGAAATGGCCCTAACCTCGGGAATGTCGGGTGCTGAGATTGCGCAGAAGATGTTAAATGACAACGGTATTTATGATGTGAGTGTCATTTCTGTCGAAGGACAACTTACAGATCATTATAATCCCGCAAATAGAACTGTAAACCTAAGTCCTGAAGTATATCATGGACGTAGTGTTGCGGCAGCTGCCGTTGCTGCACATGAATGTGGACATGCAGTGCAACACGCTGCAGCTTATACCTGGTTGCAATTTCGTTCGGCGATGGTACCTATAGTCAGCTTTTCATCTAAGATCACTTCTTTTACACTGATGATCGGTGTCATGTTGGCCATTTTTTCGGGAAGCTATATGCTGTTGACGATTGGAGTAGGGGCTTTGGCCGTGACGACTGTGTTTAGCTTTGTTACCCTTCCGGTAGAATTTGATGCCTCCAGACGTGCGCTGGCTTGGTTAAATAATGCCAACATCACACACTATGCGGCAGAACATGACGGTGCAAAGGATGCCTTGAAATGGGCTGCCATGACTTATGTAATCGCTGCTTTGTCTGCTTTGGTTACCTTGTTGTATTATGCAAGTATTTTATTGGGTAGGAGAGATTAACAACAGTTATTCTCCTACTTTTAGCTTATAGACGTTGGTTTCCTTTCGTTCAAAATCTAAACTTTGATAAAGTTTGTTTGCTGCGATACGATGTGGATTGCTCGTCAACATGATCATGTCGGTTTCTTTCTGTTTGGCAAACTGTATCGCAAACTGCATTAGTTTGCGACCCAATCCCTGTCCTTGGTAAGCGCTATGGACAGCAACATCTTCGATCCAGGATTTTGTTCCCGAAGGTGAAGAATATATAGCTAATGTGAGCATGCCTAAGACAGCATCATTATTGTCGATAGCTAAGAATAAATAGGTGTCATCACTAGCAATAATCTTTTGTAAAAATCCGTCAGTAATCTCGGTTTTCTTTGCTAATAATACCTCCAAGAGAGCCTCTATACGATGATGGACTTCGGGACTATAGACTGTTACTTCAATTATTTTCATCGAAATGATTTGTTTTAATTTGCAGGAACAAAAAAATGAGGGTATCTATGACCCTCATTTTTTTAATACTTGACATAGCATAAATTCTAAACGATAAAATTCCATCCAAAAGGATCTTCAACCTTGCCATAGCGCAATTGATTAAGGTAATCAAGTACTTTATTCGAGAATTCACGTCCTTCAACAGGAGGAAGTGTGTAATCTTGACCTTCAAAACCTATTCTGTCGATATGGGTAATTGTAGCGGCAGTTCCGGCAGCAAAGGCTTCAGTAACCTTACCTGCTTTGATCCCATCAATCAGCTCCTGGACGGAAACTTTTCGTTGTTCCGCCTTAAAGCCCCATTTTTCGGCAAGTTCCATAATCGTACGACGCGTTACACCGTGTAAGATCGTGTCACCGTGTGGCGTGATGATCGTATCGCCGATACGGAATATTAAATTAGCCGTTCCTGCCTCTTCAATATACTTATGTTCTTTGGCATCTGTCCACATAATCTGGTCATAGCCCTCGTTATTTGCAAGTTGGGTAGGGTACAACGATAATGCATAGTTACCTGCATTTTTAGAAAAACCTACACCACCTTCAGCAGCGCGTGTGTAATGGGTTTCTACTTTCAGACTAATAGGCTTGCTATAATATGCCCCTACAGGACAGGTTATCACAATAAATTTATAAGAAACAGAAGGATGTACGCCCAGTGCCGACTCCGTGGCAAACATAAAAGGGCGGATGTACAGCGATGTACCTTCTCTGGAAGGAACCCAATCCCGATCTATAGCTAACAATTGTTTCAATCCATCCAGAAATATTCCTTCCGGGACTTCAGGCATTTGGAGACGGGTAGCGGATTTGTTGAATCGCTCCCAGTTCTTGTCCGGGCGAAATATACTGACGGTTCCATCCGCATATTTATAGGCTTTGATTCCTTCAAATATCGCTTGTCCGTAGTGCAGCGCAGACATGGAAGGGCTAATGGACAATTCGCCGTAAGGGACGATACTGACGTCCACCCATTCGCCGTTGTCGTATTCTGCCACAAGCATGTGGTCAGACATGATTTGTCCAAATTTTAAGTTGTTAAAGTCTACCTGCGAGAGTCTTGATTGTCGTGTTGGCTCTACGCGAATTGAAAATTGATCTGTCGCGCTCATTTCTGTATGTAATTTAAGACCTGCAATTTAGGAAAAAAGATCAAGAGCAAGCTCAAAATCATCGAAATAATTTTAAGATACTACTTAGTAAGCCACTTTTTGCTCGTTTAGTTCTACGTTGAAATTTACTTTTGCTCCTAACGCTTCAAACACTTTTAAGATAGTTTCAAATCTTGCATTTTTTACGCTATTTTCAATTTTTGAGATTTGAGCTTTTTGTACGCCTACAAGCTTGCCTAATTGCTCCTGTGTAAGATTACGTTCTTGGCGGGCTTGCTTTATGGCCTGCCCCAGCAGGTCGATACGTAACTCGTTTTCAAACGCTTCACGTCTTTCTGTGCCACGTTGTCCAATGTGCTTGTCAATCATTGTGTCAAGTGAAACGGTTTTGAATTTATCTGCCATAATTATTTCTTTTTTAGTTTATTATCCAAGTATTCTTTTCTTATTTCTTCGGCTTTCTTAATTTCTTTTGGCGGTGTTTTCTGTGTCTTTTTCAAAATACCATGGGTGGCAATTATCAAAGTTTCTTTGCCCTCCGTTTTGTCCCAAAAGGAAAAAAGCCGATATGCTCTGTTGTTGTACAGTGTTCGAAACTCCCAAATAAAGTCGTTCAACTTTTTAAAAAGTTCTTTATTGTTTACGAATTGAGATTTTTTGATGTTGTAATAAACCTTCTCTCTCGTTTTTTCGTCAAGGTTTTCCAAAAACTCAATAGCTTTGGGTAATAACTCAATGTCAAAATTCGGCTTCATTCTAAATTTTATACAAAGGTGGTAATTTCCTGATTGGGAAACAAATGTTTTATCCAATAATTGTTCGCAAAACTCCGAGGCTTTTCCATATCTCCCAAAGAATAGTCCGTATTCCCTTAAAGGTTTTCAGGATATGCTAAAGGGATAAATAATATTCCCTTAAAGGTTTTTTTAATATACCGAAGTATACATAGGAGCGTCTCAAGGGTTTCCACAATCCTTTAAAGGATAAGCGTGATTCGCTTTAGGGATTTTGCTTTGCACCAAAGCGAATGCAGAAACTCCTTGAGGATTTTCAGAATCTATCGAAGAGAAAGTAGGATTCCCTTAAAGGATTTTAAAATATTCCAATGGGGATACAAAATTCCCTTAAAGGTTTTCAGGACATGCCAAAGGATAAATGGACTTTCCTTGACGTTTTTTTTAATACACCAAGGGGATTCCATAAGTTCCCTCATGGGTACCAAAATCCTTCAAAGGGTAAACAGGAAACCCTTCAGGTTTTTCAGAATATACTTCGGGGAAAACAAAATCCCCTTAAGGTTGCTCGATTGTCCGAAATGGGCGTGATGAATAGTGAAAACGTGGTTTAGGCGCTGTAAAGAGATGTTTTTACGAATGAAAGATTGAATTTTCTTTTTAAAAAGGGGTAATATTCCGCCAAAAAGTTTTTAGTAGTTTTCCTATTTTGGCAGGATTTTACCCTATATTCCTCGAAACACCTTTTTTATTTTCCCAAATAATTGTTAGAAAAAACCAAGGGTAACAATTCATCATTCTTCTTGATTACAAATTACAGGCACATCAGAAAAATGCACCTGTATAAATATTGTAGGAATTAAAAATGATATGTTATGAAAAGATTTTTACTTGTTTTAATGCTATTGAGCCACTTTTTGTCGTTTGCCCAGGAGCGTGCAACAGGAGACTTTCAAGTGGGTATTCAAGGTGGTACTAGTGTGGCCATGGACAGCTATAAGAAAATCGGGGAAGCCAAGATAGGGTACTACAGAGGATTCTTCGTCGATAAATATTTTTCGGGGAATAAGTTTGGGTTAGGGGTGGATGCCCGTTATATCTACAATGGAATCAACAAGCAAGATAGTTTTAAGTTTGAAAATGGCCATTTTGGAACGGACTATCGTAACCCGGCTCGGTTCAAGGATTACCTTTTTACTATAGGTCCAACATATAAATGGAGCAAAAATAAGTTTCATGTGGAAGCCTATGTGCGAGGAGGTGTGATGTTGCAGTACTTTCCGGAATATGTCAGGACCATGACCTATAATGATGGCACCGGAAATCAGGTGCTTTATGATCCGAAGTGGACGGAAAATGATTCAACAAATAAAGTGAATAGCTGGGCGGGATTAGGAGGTTTACGATTCAATTATCAGATCAACCCCAAGATTGCTTTGTTTGCCCATGTGGATTATGTGCAAACCTTTGGTAGTAAATTCGGTAATAAGCCTAGTCAGTTTACGGTGCGTAATAGTGTGGAAATCCTTCCGGTGGATGAGACGACACTTGTAACACGCTTCTTAGATCATTACGAAGAGCAGCAGACGGTGGACAGAACGCTTCACAAGACAATACAAGCTGGCGTTGGGGTGAAGATGGTGTTTGGTAGGTCTATACCTGTCGCTCCGCTCATTAAGGAAGAGCCCGTTAAGTATGACGATGTCCCTAAACCTGCAGCGGCGGCAAAAGGATTGCAGATTGTTGTGAAGGATAAACAAACAAATTTGGCGTTGAGTGGGGTAGTCGTATCCATTGACGGAAATGGTCGAAGTGAAAAGTCGCTTTCCGATGCAAATGGTCAAGCGAGTAAGATTGCGGATATCAAACCAGGACGCTACGAAGTCGTCGGTGAAAAAAATGGAATTAGAACGCCTGTATTGGTGCTGACTGAAACCGACTTTCAAAGTAATTCTACAGTGATTTTTAAAGAAATCTATCACGATGATCCACGGTTTACGCTGGTCGGAGAAACTTTTGACTGTGTAAGCCAGCAGAATATGGGTGGTGTTAATACCATGCTGACAAACAGGATGAGCAAAGTGAATGTAAGTCAAATCTCTGATGTGGAGGGTAAATTTATTTACCAGTTGGAGCCACAAAGTGAATTTACGGTCGTAGCCAATCAGCAAGCGAAATACTCGCAGACCGAGATGGTGTCTACCGTAGGTTTAGTGCGTAGCCAAACGTTATATGTAACCTTGAAACTGGGTGTATGTGATCTGGCAAAAGACAGTTCGTGGGAATTAAAAAATATCCTGTATGATTTTGATAAAAGTGATATCCGTCCAGATGCGGCGTTGATACTCGATAATGTCGTATCGATCCTGAAACAAAATCCATCGCTTCGTATTGAACTATCGTCCCATACGGACAGTCGGGGAAATGATGGTTACAACTTGAAGCTGTCTCAACGTCGTGCCGATGCTGCGGTTGACTATTTAATCACCAATGGTATTTCGAGAAATCGATTGATTGCAAAAGGATATGGTGAAACTAAACTTAAAAATAATTGTAGTAATGGTATAGACTGCCGAGAAGAACAACATCAAGAAAATAGACGTACTGAAATAAAAGTCTTGGATTTTTAAAAATAAAACTACCTTAATATGAAAAAGAATACCAACAAACCAGTTGTAAAAAGTGATGAGCGAGAAAAACTCGGGTTAGTGAGTTTTGTCTTTGGATTTTTTGTCTTTCTTTACCGTAGGGCTATTCGACCTTGAATAGGTGATGTATAGCCACATAAAGATCAATAAAACCAATACACTAATACAGATGTAGATCGATAGGTTTGAGGTTTTCCTCAAGCCTATCTCATTACCAATACCAGCATAATTGATGTTGGCCCAGTACCAGGGGTTTTGTTGTTCATTAGAGGCTCTTGCTAAAAATATTCTTTTTGCGGAAGCTAACGCCTCTATGGGGCTCTTGGTCTGATAAAGCTGTTGATAAAATAAGGAAGTCAGCTGAAGCATCGCCTCATCGTTGGCAAACCAATAGGTAGAAATAACAGAAGGCACGCCCTTTCCTAGAAAAACACGTTGGATACTTTCCATACCTTCAGAAGGTAGGGATATGCCACTACCCGTATTGCATGCCGATAAAAATACCATTGGTGAGTAAATGTGATAAAAGCGTAATTGTTTGGTCGATATGGGGTGCTGAAGGTAGATGATAGGATTGTCTTCACCATCTAAGACGGTATGGGAGGCAATATGAATGATGTGAGAGCCAGCAAATTGTTGGACAATAGTAGAGTCTTGTTGATTTTCTGGCCCAATTTGTTGACTTTTAAAATTTCTACTTATATTTTTTACTTCATCATGTACAAAATGCAAATCGGGCAAGGGTTTGGGGAAGGTCGATCGATATAATAATGTAATATCCGTTTGATCTGCTGCCGGCGCTTTCAGCAGATCATATAGAATGAAAGAGTTGAGATAAGCGAAATTGTGCGTATTGACGAGAAAGTCATTTTCATACAAGGCATCAAAGGGAAGACCGTATAACTGTCCATCCAAAGAAAGGCAAATATCATTTCTTACGGTCTGTATCTCAGGTAATAACTCGTGTATGATTTGGCGTGATTGGTCGAAATACTGTACTGGATCAAGATTGTAATTATTTGGTGAATCACCAAAATATAGGATTTTAAATTGTCCGATATGATCCATAAATGTCGTATCAATAACTTTGTGGTACACATATCTGTTGTTCAATCTGCCGAGAACGGTGATTGTTTTATCCTTATGGACAAAATAACTGTAGTAATTTTTTTTAGGGCCATTTAGGTTTTTTAAGAACGAAATTTTATCTGGTGAATAGTTGTAGGTTTCAAAGTAACGTTCGGATAGTTGAAAGTCGATCATCAGTTGATCGATTTGCTGCTGGAGAGCTCGTTGTTGGCTTTCGCTGTTCGATTCACTGATTTTTTGATATAGATTTCGGATCGTTCGGATGGCATCTTTTATTGCCGGATCTGCTTTATCCCAATTTTCCGATCGGTTGATTTCATTGATGAGGAGCCGTCCTTTACTTAATTCGATGCACCAGAGCAATGTTTCTAATACCTCTTGACTATCCGGTTCTTGCATTAATAGTCGATCGACTAAAGCAACCATTTCTTCGATGATCTCTCTGTTCCAAATATTGTTGGCGATTTGGTTTATCTTACTAGTAATGAGCTGCTGTGTACGAAAGTCATTTTCGATCGCCCATTGAAAATAGTAAAGTGAAGAATCAATTTTATTCCGTAAGCTGGAGCATTTTGCCAGCCCCACTAGCGCTTGGGTATAGGTATAGTCTAGCGTATAAGCATCATCAATTTTGGTGGATAAGATATCGACGACCTGCTGATAGGTGTTTTGCGCTTTCGGAATTTCGTTTTTAGTAAAAAGGATATTTGCTCTGGCAAGCTGTAAGCTAGCCTTTGTCCGATGTTGTGTATGGGGGAAATTAGCATTTAAGATCTGCCATGCTTGTTGGATCGAAGCGTAATCGTGATGGATTTCGCCATACTGTCCCAAAGCCGATGCGTACCAAACCAAAGTGTCCCCATACAGCTTGTTTTTCGCAAATTCCTGTAAAGCGAGCTTATTGTATTTGATACTGTTATCGACGTCGTTGTCTTCTTTGTAAACCGTGGAGAGTGTGTTGTATAGCAACGCTCTGGATAAAGACTGTGTTGGCATTTCCAGCGTCTCTAATAGCAGTTCTTTGGCCTGGGCCATATCTCGATTATAGAGGTACGCATTGGCCAGATTGTTGGCAAAGCCAATGCGCTGTATGGGTTGGCTCTCCGGGATGTTGTGCAGTACCTGCTCCAGTAGACGAATGGCCTTTTGATTATCGTCGATCAGTGTGTAAAGAGCGGCTAAGGGCTTGATGATGTAAATCTGCGTGTCAATATCCTCGAGTTTGTTTTCATGAATGAAATTTAATGCCTTTTCGTAATATTTTATGCTGTTGTAATGATCGCCATATTCCCGGAGTCCATAAGCCATGAAAATCAATCCATAAGCATACATCTCTTTTTGTGCAAAAGATTGAGGATTGAGATCGAAACTGTAAAAGAAGGAATCAGGATTGGTTACGTATTTTTGGGGACATGTATCAGCTGTATTTTCAAAATACTCGAAAATCGAATCGAGATTAACGGTGATTTTTTGTGAAAGTTCGGCGGTAGAGTTTTCTTTTGGTATTGAGGTGGTACACCGAAAGGTAGTCATTAAACTCATGCAATATGCTGCGTATAGGAACCAGTTTGCTCTCATACCATTTAGAAACGCCAAAGACCATAGATACCGCTATGAGATTTTTGATTTTTATCATAAGCTACTCGAAAACCTATAGCAGGCCCCATATATACGCGACCGATATTAATGTCAAAGAAGGGGTTATATTTAATTGGGCTATCCTTGGCTTGAATGTTCTCGTTCTCACGGGAGAGCGTATTGTCTATCGTCCCTTGTGCAGCCGTATAATGATAATTCACGGTATTACTATATGAGGTATTGAAGTCTTTTCGCAAAGATACCCCTGCACCTATAGATACCCAAGCGTTGATATTGTATCTTATTTGCAGCGGCACTTGTACAGAAAGGTATTTCCTAGTTTCCAAACTGTCGTACGCATTTATAATTACATCCATCATTCTCCCTCCATCTCCTATGGGTAAGGACATTTCTTGTTTCATCCCCCTTATGTTTACAGAGCCGTTCTGTTCGTAATAACTCGTGTAAATTTCTGCTTGCCAAAATGGACGTTTATACGGGGCCATTGGAGCTAATCCAAAGCCAATTTGCATGCCGGGTTTGAATTGGTATTTGACGTCATGTTCCTGAGGTGTACCAAAAGTCGTGGTAGCTCCAACCGTAACGATGGGAGAAAAAATTTGTCTAAACCTTGAGGTAGAAATGTTGGTTTTAATGGGAGGATTGTTGTCGAAATAGATATTGGTATAAGACTTAAACGATTTGTTTCTGAACTTTTTCTTTTCCATGTCTACATCGAACAGGACAAAACCTTTAGTACTATCCATGTCCGTTATGTTTTTGGCAGCAGTGCCAGGTAGCGCAATATCTTTGAAATGAAAAACAAATGTTCCATCGTCCTTGATGTAATACTGATAACAGCCCATGGAACCTGCCGTTTGGCAGGTGTCACATTGGGGATATAGCGCCCTTAACCTAAAAGTCTCCTTATTGATTTCCGGAGGCAGAGCCATTTCTAAGCGCACATTCCGAGCATCACCTTCCCCATCGTTCTGAAATTGGACCTTATAAGTTAGCGTTTTATTTTTACTTTGGAACCTATAGCTCATACGCGCCGGTTTCACTGACATTTTGTTTGGATCATGTGACTTTACTACAGGTATGTCGACCTGATGCACATTGGCTATACCATCCTCGGGAATGAAAACGCCTGTGATAGTCACGATCGCATTGGTATCTGCGAGCATATCTTCCGTGACATCTAAATTAATCAGCGAAAATTGTTGATCAGTATTTTGTGGTGCTATATCATAAGCAGTTAGGCTGTTGTAAGCACCGTAAAGATCTTTGAAATAGTTAATAGCTTGATTACTATTATTAAAAAGAGAAACTTCTTTTATCCCATAATCGGGACTTCCAGTTTTGGTAAAGGTCGATTGCTTGACATTCGCCCACATACTATGAAGATCATTTCGCTGGGGCAAACTATCTACTTGCTCTCGGTAATACGTACTTTGGTTAGCAAACTTAAAGCCATCTAATCCCGCAATTTTTTCGTTGGAAAGAATGTAGATCTTGCCTCTTTTTCCTGCGGTGTTGACACCTACGACGAGCGAGATATCCTCGCCGGGCTTAGCGTCCGATAGCTTGAAAATCTGGAAGGTTCCATTGGACGAGAAGAAATTTTGTTCGAATAAGTTAGGAGAGGTGTTTGAAGCAATGGCAGATGTGACCTCGACCGTTTTTTTGGGCCGTTTAGGTTTTGGCCCAAAATCGTAGTTATTAACGGCATATAAGGTCACATTGTATTCGCCGGGTTGGGCATATTGATGCAACGGTTCTGGTTGCGTGCTGAAATGGCCATCACCGAAATCCCATAAATAGCTATAATAGGGCGCACGTCCTCCTGGAATTTGAACCAACGGTCTCAATTCAGGCTTGAACAACAGCTGGTTTTCCACGAGCTCTGTATGGATTTTGCTTTCAAAAGTATCTTCCGTTGGCGGAGGTACGATCTCTTGTGCAAAAAGGGACTGGATACAGGCAAGAAGGGTTATCAAGCACATAATTGGTCTCATGGTAGTCGCTCTATTAATATTAATAAGGTATTCTCCTTGAATTATACAAATATTGTTAAATTTACAAATAAACTTCTTTTTTGATGCACATAGACCAAATTTATATTCAATATCTAAAAGAAAATAATAGTAAGGGCATCCAACTTATATATAATAAATATGCCAAGCAAATTGTTACCCTCATTCAGCGGAATAGTGGGACAGCGGATGATGGTTATGATATTCTTCAAGAAGCGTTGGTGGATATCTACCATATGGCCCGGGATCGTGATTTTGAATTAACAACCAACTTTGGTGCCTTTTTAGCTTTAGTGTGCAAACGCAAATGGCTGAATGTTTTGAAAAAAAATCAAAAAATGCAGGTAACAAAAGCGACGGATGATTTATTTCATATTGAAGATCATTCACAGCAGGAGTGGGAGCAGCTCTTACATCAGGTGGATAAAGAAAACAAAGTGATGGCTATGTTGGATACACTGGGAAAAAGCTGCCAGGAAATCATCAAGCGTTGCTTGGTCGAGAAGCATCAAGAACAGATTGCAGAATCGATGGGTATTTCTTACGCTTACCTGCGGAAAAAGAAAAGTGAGTGTATGGCTTCTTTGGTACAGAAAATCAAACAAAGCGGTGTTTTTTAAAAAGATAGGGCAATGGAAAATAAAATAGACAAAATTCAGGATTATATTGACGGGCTTTTGGAGGGCGATGAGTTAATCCAATTTGAAAAACAGCTGTTGGAAGATGAGGCATTGAGGCAGGAGGTTAGCATGCAGCAGGAGGTGCAAGGGATAATTCAGCATAGATTAGATTCGAAGGAAGACGAGCTGCGTAAGAGTCTGAAGAATGCCCAGGCGGTGTTACAGTCGAGAAAAAGTTCGACCAACATATATAAGTTATACCTCCCTATTGTAGCAGCGGCTTGTTTATTGGTGTTCTTTTCTTTGTTTTTCTTTTACTCGAATGATAATAGCCTATACGATCTGCCAACTATGCAATCGGAAGTGGTTCGCGGTCAGGAAGAAAATGTGCGCTACGAAAATGCGGTGAAGGCATTCAATGCTAAATCTTATGAGGAGGCTCGGGAAATGCTAAACACACTCATTGCGGTTGACCCTTCGATCTTACAATATCAATACTACGCGGCGTTGACTTATTTTGGTGAGCAAAACTGGTCCTTGTCTATTCAAGAACTCACCCCGATAGCAGACGGAAAATCCATATTTGCGGATGAGGCGAAGTATTACCTTGCGGCATCCTACCATCAAATAGATCAAAAAGATGAGGCAATAAGACTCTTGGAACAAATTCCTATTACAGGAAAGTTAGGCAAGAAAGCTGCTGAATTCCTAGAAACCCTGCGCTAATGGCATCATAATTCCTTCATCATTTCTAAAAGAGTATCAAGGTATTCGCGGTTATTCGCTAGGCGGGGTACCTTATTTTGACCACCGAGCTTCCCTTTGGATTTCATCCAATTATAAAAGGTGTTTAATGGAGCATTGTGTATAACCGGAAATGATAAGGCCATATCTTTATAGCGCTTAGCATCATAGTCTGAGTTGAGCTCGCGTAGCGAATTATCCAGTATTTCACAAAATTGTTGGAAATCTGAAGGCTGTCTTTCAAATTCAATGACCCATTCATGAGCGCCTGCTTCATTTTTTCGAAAATAAATAGGGCCTGCGGTATAGTCTCTGATAGTAGCCCTGGTAGCTTGACATGCTTTACTTAGTGCTTGTTCTGCATTGTCAACAATTACTTCCTCACCAAAGGTGTTGATGTATTGTTTAGTGCGTCCTGAGATTTGGAAACGGTAAGGTGATAGTGAAGTGAATTTTATGGTATCACCGATCTTATAACGCCAAAGGCCAGCATTGGTCGAGATAATCAAGGCATAGTTTTTACCTATTTCAACTTCATGTAGTGCTAATGTTTGGGGATGTTCGTCTTCGAGATATTCGGTAGGGAGAAACTCGTAATAGATACCATAATCTAACATGAGTAACAAATCGTCCGAATCAGAGCGATCTTGCAAACCAAAATAGCCTTCAGAAGCATTGTAGTTTTCTAGAAAATACATGTTATCTGAAGGGATCAATGCTTTGAATTGTTCTTTGTATGGCTTAAAGCTTACACCTCCATGTCCATAAAATTCCAAGTTGGGCCATACTTCCAGCAGGTTGTCTTTACCGGTAATTTCTAAAATGCGTTTCGCCATAACGATATTCCATGTGGGTACACCCGCCAAGCTGGTGACGTCTTCTTTGATCGTAATCTGTGCGATTTGTTCTATTTTTTCCTCAAAGTTGGGGTTTAGTGTAACTTCGATATTCGGTGTTCTTTTGAATTCGGCCCAAAAAGGAAGATTGCGTATTAATATGGAAGATAAATCACCATAATAGGAGTCGGGGCTGAAGTTGTTGATTTGCGAAGAACCACCGATAACGACCGATTTACCTGTAAATAACTTCGTATCCGGTCGGTTGCTGCAATAGATGGAAAGCATGTCCTTTCCCCCTTGAAAATGGCATTCTTCCAAGGCTTCCATACTGACGGGGATAAACTTGCTTCGATCAGACGTGGTACCCGAAGATTTGGCGAACCATTTGATGTCCGAAGGCCACAGTATATTTTGCTCGCCTTTTATCATTCGGTCGATATAGCTCTTTATGTCATCATAATCGCTGATAGGAACTCTGTTTTTATAGTCTTCTAAGGTGAATATACTTTTGTAGTCGTACTTTTTGCCCCATTCCGTTGCTTCTGCAGAAGATATCAGATTCTGGAACCATTCATCTTGTACATCATGTGGGTATTTCATGAAAAGCTCGATTTGGTGAATGCGCTTTTTCATGATCCATGTAAAGAGTGAATTTAATATTGCCATGACTACTGCTAAATTGTAAAGTTCTTTCGACGCAAGACAAAATTGCGCCCTAAATAGAACTTACGTGCCAATTCACTATCGGCAATTTCTTCCGGAGTACCTGTTAGCATGATCTTCCCCTCGGTCAGTAAATAAGCTCTATCCGTAATCGAAAGCGTTTCTTGTACATTGTGATCCGTAATTAACACACCGATGTTTTTAGATTTTAGCTTAGCGACAATGGTTTGTATTTCTTCGACGGCAATAGGGTCAACACCAGCAAAAGGTTCATCGAGGAGAATAAAATGAGGATTCGCAGCCAATGCCCGGGCAATCTCGGTCCGTCTTCTTTCTCCACCGGATAAAAGATCACCTCGATTTTTTCGTACGCGATGTAAGCTGAATTCTGTAAGCAGTTCTTCTAGTTTGGCAAATCGCTCTTCCTTATTAGGGTAATGTATTTCTAAAACCGCAAGGATATTATTTTCTACAGATAATTTTCGAAATACAGATGCTTCCTGCGCTAGATACCCAATGCCTTTTTGTGCACGCTGAAACATCGCATCCTTGGTAATTTCTTCTTGATCCAGGTATACATGCCCATCATTGGGTTTGATCAAGCCGACAATCATATAGAAAGAAGTGGTTTTTCCTGCACCGTTGGGACCTAATAAACCAACGATTTCTCCTTGTTCTACCTGAAAAGAAACATTGTTTACAACGGTTCGTTGTTTGTATTTCTTGATTAAATGTTCAGCCCGTAGTATCATCTATTGTGAAGTAAAAAGTCAAAATTAAAAATTAAAAGCCGATGCACCCTATCAAAGATATGTTAATATCGTATTCCTTTGATATTTAATTGTAAATTCTTCTTTCCCCTCCAATTATTTTCTTCTATGGTATAGCAGATGTCAAAAGGTCTATTGCTATCTATGATAGCGATGTGTTCAGCTTGACCAAACGCTATACAGTCAAAAATTGGAGATTCGTCTTGATGGATACTAAATTTCAAGTGGTTATTTCCGACGATTGTAGCTTTGCCATAAGGGACAACCTGTTTGGAAAAAAATATGGGCGTCTCATTATCCGGCCCAAAAGGTTCAAATTGGCGGAGAACGCGATAGAATTTGCTATCGATATCTTGGAGTTTAATGGTGAGTTCCATAGAGATCTCCTGTTGAAGCATCTCCGGTTTGATACTTCTATGAACAACATCCTCAAATTTTGCTTGAAACAGCGGGATATTCTCCTCTTTCATTGTGAGGCCAGCAGCATATTTATGTCCACCGAATTGATCGAGTAGTTCACTGCATTCACTGAGCGCCTCATAGAGATCAAAGCCTAGTACGGAACGGGCAGATCCGGCGATATGACCATTGGTGCGTGTCAATATAACGGTAGGCCGGTAATATTTTTCGGTCAGCCTGGATGCCACAATACCGATGACTCCTTTGTGCCAATCGGATTTGTAGAGTACGGTGGATTTGCGTTTAATATTTGCCTGGCAATTGTCGATCAGAGCGAGCGCCTCTTCGGTGATTCGCAGATCAAAGTCTTTTCGAATATTATTTTGATCGTCAACAGCGGAAGAATAGCTAGCCGCCTCGCTGATCGACTTAGCAATCAATAACTCTACAGCGTCCTTGGCATGGTCAATTCGACCTGCAGCATTGATCCGAGGTCCAATTTGAAAGACAATGTCACTTACAGAAAATATGCCTGTCTTATTGTTCGACAATTTGACAAGAGCTTGTAGGCCAATGCTAGGGTTTGAGTTGAGCTTGTTTAGGCCTGCATGGGCTAAAATCCGATTTTCACCTGTTATGGGAACAATATCTGATGCTATACTTACCGCTACTAAATCGAGATACTGGTAGGGTAGATCCGGATTCATATTGTTCTTCTTCACAAAGGCTTGAATAATCTTGAAGCCTATTCCACAACCAGAAAGTTCTTTATAAGGGTACACACAGTCGGATCTTTTGGGGTCTAAGACGGCAACTGCCCGTGGAATCTGATCGCCTGGTAAGTGATGGTCACCAATAATAAAATCGATACCAAGCGTGTTGGCATATTCAATTTTATCGAGAGCCTTGATGCCACAATCTAGGGCGATGACCAGTGAAAATTCATTTTGTGCAGCATAATCGATACCCTGTCTTGATATGCCATATCCTTCCGTATATCTATCGGGAATATAAAATTCAATGCGGGAATGAAATGTGCGAAAGAAACTGAATACCGTCGCTACTGCTGTGGTTCCATCCACGTCATAATCACCATAGATAAGGATCTTTTCTTTATTACCGATAGCCTTTTCGATCCGGAGGATAGCCTTCTCCATATCTTTCATCAGGAAAGGGTCATGGAGCTCTTCTAGGTTCGGCCGGAAGAATACGCGGGCTTGATCGAATGTTTCGATCTTTCGGTTAATCAATAATTCTGCAATAATCGTATTGGTCCCTAACTCAGTTTGTAGTTTCTTTACCTTTTCAATGTCGTTTTTCGGTTTTAGGACCCATCTTTTTTGCATATCTTTACGCAGTATGTTAGTCGTAAATATACAGTTTTATGGGTATAGTAACCTAATTCTGAAGCTGTGTATTTGTCCATATTTGTATAACTCTCATATTTACAATAAAATAAAAGATGATGCAAGCACACTCCCTTTTTGAAGGATCTTTTTCGGTAGATATTTCAAAAAAATTTATACCTTTTGATCCGAAGAAAGATGACCCTAAAGATCGACCCGGCTCTTTATTTGTCCATGTTCATCCATTTTTGATCGAATCAAGTCATGGGCTACTCTTGTGCGATGCAGGTTTAGGATTACGGACAGCAGATGATGAACTTTTGATACATCACAATATCAAAAAACTGGGTTTTGATGTGAAAGATGTGCGGTATGTATTGATGTCCCATCTTCACAAAGATCATATTGGGGGAATGGTGGATTTTAGGGATGGTACAGGGCGTGTTGCATTTCCGGAAGCGGAATATGTCATTCAGCGTAATGAATGGGAGCGGGCATACAGCACCGATTCCTCCTCCTATAATACCGAAACATTGGACGTGTTGCAACGTAGTGGTAACTTGACGTTGGTCGAGGGAGATGGGGTGGTTAATCCAGAAATCAGTTATGAATTGAATGGGGGACATACACCTTATCATCAAGTATTCCATATTGAGACGGGCGGTGAGCATTTTTTCTTCGGTGGAGATGTCTTGCCCGAACCAGAAGAGCTTTTCAAGAGTTTTATCGCGAAATATGACTATGACGGCCGTCTAGCAAGAGATTTACGCGCTCAGTACTGGAAAGAAGGAGCGCCAGCGGGTTGGGTGTATCTTTTCTATCACGGCAAAACTATTGCTATAGGAAGACCTGAGATTAAAGAAGATGGAAACTATAAGTTGATAGATGCAGTGGGGTAACTGTTTTTTATTATATTTGTTTGTCTTCTATTACAGAGTATTCATCAAAAAATATAAATCATGTCGATAGTTAGAGAAAGTGATCTAATTGGAATTGGCAAAAAGTATCAGATCGAAACGGACGCAGGCGACAACATGGTCGTTGTTATCCATGATGATGGCCGTAGAGAATTGTATCGCCGAGACGACGAAGATAATGAAACACATTGTGTCATGACCTTATCTGATGAGGAGTCCCGGCAGGTAGCTGGTATACTCGGAGGTTTGTCTTATAAACCTAAAGCCTTAGAAACTATCGAAGTTGCGTTAGATGATCTCCGCATTGAGTGGTACAAAGTCGAAGCTTCCAATGATGGGGTCAACAAGAGTATCGGTGAGCTGGAGGTAAGACAGCGGACCGGAGCGTCCATCATAGCAGCTATTCGAGGTGATGAGACCAAAATCAACCCCGGTCCTGATTACGTGATCCAGCCAGGTGTTACGCTCGTAATAGCTGGAAAGCTAAAGAATATCAAACTTTTAAAAGAAATATTGATATAGGAATATAAAATGTCGCATATAGTAATATTAGAAATAGGTATAGCTGTTTTGTTGGTTGCATCAGTCGGATTGCTTGCAAATCGGCTACGGTTTTCAGTTATTCCATTTTTTATTATTATAGGTATGTTATTGGGTAATGAACAGTACCCAGCTTTTATCTCCAATCTGTTGGGACAAACAGATAATTCGACTTTAAGAGAAACCTTTAACAGTATTTGGCACTTCTTTACATTTACGGAGAGTAAGCCTTTTATCGAGTTTATGGGACGCTTGGGCGTGCTGTTTTTGTTGTTTTATCTAGGGTTAGAGTTCTCGGTCGGTCGGTTAATCAAATCCGGAAAGTCTATCATTACTGGCGGAACGTTGTATGTTGTAATCAATTTTGTATCTGGGCTATTGATCGGATGGCTTATGGATTTACCTTTTAAAGAACTGATGGTTCTTTGTGGTTTGATGACCAGCTCCTCGACAGTCATTGTTGCAAAGGTATTGACGGACTTGAAGCGTACGGCTAATCCAGAGACAGAAGTCATTATGGGGATGATCATGTTTGATGATTTGTTTATTGCCATGCATATATCGTTTCTTTCGGGTTTGATATTAACAGGAAGTACGTCTTTTAGTGCGGTTTTGGGCACCTCGTTATTAGCCTTAGGTTTTATCCTTACTTTTCTACTGTTAGGAAGAAAGCTCGTTCCCTTTATTGATAAGATACTGCAGGAAAAGTCATCTGAGTTATTTATATTGATTATATTCAGTTTGCTTTTTGTCATAGCAGGGTTTTCTGAAACTATACATGTTGCTGAAGCTATAGGGGCATTAATGGCCGGACTGGTGTTTGCTGACTCCAGGTATATTAAGAAAATTGAAGCTTTAGTTTTACCTTTTAAGGATTTTTTTGGGGCTATGTTCTTTTTTAGCTTCGGTCTTTCAATTGATATTTATTCGTTAGGAGGAGCCATTGGATGGGCGACGTTAGCCGCAGTGATTACCGTATTGGGAAATGTGGCTTCAGGATATTTCGCCGCTCATTTTTCGAATCTGAAACCTCGGACTTCATTTGATATCGGATTGACCTTGTCTGCTCGGGGAGAATTCTCGATTATCATGGCTAATATTGGAAAAGCCGGAGGCTTATTGCCTGTAGTTCAGTCTTTCGTGGTGGTATATGTCTTGATTCTTTCCATCATTTCGCCTTTGTTGACCAAAGAATCAAGGAATATCTGGAATAGGTTGTTCGGAAAAGAAAAATTGGCTTCTAAACCCAAGAAAACACTCGAAGATTTAGAAGCAGAAATGTCAGCAAATGACTAAAACAAGCCGAGTTCTAACTTTGCTTCTTCCGTCATCATATCTTTCGTCCAAGGAGGATCGAAAGTCAACTCGACAAGCGCTTCTTTTACACCTTCAAGAGCCGCTACTTTTTGTTGGACCTCGTCCATAATCTGACCGGCGACAGGACATCCTGGTGCCGTCAAGGTCATGACTACTTTCGCTATACCTCCCTCTTTGGTTATGATTTCATAGACTAGTCCCAAATCCACGATATTAGCCGGTTCTAATTCCGGATCGTAAATTGTTTCTAAAGCCTCTCGGATTTTAGGTGCCAGACCGAGCGGATCGATTATTATAATACTCATCTTTTTATCGTTTCTTTATATATGTGCTCTAGTAATAATACGTTTTTTTGTGGAGAATATTTGTCTAGATAAATTTTTTGACAATTTTCAGATATCTCTTCCTTCGTTGATTGCGGTAAGCTCATCCATTTGTGAATCGTTTCCACGAGACTTTTTTCGTTGTGAGGTTCGAAATGGAGTCCATAGACTCCGTCCTGAACCATTTCGCTGAGGATACCGATGTCGCTGGCGATAACAGGTGTGCCATTTGCAAAGGCCTCCAATACTGTCATCGGCATGCCTTCGAACCATAAGGACGGGACGATAAGAGCTTGGCTTTCGCGTAAGATCTTTTCCAATAGCGGTTTTTCCTGAAACCCACCGTATTCTATACTTTTATGTTGAGCTGCATAATGCTCTACCGTCGTCACAAGAGGGCCGTCTCCGAATAATTTCAGTTGATACGTTGTCTGCGCAAAAGCATTCAAGAGGGGGATAATTCCTTTTTCGATCGAAAACCTTCCTATATAGACAAAATAATCTTGCCTACTCACCTGACTATTAGATGTGTCAGATTTTACAAAATTTGGCTTTATAGCAATTTGCTCAGGCCTAATTTGTAAGGATGATTCGATTAACAGCTCCTTGGCGAAATTTGAAAAAGTCAAATACTTATCCACCTGTTGCCAGGTTCCCATCTTTTTGTGAATATAGTAGGTAAAGGCTGTCCAAAAGGTCTTTATTAATGAATTATCCAACACTTTTCGATAAACGGACTTCCATGGGAACTCGTCTCTTATACTATCGGTAAAGACTTTATTGTTATGGAACAATGTAGCTGAAGGGTCTAATAACCTATAATTATGTAAAGTTAGGACAGTTGGGAAATTTCTTTTGTACAGTGCTCTACATAATAGTGGACCTATCGCATAATGCATATTGTGTATATGAACAATATCCGGACGGAAGGCTTCCACCCGCTTCATGACTCGCTTAGTTGCAAATATATTCCAGGGATAAAGGAGAAATTGGAGAAGGCCTTTTATTCCTTTTTTGTTTTTAAAAGTCATGGTCTCTACATTATGCCAGACTTTTAGCTCATCGGCTTCCTGCCTGAAGACAACATCCTCACCTCCCTTGGATTGATAGTAATTATGGATAATAAATATTCGCATGCCCTGTGTTCTTCTACAAAATTAGGTTTTTCGTTCGGTATTCTTCCTAAACCAAAAGAATTGCTAAAATTTAATACTTATCTTCGCATTAGATCAAATGTGACTATGTACGTAAATAGAATGTTTGCTGAAAAGATTGATGAAGTGCTCAAAAGTAGGGTTTTACCTAATCATCCCGAAAATCTTTATGACCCCATAGACTATATGCTAAATCTGTCGGGTAAACGTATCCGGCCTTTGTTAGTTTTGTTAGGAGCAGATTTGTTTGGCATTAAAAATATAGATGATGCTTTGCCAGCATCCGTGGCGATAGAATATTTTCATAATTTCTCACTTATTCACGATGATATTATGGACAAGGCTCCTTTACGGAGGGGTAGACAAACCATCCATCAAAAGTGGAATGACAATGTAGCTATCTTATCTGGAGATGCGCTGTTAATCAAGGCTTATGAACAATTGGCACATTGTCCAGCTCATCTTATTCCTGATCTACTTCAGATTTTTAACCGTGTCGCATTGGAAGTATGTGAAGGACAGCAATTGGATATGGATTTTGAAGCTTTGCATGCTATTCAGCAAGAAGCATATGTGAATATGATACGTCTAAAGACTTCGGTACTTTTGGGTGGGGCATTGGAAATGGGTGCAGTGTTGGCAGAAGCTTCTCGTGAAAATAGGACACAGTTGTATGATTTCGGCGTAAATCTCGGTATCGCCTTTCAGTTGCAGGACGATATACTGGATGCTTTTGGAAACCCCGAAACCTTTGGTAAGCAGGTAGGTGGAGATATTATTGTTAATAAAAAGACAATTCTATATATATTGTTAGGCGAAGCTATTCAGGATGAGGATAGGGAACGTTTTAATACACTGTTGTCTCTAGGGGAAGCGAGTTCATCGACAAAAATAGCTGGAATGAAGACACTTTATGAAAAATATGCTATTCAGCAAAAGGCGGATACACTAAAGCAATATTATACAACGTTAGCATATAAAAGTTTGGAAGCTATTGATGTCGATCGTCAACGTAAAGCCGAGCTATATGAGCTAGCGAATCAACTGATGAAGAGAGTAAGGTAATTTGCTTTATTGCTATTTGTCAGTTTTATTTTGTATTTTGGTAAGAAAAAGTGTAAGTATTTTAATGGAGCCTATAAAAATCACCGTATTTCAAGCATATTTATTCTGGGAAAATGTCGAGAAGAACCTTCAAAATTTAGGGTTACGCTTATCGGCATTAAAAGAAAAGACAGATTTAATTCTCTTGCCTGAAATGTTTAATACGGGGTTTACGATGAATGTCACCAGATGTGCGGAGCAGATGGATGGCGTAACGATGCGTTGGCTATATGAAACGGCTAAGAAATTTGAATGTATGGTAGCCGGATCTCTTATTATTGAAGAAGAAGGGAAATACTACAATAGATTCGTTTGGATGTCGGCGGACGGAAGTTATGTACATTATGATAAACGCCATTTATTTGGTATGGCAGATGAAGATGCTACATTCACGCCAGGAAACTCCAGGATCATGCTTCAGCTTAAAGGATGGAAGATTTGCCCCATGGTCTGTTATGATTTACGCTTCCCGGTGTGGAGCAGAAATCAAGAGGATGGTTATGATTTATTAGTTTATATAGCAAGTTGGCCGGATAAACGTTCTGGACACTGGAGAGCACTGATTCCTGCGCGAGCAATAGAGAACCAAGCTTTTGTTATTGGTGTGAATAGGGTAGGACACGATGGTAATGAAGTTTATTATTCGGGAGGTTCGATGTGTATTTCTCCTGTCGGGGATGTCGTGTATTATAAACCTGAAGATGAAGATCTCTATACCTTTACACTTCATCCTAAAGATTTAGAAAAGGCTCGTGAACAATTTCCCTTTTTGAAAGATGCCGACAAATTTTCTTTGTTGTAGACGATAGGCTTTAAAGAATCGGCTAACGGCCTATGGTTAAAAAAGTCTAGACCCTATATCCCCAAACTTATTTATAAGGCCGCTCCAGAATGACAGACTGTATAACTGCCTGCCTGAGGTCGAATTCAAACACTTGCTTTTCTTTCTCTTCTTCGAGGATTTCAATCTTTTTATGCGCTCTTTCGATCCTACTCTGCTGTGCTCTTTTTACTTCTAATGGAACATCTTGTTCGTATCGTGCCACAGCTGGTGTTCTTTGTGTTGGCTGAGGTGTATGTATAGGAGGAGGGACAACAGGACGAGGATGAGGAGGTGCCGGAGTAGGAACCCGCTGTTGAGCTTGTACTGGTTGTGGAACAGGAGGTATCTGCTGTTTTCTTTTTGCAGCCTTTTCCATCTCCTCTTTATAGCTAGAATAAACCTTGTAAATCAGGGAGCCGATCAGAACTAATACAATAAGAATATTTTCCATCCTTTAAATATAGTGTTTTTTTAATAAAGACGCGATTATCTTTGATAAGCTTGTAAGCGCCATTAACCGCGTCGTCATAAAAATTAAAATTCCGCATTGTTGGGCGTGCGTGGGAAGGGTATAACGTCTCTGATATTAGTCATGCCGGTTGTAAACAAGACTAAACGTTCGAATCCGACGCCAAAGCCAGAATGAGGCACGGATCCAAAACGACGTGTATCTAAGAACCATTCCATCTCTTCAGCAGGAATACCGACCTCAGCCATACGCGCCAATAGTTTATCTAGATTTTCCTCTCGTTGGGATCCTCCTACCATTTCTCCAATTCCCGGGAAGAGAATATCCATTGCTTTTACGGTATGTCTTCCCTGTGCATCAGGTTCATTCTGTTTCATATAGAACGACTTGATTTCTCGTGGATAATCTGTTAAAATTACAGGTTTTTTAAAATGTTTTTCTACGAGATAACGTTCGTGTTCGGATTGTAAGTCAGCTCCCCAATCTTCAATAAGATATTTAAATTGTTTTTTCTGATTGGGCTTGCTACGCTTTAATATTTCGATAGCCTCTGTATAGGTGACACGTTCAAAATTGCTGTCCACAACGAAACTTAGTTTTTCGACCAGGTTCAATTCCGAACGTTCATTTTGAGGTTTAGATTTCTCTTCTTCCAGCAAGCGGTTTTTTAGGAATTCAATTTCTTCCGGACAAATTTCTAAGGCATACTTAATGACATATTTAAGCAATGCCTCTGCCAAATCCATGTTGTCTTCGATCTCATAGAATGCCATCTCCGGCTCAATCATCCAGAATTCAGCAAGGTGACGCGTTGTATTGGAGTTCTCTGCACGGAATGTAGGCCCGAAGGTATAAATATTGCCGAAGGCTAGCGCGGCTAGCTCCCCTTCTAGCTGACCTGATACAGTTAGGTTAGTCGATTTTCCGAAAAAATCTTCTTTGAAGTCAATATCGCCCTGTTCGGTTCGCGGAATATTGTCGAGATCTAATGTAGTGACTCGGAACATTTCCCCGGCTCCCTCAGCATCAGATCCTGTAATGATGGGGGTATGCATATACACAAAGTCCCGTTCGTTGAAGAACTTGTGTACGGCGAAAGCCAGCGCATTACGTATTTTGAAAATAGCGTTAAATGTCGTCGTGCGGAAACGTAGGTGAGCGATTTCACGCAAGAACTCCAAGCTATGCTTTTTGGGCTGTAAAGGGTATTTTAGAGGATCTGATTCGCCTATGATAGAAACATCAGTTACTTTTACTTCTACGCGTTGACCTTTGCCGAGGGATTCTACCAATTGTCCTTTAACACGAACGGCAGCTCCGGTGGTAATCCTTTTCAGGGTTTCATCTGGAGTATGCTCAAAGTCTATAACTGCTTGTATATTGTTGATTGTCGAGCCATCGTTGATAGCTATGAATTGGTTATTACGGAAAGTCCGTACCCAACCTTTGACAACAACTTCTTTTCCAAATTCTTCGGATTGCAATAGTTCTTTGATTCGCGTATGTTCCATTTTACAAATTAATCGTCTTTTTTACTAATGTCACAAAAATAGCTATTCAATTGGTTTATTGGTAATAAAAAGGGGAATTATTGTGCTATAAATGAGTAACGCCGGTTTTCAGTAAGAAAACCGGCGTTACTCATTTTATGAGAAAGCTTATTTCTCTCCCAATACTTTAGTAACTAATTCGGCTGCTTCTTTTAACAAGATAGCCGAATATACTTGTAAGCCTGATTCGTCGATTAATTTTTTCGCTTCTGCGGCATTTGTGCCTTGGAGACGAACGATAATCGGTACAGGAATATTACCTATTTCTTTATAAGCATCGATTACGCCTTGTGCTACACGGTCACAACGCACGATACCGCCAAAGATGTTGATTAATATTGCTTTTACATTCGGATCTTTCAAGATGATGTTAAAGCCGGCTTTAACAGTTTCCGCGTTAGCTGTACCACCTACGTCAAGAAAGTTTGCCGGCTCACCACCTGCAATTTTAATGATATCCATTGTAGCCATGGCTAAACCAGCGCCATTTACCATACAACCTACATTACCATCCAATTTAACATAGTTTAGATTTGACTCACCTGCTTCAACTTCCGTAGGATCTTCCTCGGTAAGATCGCGTAAAGCTGCGAAGTCAGGATGGCGGTATAAGGCGTTTTCGTCTAAGTTTACCTTAGCATCTACGGCTAATATTTTATCGTCGGATGTTTTTAATACCGGATTGATTTCGAACATCGAAGAGTCCGTAGAATCGTAAGCTTTGTATAAAGCTGCAACGAATTTTACCATGTCTTTGTGTGCGGCGCCAGACAAACCTAGGTTAAAAGCAATCTTACGCGCTTGGAAACCTTGCAGACCTACCTTTGGATCAACTTCTTCTTTGAAAATCAAATGTGGGGTTTTTTCGGCTACCTCTTCGATATCCATACCTCCTTCGGTGGAATACATGATGATGTTACGACCACTAGCACGATCTAACAATACGGATACGTAAAATTCTTTTGTTTCACTTTCACCAGGATAATAAACATCTTGAGCAACCAAAACTTTGCTCACTTTTTTTCCCTCAGGCCCGGTCTGTGGAGTTACCAATTGCATACCAATGATATCGGTTGCTCGTTGCAACACTTCATCATGATTTTTTGCTAATTTGACACCGCCTCCTTTACCGCGTCCGCCCGCATGGATTTGTGCTTTTATCACTACCCAGTCCGAGTTGAAATCTTCTTTTAATCTTTTTGCAGCTTCAACGGCCTGCGCAGGTGTTTCGGCGACGATACCTTCTTGTACCCTCACACCAAAACTCTTAAGTATTTCTTTTCCTTGATATTCGTGAATGTTCATTGATAAAAAATTTGGTGGTAAAATTAGTGTTTTTATTCGTAAGAGACAATACTTTGTTTAGATCGTTCGTGTGCCTCTTTAATTCGGGATAGCCGACTGTCGTTATCTTCCAAATATCGTGGATTTTGTTAACTTCGTAATATGATATTGCGAGCAACGAATATTTTTAAATCTTACGGGACACTCCCTATTCTCAAAGGAGTGGACTTGATGGTGAATAAGGGTGAGATCGTTTCGATTGTAGGTGCATCAGGAGCTGGCAAAAGTACGCTTTTACATATAGTAGGTACCTTAGACAAAGCAGATAGGGGTGAGTTGGTGATTAACGACCAGCCTATCCATGCGCTTTCTTCTAATGCGTTAAGTGCTTTTAGAAATGAGCATATTGGTTTTGTTTTTCAATTTCATCATTTGCTGCCCGAATTTACCGCACTGGAAAATGTGTGTATTCCGGCATTCATTAAAGGGGATTCTAAATCTAAATGTGAAAAAAGAGCGCTGGATTTGTTGGAAGTTTTAGGTGTGGCGGATCGGGCTAGTCATAAACCTGCACAATTATCCGGTGGCGAACAGCAACGCGTTTCTGTCGCCAGGGCATTGATGAATAATCCGTCGATTATCTTAGCAGATGAACCTTCTGGAAATCTGGATTCGGAGAACGCAGCGTCACTCCATAAACTGTTTTTCCATTTGCGTGATACAATGAATCAGACGTTTATCATTGTTACCCATAATGAGGATCTTGCTAATATCTCCGATCGGACTGTACACATGCGTGATGGTCTTATTTATGTGTAATGAAGTGAAAATTAAGAATGAACGGACAGAAGTGAAAAAAATATTGATAACGTACGCAACAAGACCTTTGGGATTACGGGTAGCCAAGTTGTTGTCTCCTGTTTTTGGAGTCGAGAAGGCCACTTCCGATGACGTACCTTCGGTACTTAGCTCTTCCTATTCCAAAATTCCTAAAGGAGCGAATCCCATCTATGCGCATGAAATGCTGAAACTAGCCTTGGATAAAGGATGTCAATACATACTTCCATTGGGGATCGATGAGGCGAAAGCTTTAGCCGAAGCATCTGTCTTGTTTGACGAGTATGGTATTCGCGTGCTATGTCCCGGTCGAGAAGACCTGGCTGATGTCAACTATCTCCAAGACCCTTCAAAGGATTTACAGCTGTGCCTGATAAATGATAAGAAGGACATGCTCTCAGGACAGCTATTTGATGAAGCTCCCTGGGATGGACTTTGTATTGTCTCCGATTCGGGGGACGACTTTATATGGATCGTTCAATGATAGATACAGCCATTATTCCTTTAGATAAGGAGGTTTATTGTTTTGAGCTGGATGATGTGCTCTATCCTCGGCGGGATTATTTACTGCAGGTTTATTATTTGTTTGCGCAGTTTGTCGAATTTACGGAAGGACGCCCTTCGGCCAATGATTTGGTAGCATTTATGAAGAATGCTTATATTCATCATGGTGAAGATCGGGTCTTTACCTTGGCTCAAGAAGCCTTTGGTTTTGACAGGGGATACGAAGAAAATCTGAATAGATTACAAGCTAATGCACAATTGCCTTTGAAATTGGTGTTGTTTGAAAAAATAGAACGTTTTTTGAAAGCATTATTCGAAAAAGAAAAAAAAATAGTTATCTTGACCAAAGGTAATCCAGTCGAACAATTAAATAAAATCAAACACCTAACTTGGGGTACAGTGGATGCTCATAAAGATTCGTTGCGGGTTTATTTTATCGATGAGCTGGAATATCGGGGTTATGTACCTGTTGATTATATTGCACAGGAATTTAATGAGCCAATTTCTAAAATATGTGTAGTGTCTTAACTAAGGTTGTTCCTGTTAATGAAAACAACATGAGAAAATATTTTTACTTTTTGGTGGTATTGATCTCTTTAAATGCCTTTTTAGGTTGTAAAAAGGATATTCAAAACAAAGATGAGCCTACAGATACTTTGGGTATTGATAAAAGCGTTTCGTACTTGGATGATGCTGATGAGAATATATTGAAAGATGATGTGTGGTATTACTTCAAATTAATCTCTTTATGGCAGGATTATATCCCACCTACAGTGCTCAATGATATTACCAAGGATAATTATATCCGGGACAATTACACACAGTATTTTAAGAAGGCAGACGATGTTCTTAACTATTTGGTTGGTAGGACTCCTATAGACAAAAATTCTGGAGAACCTATCGACAGATTTAGCTTTTTGGACCGGGAAGGCGCCGTTAGTGGCGAAATACAAGATGCGGTAGCGACCAGCTACGGTATGTATGTCTTTTATTTGCAGACCGAAGAAGCCTATTATGATAACGATAACGCTTATTTGTATGTGCGGATGGTGGATGTCAATTCGCCAGCATATGAGGCTGGTATTCGTCGTGGTGACCGGATATTACGTATCAATGGCCAGACGAGTTATGATTACAATACACAAGAGGCCCAGGACTTTAGAGGGATAAACGATGCGCTAAGTTCGCAAAATATGGATATCCAATGGCGTACTCCTACGGGTGACGAAAAAAGTAAATCGATGACGAGTACATTGTATGCGTTCGATCCTATTTTGAGCAGCAAGGTTTTTGAAGAGAATGGAAATAAGGTGGGTTATTTAGCATTTAGCTCATTCGTCAATATTGAAAATAATGGCCTTCCTACACCAATACGTAGCAAGTTTGAAGCGATATTCCAGACTTTTGAGCATGCCGGGATTGGGTCATTGATCGTAGACTTGCGGTATAATGGAGGAGGGGCGGTCAATACAGCAGAATATCTGACAAATAAAATTGTGCCATCCGACGCCGATGGTGAACCGATGTGCTATTATAAGCTCAATAAACTATTGACACGAGACTGGAGATGGACGCAACCGGATAGCGCATTCGCACCCGTCGTTATCGATAAAATAGGTAACCTAAATGTGAATAAGGTTTATTTTCTCGTATCTAAAAGTACTGCCTCTGCCAGCGAATTACTCATCAACTTTTTGAAACCCTATGTGGAAGTGCAGCTTATAGGGCCCGAAGCTACCTATGGAAAACCGGTGGGTTTCTTTCCGATTGAACTAGGAAAGGACAAAAAAGAAGAGCTTTACGTCACTTCCTTTCAAACGTTCAATGCAAAGGGTGTCGGTGATTACTATGGCGGTATAGGTATTAATAAGCAGGCTAGAGAAGATTATTTTAAGGATTTTGGAGATCCCGAAGAAGCATTAATAGCACATGCTCTTTATCACATAAAAAACGGAGCCTACTCTGCATCTTCACTCAACAAGAGTGCGACACTGCGGGGAAACCGACTCCAAGCCGATCGTATAAAAAGTGTAAAATCTATTGGTCATCGGGCAAGTGATTATGGTATGTTTAAGTTTAAATGATTCGAAGGAGAGAGAGAATGATAAGTCTATTTTTAGTTCTAAATAGATCAGTCCTTCTAAAACATTAGATATATATGTCAAAAATAGGGAAGCCAACTACAATCAAGGAAATAGCTAGGAAGCTCAGGATTTCACCTTCTACTGTTTCGCGTGCATTGAATGATCACCCAAGCATTGGATTGGTTACAACGATGCGGGTTAAGAAAATGGCAGAGGAGCTGAATTATGAACCCAATCAGACGGCTATATTTTTTAAACAAAGAAAGACGTATACAATAGGTGTGGTTCTGCCTGACTTGTCGGAACCATTCTTCTCGGCGGCTATCAGTGCTATCGAAGATTTGGCCGATCAGCATAACTATACAGTAATCTTGGGGCAATCTTTGGATAATCCGGAAAGGCAATTAAAAATTGTTCAAACCTTCAAAAAGCATCGGGTAGATGGAGTGTTGATGTCTCTAGCGAAGAATAGCACCGATCTGAGCTTTATGGATATTTTAGAAAGTGCGGAGATACCCGTTGTTTTCTTTGATGTCGTACCGGATGTAGAAGGTGTTCATAAGGTTCAGAGTGATCTTGTAGCAGGCGTCAACGAAGCAATCGATGCATTTGTAAGTCGTGGTCATCAGGAGATTGCGATGATCAATGGTCCCGAAAATCTTTTGGCCTCTACCGTTCGAACGCAAGCATTTAAGGAGGCTTTGGAAAAGATAGGAATTACTTTTGAAGCCAAATATGTTGTACACACCGATTTAACCGAAGCTGGAAATAAAGCTGCTTTGGATCAAATTTGTGCTTTTCCGGAGCGTCCTTCAGCTATACTCTCCTGTAGTGATTTTATTACACTTGACGTAATGAAATTTGCACGACAAAAGGGTATTGGAATAGGACAGGAGATGCACTTCATTAGCTTTGCAAATTACCCGCTATGGAAATATATCGAAAATCCGCCACTTGGAAGTATTGAGCAATATCCAGGTGAGCAAGGCCGTAAAGCGGCGGAAATCTTATTTGAAATACTTCATAGTAAGGAGCCGATTGAGCCCCAGGAGATTATTATTCCAACGAAGCTCGTGCTAAAATAGAAGTAAACCTAATGATATCCCTTATAATTATGCAAAAGTTGGGAGTCAGATAAGTATTTGTACATTTTTTGGTAAGTAGGGAGTGCCAGATGAAATTGGTTGCCTTCTTTTATAACATATCCGGTCAACGATTCGAGTTCTGTTTTACCTTTATTGCTTAGAAAATCGGAATGCATGGAAGCGGTAGAGTCGGATGGTGCATTGCCGAACATCTGTAGTGTTTTTTCTTTTACATTTTCCGAGAGTTCTATTTCTTTGGATTGTGCCAACAGGCAGATCTCATCCAATAAGTTATTTAAATCGGTTAAATATGCAGCGTTGTCTCTGATCTGTCCAAAGTTTTTGTTGTAATAAGACGTGGCTGTTGCTGCGGTAGAAATGAAAATAAACTTTTCCCAGATATCCTTCCATATATTTTTGGTAAGCTTCGCCTGTATTCCCGCCTTTTCAAATAGCTGCTGAAGTTTGTTCAGACGCGGATCGTCTATATGCTGTACGCCAAAACGTATTGTTTTGAAGTCCGAGAAATTCTCAATGACGCCCGGAGATATCAGTCGCGCTATAATATTCGCACAACCATCGGCGACGAGGTGGTTTGGAAACATGCTCCGTATGCGGTCGCTACTATCTACACCGTTGAGCAGAGGGACAAAGGTTGTCTGTTCCGCCACTGCGGGAGTCAGGAGGGCTATCGTTTCTTCAATATCATAGCTTTTAGTGCAGAGTATAATATAATCAACCTTTCCAAAATCTGCCGGGTTGCTGGAGATGCACGTGGGGAAGGTTGTAAAATCCTCTTTTGAAGATTTTATATGGAGACCATTCGATTTTATTGCCTCAAGATTTTGACCTCTAGCCATAAATTGAATAGATATATCGGGGTTGTTTTCGAATGTGCGGGATAATAATCCACCAAAGTAGCCCCCAACACCTCCGATCCCGACGATGAGTATATTTGTCATTAGAAAAAATTTAAATACTGTGAAACTAGCAGCTATTTAACAAAGCTACAATATAAAATTAAAATAATCACACAGCACTTGTGTAATTCATAACTTATCTATATCTTTGCACCTCGTTTTGTTGCAAAACTATGCTTTGTTCGGAACGAAAAATAAATGTTACGTTATTGCTTCCAACTTACTAACAAACATTTAACAAATTAAATTAACACAGAAAGATGGCAAAAGAAGTCAGTGCGTTAGTAAAATTACAAGTGAAGGGCGGTGCAGCAAATCCATCTCCACCAGTAGGGCCAGCTTTAGGTGCTAAGGGTGTGAATATCATGGATTTCTGTAAGCAGTTCAACGCTCGTACGCAAGACAAACCAGGCCAGGTATTGCCTGTTGTTATCACTGTTTATGCCGACAAATCTTTTGATTTTATCATCAAGACACCACCGGTTGCTGTGCAGTTGAAAGATGCTGCTAAAGTAAAGGGTGGTTCTGGCGAGCCTAACCGTAAAAAAGTTGCTGCTATATCATGGGAGCAAGTGGAGGCTATTGCAAAAGATAAAATGCCGGATTTGAATGCATTCAGTGTAGAATCGGCAATGCGTATGGTAGCTGGTACAGCTCGTAGTATGGGTATCACTGTTTCAGGTGACGCTCCTTGGAAAAATTAATTAACGAAATCAGTTTAAGAAAGTGGCTAGATTAACAAAAAATCAAAAAGCGGCACTATCCAAAATTGAAGCTGGTAAGACGTATTCTTTACAAGAAGCTACGGCTTTGGTGAAAGAAATTACGGCGACCAAATTTGATGCTTCGGTGGATATCGACGTTCGTTTGGGCGTAGATCCTCGAAAGGCTAATCAAATGGTTCGTGGTATTGCGACGTTACCTCACGGAACTGGTAAAACTGTTCGCGTATTAGTGTTGTGTACTCCTGATAAGGAAGAAGAGGCTAAAGCAGCAGGAGCAGATTACGTAGGGCTTGACGAGTATATCAGCAAGATTGAAGGTGGCTGGACTGACGTTGATATCATCATTACTATGCCTTCGGTGATGGCTAAGGTAGGTAAATTGGGTCGTATATTAGGTCCAAGAAACTTAATGCCAAATCCGAAGACTGGGACAGTGACTACAGATGTAGGTAAAGCTGTGACAGACGTAAAAGCTGGTAAGATAGATTTCAAAGTCGATAAGACCGGTATCATCCATACTTCAGTTGGAAAAGTGTCGTTCTCGGCAGAGAAGATTTATGATAATGCATTAGAAGTATTACAGACTATTGCAAAATTAAAGCCTTCTGCAGCAAAGGGAACATACTTCAAGAGTATCTACATCTCTTCAACAATGAGTCCGGGTATTCATATCGAAACTAAATCAGTAGCAGGTATTTAATCATGAGAAAAGAAGAAAAACAAGAAATTGTTCAAGCTTTGGCCGAACAGATTAAATCTTACGGTAACTTCTATATTACCGATACTGCTGAGTTGTCAGTTGAAAAAGTGAATAACATTCGTCGTAAATGTTTCGAGCAAGGTATCGAAATCAAAGCGGTAAAAAACACGTTGATCAAAAAAGCATTGATCGAAGCTGGTGTTGACGAAGAAGATATTTTTGGAACACTTAAAGGTGCTTCTACAATGTTATTTTCTGAAGTTGCAAATGCACCTGCGAAATTGATCAAAGAGCTTCGTAAAGCTGGCGATAAACCAGTATTGAAAGCTGCTTATATTGAGCAAACGGCATTCGTTGGAGATAATCAATTAACTGCATTAGTTAATCTTAAATCTAAAAACGAACTTATCGCTGATGTTATCGCTGCATTGCAATCACCTGCGAAAAATGTTATTTCAGCTCTTCAATCAGGAGGAAATACTGTTGCAGGTTTAGTAAAAGCTTTAGAAGAAAGAGGTTAACGAATCCTCTAGAACAGAATCATTCGTTACAATTTAATTAACAATTTTTACAAAGTACATTCAAAAATTCAAAATAAAATGGCAGATTTAAAACAACTTGCTGAACAGTTAGTAAACTTAACAGTAAAAGAAGTTAAAGAATTAGCTGATATCTTAAAAGACGAATATGGTATCGAGCCTGCTGCAGCAGTTGCAGTTGCTGGTCCTGCTGGTGGTGGTGAAGCTGCAGCAGCGGCTGAAGAGAAAACATCATTTGATGTTGTCTTGAAAGAAGCTGGCGGCCAAAAATTGGCAGTAGTTAAATTGGTAAAAGATTTAGCAGGTCTAGGTTTGAAAGAAGCTAAAGACTTAGTTGACGGAGCACCTAAAGAAGTGAAAACAGGTGTGTCTAAAGACGAAGCTGAAGCTTTGAAAAAACAATTAGAAGAAGCTGGTGCTGTTGTTGAGATACAATAATTTCTCATAGCGCCCTTTAGGATTAGACTCTGATAGATATTCATCAGAGTCTATTCCTGTTTTATCGTATAGTCTTTTAACTGCATGCCCGCTGTCGTGTAGTTCTCATAAATTTTAACAGCAACATTGAGCTCAGTTTTATTAAAACTAAAATCTTATTCCCTTGGCAAACACTAATATTCAAAACGAAAGAGTAAATTTTGCTACAAGTAAGAAGGTGATTGATTATCCCGATTTCTTGGATGTGCAATTGGAGTCTTTCAGGGAGTTTTTTCAATTAGAAACTACTTCTGATAATCGCCATCAGGAAGGGTTGTACAAGGTTTTCGCAGAAAACTTCCCTATTTCTGATTCAAGAAACATTTTTGTGCTAGAGTTTTTGGATTACTTTATTGATCCACCCCGTTACGATATCCAAGAGTGTATAGAGCGTGGTTTAACTTATAGCGTTCCGCTAAAAGCAAAATTGAAGTTATCTTGTAATGATGAAGAACACGAAGATTTCGAAACCATTGTACAGGATGTATACTTGGGAACGATTCCTTACATGACACCAAAAGGTACCTTTGTCATCAATGGTGCAGAGCGTGTTATTGTTTCCCAATTACACCGTTCTCCGGGTGTTTTCTTCGGTCAGAGTAGACACACAAATGGTACTAAACTTTATTCTGCTAGGGTAATTCCTTTTAAAGGATCTTGGATTGAGTTTGCGACGGACGTGAATAACGTGATGTACGCTTACATCGATCGTAAAAAGAAGTTCCCGGTAACTACTTTACTGCGCGCCATAGGCTTTGACTCGGATAAGGATATCCTGGAATTGTTCGATTTGGCAGACGAAGTAAAAGTGAGCAAATCTGGATTGAAGAAATATGTTGGTCGGCGTCTGGCTGCCAGGGTATTGAACAAATGGACGGAAGATTTCGTTGATGAGGATACCGGAGAAGTGGTATCGATTGATCGTAACGAAATTATCCTTGAAAGAGAAACTGTCTTAGAAGAAGATCACATTGATTTAATCATCGATGCCGGAGTAAAATCTATTATCTTGGCTAAGGATGATGATTCAAACAATGCAGACTATTCTATCATATATAATACTTTACAAAAAGATACCTCTAACTCCGAAAAGGAAGCGGTAGAGCATATTTACCGTCAATTGCGGAATGCTGAACCACCTGATGAGGAGACTGCGCGAGGTATCATCGATCGTTTGTTTTTCTCGGACAAACGTTATGATCTGGGAGATGTAGGACGTTATCGTATCAACCGAAAATTGAAGTTAGGTACAGACCCTGCAACAAAAGTATTGACGCGTGAAGATATTATCGCTATCGTGAAGTATTTGATCAATTTGATCAATTCTAAAGCAGAAGTAGATGATATTGATCACTTGTCAAATCGCCGCGTACGTACGGTTGGCGAGCAATTGTATGCGCAGTTTGGCGTAGGTCTTGCCCGTATGGCACGTACTATCCGTGAGCGGATGAACATTCGTGACAACGAGGTGTTTACACCTACCGATTTGATCAATGCACGTACATTATCATCGGTGATCAACTCGTTCTTCGGAACGAACCAGTTATCTCAATTTATGGATCAAACGAATCCATTGGCTGAGATTACACATAAGAGACGGTTATCAGCATTAGGACCTGGTGGATTGTCACGTGAGCGTGCTGGTTTCGAGGTGCGTGACGTGCATTATACCCATTATGGTCGTCTTTGTACTATTGAAACACCTGAAGGTCCAAATATCGGTTTGATTTCATCGTTGTCGGTTCACGCTAAGATCAATAATCTCGGATTTATCGAGACACCTTATCGTAAAATACAAGATGGTAAAGTTGTGGTGGATCAACCGGTCGTTTATTTGTCTGCTGAAGATGAAGACGGCAAGACTATTGCTCAGGCAAATGCAATCTATGACGATAAGGGTAATTTTGAAGATGCCAAAGTAAAGGCGAGATATGAAGGTGACTTTCCGATTATCGAGCCAGAGAAGTTGGATTATATGGACGTTGCTCCTAACCAAATCACATCTATTGCAGCGTCGCTAATTCCTTTCCTGGAGCATAATGATGCTAACCGGGCATTGATGGGATCGAACATGCAGCGTCAAGCTGTTCCTTTATTGCGTCCTCAAGCACCTATTGTAGGAACTGGCTTGGAGGCACGTGTCGCTTCGGATTCGCGTACATTGATCAATGCTGAAGGTGAGGGAGTTGTTGAGTATGTAGATGCGGAAGAGATTAAAATACGTTACGACAGAAATGATAATGATCGGCTAGTATCTTTTGATAATGATGTAAGAACCTATCGGTTGATCAAGTTCAAAAAGACAAACCAAAATACATGTATCAACTTAAAGCCTATCGTGCGGAAAGGCCAGCGTGTAACTAAAGGACAGGTCTTGTGTGAAGGTTATGCAACGGAGAATGGTGAGTTGGCATTAGGACGTAACTTAAAAGTCGCGTTCATGCCATGGCAAGGATACAATTTTGAGGATGCAATAGTAATTTCTGAGCGTGTAGTCTCTCAGGATATATTCACTTCATTGCATATTGAAGAATTTGAGCTGGAGGTTCGTGATACCAAACGTGGTGAAGAGGAATTAACGGCAGATATCCCTAATGTGTCTGAAGAAGCTACTAAGGACCTGGATGAAAATGGTATCATTCGTGTAGGTGCGGAGGTCGGAGAAGGTGATATTCTGATCGGTAAGATTACTCCAAAAGGAGAGTCAGATCCGTCACCAGAAGAGAAGTTGTTACGTGCCATCTTTGGTGATAAGGCTGGTGACGTGAAAGATGCATCTTTGAAAACGCCTCCTTCTATTAAGGGCGTGGTAATCGATACGAAATTGTTTTCTCGTGCCAAGAAGATGTCTAAAGAGGTTGAACGTAAGGCTTTAGAAAAATTAGAAGCCACGCACGACAAAAACATTAAAGTATTAAAAGAACGCTTGATTGAAAAGTTGTTTACGATTGTAAATGGTAAGACTAGTCAGGGTATTTATAATGTTTACAAAGAATTGTTGGTAGCTAAAGGCGTGAAATTCACACAAAAGGTTTTAACAGAGATCGATTATGCGAATGTGAACCCTGCCGGTTGGACCACTGATGATGACAAGAACGAATTAATCAAGTACACGCTTCATAACTACAATATCAAATTGAATGAAGAGCTAGGTGTATTCAAACGTGAGAAATTCGCGGTATCAGTGGGTGATGAGCTTCCTTCAGGTATTGTACAGATGGCTAAAGTTTACGTAGCTAAAAAACGTAAATTGAAAGTTGGTGATAAGATGGCTGGGCGTCACGGTAACAAGGGTATTGTAGCCCGTATTGTACGTGATGAAGATATGCCATTCTTAGAAGACGGAACGCCAGTAGATATCGTATTGAATCCATTAGGGGTACCATCTCGTATGAACTTGGGACAGATTTATGAAACAGTTCTTGGATGGGCTGGTCAGAAGCTAGGTATGAGTTTTGCAACTCCGATTTTTGATGGTGCCGAAATGGACCAGGTACAAGGATGGGTAGAGAAAGCTGGCTTACCAAGGTCAGGTCGTACTTACTTGTATAATGGCCTTACTGGTGATCGTTTCGATCAACCTACGACCGTGGGTGTAATCTATATGTTGAAATTAGGACACATGGTAGATGATAAAATGCACGCACGTTCTATAGGTCCATACTCATTGATTACACAACAACCATTGGGTGGTAAAGCTCAGTTTGGTGGTCAGCGTTTTGGTGAGATGGAAGTGTGGGCATTAGAAGCATTTGGTGCATCAAATATCCTACAGGAGATCTTAACAGTGAAATCTGATGATGTTGTTGGTCGTGCGAAGACTTACGAGGCTATCGTTAAAGGTAACAATCTTCCGACGCCATCTGTGCCCGAATCATTCAATGTATTGGTACATGAATTACGTGGTTTAGGATTAGATATCACATTAGATTAATCAAGAAAAAAAGCTTAAGAGGTGTTTTTCACTTCTTAAGCTCTTTACATACAGCTTTAACTTTTTATAAGTATGTCTTACAAAAAAGATAACAAAATCAAAAGTAACTTTACATCGATTA
>JBEBWF010000007.1:0-97025 GCA_040392285.1 Sphingobacterium sp. | reverse complement strand
ACTATGCTCACGTTGACTGTCCAGGTCACGCTGACTATGTGAAAAACATGGTTACAGGTGCTGCGCAAATGGATGGAGCTATCATCGTAGTTGCTGCGACTGATGGTCCTATGCCTCAAACTCGTGAGCACATCTTGTTGGCTCGCCAGGTAGGTGTTCCTGCGTTAGTAGTTTTTATGAACAAAACAGACTTAGTTGATGACCCAGAGTTGTTAGACTTAGTTGAAATGGAAGTTCGTGAATTATTGTCTTTCTATGAGTTCCCTGGCGACGATATTCCTGTAATCAGAGGATCTGCTTTAGGCGCTTTGAATGGCGAAGAGCAGTGGGTTGACAAGGTTATGGAGTTGATGGAAGCTGTAGATAACTATATTCCAATTCCTCCTCGTTTGACTGAATTGCCTTTCTTGATGCCAGTTGAAGATGTGTTCTCGATCACAGGTCGTGGTACAGTCGCTACAGGTCGTATTGAAAGAGGTGTTATTAACTCAGGAGATCCTGTTGAGATCTTAGGTATGGGTGCGGAAGATTTGAAATCTACTGTAACAGGTGTGGAAATGTTCCGTAAAATTTTGGATTACGGTGAGGCTGGTGATAACGTAGGTTTGTTGTTGCGTGGTATTGAGAAAACTGATATCCGTCGTGGTATGGTTATCTGTAAACCAGGCTCGGTAACTCCTCACACAGACTTCAAAGCTGAAGTATACGTGTTGTCTAAAGCAGAAGGTGGTCGTCATACACCATTCTTTAACAAATACCGTCCACAATTCTATTTCCGTACAACTGACGTTACAGGTGAAATTACCCTAGCAGAAGGTACAGAAATGGTTATGCCTGGTGATAACGTAACGATCACTGTAAAATTGATCAACGCTATCGCAATGGAAAAAGGTCTACGTTTCGCTATCCGTGAAGGTGGTCGTACCGTAGGTGCTGGTCAGGTAACTGAAATCTTAGCGTAATCTTTTAGGGTTATTCTAAATACGGAAACAAGCTAATTGGCAGTTGCTGATTAGCTTGTTTTTTCTATATTGATTTCGATAAGCTAAGCGTAAAAAAGACAAAATAATACTTGCGCCGATAGTATCGAAACCCTATATTTGCAACATCAAAAAACCACACGGGCATAGTATAATGGTTAGTATAGCGGTCTCCAAAACCGTTGGTCTGGGTTCGAATCCTGGTGCCCGTGCTAATACTTAAGTAGACTAAAAATGGCTAAAGTACTTAACTTTATAAAAGACTCGTATGTTGAGATTACTCAGAAGGTAACTTGGCCTACTTGGTCTCAACTTCAAAATCATGCAGTAGTCGTACTTGTGGCTTCTTTGATTATCGCATTGTTGGTTTTTGTTATGGATAAAGCTTCAAGCAATGTGTTAGAATGGATTTACAGTACGGCGTCTTAATTATACCTTTATATTATTATGGCTGATCAAAGTTTGAAATGGTACGTGGTTCGTGCTGTAAGTGGAAAAGAGAAGAAAGTAAAGCAATATATAGAGGCTGAAGTTAGTCATTTGGGCATTCAGCATTTGGTACCTCAAGTATTAATTCCTATGGAAAAGTACTACCAAATGCGCGATGGCAAAAAAGTAGCTAAAGAACGTAACTATTATCCTGGGTATGTGTTGATCGAGGCGGCTTTGGATGGCGAGATCGAACACGTTATTAAGAATTTGAATAGTGTAATAGGATTCTTGGGAGATAAATCTGGGGTAGCTATTCCCTTGCGCCAGGCTGAGGTAAATCGTATCTTAGGTAAAGTCGATGAAATGGCAGAACAAGGTGAAAGCTTTAACATGACATATATTGTCGGAGAGTCTGTCAAAGTTATCGACGGACCTTTCAACGGATTTACCGGTGAGATTGAAGAGGTGCATGAAGATAAGAAGAAATTAACGGTAATGGTGAAGGTGTTTGGTCGTAAGACTCCGCTGGAACTTAATTATATGCAGGTAGAAAAAGAGTAATATAAGTTCTCCTGTGAAAGTAAAGGCAAAAGCCTCCTTATATCTTTATAGGGGGGCTTTTTGTTGTCGCGCAAAAATTCCTTCTTATATTTTAGTAGCTGCTTTATATCAAGGTGCTTTTGATTATCTTTGTGCTGAGTTAAAGATAATCGAAGTTTATGTTGCAGTTAAATTATATCCGAGAGAATAGGGATGTCGTAATCGACAGGTTAGTCGTGAAAAATTTCAAGGATCTGAATTTGGTAGATGAAATTATTATGTTGGATGAAAAACGGCGTAAAAATCAATCGGAGTCAGATTCGATTGCAGCGGTAGCCAATTCTTCAGCAAAACAAATTGGCGATTTGATGCGTCAAGGAAAGAAAGAAGAGGCTGAGGCTGAGAAGTCGAAATCTGCTGGCTATAAGGAGCAAATCAAGATTTTGCAGGCAGAACTGGAGAAGATCGAGGAAGAGTTGAATGACAAGTTGATCCAGCTGCCCAATTTACCTCATCAATCGGTCCCACGCGGAGAAAGTGCGGAAGACAACGAAATCGCTTTTGAATATGGAGTAATCCCGACGCTGTCTGAAGAAGCTCTCCCACATTGGGAATTAGCTGCAAAATACGATATAATAGATTTCGAGCTGGGGACAAAGATTACTGGAGCGGGATTTCCGGTATATAAGGGAAAAGGAGCTCGTCTGCAGAGAGGGCTGATTAATTTCTTTCTGGATGAAGCCGAAAAGGAAGGCTTCAGAGAGGTGCAGGTTCCTGTTGTGGTTAATGAAGCATCGGCGTATGCAACGGGACAATTGCCCGATAAGGAGGGGCAGATGTACCATGTGACGAACGATGATCTGTATTTGATTCCGACTGCAGAAGTACCGGTGACCAACATATATAGGGACACGATTGTTAAGGAGGGTGATTTCCCCATCAAACACTGTGGATACACCCCTTGTTTTCGTCGTGAAGCTGGATCTTATGGTGCCCATGTACGTGGACTGAATCGTTTACATCAATTCGATAAAGTCGAAATCGTACAAATTGTGCATCCCAGTAGATCATACGAGACTCTCGAAGAAATGAGTCAATATGTGCAATCTTTGCTGCAAAAATTAGAACTACCCTATCGGGTGTTGCGCTTATGCGGGGGAGATATGAGCTTTACCTCTGCACTTACATACGATATGGAAACATATAGCACAGCACAAAAACGTTGGTTAGAGGTTTCGTCCGTTTCCAATTTTGAGACTTACCAGGCTAACCGTCTTAAAGTCCGTTTTAAGAATACGGAAGGAAAGATGCAATTAGCCCACACCTTGAATGGGTCTGCGTTGGCCTTGCCCCGCATTGTGGCTACGTTGCTGGAAAATAATCAAACGGACAGAGGCATTAAGATGCCGGCCGCGCTCGTTCCTTATGTTGGATTCGAATATATAGATTAGAAACAAAAATAATTATTGGTATCAATGAGTAAACTGCTGGGTCCGACATATCCAGCAGTTTTATTTTTATTAAAATACAGCTACCTCCTAAGAGGTTTTGTTCTATCAGGTTCGAATTGGAGAAAGAATTGTGATAAATTAAGTTAAAGAAGAAGGATAATGACTAGATTATTGCTTTCAACTCTTATATTTGTTTATATGCAAAAGAGAGTAATCTGGATATTGATCATCGTAATGGTCAGCATTTTTACAGCTAAATCACAAGAAAAGGAAAAGCCTTACCGGAAGGCTTTAGAAGCGGTGGAAGACAAATTAAAGTTAGGAGACTTTAGGGGAGCTGTTGTGGATTTGGATCAAATAACCTCCCAATATCCAGAAGCGTCCGATGTGTATTATGCCAAAGGATTGCTTTTAGGACAAATGGGAGATTATGAAGGTGCTATTTCAAGTGCTAAACTAGCTTATGATAAAGACGCTAGTTTACAGAATCTTAATTTTTTAATGGATTTGTATAGGGCTAGCCAGAAGTGGGACGATATGGTGGATATACTGAAAGATTTTAGAGGCAAAAATCCCACACTAACGCTGATTAGTCGAGAGTTGATTATCACATTGGCTGGACTGAAGCGGTTTGACGATGCTTTACAAATATACGATGAAGAAGTACAGTCAGGTAGACGTTCAGATACCTTGGAAGTCGCAAAGGCGGAGGTCTTGATACATAAGCAGGAGCTCGATGCCGCAGCGGCTTTGCTTAAACCGTTGGACGGAAAATCTTCGCTACGTCAGGTTTATAGCACTTTAGCATTTGTTTATCTCCATCAGGAGAAGTCTAAGCAAGCAGTCGAAGTATTGGAAAGAGGGTTAAAAATCACGAAAGATCCTGTTCTGCACTTGGATCTTGCAGATGCTTACAGTAAGGAAAAAAAAATCAGATTAGCCTATGATGCATTAAAATCAGCCTTTGATTCCGATAGTGTTAATTTTGGAGATAAACATAGCGTGATGCTAACGATCATGGATTCGGGCTTTAAAGACTTTTCTTTAGATCAGATCCAAAATTTAGCTAATATTTTGGTGTTAAGGCATCCGCGTATAGCCGAAAGTCACGTGATCAAAGGGAACATATTATGGAGGAGAGGTAATCCACAAGAAGCCAGGTCCTTATTCATGACAGCGGTTGGTATCAGCTCGAATCATGTGGATGCATGGCGAATGTTGATTAACGCAGATATCGCACTTGGTTCGGTGGAGGAAGCTATCCGGCATGGTAACGAAGCATTGTCTGTTAATCCAGGTAATCCTATGTTGATGTATTTTACAGGATTGTCTTACTTGATGAAGGAAGATTATGAAAATAGTCGTAAGATACTAGAATCGGCATTAGACCACAGTGGAAATGAAAATAAGTTTCTTCAATCGATGATATATGGGGCTTTGGGAGACTTGTATCACCAACTGCAGATGGATGCAGCTTCTGATGTGGCCTATGAGGAATCTATTGCTTTAGATAGCACCAATGTCAGTGTTTTGAATAACTATGCCTACTATTTGTCGCTTCGTAAAAAAGATCTGGACAAAGCAGAAGCATACTCAAAGTTGTCCAATGAGTTGGAACCTAATTCAGCGACATTTCAGGATACGTATGCTTGGGTGTTGTTTCAACAGGCTAGATATGAAGAAGCACTTGTTTGGATCGAAAAAGCCGTGAAAGGGCCTCAATCCTCTGCTGTACTATACGAACATTATGGGGATATTTTAAGTATGGTGGGGAGAGGAAAAGATGCCATGAAGCAATGGGAAAAAGCGCTAGCTGCTAGTAAGGAAAATAGTGCAGATAGTGAAAGAATTAGGACTAAAATTAAAGAGAAACGATATGTGGAATAGGTGGGTTGTCGTCCTGTTAATAGGCATATTTGTTTCGTCCTGTGGGACAAAACGTAAGACGACAGCGCTTGGTAAGGATGTAGATACACCTGTCGCGAGTGTAGGTAATATGGAAATCAATAATCTTGACTTTCATTCTTTCTCGGGCAGGGCTAAAGCACAAGTAGAGTTTGGTCGTCAACAGCAAGATGTTACGTTGAATTTCCGTATAAATCGAGATAAGGGTATATGGATATTGGTGACGGCATTGTTGGGGATAGAAGTTGCTAGGGTACTTATCACGCCAGATAGTGTACGGATATTGAATAAACTGCAAGGAGAGTATATTAAAAAGCCATTTAGTTATATCCATCGTTATACTGGTACTGGGATCACTTTTGAGACTTTGCAAGATCTCTTGATGGCGAATGTGTCGACATCCTTGCTTCATACAGACCAATTGACGATAGCGACTAGCGGAGAAGAATTGCAATTAGTTGGTATCAAAGACCAGCTGTCTTTTCAGTATAGCTTGAACCCCAACCGCCGTCCTAAGGTCTTTCGATTGGTGCCTGTCGGGACAGACCAAAGCATGGAGTCGTATTATGGAAAGTATGCCAATATCAATGGATACGAATTCCCACAGAATCAAAATATACAACTTCGTGCAGGGGATATTAACGTAAGTGCACTATTGGAGTATACGAATATCCGATTTAATGACGTCTTAGAACTACCATTCTCGGCTCCTGCTCGCTACAAGGTTTTGGAATAATAAGGTGTTAAAAAGAATTAATTTATTAGGCAACTCTTAGAGATATATTTAATTTTGGGAAATTGGTATAAGGCTGATTAACGAAGGAAAGCAATCAATGGATTTAAAAAAAATATTATTCAGTTTACTCTTTATAGTTGGTGTTGGGCAGTATAGTTTCGGACAAAGCAGCGCCCAGCTAAAAAAGAAGCTAGAACAGATTAATGCCGATATAGCCTTGTTAAATAAAGAGCTGGCTGCAAAAACCCGGGAAAAATTGCTTTCCCAAAAGGAGGTGAATGCACTAAGCCGGCAGCTCAACCTTCGGGAAAGTAAAATTACGATCATTAGCCGTGAATTGGGAAATCTAAGCCAGCAGATCAGCAAGAATACGAAGTCCGTTAATTCATTGAAGGCCGAACTGGAAAAAATGCGTAAAGACTATGAAAAGATGGTCCTGTTTGCTTTTCGTAACAAAAATGCGTATAATAAAATGATGTTTATTTTCGCTTCAAAGGACTTTAATCAGGCTTTTAAGCGTATAAAATACCTTCAACAGTTTAGTGATGCCCGGAAAATAAAGGCGGCAGATATAGAGGATACGAAGAAAGAAATCGAATTAAAGATAGCCCAACTCGAACGGGATAAGCAGGCACAGACTGATCTTTTGAAAGAACAACAGAAGGAACGCGATATTATTGCGAAGGATCGAACAGCACATGCTACCGAGTTAAAGCAAATCGTGCGGGAAGAACAATCCGTTAAAGGGCAACTGTCTAAAAAACAACAGGAAAAAAAGCGGATAGACGCGCAGATTAAGGCAGCTATCGCGCGGGAGATTGCTGAAGAACGTAGAAAGGCCGAGGAGGCAAGGCGTAAAGCTGCGGAAGCAGAAGCCAAGCGTACAGGAAAATCCGTAGCAGAAGTCGAAAAAACGATACCCAAGAAGACAGATAACGAATTGTTGAGCTCGACACCAGAGGCCGCTCGTCTATCGGCAGATTTTAAATCAAATAGAGGTAGGTTACCTTGGCCGGTTTCACTAGGTAATATCGTAAGAGGCTATGGTAGACGTGTAGTCGAGGGAGTGCCTATTAACGAACCAGATATAGCCATACGGACTTCAACGAACGCTCCTGTTAAGGCAATTTTTGATGGAGAAGTCGTTCAGGCACTACCTGGAGTGGTGGTCATTAAGCATGGAGAATATTTTAGTTTCTATTCGAATTTAGGTAGTGTGTCGGTGCGTAGGGGACAAAAAATTTCTAGGGGGCAGCAGATCGGCACTGCAGGTGAAGATGCTGATTTGGGTTATTCTTTTGTTAACTTCGGCCTTTCGCAAGGACAGAATGATTTTGATCCATCTCCTTGGATAGCAAGATAGTTGCAATATATTAAATTATTATTGTATATATTTGTAATCATCGGCTTGTAGAAATTGATTGTTAAAAGATTATTTTATAAAATATGTCATCATCATTATTATTTATCGGGACACAGGAGATTATTATCATAGTTGTTATTGTGTTGTTGTTATTCGGTGGAAAGAAAATTCCTGAATTAATGCGTGGATTGGGTAGAGGAGTGAAGGAGTTTAAGGAAGGGCAGAAAGAGGATGTGTCGGAAACAAAATCTACTTCGTCTAATGAGAATACGGATAATCAATAAATGATTTTTTTTATCCATATCTGAAAGTTTCGTTTTGAAAGATACAAAACGAAACTTTTTTTATGGGTTTTATTTTAGGAGCACAGTGCTCATCTAACGCCAAAGTATGAAGTTAAATACCTGTCTCTCTTTTGTATTAGGATTGTTAAGTACGGTCGGGTTCTCACAAGAAATATCGATCGAAAGTCATAAAGAGGAGCTCCAAAGCGCTATGATAAGCTATATTGAGACCCTGAATGACAAGTTGTCTTCCGAACTGGATTCGATCCGTGAATATATAGACCCTACTATAGAAAGCAATCAAGAGGATATCCTTATATTTAAGAGGCTGAAGAGTATAGTAACGACAATCCCTTTAGATTACAATTCCCAAGTCAAGAGTTATATTGACAAGTATACGTCTTCGAATTATCGACCTTATATGTGTAAATTGATGGGACTGAGTCGGTATTATTTTTCTATATATGAAGGTGTATTCCAAGAAGCAGGTATACCCGAAGAAGTTAAATACCTGTCGTTGGTAGAATCCTCACTGGATCCTCACCTTGTATCTAGATCTGGGGCTGTTGGACCTTGGCAATTTATGTATGCTACTGCCAAAATGTATGATCTCGACATGGACGTTTATGTAGATGAGCGAAAGGATGTTTATGCTTCTTCATATGCTGTCACACGATATCTGAGCGAAGCTTACGACCAGTTTAATGATTGGCTACTAGCGTTGGCTTCTTATAATTGTGGAAGAGGTTGTGTACAGCGGGCTATTCAGCGTTCAGGGCTTACAAACCCCTCATTTTGGGAGTTATCCCCTTATCTTCCACAAGAAACTAGAAATTATATTCCAAAGTATATCGCTATGACCTATGTAATGGAGATGGCAAATTTCTATGATATATATCCCCTAGATACGGATTTAGATTTTGAATATAAGATGTTGATGGTGGATCGGAAGGTTGATTTAAATAATGTCGCTATTGCTATTGATATTTCTTTGGAAAAGTTAAGAAAATACAACCCTTCTTATAAACGTAACGTGATCAACGGCACAGTCGATAGACCTAAGCGATTGCTTTTGCCGATGACTAACCGTGCTAACGATAGCTTATTATATGTTGCTCTTAATAGGGGGATATCTCCTATGGAAGATAAAGCATCCGCAGAAAAAATATTTGTTGCGGAGAACAATACGACTAAAAAGTACCGTGTTGGGCCTCATGAGACTATTCACGATGTAGCCAGAAAATTTGGGGTGTCGGTTCAGAACTTAAAGGCTTGGAATGGCTTGACGACAAAAAGTACGGTTTCAGGAAAGACTTTAATCATTGACCAGCCTATTAATGTAAAGCTAGCTTCCAATGTTAATAAAGCAGTAGCGGGTAAAAAGTTATCTACAGTTGCGTATTATGTTGTCAAACCCGGTGATTCACTGGACAGGATAGCAAGAAAATATAAAGGATTATCGGTATCTAAGCTAAAGATTGACAATGACCTAAAATCAAATCTTATTCGCCCTGGTATGCGATTGAAAATTAACGAAGGCTAATAAGCATATGTAAGGGCTTATAATAGGCTCTCCTCTATAGGGGATAACGCTTACTTACTTAACGCAGCCATGCGGCATCCTCGTCTTTGTCCAGCTCTTCTAAACAAACCTCTACATGCTCTTTTAAGATAGTGGATAATTTGATTCCATAAAAGTCGCTGAAAATGGGAAATAGATGATGGCTACGGTCTACTAATACAGCCGTACGCATCTTTTTTAAGGGAACATCCATGAAGGCGCCCAAAGCATAAGCTAATGTACGTCCGCTATTGAGTACATCGTCAATTACAATGATTGCTTTGTTTTTTGCAATTTCTACAGGAAGATCAGTTTCAGCTTCAAGGTTGCGTTTGTTTTTTTGAATAGAGACTTTTATAAGTTCGATCTCTTTGTCTTTTGCAAGTTCTTGGAGTATCTTTTGTAGACGTTGGGCAAACACATATCCTCTGTCAGCTATGCCGACTAATACAATATTTTTTTCTTCAAAATTGTCTTCCAAAATCTGGTAAGCAATACGACGAGATTTCTGATGTATTTGTTCTTTATTTAGAATGAGCGTTTTCTTCGTAGACATATTATCGAATTTACTATGCGAAATTAAATAAAAAGTCCGAATGATTTGCAACATTCGGACTCTAGACATTAAAAATTAAACTTAAAAATCTAATCTATTCCACTATCCTCATAGACACCGGCATCCGCTGTCATTATCCGATCTTCATCTGTTTTAGGACGGCCGCCATTATAGTAATAGCGTCTCCAATAAGCTTCATTCAAATTACTGACCATTACACCTTTACTTGAGGAAGCATGAGCAAACTTGTCGTCGCCGAGATATACTCCGACATGCGTGATATTTTTGCTTCGGATCTTAAAAAAGACCAGATCGCCAGGTTGTAGGTCATTTTTGACTACTGGTGTGACGTTCGCATATTGGTTGCGACTGTTGTACCCGATAGTAGTATTAAAAACATTTTCGTACAAGGCCAACGAAAATTTAGAACAATCAATACCCTTTTTTGAACTGCCACCAAGTCGATAAGGCGTGCCTAACCAGTCGTAGACAAATTGATATAACTTAGCACTTGTTGTAGCATTTATAGCAACACCCATGATTTGTGAGAAATACTCTTTAGCCAAATTTTCCTGATCCGCCGAGGATTTACCTTTGTTGGTTGATTGTGCTTGCGAGACTAGACAAAAGCCTATGAAAAGCATTACTGCCACTAGTTTCTTTGGTTTCATTAAATCGCTTTAAAATAAACAATTTCTTTATTTAGATACTTACTTTCAAGTAAGCATTGCACGAAGATAATAGATTGGATTTGCTTATCCAAATTTTAAAAGGCATCTTAACATTCTTTTATATATTTAACAAATTCCTTTTTTGCATGAAGCGCCTTTGTGTACCGTTTACTTGGAGTCGATTTTTAGTTGCTAATTGTCAATCGCGAATCTATTTTTTCAAAAATATTTGCATTATATGGAACAAACTAGCTATATTTACGAAAATTTTTAGAAAAGACTGTGAACTGTAGTGCAAATATTTCAACAATTATTATTACCACCGGCGAAATTATTCGGAGGAAGTGATGTTGTTGTCATAAATTATTATACAGTTGATATACAAAGCCTTCCTCCGAAATGAGGGAGGTTTTTTTGTTGAGCAACTATTTTAAAGAAAATAAACGAATTGAACAGAATGAAAGTATTAAAGTTCGGGGGTACATCGGTAGGAACAATAGAGACTATAAAAGCAGTACTTGATATTGTTAAGACATCCTATGACAATCAAGAAAGTCCTTTGGTTGTATTATCGGCCATGTCAGGAGTAACAAACTTATTGACAAAAATGGCTGAAAACGCTGCGGAACGTATTCCTTTTGATGCGGATTTGAAACAGCTGGAAGAAAAGCATTTTGATGTAGTGAAAGCATTGATTGCCGTTAAATATCAAAATCCAGTCTTTACAAGATTAAAATTGATGCTCAATGAGCTTGATGATATTTTGCAGGGAGTCTCCGCATTGAAAGAGCTGAGTGCTCAAAGTAAGGATCTTATTGTTTCCTTTGGGGAGCGGTTTTCCAATTATATGGTTTCCAAAGTTATGGAACAATATATCTCCAACTCGTTATATATAGATGCTTCGCATTATGTGAAAACGGATTCAAATTTTGGAAACGCACATTTGAATGAAGTCTTGACGACACAGTTGATCCAATCGCTAGCACAGACACACGGAGATAAGTTATTATTTGTGACAGGTTTTATTGGATCTAATGATAAAGGCCGGGTCACTACACTCGGTCGGGGAGGATCGGATTATACAGCAGCAGTTTTTGGTGCGGTATTAAATGCTTCGGTTATCGAGATATGGACAGATGTGAATGGAATACTTACGGCAGACCCTAGAATAGTACGGAAAGCTTTCTCATTACCGGTGCTATCTTACACAGAGGCTATGGAATTGTCCTACTTTGGTGCAAAGGTAATCTATCCGCCGACGATGATACCTGCTTTCTTAAAGAAGATACCCATCGCTGTACGCAACACGTTTCAACCTGAATTTTCCGGGACGACTATACAGTTTCAGTCAGATAGCTCTAGCTATCCGATCAAAGGGATATCGTCTATCTCGGATATTTCAATTATCAATTTGAGTGGAAGTGGGATGATTGGTAAATCGGGCTTTTCGGGGAGATTATTTACATTATTGGCTCGGGAACAAATTAACGTAGTCTTGATTACGCAGTCTTCTTCGGAGCATAGCATTACATTTGCTGTGCATCCCAGCGATGCAGAAAAGGCATTAAAGCTGATCGGATTAGAGTTTGAGCTCGAATTAGAAGCGAATAAGCTTATCATGCCGGAAGTGGAGGAAAATCTATCGGTATTGGCCATTGTCGGCGAAAATATGAAACGTACGCCCGGTATTTCAGGGAAGCTATTTCACGCATTGGGTCGAAATGGGATTAATGTACGTGCCATTGCACAAGGATCGTCCGAATTTAATATTTCAGTAATTATTGGTAAAGATGACTTAGCCAAAGCACTAAACGCGGTACACGATGCTTTCTTCGCTGAATTAAAAAAGACACTTCATGTATTCAATCTTGGAACAGGGAATATTGGTTCGACCTTATTTAGACAGCTGCATGAACAGCACGATTTCCTGTTGGAGAACAATGATATAGAAATTAAGGTAGTGGGAGTTTCAAACTCCAAAAAAATGTATTTCAATGGAGAAGGTATTCCATTAGACAATTGGAAAGAACAATTGGAAGATCAAGGAGAAGTCGCTGATCTTTCTGGTTTTGTCGAGCGGATGAAGACGATGAATTTACCCAACTGCGTGTTTGTAGATAATACGGCAAGCAAGTTGCCGGCAACTTATTATGAAGATATTTTCAAGGCTAATATTTCCATTGTAACATGTAATAAAATAGCCAATTCGGGAGATTACGCACAATATCGTTTATTGCGCGATACTGCTCGCAGACATGGTGTAGATTTTTTCTATGAAACCAATGTTGGAGCAGGTTTACCGATTGTTGGAGTATTGAAAGATTTAATGATGAGTGGGGACCGGTTGTTAAAGATAGAGGCTATATTGTCAGGAACGATTTCTTACATCTTTAATAACTTTACTGGGGATGCTTCGTTCTATGATGTAGTGAAAAAAGCGCAAGAGCTAGGCTACACGGAGCCAGATCCTAGAGATGATTTAGGTGGAGTAGATTTTATGCGCAAAATGTTGATTTTGGCACGAGATGCAGGCTTGGAATTGGAACCATCTGATGTCGATTTGGGTGCTATTTTACCACAAGCTTGTTTAGAGGCTACTTCGGTGGACGATTTTTATACGGAACTTTTGAAAGCAGATCAATACTTTAATGCATTAAAAGAGAAGGCTCAAGCCGAAAATAAGGTCATACGCTACATCGGCAAGTTGTTGGAAGGAAAGGTTTCTATAGCTTTGGAAATGGTAGACCAAACACATCCGTTTTATTCTTTGTCCGGTAGCGATAACATTATTTCGTTTACAACCGAGCGCTATAAGGAAAGACCTTTGGTCGTAAAAGGACCCGGTGCAGGTGCAGAAGTTACTGCCGGTGGTGTGTTTGCAGATCTTGTCAATGTGGGAGCTTAGGAATTATGAATTACGAATTATGAATTACGAATTACGAATTACGAATTATGAATGGAGTTGTTGCTCACTGATATAAAAAAATGGTTCAAGATAAGGTAAATAAAAAAATAGATTTCGATAAAGTACTGGATCAGGTTCGGGTATTTGCTCCTGCTACGGTTGCGAATATGATATGTGGATTTGATATCCTGGGGTTTGCGGTAGATAGTCCAGGTGACGAGGTTAAGATGTATCGCGTTACCGAACCCGGAGTTCGTATTCGTTCGATTCAAGGAGATGAGGGAAGGCTGCCTTTAGATCCGGATAAGAATACCGTGAGTGCCTGTGTCATGATGCTACTCGATGAGTTGGGCATTAGTGATGATATTGGCGTAGAAATCGAATTGATCAAGCATATGCCCATAGGCAGTGGATTAGGTTCGAGTTCAGCGAGCACCGTTGCAGGTTTGTTCGCCATTAATACATTGTTAGGAAATCCCCTAACAAAGGAGGAACTGATGCCTTTCTGTGTTGAAGGAGAGCGTCTAGCATGCGGGCATGGGCATGCCGATAATGTTGCCCCTGCATTAATGGGCGGAATTACCTTGATCCGAGGTCATGAGCCGCTTGATATCATTAAATTGCCTGTGCCGGCAAATCTTTATGCGGGTATTGTATTTCCTCAAGTAGACGTGCCGACACGAGATGCCCGTCAGCTGATTAAAGAAAAGGTGCTGCTAAAAGATGCGGTGACACAGTGGGGCAATATCGCTGGGTTGATAACAGGTCTTTTTCAGAATGATTATGGCCTTATCAGTCGCAGTATGCACGACGTGTTGATCGAACCTACACGTGCTATTCTTATCCCTGAGTTTTACGTGATGAAACAAATAGCATTGGAACATGGGGCATTAAGTTTTGGTATTTCGGGATCAGGACCATCTGTTGTTGCTATTACCAAGGGAGAGGCCATAGCGCAAGTGATTGTGGACAAAATCCAAGAACACCTTTCCGCCAGCGGAATAGATAGTTTGAAATATGTGTCCTCTGTAAATGAAGAGGGACCTAAGATTTTATAAGTTATGCAATATGCTTATGACGATTTTTAATTGTTAACTTTGACTTTTCAATTTTTACGTTTCCAATGAAATTATATAGTACAAACAATAAAGATTTACGGGTTTCTTTTCCAGAGGCGGTTTTCAATTCTTTACCACAGGATAAAGGGTTGTATATGCCAGAGTTTATACCACAGTTAGATCCGTTTTTTATAAAGAATATTAAGCAATATTCTCTTCAAGAGATTGCGTTTACCGTAGCAAAGTCCCTCATCGGTGAGGATATACCTGAAAATGATTTAAAAGATATTATAGCTGATGCTATTAATTTTGATGCACCCCTAAAATTTTTGAGTAGAGATACGGCGGTTTTGGAACTATTTCATGGTCCATCTTATGCATTTAAGGATTTTGGAGCGCGATTTATGAGTCGTGTGATGGGATATTTTTCTCAACAAGGCGATAAATTGCTAGATGTGCTGGTAGCTACCTCAGGCGATACCGGAGGTGCGGTAGCACTTGGGTTTTTAGGGGTAGAAGGAACTCGTGTTACGATTTTATACCCTAAAGGTAAGGTCTCTAAGGTGCAGGAGGAACAACTCACTACGAATGGGCAGAATATTCGTGCACTTGAAGTAGACGGAACTTTTGATGATTGTCAAGCATTAGTAAAACAAGCATTCAACGACTTTGAGCTCAATAAGGAATTGCGATTGACTTCAGCAAACTCCATTAATATTGCTCGCCTGATCCCACAAACATTTTATTATTTCTGGGCCTATGCACAGCTTAAGGCACAAGGAATAGATGAGGTTGTATTTACGGTACCTAGCGGTAATTTCGGGAATATAGGAGCAGGCTTGTTGGCTTATAAAATGGGATTGCCCGTGAAACATTTTGTCGCTGGAACAAATGTCAATGACACTGTTCCTCGCTTTTTACAGTCCGGTAGCTACGATCCTAAGCCATCTGTCCAGACATTGGCCAATGCCATGGATGTCGGCAACCCAAGTAACTGGGTACGGATACAGGATCTATTTCATAACAATCTGGGCGAGCTTCGCGATATCATTTCGTCCTATACCTACAACGATGAGGAGACCGTAGAAGCTATGGGCGAGTTGTATGACAAATATCAATACATTGCTTGTCCACATACAGCTATCGCTTATCTAGCTTCGCAAGCGTACAAAAATGAACAACCCGGCGAATATGCTTCGGTATTTTTGTCTACTGCCCATCCTTGCAAATTTCCCGATGCGATTTCAGAAGAAGTATTCGCAAAAATCGAATTGCCAAAAGGCGCTGAAGACTTCGCAGGAAAGCCAAAGTTGGCTACGGAACTTCATGTGGATTACGAGGCCTTTAAGGGATATTTGTTAGCGAATAAATAGGTTTTTCCTATTTTGTTCGTTATTGTAGCGGTAATAGGGGGTCAAATCACGCCATTTTTTTCTTTATCATAGAAAAGATCTGGCGTGATTTGACCCCCTGCTGTTTTTTTGACAAGGGAAAAAGTGTGTTCCTTATGGGAATAGCCGTGTTTCTCTAGGGAAAAAGACAAAATCTCTAGGGAAAAAGATCAAACCCCATGAGGAAATTCCCTTTTCCCATGAGGTTTAACAAATTCCTCTTGTCTTTCTATCTAAATCTCATGAGGAATAGGTTGTTTCCCATGAGATGTTACAAACTTCTCATGTCTTTCAGACCGTGCCTCATGAGGAAATTTCTTTTTCCCATAAGGTTTTACAAATAAGCCTTGTCCTTTTGCCCAAACTTCATGAGGAGCGAGATGATTTTTGAGGGTATAATTACATTTGTGTTAAGTCCAAACGAATCGGAAGCGTATAGGCTACACGTACAGGACGCCCGTTTTGTATTCCCGGATTCCACTTTTTCGCTCTCTTTAATAAATTGATAGCAGCCTGTCCCGTACCGTAAGATAAATCCTTAAGTACCTTTACATCGGTCAACTCTCCATTTCGTTCGACAACAAATGAAACCGTTATGGTACCTTTCACGCCTGCATCAATAGCCTCTGCGGGATATTGATAGTTGTCTGTCATCCATTTTATAAACGCATCGATACCATCTTTAGGCGAAGGATTGATCTCAACGGATTCGAATATCCGCTCCTCTGTTATTGTTCCTTCTTCACCCAAACTGCTTTCAATCTGTCTCCTTTTATTAGCTCTATCTTCATCTGTAATAAAATTGAAATAAGTGGTATAATTAAATTCTACGGGAGAGAGATTGTTGTTTTGAATGTTTAATTCTTTGGTGGAGTAAACAATAGGTTGTGAATTTGCTGTAGGTACGTTAACTTCAATTTTTTCATGGTTATCTAGTGTTAAGAATACATTCGTTGGATAGAAATTACCATTTATTTGGGTCCACTTCGGTATAAATATATTGGAGTTGGGGCTACTTTTTAAGTTGAACCATTGTTTGAAATCTTTTGCCATGCTTATAGGTATCTTGAGCTTGCCTTCTCCTATTTTCTCTCCCTTCCAAGATGCGGTTATTTCTACAGGGAAATATTCTTGATCAGCATTGTATTTTTTTAATATTATTGAAAGGTCTTTCCTTTCAATTTCTTCAAAGCATATTTTATCGAATACCTGTTGTGCTTCCTTTTCTATTCTTTTTTGATGGTCTAATGTTTTTTCAAATTCTCCTTTCTTTAACCATTTTTCAAATCTCGATTTTATACGTTCTCCTGTAATCGCATAATCTGACTGATCGAATATCTTACTTGTATTGCTCTCTTTTTCCAATTTCCGGTCTGTCTGTGCATTTAGTTTATAGGTTCCTAAATAGAAGCACAGCAAAAATAGTATGATGGTTATTATTCTGTTCATGGTTTTAATAAGCTGAGATCTTGTATGTGCCAAAGTAAATAAAAAGTTTTGATGATGCAAAAAGTTGCAGTGATCCAGTCTGAAATCAAAGCAATTAGGTATAGTTCCTTTAAGACGTCTTTCGGCATTTTGACCTCATCATCCACGAGAAGTTAAAAACCATTGTATAATAGTAGCGAAATAGCTACCTTTGTTACGGTAGGCAATAAAAAGCATTGAAAAGATACAAGGTAAAGGAAATTATCAAAATGCTGGAAGCAGATGGATGGTTTATTTAAAGGTCGTTATGGATAAGGTAAATGTACTAGTAAGTTGGAGCCGAGACGACTATGTAGCAGCTAGAGTGCAGTGATTTTATGATATAGTGTTTTTACCCCGACTATTTGTCCAAATGACTACAGCAAGAATACCTATAACCCCAATCCATTGTAGGAGGGATACCGCTTCGGAAAGAATGGTGTAAGACATTACTACGGCTACGGGCAATTCTACAGCACTCAGGATACTTCCGAGAGAAATGCCAATTTTTGGCATACCATAGGCGAAAAGTAATGGAGGAAGTACCGTACCAAAGAGAGACAGCAGTAGGCCGTAATAAATAATGCGGCTATCGGTTTCCAACAGGATCAGGTTAAGCGGTTGTAGTACGGTAAAGACGAAGATACATGCTCCGGTAACCATTAAAGCACTTTTTTGAACAATAGGGTAGTCATTTCCTACTTTATCGTTGACAATGATGAATACCGCGTAAGCCGCAGCAGCTAGCATACCATAGATTATGCCCAGCGAATTTATTGTATTGATCGTGGCTTCAAATACACCTGTAGCTAGTAATGTGGCGACAAGTATACCTACAATACCTAAAAGCTGTTTCTTTGTCGTTTTTTGTTTGAATACCACTAAATTGATAAGGGCGCTGATCCATATAAATTGCATCAGTAATACAATAGCGATAGAAGCCGGAACCAACTCGACGCATTTGTAATACAGGATACTGACTGCGCCGGTCGAGATGCCTGTTAACAGTATTTTTACTTTTCTTGTTCTTTTGGAGTATCTTTTCTTGTCTTTGAAAGAGGTCAGCCCATAGAGCAGCCATAGCATGATCGTACCAAACAAAACTTGTACTCCTGTTACCTCACTCAGGGTGAAGTTTTCGGCGTATGCCAGCTTTACAAAAGTCGAAAGTATACCAAAACTTGCTGCCCCAATAAATACAGCGACTGCACCACGAAATCGTTCCATAGTTTCAAAGTAAGTAACAAATGTGGAAAAAAGATAATTTTAATGCTTATTTGAGAAGACTACTTTTGTGGCGGAGGTAGGTTATGTTATTATTTCACAAAGTACGAGTAGCACTTTCTATATTTTTGGCCTTGCTTTTCCTAACTTCTTGTGGAGTCAGGAAAAAGACATTCTCTTATGAAAGTCCAAGCATAAAGCCAAGTACAACCTCCAACAAAGGAGGGCACGCTACTACTAAAACGAATTTAACGGCGTACTACGCAAATATGTTGGGTGTAGAGACCAGCGAATTAAATAGAGATTTGTACACCTTTATAGATGCTTGGATGGGCAGTCCCCATCGTTTGGGTGGGATGACAAAAGACGGCATAGATTGCTCTGGTTTTGTAAATTTGGTATTCCGGGAGATTTATCATAAAGATTTGCCCCGGACATCCCAAGATATGGCGCAGATCGTGAAACGTAAATATGACCATCAGCTTCGAGAGGGAGATTTAGTCTTTTTCTCCTTTGGTGGGAGGGATATCGATCATGTGGGTATCTATCTTCATAATGACAGATTTGTACATGTATCGACCAAGCAAGGGGTCGTTATTTCTAATTTGAAAGAGACTTGGTATTATAAATATCTCAATCGTTGTGGTACGCCAAAAATATAAGTAATTGTGGGGTTAAGTAATATAATTGTAAATAGCATTCTCCTTCATTTTTTCTAGCAGGTGAATGTAAACAAAATGTGTATTTTTACGACAAATATCTTTAATCCACTATGAGTGTTAAGTCGAAAAAAATATTTCTGACAATCTGTATTGTTCTTCCTTTCATGGTCTATTGTTATGTTTACTATTCTTCCATGGTCAAGAATGCCCCGTTTAGATTTGCAGACTTTGAATCTATCGAAATAACCTATGGAACACCAGATGAAATGGTGAATACCTATAACTCCCAGAGCCGGTTGTATCAGTATTTGACGAAGGACGACAAGCTTGTAAGAGATACCTTGAAAATGCGCAATGATGATTTGTTATATCTACATCGTAAAGCTCAAGAACTGGGGTTTTGGAACGTTGATGATGATATGACGACACCACGAAAAGATTCGACGGAGGGTAGAGATGTGCCTAGGTTTATTTTAAAATATACCTATAAAGAGAAATCTAAAGAGGTCACGCTCGATGCAGACTACGCAGGTCATCCGAAAATGAAAGACGCTGCTAAATCAACCATCGATGCCGTTTTGACCATGTTAGCAGAAGTTAAGGCGAGATAATCCTTATCAGGACTTCCGCTGGTCTATCTCGTCGCGGATTTTGGCGGCAGTTTCGTATTGTTCGTTCTCAATCGCTTTTTTTAATGTGCTTTCGAGTTGTTCGAGAGAAAGTGATGCGTAAGGTGAAGCCTCTTTTGGCTTATTATAAGAAGCCTCTTCTTTTGACGCTTCGCTGCTGGTCGGTGTCGCGATGTTCTCTAAAAAAGCAAAGTCATTACTTTCGATGACAATTCCTGCAGAGGACATGATAAAATCATACGTAAAAATAGGGCAGGAGAACCGTATAGCTAATGCTACAGCATCAGACGTTCGCGCATCTAATTCGATGGATTTATCTTTATCTTTACACAGGATCTTTGCAAAAAATATTCCGTCCACCAAGTTGTAGATTAGCACTTCCTCGATCTGAATGTTAAAGGATTGCGCGAATGTTTTGAACAAATCGTGTGTCAAAGGCCGGCTAGGAGTCATTTTCTCTATTTCCACTGCAATGGCTTGAGCTTCAAAACCACCAATAATAATTGGTAACCTACGATTGCCATGCACTTCACCTAGAACTAATGCGTATGCGCCAGACTGAGTTTGGCTATACGATAAGCCCACGATGTCTAATTGTATTTTCTTCATCCTATATCTATACCTCCGTCTTGCAAATATGGTGAATATTAAGTACAAAAAAAAAGCCGTAAGGCTAAAATTTGTTCTTACGGCTTGTTTAATTATTTAAATATGTTAGCTACCCTTATGGGCTTTTAATGCTTCAATCAATTTGGGTACCACTACAAAAGCATCGCCGACTACCCCATAATCGGCCACTTTGAAGAATGGAGCTTCTGGATCTTTATTGATAACAACGATAGTTTTTGATGCGCTGACACCGGCCAAATGTTGGATAGCTCCGGATATACCTATTGCAATATATAAGTTGGGGCTTATGACGATGCCTGTTTGCCCCACATGTTCGGAATGAGGTCTCCATCCTGCATCAGATACCGGTTTCGAACAGGCCGTTGCCGCTCCGAGAACATCCGCGAGCTCTTCAATCATAGGCCAATTTTCAGGCCCTTTAAGTCCACGGCCCGCTGAAACAACGATTTCGGCTTCAGGAAGAGATATTTTATCTGTAGCTCTGACAATTTCTTTGACCATAGTGCCGAAATCCGAACTTGATAACTCAGTAATGTATGGTTCGATCTGAACATTTACAGAGCGTTCCTTTGTCGCATAAGCATTCGGGTTGACTGTGATGACCTTTATAGCAGAATGTAAAGAAATAGACGCAATAGCCTTGTTCGAAAAAGTTGTTTTCTTGACTTCTAATGCATCGCCTTGGATTGTGGGTAAGTCAATAGCACCCGTAACCAATGCAGCTTCTAACTTCGTAGCCACGCGAGGTGCTAAAGCCTTTCCGCTGAAAGTATTGGAAAGGGCAATGACGTTTACGTTTTCTTTCTTGGCCACTGAAGCAATGATGGATGCATAAGCCTGATTAACAAATGTAGCCAGATTATCAGTATTTGCATTTAATACTTTAGTGACACCGTAATTGCCCAGTTTTTGGAGCTCATCAGGGCTCACATTCCCGATAGACAAGGCGACGACATTGGTGTTTAGCTGAACAGCAAGATCACTAGCATAAGAAGCAATTTCAAATGCGGATTTTTTCAGCCGACCTTCGGTGTTTTCGATATATACGAGTACGGACATAAGAAAATTCTTTTAAATGATTAAATAACTTTAGCTTCATTATGTAGCAAGTTCACTAGCTCACCTATATTGCCCTCATTAACCAACTTTACATTCCCTCGTGTAGGAGGTGTATCGTAGGCATTGATTTTAGTTAACGATTCGACAGCAATAGGTTCAATAACGTCTAATGGCTTCGTTCTTGCACTCATAATACCTCGCATATTGGGGATTTTAGGCTCTGCAATACCTTCCGCCGTACCTACTACCAAGGGGAGTGAGGCCGAAATGACTTCTTTTCCACCTTCGATCTCACGTTCGATACTTGCTTGCTTGTCTGCGATAGATAGCCCTTTGGCTATGGATACGGACGGGATATTTAATAACTCACCCAACATCGCGGGGACCTGAGCACCATTGTAATCTATAGACTCACGACCGGTCAAAATAAGGTCAAAGCTGTTGGAATTTGCATAATGAGCGATTTGATTAGCGACAAACCATGCATCTATCGGAGAAGCATTCACTCGAATGGCATTGTCGGCACCTATTGCGAGTGCCTTTCGAATTGTTGCGTCTGTCGATGAATCACCTACAGTAATTACGGTGACAGTTCCCGAATGTTCAGCTGCTAAATCAATTGCTTTTGAGAGAGCAATTTCATCATAAGGGTTTATGATAAATTGCACACCAGCCGTATTAAATACCGTGTTATTGTCCGTAAATGTTATTTTTGAAGTGGTGTCTGGAACATGGCTTATACAAACTAATATTTTCATGGTCGTCGCATTTTAATGTCATCTAATTAATCGAAATGAGTGTAATTCAAACTTACATAAAAATACCCTGAAATTATATGCTAGCATAACAATTTTTTGATTTTGATATTCTTTTGACTTTCTTTGTTGGACGAAAAATATGTTTAATGACACGGATAGCACAGTTGCAACAATTTCTATTAGAAAGTCCTGATGACCCGTTTCTCCATTACGCACTAACGATGGAATACGTGAAGTTGGGAGAAAACGGAGAAGCCCTAAAAGGTTTTGAAAAACTAGTTCAGAATTACCCGGACTACCTAGGGACCTATTATCATTTTGGTAAACTATTAGAGAAGGAAGGCGAGAAGGATAGAGCCGTTGAAGTCTATTCAGCAGGAATTAATTTAGCACGAAATAAAAGAAATATGCATGCCTTATCCGAGCTTCAAGGGGCATTAAACCTGTTATCTGGTTTAGACGAGGATGACGACGATTATTAATTTTCGTAAAAGAGTCGTGTTTTCGTAAAGTTGGTATTTTTTTTGAGTATGTATGGGAAATATATTTTCCATGCGTATTGGTTTTCTCATATCGATAGTTATTTTGTCCTTTGTATTGATGTTGGCTTGTATCAACAATCAAAAAACATCCGATGTAAAGGAGAGGAGTGATAATGTCGAAGTACTATCTGCCAACGTTATCGGACAATATTTAGGCAATTTACCTTGTGTGGATTGTGAGGCTATTAGTACCCTCTTGGAGGTTCGTCGGGACAATTCATATAAACTAACCTATACCTATGAAGGAAAATCGGATGATACTTTTGTGAAACAAGGGTTTTGGAAGATTAACAAAAACCGGTTGATACTTAATGGCGTAGATTATAAGTATAAGATAACAGACGACAAATTATTCCAACTGGATCTCTCAGGTAATGAAATTACGGGGGATTTAGCCGAAAAATATCAGTTAGCCAAGATAAAAAACTAGTTTTATTTCATTCTGATGCTTAGCTATTTAGAAATTTTTGAATTTCGGCTCCTAATCTATTGATTTCTTCATCCATACCGAACATGGGCAAGCCAGTCTCAGGACTTAATTTTAGCCAGGATGTCTCCGTATCTTTAATAATCTGTATGTACTCTTGTCCTTCTTTAAAAATAGTGTAGGTGTCCTCTTCTTCCGGGAATATAGCATAGATGATACCCGCAATTTCAACATCAAATGGTTCTTGTATATTCATATTGTTTGTCAATATGCAAATTTAGTGAATAAAATAAAAGTATTGTTGCAAAAAACCTGGCATATTTATACCTTTAGTCTAACCATTTATGGACATACTAGAAAAAATTGCATTAACGAAAATAAAAGGGGTTGGTCCGAAGATCAGTCGATTGCTTCTCAATTATTGTGGTTCTGCAGAATCTGTCTTTAACAGTTCTCGGAAACAATTATTATCCATTCCTGGTATTGGTGCACAAATTGTAGATACTATTCTTTCCAAAACTTATCTTAAAGAAGCCGAAGCAGAGCTCGCTTTTGTGGAGAAGCATAAGATCGAATTATTGTGGTTAGATGATGCCAATTACCCCAAGCGGTTGAGGCATTGCGATGATGCACCTCTGTTGTTATATTTTAAGGGAAAGGGTAACCTCAATCCGAAAAGAACAGTGAGTATTGTGGGATCCCGTAATGCGACTTCTTACGGGAGACGTATATGTGAACAGTTTGTTCAGGATTTGCAGGCATGCGATGTTCAGATAGTCAGTGGGCTTGCTACGGCATAGATATCCAAGCACACAGGCAAGCATTAAAACACCATATTTCAACCATAGGCATACTCGGACACGGATTAGACCGTATCTATCCTGCGGCTCATCGTGACATTGCTTTTAAAATGTTGGAAGAAGGCGGTTTATTGACGGAGTTCCCTTCGGGCACAAACCCGGATAGACAGAATTTTCCCATGCGTAATCGCATCATTGCAGGACTGGCAGATGTCACCATTGTAGTGGAAGCCGCTTTGAAAGGGGGAGCGTTGATAACTGCTGAAATTGCCAATACCTATAACCGAGATGTATGTGCCTTTCCAGGAGGTATAGACCAAGAGTACTCCGCGGGATGTAATTACCTTATCAAAACGAATCGCGCCCACCTTATCCGGCATGTGGATGACTTGTGTTACCTGATGAATTGGGAGCGACAAGAAAAAAGTTTAAAAGAAAAACAATTGACCTTACTTCCGAAAGACTTGAGTAAAGACGAAACTAAAGTCTATAATTTTCTAGTCGATCAACAGCAAGCTATGGTGGATGAAATCGCTGTTCATTGCGATTGGCCACAGAGTAAATTAGCCATTATTCTTTTAGAAATGGAAATGAAAGGATATTTATTATCATTGCCTGGAAAAATTTTTAAATTAATCTAAACCTATATACATACATGCAAACACAAACACAATCTACTAAGGGGATTTGGAAAGTTATTGGAGCTTCCTCCTTGGGAACATTAATTGAATGGTACGACTTTTTTATTTTTGGGAGTTTATCCATTGTTATTTCTACTAAATTCTTTCCAGCAGATAATCCAACTGCTGCATTTTTATCTACATTAGCGACCTTTGCTGCCGGTTTCGTTGTCCGACCTTTTGGAGCTTTGTTTTTTGGCAGGCTAGGCGATATCATTGGTCGGAAATATACATTTATGGTCACGCTAGTTCTGATGGGTGGTGCAACCTTTTTGATTGGTTGTATCCCTAGTTACGAGACTATAGGCTTTTGGGCACCACTATTAGTGTTAATATTAAGGCTTTTGCAAGGGTTAGCGCTAGGAGGTGAATATGGAGGAGCTGCGACATATGTTGCGGAGCATAGCCCTAAGGGACAACGTGGCTATTGGACTTCCTGGATACAGACCACAGCGACATTCGGATTATTTATCTCGTTGGTTGTTATCTTAATTACGAGAGCATTGATGAGTGAGGCACAATTTGATGTATGGGGATGGCGTGTTCCTTTCTTGCTGTCTATTTTCATGGTCTACGTGTCTTATTTGATACGTAAAAATATGGACGAGTCACCCGAATTTAAGCAAGCAAAATCGGAAGGTAAGACATCTAAGAATCCATTAAAAGAAAGTTTTGGTAACAAGTATAATCTTAAGTTTGTTTTATTGGCTCTTTTTGGAGCTGCTATGGGACAAGGCGTAGTATGGTATACGGGCCAATTCTATTCGATGAGCTTCATGAAGACAGTCATGTTTCTAGATTCGGATCAAGCGGATATTATATTAGGGATAGCCTTGCTCTTTGGAACACCGTTTTTTATTGTCTTTGGACGTCTTTCCGATAAATTAGGACGAAAATGGGTGATGCTCACGGGGATGTTATTAGCCTTATTGACGTATAGGCCAATATATGAAGCCATGTATCAATTGACAAACGTGGACAACAAAACAGAGGTGCACGAGTTGTATAATGCTGAAAAAGCAATGATTGAAACAGAACATGGTCAAGATGAAGTCTTGACGATGACGAGAATATATGACGATGGTACCGAGGTGCGAGAGATCAAGACAACCCATCTGGATAGTGCCGGTGATCCACTGTTGGCGGAGGGGAAAATATTGACCTCTAGCAAAACAGTTGTGGATATTAGTGGTAAAAATTATGTGTCATTGATTGCCCTGATCTTCATTCAAATTATTTATATTACTTTAGTATACGGGCCAATAGCCGCATTTCTAGTGGAAATGTTCCCCGTGAAGATCCGCTATACCTCGATGTCGCTGCCGTATCATATCGGGAATGGTGTTTTTGGCGGACTCTTGCCTGCTGTATCTACCTATTTGGCAACTAATGCACATACTGCGGGCAATGTGGAGTTTTATTTGGCAGGATTGTGGTATCCTATAATCATCTCGGCAGTATGTTTTGTCATTGGCGCGATGTATATTAATAAATCGATGATCTCAAAAAATGAATTATAATGGAAGGATTAAAAAAAGTATTAGGTGTTGTTTGGATTATCATGGCGCTATTAGCCGCGTATTTTTGTATAGTAAGATTTGGGGTTCCTAAATTACAAACAGGACATCAGGAAGATTTGGTATTTGGACTGATTATCGTATTTATACTTACTCCAATTATTTCTATTGGTTTGGGAATATTTGGTTATTTTGCCTTAAAAGGAGAATACGATAAGGATAAAATTTAATTTTCTAGCTGAATATCAATACGCTATACAGAATACCAGAGATTGATTTTTAAAATGTAAAAATTTTGCTAATTTTGCGGTGGGTAAGTCCTTTACGACCAGCTCCCTTTGACTCCCCCAGGTTGGGAACAAAGCAAGGGTATTAGGTTGAGCGGTGCGATAAAGGGGGCTTGCCCATTTTTTATTTATGATTTTTTCCTCATTTTTTCAACGACACAATTGCGCACTATTTTTACGAGATCAGTATAACAAAGGCCTTTTTGGCTTTTTTAATTTTCAGTTTTTACTTATCTTTTGTTTATTTGTAATTCGAATTAAGAGAATTGTATGAGTTGGTTTAAAAGAAATAAAGCAGGGATTAGCACGGCAACAGAAAATAAAAAGGAGGCTCCTGATGGGATGTGGAATAAATGTCCTTCCTGTAAAAAGCCCCTTTTAAACCTTGAGCAAATTGAGAATAAGTACGTTTGTCAATATTGTGGGTATCATTTGAGAGTAGGTTCTGCGGCTTATTTTTCGATATTATTTGACGACAACAGCTTTACCGAATTGTTTCCAAACCTCACTGCTGGAGATCCCCTGAATTTCGTCGATAATAAACCCTATCACGAGCGATTAGTAGAGAGTCAAGCCAAAACTGGATTGAAAGATGCACTGCGGAGTGCACATGGGAAATTGGATGGACAGGAACTTGTCATTGCATGTATGGACTTTAACTTTATAGGTGGTTCGATGGGTTCTGTAGTGGGCGAGAAAATTGCACGATCTATTGATTATTGTATAAAGCATAAATTGCCCTTTATGCTTATTTCCAAGTCAGGGGGCGCACGTATGATGGAAGCAGCATTTTCTTTAATGCAAATGGCAAAGACATCGGCAAAATTAGCTCTTTTAAGTCAAGCAAAACTTCCTTATATCTGCTTGTTAACAGATCCTACGACGGGGGGGGTGACAGCTTCTTATGCTATGCTAGGTGATATCAATATTGCAGAACCAGGCGCATTGATTGGCTTTGCTGGTCCGCGTGTTATCAAAGAGACAATCAAAAAGGACCTTCCCAAAGGCTTTCAAACTTCAGAGTTTGTGCTTGAACACGGTTTCTTAGACTTTATCGTCGATAGACGTCAATTGAAAGAAAAAGTATCTACGTTTTTAAGATTGATAAAATAATTTATGCCCGAAACCTATTGATGATTACGCTACCTTTCTTGGAGGCGCGTCATACAACATACATCGCTTTTGAAATTCAAACATAGATTGTATATTTGTTATAGACATAAATTCGAAAGGTATGCCTTACAAAGAGCGAGAAATTAATAAGTTATACTACACTATGGGCGAAGTCACCCGGATGTTTGAAGTAAATGCATCGCAGATTCGTTTTTATGAGCGTGAGTTTGATATCCTTCAGCCCAAAAAAAACAAGAAAGGTAATCGACTCTTCACACAAGACGATATCGCTAACTTAAAAATCATTTTTAACCTCGTTAAAGATAAGGGATTTACACTACAAGGAGCGAGAGATTACTTGAGAACCAATAAATCGGAGGCAAAGGAAAACCAACGTGTTATCGATTCCCTCGAACGATTAAAATCTTTCTTGTTAGAAGTACGAGATAGTCTATGATTTAGCTATAAAATCTAACACTTTATCTACCATTTCTGTATTACCCATAATTGCTGGAACTCGTTGGTGCAAATCATTAGGTTTCATTTCCAATATTCGTTCTGTGCCTGTAGATGCCTTGCCGCCGGCCTGTTCAATAATGAAAGAAATAGGGTTACATTCATACATCAATCTTAACTTACCTTGAGGTTGCAATGCCGTCTGTGGATAGATAAATACTCCTCCGAGTAAGAGGTTTCGGTGTACATCGGCTACCATCGAACCGATATAACGTGAAGTATATGGCCTATTGGTTTCAGTATGCTCCTCCTGGCAATATTTGATGTAATTTTTAATGCCTTGTGGGAATTTTAAATAATTTCCTTCATTGATAGAATATATAAATCCTTTTGTGGGAATTTTCATATCGGGATGAGAAAGGCAAAATTCGCCTATAGAGGGGTCTAATGTAAATCCGTTGACTCCTTTCCCGGTTGTATAGACCAGCATGGTAGAAGATCCATATATAATATAACCAGCAGCAACTTGATGAAGACCTGACTGTAGAAAATCTTCTTCAGTCAACATTTCACCTATAGCGCTTTTTCGTCTATATATGGAGAAAATCGTGCCTACAGAAACATTGACTTCAATATTGGAGCTTCCATCCAGGGGATCTATACAAACGATATACTTGGCATTTTTTGAGATCCCCGTATCAGTCAGCTCTACGCCCTCCTCCTGCTCTTCAGAAGCTACAAAACAACATTCGCCACCACTTTTTAAGGCCGTAATGAATTGTTCGTCTGCATACACATCCAGTTTCTTCTGATTTTCCCCAAAGATATTAGTGGCGTCAACAGTTCCCAAGATATCGACCAAACCTGCTTTGTTGACCTCGCGGTTTACGATTTTGGCAGCAATACCTATATCGCGCAATAGTCTCGACAATTCACCTTTTGCATATGGAAAATCGGCTTGTTTTTCGATGATAAACTGCCCAAGTGTTTTTAAGGATTTCATAATTTTTGTTTATTCTTGGGCAAAAGTATAAAATATATTATCGTATCCCTAATTCTATCACTTCAAGATCAAATATTTTAGTGCAATCGATTGAGAAACGCATTAATGTACGAACTTGGTGCCATCCTTGCTTACCTGCCGCACCTGGATTCAGGTGTAATAGGGCTAACTTTGGATCGTACTGCACTTTCAAAATATGCGAGTGGCCACAGATAAATAATTTGGGGGGGTGGGCTCGTATTTCTGACTTTACTTGAGGGGCGTATCTGCCTGGATAGCCCCCGATGTGGGTCATCCATACATCCACATCTTCACACTGAAAACGTAGATGCTCTGGACATACTTGCCTTACATCTTTTCCATCAATGTTACCATACACGCCTTTGAAAGGTTTGAAGCTGCTCAGTTGCTCTACAAGCTCAATACTCCCAAAGTCTCCGGCGTGCCAGATCTCGTCACACTTGTCAAAATATTGAAATATTGAATCATCTAAGTAATTGTGTGTGTCGGATAAGAGTCCTATTTTTTTCATAAGGCTAGAAAGCTAAAAAAAATGGTTTTAATAGTTGGCGATATCCGTTAGAATAGATGCCTTTGCTGGCATAAATGACGAAATCGCGTTGTACGTTTCTTGTATTCAGATTTTTCTGTAAATATATGATTTGGCGGATAATAGCTGTATTTTCAAATGAACGGACAGCTATGTTTTGCGCTAAGTGTAGATCATGATTTTGAGCCAGTTCAATTATCTCGGTAGCTAGCTCTGTAGGTAGGATGAGCTGAAGTGAGCCTCCTAAACGAAGTCGTTTATTGGCAAAATCTAGCATACTCCTAAAGAAATTGATATCGGTGTGCTTGGCCATCTTTTTTCGTATATCAGGATTATGCAGTGAATTTGTGTAGAAGGGAGGGTTTGAAACGATAAGGTCATAAAAGCTATTCTCATTAATATTCTCGAAGGAGCCATTTAACGCATTAATTCTATTCGAGAATATGGAATTCTGAAAATTTTTGCTTGCTCGGTGTACAGCTAAGGAGTCGATTTCAACAGCATCAATATACGCTTGTGGGAACTGCTGTGCCAACATCAGGGCGATGACACCAGTACCGGTACCTATATCTAATATCCTGCGAGGATCATCATGAAAGGACATTGCTCCAAGCAGTACACCATCGGTGTTAATTTTCATAGGGCACCCTTCTTGGTCTACCTCAAATTGTTTAAATCGAAATACCGAATCTGCCATTTATTACAAAGATAAAGAATATCAATATCGTGTGCCACGGCTAAAAAAAATAGAGACACAAAATTTTGCGTCTCTATTTTTATGCAATGTTCGTTATTGAGCGGTTATGGCGGCACCGCTCATAACCTTCAAAACTGTTAGCGTGAAATCTCTAGGATTTCGAATTCCAATTCTCCCGCGGGTACATTGACTTTCGCAACGTCTCCAACAGACTTACCGAGTAGCCCCTGTGCGATAGGTGATTTAACCGAAATTTTTCCGGATTTAAGATCAGCCTCCGTTTCAGATACAAGTTGATATTTCATTTCGGCACCATTTTTCTTGTTCTTAATCCGTACAATAGATAGTGCGAGTACTTTTGAAGTATCCAACTTCGATTCGTCTATCAGGCGAGCACTGGCCAATACGTTTTCTAACTTGGCGATCTTAGCCTCATGCAGTCCTTGCGCTTCTTTAGCAGCATCGTACTCCGCATTCTCCGAAAGATCTCCTTTGTCCCTCGCTTCGGCTATTGCTCTTGCGATCGAAGCTCTACCCTCGGTCTTTAAATATTGTAGCTCCTCCTTTAGCTTCGCTAAACCTTCCTCTGTGTAATAAGTTACTTCTGCCATAATTATTTAATTAACTTAAACTTTAATACTAATTTTTCACCAAAAAAGAGACAAGACCACATTCCCTATATCCGGGATGCGGTCTTGTCCGTGTCTTACGAAGATAAATTAATTATTTAATATATCCAAATAAGATAGACTATTCCTGATCGACAAACTTATACCCTAAGCCTCGCACTGTTTGCAGGTACAGGGGTTTATCCGGGTTGTTTTCTATTTTTTTTCTTAAACGTACTACATGCATATCCAGCGTCCGCGTATTTACATTAGAGCTGTATCCCCAAACCACTTCCATGAGTTCTTCACGTGTAATTTCACGCCCCATGTTTTGTAGAAAATGTAGCAATATTCTGTTTTCTAATATGGTTAGTTCGATCTTCTTACCATCGCGTACCAATGAATGAATGTTAGGATGATGTTCGGTATCACCAAAAATATAGATGTCTTTATTATTTTTTGGAATAAAGAAACGTATCTTATTTTCGATCATGGCGACCAATACATCCATATTAAAGGGTTTGGTGATATAATCTGTTACACCATAACTATAGGCGTCGATTTTATCGACGTCTTGAGATTTGGCCGTCATCATGATAATGATATTTTCAAATCCTCCTTTTCGGAGACTTTCACAAACTTCAATTCCTTCTTTTCCAGGTAACATCCAGTCTAGTAGTACAATATCTGGCTTTTCGGCAAAAATTATTTGCTCGGCATCGATGCCATTGCCGCTTTGTATAACATTATAGCCCTCAGTTTGCAACCTATGACTAACTAAAAATCGTAAGTTTTCATCATCTTCTATGACAGCAATTGTTATTTCTTTGTCCATAAATATTATTATTTTACTTCTACCGGAAACATTAATGTAAATACCGTGCCTTTTCCCACTTGACTTTCAACTTTGATTTCTCCACGCATAAACTCTGTAATCTCCTTACAAAAGGCTAATCCTAATCCGATGCTTCCCTGTTGATTAAATTGGTTCTTGACGCGGTAAAATTTCTTAAATATACTATTAAATTCCTTTTTATCTATACCTATTCCCTGATCTTTGAACACAATAACAAAATTCTTCTTGTTTTGTTCAACTTTGATATCCAAGACCTTTCTATCAGTAGGCGAATACTTATAGGCATTGTCTACTAGATTTTGAAACACACTATTCAGCAATACAGGGTCGGCAAACATTTCATGTGTGGCATTCGTTGTGAAATTCAATTTAAAATCAGGGTATTTTAGCTGAGAAGCATCGATAATGTGCTGACAGAATTGATTAATGTCTATATATTCGCCATTAAATTTGAGCGATTTATTTTCTATTTGAGCGAAGGAAAGCAATTTGTTCATTAAACTGTTCAATTTATCAGCTTCCTGGTCTAATATCCGTCCATACATAGAGCGTTCGTTATCGGATAGCTTATCAGCGCTTTTGATATTATTCCCGGCTATTTTAATAACACTAACAGGGGTTTTAAATTCATGTGTCAAGTTGTTAATAAAGTCATACTGCAACTGATACAGGCGGCTATTAATCATGACATTCCGATAGATCATATATACAAAGCCTAACAGGATCAGGTATATGATAATTAGTCCGCTGACCACAGGGAAAAAACGCTTATTGATATTCTTTGAGATAAAATAATCGGAAGAGTCAAATTGTAGCTTGAATTCTGATAATGCTCCGGGCAGAGGAAGCTCTGTGGCTATGTACGGTGGAGCATGGTCTGTTACGGTCTGCTCTACAACAGGCTTAATGCTGATATTTTCATAAAGATCAGGATATTTATTGGTTATTTTTAGTTTTCTTGGATCGATATCAAATACAAACAGATCTTGATTATATGATGTCAAATGAAGATCTGGTTGGTTCATAAGTGCTTGGTAAGCAATAAGGTCTGAAGTTCTCGGGATATTCAAATAAGACACTTTGCCTGGTTGTACGCCATAAAAAATTTTATAAAAATCTAAATCAGCAAATTGTAAGGAATCCTGTGATTTATCGAGATAGCTTACCAATTTTAACATCATATTGTTGAAATCTTCCGATATTTTGCCTCTATTGACAGTTGTTTGGTTATCTATCAGCAGTTTATAGTCCTTATTTAACAGATAACGGATCTTAGATTTTACCAATATACTGAGGTCCTTCGCTTTCAGACCTTCTCCTATAGAGTCTTTGTTAGTCAATACGATATCATAAAAAGTTATCTCGCTGATAAAGGGGTACTTTCTTAGAAAGACATTGGCCATGTCTAGTGCCTGTACGGAATCGATATAACCCTGGTAATAGGATATTTCGGGTATTTTTTCAGTAAAAAATTCATTAAACTGTAAGATGGACTCATCAAATATTTCAACCTTCTTATTGTTGAACTCCGTTTCAACAAAATTGATGGTCATAACACGGGCGAGATAGACAACGATAACGAAGAAGATGGTCACCAATAACGAAAAAGTTATTAATAACCCCCAATTTTTTCGATATCTCAAGTTGTAGTTGCTCATTATTTGAGATGGACATCCAGGAATTGCTCTATTTCCTGATAATAAGCGATTATATTTTCCTCTTTCCGAATCCGCTTGCCCTCATCTTTGTTGTAAATATAACGAACGGGTATGTTATTGTTTTTGACACGCTGTACAAATTGGTTGATATCTGTCGGGCTATTGTATCGATCTTTTCCTCCTTGAAAAATCAAGAGAGGCGTCCTGATTTTCTCCGCATGAAACAGGGGAGATATCGCTTTAAACAGATCAGATTCTTTATGAGGATCGCCTATTATACGATGATAAAGCTTTGTATACGATTGATAATAAGGGGGTATTTCCTTGAAATAGGTGAACAGATTCGTATATCCTGATGAGGATATGGCACATTTATACAACGTGGGACTAAAACAAGTAGCATATAATGCGGAGTAACCACCAAAACCAGTTCCCATAATGGCTATTCGCTTTGGATCTGCAATTCCTTCGTTAATTAACCAGGTTACTCCATCATTGATGTCGCTTTGGATTTTTCCTCCCCATTGTTTAAATCCTGCTGTATAAAATTCTTTGCCAAACCCTATCGACCCACGGTAGTTTATTTGGAATACAAGGTATCCGCGATTTGCTAAAAATTGAACTTCGGCATTAAAACCCCATACATCCCTTCGATTTGGTCCATCGTGTACCAATACAATCATTGGGTATTCGGCCAGTTTTTTGTTCGGATAGGTTAAAAAACCATGAATAAGCTTTCCATCCCTCGCATTAAAAGTTACTTGCTTCATTGGAGAGAGGCTCTTGTTGGCTAATGAATGGTTTTGTGAAGATAGTTCGACGATAGTATCCTTTTTTCGGTAGTAATAGTAAATACTTCCTGGGTTTATATCGGTATAGGTCTTAAAGATAACCGTATTAAATAGGCTATCTACGTCTATTATATCAATAGTATAGCCCTCAAAATCCTCTTTTATTCTGTTGTAAATTTTCGCTAACTCAACATCATGAACGATGGTGTTTTTCTTTTCATCGTAGATAGAACTGTATAATACCGATTTTTTACCCGAAGAATATCCTTCCCAATTAATATCGTTATTTTGATTAGCATAAAGGATTTTTACCTCCCTACCCGTATTGAGGTCAAGCGTAACCAATGCTAGTTTATCTCTCCCCAGATTGGATAGTGCATATATTTGGTCTTTCCTGTTCTTCACGGGTCCTAAATATATAATTCTAGATGAAGAATCCGTTTGAAGTACCTTTCGGTAATCCTGGTCATCTTCCTCCCGATACCACAGTGATTCTTGTACACTATCACTCGACATAGCCATCCGAACCTTTCCATCGAAGGAAGCGTACCAAGACATGAAACCCTCAGAATTCTCCTCCACTAATTCCGGTCCGGAACCGTCTAAAGGTATTTTGTATAGATCGAAAACAGACGAATCTCTTAAATTCATCATGACATGCAGGTTGCCATCAATGGACTTAGCTGGGGTGACCCATCTTAGTTTCGTGTCAACGGGTTTCATAAGAGGGGAGGAGCTTTCCGTATGAATGTCTATGGTATATAATCGGATGCTGTCATCCTGCGATTGGCTGTTTGAATAAATTAAACTGTCGTTATTGGCCCAGAAAAAATACTGGACATTCATCTGATTTTGATAGGTTAATTGTTTTGAAGAGTCTACCTGGTCCAAATTGAGAATGAAAATATTACGACAATGTTCGTCCAAACCGATGTAAGCAATTCGCTTGCCATCGGGTGAAAGTTTAAAGCTCGATTTATCTGGTTTTTCAAAAAAATCTGCTATGGGTATTCGTTGATAGCTGCTCGATTTGTTTTTACAGGCCCACATTAAACCTAGAATACCAACTAGGAGTAAATATATATATATCTTCAACCGCATCTTAATTAACCGCTTTAATTCAAAGATTGAAAAATTTTAACATTTAATTGTCTTTGCAACCTTATTTTTACACCACTTCGTAAAATACAGCTCGGATAGAGTGAACTTATTTTCATAAATTAGCACGATGTATCTATATAATATCTCGGTTATTGTCGAAGAGCAAGCACATCATAACTTTTTACAATGGCTAAAAAGCGAATGGTTATCGCGTGTTGAGGACGAAGTAAAACTTCTGAAGATGTTGGATGTACCACATGAAGGATATACATATTGTGTGCAGCTTGTGGTGAATAATGAGCACGACATTGAGGTTTTTAAAAATATGCACCTTGTTACCCTTCAACAATATATCGGCGATCATTATGCAGAAAAGGTATTCTTATTTGATAGTATTATGCAATATCTACCTTAATCCTCACCCGTTCTTAATTTTACTTTTTCTTAATCAGACTTGGGTTGAAGGAAATTTTTGGGGAAAGATAATGTAACAATATTAGCCGTCCATATCGATAATTAAAAGGAGCAAAAAAAAGGATGGCAAAAAATAGTACGCCAATATACACCCAAGGTGATTCACTTTTTGAAAGAAATGCAGTGATTAAGGCTAATGTTACGACCTGAGCTACCGAAAAGGCATAACTTACATACATCGCAGCATAGAAATATCCGGGCTCTATCTCAAAACGGAAGCCGCAATGGGGGCAAAACTCGTGCATTTTTTGCTTTTTAACACCATAAACAGCACCCTCAAACATTTTTCCTGTACGACATTTCGGACATTTGGATTGTACAACAGCTTGAAATCTTGAAATGTTCATTTATAGGCGATTATAAAACAGATGACTTAGTTTCTTTGTGTCGGAATTTGGTATACCAAAGAATTCCCACCCCTGCACCAATGAGAAAAGGCATAGCAAGTAGAAATAATATGCCATTATTAAGACCTCTACCTTGGGTGTTTTCTCCTTTTACACTATTTTCTGCATTTAAGGAGCACATCGCACATTGCGCAGTGGAAAGCTTTGGAGTTGTCCAACAAAATAAACAGAACAGCCCAAATGTTAGCAAGATCAAGCGACTAATTCTCATACGGCAAAGATACATTATAAATAAATATTTTTTGTCAAAAGCGAGTTAATACTATTAATAAAACGCCGTGACGGGGCTAAAGTAAGGTATTAAACTTCTCCCAGAAGCCATCGACCGGTAAGGGGGCTTCGATTCGTGTTGCTTCATTTTTGATCGGATGTTCAAAATCGAGCGATCTAGAATGTAGACATATGGTACGTCTCAACGAGCCTCTTGGATAGCCATATTTATTATCGCCCACGATAGGGCAACCGATATACCCTAGCTGACACCTTATTTGATGTGTACGCCCTGTCACTGGAGTGATCTTCAGGAGGTAATAACCGTTTAAATGTCCAATAGTTTCGTAGCTTAATTCTGCATAACTTCCATTTTTCACTTCCCTATCATAAGCTTTGGTCACCATCTTCTTTCGATCCCGAAGCAACCAATTCTGCAATACATCGGACGGTCGAGGAGGTTTGTTTTTGACAACTGCTAAATAAGTCTTTTGAACCTTTCGGTCGTGAAAAAGCTTGTTCATACGGTCGAGGCTCTTACTTGTTTTTGCCATGAGGATCATACCGCTTACGGGACGATCGAGACGGTGTATTACACCGATAAAAGCTCCATTCGGTTTATTATACTTTTTGGTAAGGTAATCTTTAACCATATCTTCTAGCGACAGATCGCCAGAGATATCTATCTGTACAATATCGCCTCCTCGCTTATTTATCGCGATCAGATGATTGTCTTCATATAGAATATCCTTATCGGAAATACCTGCTCCCATAGTCCGTGTTCTTCAAAAAAGATCGTTATTGTACAGCGTCCTTTGCCCGGGCAGCCTCTTCCTTGGCTTTCTTTTTAAAGAATCCCCTGAATAGGAAATTGCTTTGTAGCGCTTCCATATTTTGATCGAGTTTATGTGTACTCGAATTCAGGTTTCTCAAAACCTGCTTGATTTCTTCGGCCACAGCGGGGTCGTTTGTCAGCACGCCTATTGCATTGTTCTTATCATTTAGACGAGCCGAAGTTGCATTTAAATTAGCCATTAATGTATTGGCAGTTTGCGTGATATTTTGTAGTTGAGTAGCTGATTCACGAAGACTTGTAAATACCGTCGTGTCAGTTGTCATGTCGTGTATAAAGCCTTGGTCATTGTTCAGTTTGGTTGTTAAAGAAACCACATTGTTCATAACCTTATGAACGTCGGCCATAATTTGGTTCAGTGAGACCGTTGTTTGTTTCAGATTGTTAGCAATAGCATCGTCGGTCATCAATGCACCTACCGTGCCCTTCCCCTCAATTATTTGCGTGGATAACAAGGCGAAATTTTTAGTGATTTCGAGAAGATTGGTGCCATTGCTTTGCAGCATATCCAGCATTTGATCCATTCCGCCGCTGGGGCCGGATTTGATAACATCTCCATCGTGAATAGAAGGGAATGTTGCTGTCCCTCCAACCAGACTGATGATAGCGTTTCCGATTAAACCGTCTGATCCCAGGGTGGCTACGACATCTTTACGGATAAATTCACTGGATTTTTCTTCTATACTCATCACAACCCGTACGTCAGCCACATTCTCAAAAGCAATTTCTTTGATTATGCCTACCTTGACCCCAGAAAACCATACGTTATTACCTACTTTAAGACCTTTTACATCCTTAAAATAGGTTGTCACCACCAGGTTTTTACTGAATTTATTCTGTTGTGTCCCTAATACTAAAATTCCAGCGACCAAAATAACTAACCCTATTAATACAAAAAGTCCAACAATAATGGATCGCTTATTTTCCTTTGCATTCATTATATCGTATATTATACTATAAAATTGTAATCATAAAATGGTTTGACACGGTCATCATCTGTGTCAAAAATTTCTTCAAATGTGCCCTGTCGTTCAAATTTACCATCCAAGAGCATGACCATACGATCGCCGACCATTTTGGCACAAGATAAGTCGTGGGTGATAATAATGGAGGAAGTCTTATACCTTTCCTGCACCTCATTTATCAGCCCGTTAATATCTAGACAGGTGATTGGATCCAGTCCTGCAGTAGGCTCATCATACAACATGATGTCAGGTCGCAATATCAGTGTCCGCGCAATACCTATTCGTTTTCGCTGTCCCCCAGATAATTCGGAAGGCATTTGATTGATCGCTCGTAACAGGCCAACTCCGTCTAATACGTCTTCTATTTCTTTATTTATTTCCGATCGAGATAGATTTCGTTTATTCCGTACCAATGGAAATTCTAAGTTCTCTCGAACCGTCATGCTGTCATATAGTGCACTGTTTTGGAACGAAAAACCTATACGCTGTCGCAATATGCGGAGTTGTCTTTCATTTAGTTCGTTGACAACTTCTCCCAATACATCAATGTTTCCTACATCGGGCTTTAATAGTCCAGCAATGAGTTTTATCAAGACTGATTTTCCTGTTCCGGATCTACCTAAAACTACTAAGTTCTCGCCATCATATAATTTTAGATTGACATCGCGTAATACATGCAGAGAGCCAAAGGATTTGCTGACATTATCAACATTGATAACGCAATTTTCATAATTGATGGTGATTTTTTCCTTCTCCACTGAATTCAGCTATATTAACGATAAGACCTGAACAATTAACAACTCCTCGATAAAAACGATAAACATGGAAGCAACTACTGCACTATTTGCGGCTTTTCCAACTCCTTCTGTACCTTTTGAAGAGTAATATCCTACATAGGTGCTGACAAAGCCTATGGTAAAGCCGAAGACTACTGCGCGCAATACCATAGCAAATACGTCAATCATCTTTATGGCTTCAAAGACTTGGGTGAAAAAACTCAGCAAACTCACCTGATCTTTTGAAATGATACTTAGATATCCACCCAGCAAACCTATACCAGCAACATAGAAACAGAGTACAGGTATCATGATAGTTGTGGCGATGATACGACTTACAATTAAAAATTTGTAAGGATTAGTACCAGAAACTTCCATAGCATCTATTTGTTCCGTAACATTCATAGAGCTTAATTCGGCTCCTATCTGAGAGCCCACCTTTCCCGAAGCAATGAGTGCGGTGACCAAAGGGGCTAATGCGCGTACAATAGCAATTGAAATCAGCGCTGGTAACCATGAGCTTGCACCAAACTCTTCTAAAGATGGGCGAGACTGTTTTGTAAAAACGAAACCGACGATAAAGCCTGTCAGGCTAATGAGCGGAAAAGATTTCCACCCTACTTCATAGCATTGGCGTATGATTTCTTTGAATTCATAGGGGGGGGTAAATAGTTCACGTATAAAACGTAAAAAAAAACGATGGATCCGTGCGAACTCCAGTAATAAGTTTGTTATTTTTCTCCCCATTAATGATTTCTTTCAAATATCCTTATTGGTGCAAATAAATTAAATCTTGGCAAATGTACGAATTTTTAATATTTCTCTTTCCCAGGCGACCTGTATCTGGCATTATAATATCAATTCGTTACAAAATGTTTTCCTAATTTTAGGATAAGTGCAGACTTAAACAAGAATAGAAGCCTATAAAACTGGCGGGGACCACTTCTGCTAATGTCCTATTTAAGTGAGTTCGCCTTTCACAAATGTTGTTTTTTTGTGGCAAAAAAAATTACCTTTGGAGCTGACGCTTTCTCTATTGAGGATAACCAATAAAAAATACTGTTTTAAATAGCCTTTAGCTAGGTTGTTTTTAATAAACTCATAATAATAAAATTATGCTGTCATGATGTGTTTTTCTGAGATTTGTAGTGTGAAATGATTGTATTTCTACCATTGATAGCGTAAAAATATAGCTATGATTTGGAGAGACATTTTTTTGGAGAATGGTTTAAAGCCATTTTTTGACCAATAGAAAAATAGAGAGAGGAACGTTGTAAAAGTTAGAAACAAATGGCTGTAAATTACATTTATAAAAGAAATCGTACAATGCTAGGCTTGATGATATCAGCTATCGTACTTTTGTTTACCACGCAATGTGGTAAGAGTGATTTATCCGGAGAATCTCTTGAAACATTGCAACAAGTGATCGCCAACCGTGAATATTACTTAGAAAAGAAGTTAAATCAGATTGACAGTGTCCGAAAGCAGTTACATTCATCTACTGATGCCGCGACTCAATTTGATGCATATAGAACTCTTTTTCAAATGTATTATGATTTACAGATCGATACCGCTTTACAATATGCAGAGCATATGCTTGAGCTGTCAGAGGGTGCGCTCAAACCACAATCCACTTATCGGACAGAATCATTGTTTCTGATTGCTCGCGTTTATGCCTACACAGGTATGTACAAAGAATGTGGAGAATTATTAAATAAAGAATATTCTTTTACAGAAGGACTTTCAGATGACCTTAAGAGGCTTTATTTTATGGCAAAGATGGAACTGTACAAAGGGTTGGCTGATCAGACCATTATCGAACGTGAACTGAAGGTATATGAGACGATAATAGATGCTAGCCGGGATTCTTTAATGGCCATTACGCCCAAGAATTCAGTTTGGTACCTTATTCATCTATCCAATAAACTGAAAGCGGAAGGTGATTATGATCGTGCCTTGGAAGTCTTGTTCAAAGCCTATAACCAGCTCACTACCGAAGACCGTGATATGGCTCATGTTGCCTTTTTTGTGTCCGGTTTGTATAAGTTAAAAGGGAATTTGGAACAACAAAAACGATACTTGATTATATCATCTATAACAGATGTCAAACATGCGGTAAAAGAGTATGTCTCCTTATGGACGCTTGCAGCCATCCTTCATAATGAAGGGAACATAGAAACTGCCTATCAATTCATCGAGATATCATTGCAGGACGCGATGTATAGTGGGGCATATAGATGGACACAGTATATCATAAAAATCCTGCCCGATATTTATGGAAGTTACAACGCAAAGATTCTACAACAGAAGAATACGATATCATCGGCATTCTTTATCATTGTTTGCCTATTAGCATGCTCCATTTTTTTATCAATATATATTGTCAGACAATACAGAAGGTTAGATAGAGCAAAAGGCCAACTTCTCGTTCTCAACAATGAACTTATGTCCACAAGCCTCTTGAAAGAAACTTATCTAAGCAAGTTTATAGATCTATGTTCAGACTATATAGATAAGATCGATGAGTATAGAGGAAATCTAAAAAGGCTTCTTAAAGGAGGAAGCGTAGAAAAAATTGAAAAGGAATTGGAGTCTACTAAATATATTGAAAATGAACATAGAGCTTTTCTCATGAACTTTGACGAAACGTTTTTAAACTTATATCCGAATTTTGTTTTCGAATTTAACAGTTTGTTTCCACCAGAAGAACAGCAGAAAATTAGACCGAACGAATTGTTGACTACGGAATTGAGGGTTTTTGCACTTATCAGGCTAGGCATAACCGACAGCTACAAGATAGCTAAGTTCTTAAGATGCTCCATTACTACGATATACACCTATAGATCAAAAATGAAAAACAAATCACACTATCCGGATAGTTTCGAAGAGCGAATCAAAAGAGACCAAAGACAAGCTGGTTTTTCATCTTCAGGGGAATAGATATCTCGTTAGACGATTATCTTAACCAATACTCGATTTTGAGAAAGTGGCATAACTTTTTTGATAAATTGTATGCTGTTTTTGCTTTCAGATAAATCGCTAAAACACGGCTAATCGTTTGAAAAAAGTTTAGATTACAAGTTTTCAGAAATGAACGTAAACTGCTGTTTTGCAGTTTTTTAGTAAATTATTTTATCTTGATTTTTCTTGGTTGAACATAAGGGACATATTTATCTCAGATCTAAATGCAGAACTTTGGTGTCACCAAATATAAAAGTGCTGGAAAAACTTGAGGGAATGAGAAAATTATTAACCTGTTTTATCGCGTTATTTCGTTTGTTGTATCTCGGATAATATGTGGATTTAGACATTACCCCAAATTTTGGAAAAAGTTAAAAAACATATTTGGTATTCATCCTCAGTTGTAGGCTTGAATAGGTGATCAAGATGTTTAACAATAATCAAATTAATAGTATAAATATGAAACACAAAAGAAGTATTTTTTGGGCCTTTGTACTAATGGTCAGCTGTCTCGGTTTTTTTGCTTGTTCGAAGGAGGACAATTCAAAAAATGCAGTAGCACGTCTTAAGGTGGATAAGATACAGCTGTCGGTGATACAAACGGGGAGATTGAGTTCGGGTAGTAAGCCAACGCTCACGGTTTTAGCTAATTTAGGATATGAAATAACTAGCGATGTCAGTTGGATATCGACGGATAAACCAACGGGAAAGGGGCAAACTGATGTGGTTCTCCATATCGAAGAAAACACGACAGGTGATATTCGTACAGGTCATCTTACTATCTCTTCCAAAGAATTAAGAGAAAAAGTAACAGTCATACAGACTATGGATCCAGACACGGACGACGGTCAAGATATCGGATTCGTTTATCTGGAAGATGACTTTGGCTGGTGTGAGCCATTCGGAGGAGTGGACGAAGTCGAAAATCAAGCTACGGGAACTACGGTTAATGCTAATACCAACACAGCTGCTAAAGCTGCACTAAATTCTAGGGGCTATGAAGATATTAACCCAGGGGGTAACTGTTTCTATCTAGCAAAACATTTCTTTAAGATGGGTAAAACAGACTATCAGACAGGAGTTCGACTGAATAGTATTCCTAATCTTGAGGATGGTAAAACCACAAATGCCCGCCTCACATTCAACGCTACACCGATCCGTACAGGTAGTGGAAATTATGATAAGGTATATGTGGTTGTACAAATTGAAGGGCCAGGTACGGTCAATGGTGGATCGAAGAAAGTAAGCGAAGAAATCAACATACAGATTCCTGACGGAGGAACTTGGTATTGGGTAGAAAAAAGTGTTGAACTTTTTGGAATTGAAGCGCAGACGAAGATTACATTGAAGACAAACAAATCTGGTTCTGAAGCAGGGACTTTCCGTTGGAGTTTGAATGACATCAAAATTGAAAAAATAAAGACGAACTAACATTCAAGATTATGAAAAAAATAAAAGTATTTGCCGTCCTGCTCACTGTTTTCGCAGTAACGTCTTTTCATTCTTGCAAAGATACTTTGTTTATGGATGATATTTTTGAAGTGTCTGTCAATAGTATCTCACTGAATTATATGGGGGTATTGGAAAGTGGAAGTAGTGCGGAGATAGAGATAGGTACCAGTGGGTCTTGGCAAGTAGCTTCAAAACCGGAATGGGTAGAACTTAGCAAAAGCTCAGGCGAGCGGGGTCGCTATACTATCTTTCTGACTGTTGGTGAAGCCGGAACAGAGCAAGGTAGAGAAGGGAAAATTGTTTTTGAGAGTTTAGGAAAAACAATTGCTGTAGATGTGACGCAAGCCAAAAAGGTAGAGGAGCTGACTGTTTCTCCTTCTGAAATAGCGGTCAATATACGCGGAATGCTGGGCAATGACAAGGTGCCTACATTATATATATCCACCAATTCGGACTGGAGCATCTCCGATTTGCCTGCGTGGGTTACAGTTGACAAAACATCGGGAAAAGCGGGGAATGTTTCCGTAATATTGACGGTAGAGAAGAATGATACAGGAAATCTACGTCAGGGATCATTTACCGTTACATCTGGAGCTCACTCGGAGAATGTGAGTGTGGAGCAAGATCTTTCTTATACTCCTTTGACAGAGACAACGATGATCACAGGCGATCAAACTGGTGCAATTACCAGCGGATCTGCAACCTTCGAAATCACCTCGCCAGAATCATGGACACTGACGGCAGATAGTTGGATACATGTAACATCGACCAGTGGAGATGCGGGAACTTCAGAAGTAACCGTTATTCTTGACCCGACTACCGTGGCGCGTACAGGTATAATTACCATTAAAGATGCCGATAACTTAATTACTTTAGTAACGGTGAAACAAGAGGTGCTTTTCCCGGACGATGGGAAAACAGTTGGATATGTCTACCTCACGGATGACTTCGAATGGGTGCGTCCATATGCTGGAGTAGACGAATTGATAACTGTGCCGACCAACCCAAGCCACGGAAAAGGATATACCGGAAGTACTGCAAATATGCATACAAAAGGTGCAACAGGATCTGCAACCATATCGGCTGCAACTGCCTTTGCTAATCGTAACTATGAGGATATCAACTGGGACGGAAACGCATTCTACTTCGGTGCGCATTATTTCAAGATGGGAAGAACAGCAGTAAGAACTGGCCTTAAGTTAACGTCTATACCTGATATAGCTACTGGTAAATCAACGAACGTGAGGCTCACCTTTAACGCTAGTCCTTCGCGGGGCGGAACCTCGGGAAGTGGTTTCGACGATGTCATCTTGATGGTAGAGATAGAGGGCCCTGGATCAGTAGGTGTTAATGATAAGAATACGAAATCCAAAGACGATATTGATATTCAGATCCCGGACAACCCTGCAACAGACTGGTATTGGATAGAAAGAAGCGTTGTGCTTTATGGTGTTACATCAGAGACAAAAGTCACTATTAAACCTAGCACTAAAAGTCCAGGTACTGACTTCGTTCGCTGGCTACTAAACGATATCAAATTTGAAAAACACAGTGTCGTAAACTAATTGGCTCTTTTATCTATTAAAATAAACAATACAATATGAAAAAATCAAAAAAGCGTTTGCTTAATCATATATGGATGGGGGTCTTTATGTTCTTTTCCCTCATAGCTCTGGCACAAGGACAGACCCAAACTGTTTCGGGGAGGATCACTAACGAAGAGGGGGAAACCATGGTTGGTGTCAGTATAAGCGTAAAAGGAGAGCAACGAGGCACGGTCTCTGATCTGAATGGAGTATATACCATCAGTGGCTTAAAGACAGAAGATATACTGATATTTTCGCTTGTAGGTTACCAAACTGTTGAAGCATCCGTAAGTAATCAGGGACAGATAGACATTAAGATGGTCTCGTCCGCTATCAATTTAGAAGAGACGGTTGTCATTGGGTATGGTTCATTAGAAAAACGACAAATTACCTCTTCGATTACCTCTATTCGAGGGGATAAGCTTACTTCAGGTCTCGGCGGAGCAACAATAGCGACTGCCTTGCAAGGCAAAGTACCGGGCCTTATGATCGATGGTACCGCTAGCCCGAATGCGAGCAATAGCTTTCAATTAAGAGGGGTCGCTTCTGTGAATGCGGGGCAGGGGCCGCTTATCGTTATTGATGGTATTCCCGGCGGCGATATCCGTGCGCTCAATCAAGAAGATATCGAAACTATTGATGTATTGAAAGATGCCTCGGCTGGTGCTATTTATGGTACGAGAGCTGCAGGTGGTGTTATACTCATTACAACTAAGCAAGCTAAAGCTGGAGAAGTAAAAGTGCAATATAGTGGAGAGTTTTCGACAGAGCAGATACGTAAACGCCCGGATCTTCTTACATCCAGTGAATATGTTATGTATGGTCTCGGACAAGATTATGGATACGATACCGACTGGTATAGTGCATTGACCAACGATCGCCCATTTTCACATCGCCAGGTCCTCAATATATCCGGAGGTAGCCCGAATGCGCTGATATATACCACCTTTTCGACACAGGATCAAAAAGGTATTGTGATCGGCGATGGTAGAAAGGACTACTCAGGACGTATCAATAGCAAATTTTCCTTATTCGACAACAAGGTCGAGATAGAAGCACGGGCACAATATCGTCAAGCGCAAAGAGACCAGCGGAACGGTTCAGGTTCTTTCAATACAGCGTTGATGCTCAATCCGACCATCCCGATATATAATGATGCCAATGAATCGGGCTACAATGTTCGGGAAATAGGCATTTCGGGAACCAATTACAACCCCGTTGCCGACATCATGCTGAAGACATACGATGGGAAAGATAGCTGGTTGCAAAGTGATGCATCTCTTCGGATCAACCTCACGAACGACTTGTTTATCAAAGGCACAATCGGATATCAAGAATCTAAATGGCAATTGTATCGTTATACTTCGGCCTATCACAAATCCTCTGTGGATAACGCCAGAAGAGGCGAAGGTTATCATGGTTTTAGCAAAGATATTCGTTTTTCTGCAGATGCTTACCTCAATTATAAAAAGATATTCAAAGAGGATCACAACATTGATGCAATAGCAGGATATAGTTTTTGGGAGGCAAATGGCGAGAGTTTTAACATGACAAACTACAATTTTACGATAGAAGGTGTAGGGCCATGGAACATGGAAGATGGTACATGGTTAAGCGATGGAAGAGCGCTCATGGATTCGCAAAAAGATCCACGTGAGCGTCTTTTGTCCCTGTTTTCACGTGTCAATTATGCATACAAAAGTCGGTATCTTTTATCTGCCAGCTATCGTCGGGAGGGATCCTCTAAATTTGGTCCAAATCATCGATGGGGAAACTTTTGGGCAATTTCTGGAGGTTGGCGACTTACGGAGGAGGATTTTGTTAAAAACTTGTCTTTCATCAGTGAACTGAAAGTGCGGGTAGGTTATGGAGTGACAGGTAACAACAGTTTCGGCAACGGTTATGCAACTCGTATGTATAGTCCAGATAGCCAGATGTATCCTACCCCTAATGGCGAGTGGATCTACGCTTATGGACCTCAACGAAATGTCAACTCCAATCTTAAATGGGAAGAAAAAGGTGAGTTTAATGCAGGGGTAGATTTTGGTTTTTGGAACAACCGTCTATTTGGTAAATTTGATATCTACCAAAGACGTGTGAAGGATCTGTTATTTCAAACAGATGCACCAACCCCTCCAATGACGCACACAACCATCATGAAGAATGTAGGAACTTTACAGAATAGAGGTTGGGAGTTTGAATTAGGAAGTGAAGTAGTCCGCCATAAAGATTGGAGCTACAATACTGTAGCAAGGCTGTCACATAATACCTCCAAAATATTGGATTTAGGAGAAGATGGTGTTATTGACATGGATGCTTTCCCTTCACCAGGTAATCCTGGAAGAGCCGGTCGTTTACAGAACGACGCTACTATTGGCAAGTTCTTTGTCTTTAAGTATGCAGGGTTGGATGAAAACGGAAAGTGGTTGATCTATGATAAGAATGGTGAAATCGTTCCAGGTACGAGTACAAATTTGATCAATGACAATAAATACTATATGGGCAATGCAATCCCTAAATTGACCATTGCTTGGGATCATAATGTGAGCTATAAACAATTTGATTTCTCGGCTTCTTTGCGCAGTTATATTGATTATGATGTGTTTAGTCAAGTAAACATGTATTATGGGCTACGTACACAATCACAGTTTAATGTATTAAAAGAAGCTTTTGATCGTTATGCAGCGGTCAATGATGAAAAAATACTGAGTGATGTATTTATAAGTGATGCATCTTTCATAAAGATTGATGCAGTCAGTGCAGGATATACATTTAACCTGAAGAAGTATACGCCATATGTATCGAAAGCACGATTATATTTTACATCGAGAGATTTGTTTGTATTGACCTCGTATAAAGGAATCAACCCAGAAGTTAGTCTTAATGGTTTATTTCCTGGTTTTGAACAAATTAATAGTACAGCTAGTATGTATCCACAGACCCGTAGATTCACACTAGGAGTACAACTAACATTCTAAAAAATTAGATAAGATATGAAACGCTATTTATTAAAATATTTCAAAATATCTGGATTAACATTTTCTCTTTTATTGGGAGCTTGTGATCTCAATGAACTGCATCATTCTTCGGTCACTCCGGATACTTTTTTTACTTCAAAAGAAAGTACGTATGCGGTACTCGCCCGTCCATTCACCCATTGGCGTTGGTTTCTAGGTGCTGACCGTTGGTATCTGCAAGAACTGACAACAGATGCGATGACATGTCCTCAGCGTGCTGAAGACTGGTATAACGGAGGAGAATACTTCCGCCTCCAATACCATACTTGGAATCCTGATGATCGCTTTGTAGAAAATACCTACAATGGAGTTGGAGGGGGGATTGCCCGTACCATGTCTGCAAAAGAAGATCTGGAGGCCTTGGATTACTCGACGGTCGGCATGACAGAACAGGATAAAGCAGACCAAGTGCAGCAGTTGGAGACTTTGATTGCATGGTTCTATATGCGTGGACTTGATTTCTTCGGGGGAATGCCAATCTATGAATCAACACAAGACGAACTTCGCCCGAGGGCTAGTGACCAAGAAACATTTGATCATATAGAGACCTTGTTGAAAAAAGCAATACCCAACCTGAAGAAGAAAACACAGTTAGGTGCATTTGAAGATGGATATATCCGGCAAGGAGCTGCTGCGGCTATGTTGGCGCAGCTTTACTTCAATGCCGAGGCATATACAGGACAAGACCGGTTCAATGATTGTGCAATTGTTTGTCAGGATATTATCAATGGTGTATACGGCGCTTATGAACTTGATAATACCTGGTGGGGACCGCATGGTTTCGACAATGATCGTTCTCCTGAAATCATTTGGGCAGCTCCTTCAAAAGGCGGTGGAACCACAGAAGCCGCATGGCTTTGGTATTGGCGATACTTTTATCATCAGGAGAGCAGTAAGTACTTTGGAGGAGTAGCAGGCAATGGGGCACCTTACAATGGCTTTATGTTAAGCCCTTCTCGCAAACCTACTGGGCAGATATATACCGAATTCAAATTAGGAAATCCTTACGAAAAATTCCATGATATGGATCTGCGGAAAAAGCCTTTTGTTTATAGTGGGAATAAGAATTATGAAGGTATGTTTTTGGTTGGGGCGCAAACAAATCCTATAACAGGAGAATCGACTAGGGGAACAAAATTGTATAGTGGAGAAATTCTCAACCTGGTAGATATTGTCGCTCCATTCAAAGACCTCAACTCCAAGTATGGAGGTGACATATCCCAATTACCTTCAAACATTCAGGTGGGAGAGGAAAATAGTGGAATACGGTTAGTAAAGGTTCCTCAGCCTAACTTAGCAGATCAACAACTTCAATTTGACCCAGACTGTCCCGTTATTCGTCTTACGGAAATATATTATATGCTTGCGGAATGTAAATTTCGAGCGGAAGATGAACAAACGGCAGCTACATTAATTAATACTGTGCGTAAGCGGAATTTTGCCAATAGGGTGGATCCAGATCCGGTGACGGTTGATAATTTGAACAAGTACCGGATGTTGGATGAATGGTTAATAGAGTTCCTTGGAGAGGGACGTAGACGTACTGATCTTATCCGTTGGGATGCATTTACCCAAGAGAAATGGTGGGATCATGAACCAACGGATAAAACGAGGAATAGATTTCCTATTCCCAATTCGGCTATTTCGGCTAATAATTTATTAAAGCCAAATCCGGGATATGGAGGTTAGTGGCGAATAATGAAACTGTAATCATTTTAATGAGAAAATAATCAAATCATGACACGAAAAATATTTTTCAAATTATTAACTATATCTCTGCTCCTGTTTATAGGTTGTAGTGAAGATGAGCGCCTAGTTCGGAATCCGGCTCCGGAAGAGCCGAGTGATATTGGTGTAGAAGAGGGAATGAACCTCGTAGGTAAACTCACAGACGGCAACATTCCGGTCGTCGGAGCCATTGTCAGTGATGGCTACTCTGTGACTACGACGGACGATGAGGGAATCTATCAATTAAAAGCAAATGACCTAGCAAAGTTTGTCTTCGTATCGGTCCCTGCCGATTATGAAATACCTACGGAGGGAGGTTTGCCCAAAATATACCGTGAATTGCCTGCGGATAAAAGTCAGGTTATACGTAGAGACTTTGGTCTGAAAAAACAAACGGCGGTAAGCAAGTTTCAGCTGTTGGCACTGGCTGACGTACAAATTGGCCAATCCGTAGAGCTGAGCTGGCTTCGTCAGAACGAGATACCCTTAATCGCGGACTATGTAAATACCTTGAAATCCGCTTCTCCTGTCTATGGTATTTCCCTTGGAGATCTAGTTTGGGACAACATGGCTTATTTTACGGAGTATGCAACGGAAATAAAGCGGCTGGGACTACCTATATTCCAGGTGATCGGTAACCATGACCACGACAGAACGGTGACGAACAACGACTATCTGGCAGCCCAACAATTCGAGCGTAATTTCGGCCCAACTTATTATTCCTACAATATTGGAGATTGCCATTTTGTAGTACTGGACAATGTTGATTACAATGGACACAGTGACTATAGTAACTACATTCCAGAAAACCAACTTGACTGGCTTAAAGAAGATCTAAAACATGTCAGCAAAGACAAGCTTATTATACTCGGAACCCATATTTATACCTCAAGAAGGGATCGTCCAACATTAGGTACTAGCAATAAACAAGCTCTCTATGACCTGCTAGAAGGTTATAAAGTCCGTATCTTAACGGGACACCTTCATAATAACCGGATGACGACTATTAATGCGGACATTGAAGAAAACAATTTGGGATCTGTAATGGGGGCTTTTTGGAATTATCTATGTAACGATGGAAGTCCGCGTGGCTATGCGGTATATGAGATTGAAGGTAATGAGATTAAAAATTGGTATTACAAGGGTACAGACAAATCAAAAGATTATCAGATAAAAATCTATAAGCCGGGACAGGCTGTTACACTTTCTAGGCAAGATGGTGTTATCATCAATATTTTTGCTTGGCACACAAACTGGACAGTTAAGGTTTATGAGAATGATGTTTATACAGCCACTTTAGCTGATAATCTTAGATTTGAGATGGATAAGGATGCATATGATGCTTATTTCGGGGATACTAAGCCTGCTCATCGTCCTTCTGCAGAACCAGAGGCTTATAATGACCATATGTTTTATTACAAACCTTCTGCAACTACTGGAATTACCATTAAAGTTGAAGCAACTGACTCATATGGAAATGTTTATGTGGAGAGTGTAGGTTTATAAAGAGCAATAAAAAACACATATAAATAAATTATAAAAAAGAAACGGTGGATTTTTCAAAAATCCACCGTTTCTTTTTTATGCTATGAATACTGATTGTTTACAAATGTATAACCTCGCCATAGGCATCAGCAGCAGCTTCCATGACCGCTTCACTCATCGTAGGGTGAGGGTGTACGGACTTGATGATCTCGTGACCTGTTGTTTCCAGCTTACGTGCCACGACAACCTCAGCGATCATCTCGGTAACATTGAAGCCAATCATGTGGGCACCTAGAAACTCACCATATTTAGCATCGAAGATGACTTTCACAAAACCATCTTTTGCCCCAGCAGCAGACGCTTTACCTGATGCCGAGAATGGGAATTTTCCAACTTTGACTTCATAACCTGCCTCACGGGCTGCTTTTTCTGTATACCCAACTGAAGCTATTTCAGGCGAACAATAGGTACATCCTGGAATATTGTTGTAATCAATAGGGTCCACATGCAATCCTTTTATTTTTTCTACACAGGTGATCGCCTCAGCTGAAGCTACGTGGGCTAAAGCCTGCCCTTTTACAATATCTCCAATCGCATATACACCTTCGATGTTCGTTTTGTAGAAATCATCGACAATGACCCGTCCTTTATCTGTCTTTACACCGACGTCTTCAAGACCTAAGTTTTCGATATTAGGTGTAATACCCACTGCAGAAAGGACTATTTCTGCCTCAATAACTTCTGTGCCTTTTGCCGTTTTGATATTTACTTTAGAAAGAGCCGATTTCGTATCTACGGATTGAACTTCAGATTTTGTTAAAATATCTATTCCTGCTTTCTTTAGCGATTTCTCCAATTGTTTGGAAACTTCTTCGTCTTCTACAGGTACTATTCTATCCATAAACTCGACAATCGTAACTTTCGTACCCATCGCATTATAGAAATAAGCGAACTCGACACCAATAGCACCCGAACCCACAACGACGAGTGACTTCGGTTGTTGGGGGAGATTCATCGCTTGGCGATAGCCAATGATTTTCTTGCCGTCCTGTGGGAGATTAGGCAATTCTCTTGAGCGCGCTCCTGTAGCTAGAATCGTGTGCTTAGCAGTATATTCTTTGGTATTGCCGTCTCCACCTTTGACTTCAATTTTTCCTCCCTTTTTTATCTTTGCAGTTCCCATGATGACGTCGATTTTATTCTTTTTCATCAAAAACTGAATACCTTTACTCATACCATCTGCCACACCACGACTTCTCTTTACAACAGCACCAAAGTCGGCTTCAGCCCCTTTTACTTTAATACCGTACTCCTCCGCATGATTTAAATAGTCGAACACTTGCGCACTTTTTAACAAGGCTTTGGTAGGAATACATCCCCAGTTTAGACATATTCCGCCTAAAGCTTCTCGCTCCACAATGGCAGTTTTGAAGCCTAATTGAGCCGCCCGAATAGCTGCAACATAACCACCTGGGCCACTTCCAATCACGATGATGTCGTAGTTCATATATTTTCTGTATTTATTTTTTAATAATTTACAGCCAAAAATACATTTTTTTTTTGGTAGGTCGAATTCAAAAAGGAGGTAAAGTTATTAATTGATTCCAAGCATCTGAGATGTGCCGGACGAGATCTGACGCAATAAGACTTTTAGGGTGAGTGGTTTGTATGGCTTTGTCGCCAGCAAGTCCGTGAACAAATACCCCTGCAATGGCGGATTGCTCTGAAGTTAGACCTTGGGCAATCAATGCAGTGATGACGCCTGTGAGAACATCACCGCTTCCTGCTGTTGCCATCCCTTGATTTCCTGTTGAGTTAAAGTAAATCTGTCCGGAGGGACAGATAATAGCGGTATTAGCTCCTTTGATGAGAAGAATAAGGTTGTATTTTTTTGAAAATGTTTTGGCTTTATCGAGCTTATCAAAGTCATTTGTCCAAGTTCCGAGTAGGCGTTGTAATTCTTTGGGGTGTGGTGTTAGAATGCTGTCTTTTGGAACGGAAGAAAGCCATTCTGGCCTTAATGCAAGTATATTCAGTGCATCGGCGTCGAGCACCAACGGAGGGGATTTCTTCATCTTGGACAATCTGTAAAGAAGATTGAACAGTGCCTCTTGACTGTTTTCTGAAACACCCATTCCCATTCCTATGCCGATAGCATTGAAAGCCGACAAGTCCTCCGGAAAAGTTGATAAAAACTGATAATGGGGGTCGGTCAAGACCATGGCTTCCGGAATAGAACTCTGCAATATTGTATAACCACATTGCGGTATATAGGAGGTCACCAGCCCACAGCCTGTACGAAGGGCTGCTGTAGTGGCGAGGACGACTGAACCTATTTTTCCATAGCTCCCCCCAGCTATTAATGCGTGTCCGTATGTCCCTTTATGTGCGTATCTATCATGCTGTGGGATTAGTGGGACTACATTTTGTCTTTCGATATAATAAAGATCTACAGATGTTTGGTCTATAAAATCTTTATCCAAGTGAATGTCTAAGATAATGCATTCTCCAGAGTAAAGAGCGTTTTCGGGGAGCAGCAGTGCTAATTTTGGACATTGGAACGTATAGGTAAGGACTGCTTTTACAATAGGGTGTCGCTTGTCTGTATACTTATCTGCCAATAATCCGGATGGTAAGTCAACAGCAACGATTATATAGGGGCTTTCATTAATCTGGTTGACGACATGTTGCCAGGCTGCATCTAAGGGTCTCGACAATCCATAGCCAAATAGACAGTCAATAATGACCGTTTCAGAAGGGAATGTCAGCGAAGTGTTGAGGTCGAATTTGTTAATTGTGAGGGGTAATTCCGTTAGACGAAGCTGGTTGCTTAGATTATCTTCTGAATAGGCATGATGCGCGAACAAAAAGACTTTAACCTGAAAGCCGGCATTATACAATATGCGAGCTAACGCTAATCCATCGCCACCATTGTTCCCAGGTCCGCAGAGGATACAGAAGACCCCAGAAAAATTTTTGAAATCAATAATGAGCTGATTGAAAAGTATAGTTGACGCTCTTTCCATAAGATCCCATGAAGAGATGGATTGATGGGAAGTTGTGCTGATATCAGCTTGTTTCATCTGAGCTGCGGATAAGACTTTCATGTTAGCTCTTTTATTAGCAAATCTAAAAAAAAATCCCGGAGCGGGGAGCTCCGAGATTTTCTAACTAACCAATTATTAACCTAAATTATGAATTACCTATATAACGCAATAATTGGACAGATTAGTGTTTCTATATTTTGATGTAATAATTATTTTACAATTCCATGTACTAACGGGCTTAATTCGAGAGACAGGGCAAATAAAAAAGGCACTCCGTAGAGTGCCTTTTTTATCAGTTGCCTTCAAGGATTATTTTTTACCTTCGTTCTTTTTCGATGTAACTTCGTTACGAATTTCTTGGGCTAAAGTTTTGATTTCCTGTAAACTTTTACGCACGCGAGTTCCTGCCGCAGAGTTACCATTGTTGAAGAATTTTTCTGCATCTGCTTCGATTGAAGCTACTAGTTCTTTTAATTTAGTGTAGTTTTTCATTTTATAATTATAATTTAGTTTCTCAAATTATTTCTCTAAGATGTAATAAATATACAAAACGAACAAATATAAAAACAATAAAATCGCATTTTTTTATAAAAAAAAGTGATTTTATAGTGATTATTCGACAATTGTTAGCTCATCGATGATATTTTTAGCTCCTGCGAACTTGTCGATGACAAATAATACATAACGAATATCCACTGAAATAGTCCGTTGTAATTTAGGGTCAAAGATAACATCACCAGCCATCGCTTCAATATTGCCATCAAAGGCGAGGCCTATTAATTCGCCATTGCCATTTAGTACAGGAGAGCCTGAATTACCTCCGGTAATATCTTGATCACTTAAAAAATTCACGGACATATAACCATTTCTATCAGCATAACGTCCATAATCGTTCTTTTCGTATAATTCGATTAACTTTTTAGGTAAATCAAATTCTGGATCATTGGGTTTGTATTTGGCAACCGTTCCTTTCAAAGTTGTATAATTATTGATTTTAGCATCGTTCCTGATGTCCTTAGGAAGAGCTCTGATCGTTCCGTAGGTCAGTCTTAACGTGCTGTTAGCATCGGGGTAATACTTTGTTTTGGGATTCATTTCCAGAAACCCGGCGATGTATTTCCGAAATGCTGACTGAAAATTATCTTCAAGTTGTTCTTGTGCTGGGGTGCTCTCGCGGTACTTGGTCAATAATGCTTCCGATATTTTGAAAAGAGGATCTTCATCGATTTCACCTGCTGACGGGGCATTTAAGAACGCTACTATCTTTTCTTTTGATCCAAATATACTTTTTGCAAAGGCTAATTTGATAATATCGTCGAATTGCCGATTATTTTGCTGTGCTAGTTGATCAATATAAGGAGCGATATTCCCAGCTTTGGTGCTATACAGGTTCAATTCATCCGATAGTACATCTATTTCTAATGGAATGTAGGCCTTTTCATAGGTGTCTTCTATAGCTGCTTCGAAGCGTGGCAACATTTCTTGGCGTTTTGCTTCGTTAGCCTCGGCGTATTGGCGCAAAGCGTTCCCTAGACTATAAGGCAATGCCGCGAAAGTCGCTGAACGGAGCAAGCCGGTGAGATAATTATCATGACGCGCCTTTTCGTTTGTCGCCGTATAATATGTATTAATCGTTTGGATAACATCGCCGTATTTCTCTTTATGCTCTTTTTTGTTGGCCCATTTCTGGAATTTTTTCTCTGACTTGCGCTTTGCTAATGCTGTTTTGTGTTTAGACAGTGCATCGATCATCCCTTGGCGATTTTTCCAATAATTAGCGATACGAGAATATTGTGACGCGTAATTGATGTGAACGGCTTGATCTACATCCATGTGTTTTTTTAGAGCATCCATACCTACTTTGGATGCTTCTACCCAAGCGGGGTAGGCATAATATACATTTTGATCAATTCCTGAAGCCGGCATCCAACGGTTAGTACGACCGGGATATCCCAAGATCATCGAGAAATCACCTTCTTTAAAGCCCTTTATACTGATCGGTAAATGGTATTTAGGTCGCAAGGGAATGTTAGCTACGGAATAAGGTGCGGGATTACCCTGTTCGTCGGCATACACACGGAAAATCGAAAAATCTCCTGTATGTCGCGGCCATTCCCAGTTATCGGTATCCCCTCCAAACTTACCAATACTGTTAGGAGGTGTGCCCACTAGCCGCACGTCCTCGTAATCTTGGTAAACGAAATAATAGTATTCATTACCACTGTAAAAAGACTTGACAGATACCACATATTTACCATCTTCGCTATTTTCCTTTTCAATTTTAGCAATTTCTTGATTGATTACACGTTGACGGTCCTTTTCTGTCATAGCATCATCAACCAAATTCAATATGCGTTTCGTAACGTCGTCCATCCGCACAAAAAATCGGACCGATAATGATTTTGGTTTTAATTCTTCAGTATAATTTTTTGCCCAAAAGCCATGGGTAAGGTAGTCTTGTTCGGGAGTGGAAAGTTCTGCGATAGCATCATATCCACAATGGTGGTTCGTCATAACCAAACCCTGGCCGGATACAATTTCGGCAGTACATCCACCATTGAATTGGACGATAGCATCCTTGAGACTGGAATTGTTGATGCTGTATATTTCTTCTGCGGTCAGTTTGAGGCCCTTTTTTTGCATGTCGGCTTCATTCAGACGCTTCAAATGCATAAGGAACCACATGCCTTCGTCAGCCATAGTAGTCAGACTAACTACACAGAATAGCAGTAATGATAATATTTTTTTCATCTGTATATAATTTGTTTATTGATATTTTATTTGTTTTTAGCGGCATCAATGAGATCGCTACGCTAAGTTTTTAATGGTGATGAAGCTATCAGATTTATTCATACCCCTGTGTGGTTTGAATAAATCATGATGGTTTCATTCGAATAAATTTATGCGTGTAAGATTCATCACATAAAGGAGCTTTCTCCACGCTGTTCGTTTAGACGGTAGATCGCGTATATTCCTCCTTACCGTTTTTAATTCACAACAAAATTGAATTAAATCTGACGTAAAACAAAATTTGACAAGAATAAAATTTTATGAAGAGAACATTTTCCTTATTGAGGGTGGGGGCTTGCTTGCTTTTGCCTATCTTTGTGAAATGCAGGTATCTTTTGAGGATTTCAAATTCAATAAGCAGCTATTAACGGCCATATCAGACGCTGGTTATACTGTACCGACCGAAATTCAGGAACGCGCTATTCCTCCTATATTAGCAGGGCAAGATGTCATGGGTGTTGCACAGACAGGTACAGGGAAGACTGCCGCTTTTGTGTTGCCCCTGTTGATGCAACTCAAATATGCACAAGGGCACGATCCCCGAGCGTTAATACTTGTCCCCACGAGAGAACTTGCCATGCAGATCGAAGAGAATATTAAGTTTTTTTCTGCTTATCTGGATTTACGTACCGTGTTGTTATATGGAGGATTGGGACCCAAAACACAAAAAGAGCAGTTGAGTGGGGGATGTGATATTATTGTGGCCACACCGGGACGTTTTTTGGATCTATATCTTGTAGGCGATATCAACACGAAGTCGATCAAGTTTTTAGTGATGGACGAAGCGGATAAGATGATGGATATGGGCTTTATTGGTAAGATCCATCGTATCTTGGAAGTTGTCCCCCGTAAACGTCAGAACCTCCTTTTCTCGGCAACGATGAGTGAGCTGGTGCATAAAATTTCAGGTGATTTTTTGGAATTTCCCACGTTGGTGGAGGTGACAGAACAAGCAACTCCGGCGGTAACTGTTCTGCAGCAACTTTACCCTGTTCCCAATTTGAAGACAAAACTTAATCTGCTGCAACACCTATTTATAGATGACGAGGCTTTCCATCGCGTTATTATCTTTTGCAAAACAAAAACTGTCGCGGATAATGTTTATGTTTTTCTGGAGAAAAAGTATGGAACAGAAAATGCCCGTGTTATTCATGCTAATAAAGGACAAAATACGCGGATTAATTCGATCAATGCGTTCAAGTCCGGTGATGTTCGTTTTTTAGTTGCTACAGATGTCGCAGCTCGGGGATTGGATGTTTCCAATGTGAGCCATGTAATTAACTTTGATGTTCCCATTGTGATAGAAGATTATGTACATCGCATCGGAAGAACCGGCAGAGCTTTTAACACTGGGGTTGCTATTACATTCAGCAATCCTGCGGAACAGTATTATATACACAAAATTGAAAAATTAATAAGGCAATCCATCCCGATCGTGGAGTTGCCTGAAGAGGTGTTTGTAGAGAAAACGCCTTATGAGGAGAAGCAGACGATTGCAAAAGAAATAGATAGTCAGAAAAAGAAGGAAAATCCCGATTTCAAAGGCGCATTTCATGAGAAGAAATATGCACAGCAAACCGCGTCAAAGAACAAAGGAAATAGAACAACAAAGGGGGGAGGGCGTAAAGCAAAATCCGGAAAGAGAAAAGTATCCAAAAAGAGATAAATCCATGAAGCTTACCCCATTAAATATTACGCTTGCCTGCATATTGGTGTGGTTTATCTCCGAATGGAATTTGGATAGCGAGCATTTGTTTTCCCTCGGATGGGTTATTCTCTTGGTCATTATTTTAGCGCTCTTGGATTTAGGATTCCGATTGATTTTTAAGGATTTGAAAAAGCTATGGTTTGCCCAGTTTGGGTTCCTGTGTATAGTAAGCGTTTTAGTGATAGTATTGAAATTGATATAATGAAAAAAGCAGAAATTAAGTTAAATATTGAACTGGACGAAAATAATGTTCCAGAGGTCATCCAATGGTCATCAACAGATGGACAAAATGAAGAATCGTTACCCGCCAAAGCGTTGTTTTTGTCACTTTGGGATTCGCAATATAAAAATTCCATGCGTATCGACCTATGGACAAAGGATATGCCTTATGATGAAATGAAGCGATTTTTCTATGAAACATTACAGACTATGGGGGATTCTTTTTTAAGAGCATCTGGGGGGGATCCTATGGCCGAAAACGTTATTGGAGACCTGAGGGATTACTGTGCGCATTATGCGGATAAAATGGAGGTCTTGGAACGATGAATTATTTTTTAGTAAAATCTGAGCCGTTTAAATACAGTTGGGATCAATTCAATAAAGATGGACAAACGTTTTGGGATGGTGTGCGCAATTACCAGGCACGCAACAACCTGAAGGCCATGAAGGAAGGGGATCTGGTGCTTTTTTATCATAGCAATGAAGGGAAGGAAGTCGTAGGAATAGCCAAGGTCGTAAAGGAATTTTATCAGGATCCGACTACAGACGATCCGAAGTGGGTAGTAGTCGACTTGGCTCCGGTAGAAGCATTTAAAACAGCTGTAACTTTAGAAACGATAAAAGCAGATACTTTCTTGCAAGATATCGCTTTAGTACGTCAGGGAAGGCTTTCGGTCATGCCGCTAAAGCAGGAAGAGTTTGATCGAATTGTAGAGTTGGGTAATGCTTAATTTACGATCGCTATTTTTTCTGGAAAGCGTCGACTAAATTTTTTAAATTTTTTGCGTGCTCAGGTTTTAGCTTTCCGGCTAATATGAGCCGAAGCTCTCTTCGCTGGAGTGCATCTTCATATAACCGTTTTTCTTTATCGGTTTCTGGTATTAGGGCTGGAACAGGTATAGGTTTCGCCTCAGGATCGATAGCTACGAATGTATAATAGGCTTCGTTCGATTTATCTTTCGTGCCCTTGGGTAGGTTTTGTGCAAAGATTTCCATACGTACTTCGACCGAAGTGCTGAATGAGCGGGTAACTTGAGCTTGGATAGTGACTACCTCACCAAGCTTAATGGGTCTCTTAAAGGATACATTATCTACAGATACGGTGACAACAGGACTATTGCAATGCTTTTGTGCTGCCATCGCCGAACAAATATCCATCCAATATAATAATCGTCCGCCCATCAGGTTGCCGAATGTATTGGTGTCATTCGGTAGTACCAGTTCGTTCATTTCTGTATACGATTCGCGAGCTAATTTACTATTCATCTTTAATCTTCCAGAATTTCACTATGCACACTTTCTTCTTCTTTATGCTCCTCTTTGAAGTATGTTTTTTGAAAGATCAAGATCAAGAAAACTCCGATAGAAATGGCCGAATCGGCTATATTAAATACTGGTCTAAAGAAAAGAAAATCCTCTCCACCCCAAATAGGAAGCCAAGAAGGAAAAGTGCCGTCAATCAACGGAAAATAGAGCATATCAACTACTTTTCCATGGAGAAATGTCTCATATCCACCTCCTTCCGGAAACAAAATGGCTTTTTCATAAAATGTACTTTCGCTGAAAATCATTCCGTAGAAAGCACTGTCTATAATGTTACCTAGAGCTCCTGCAAATATCAAAGCAACGTTCAGGATAAAACCTCTGTTATACTTGTTTTTAACCATATAGTGTAGACCATACCCTATACCGATCACGGCTATGATTCGGAATATGCTAAGAAACAATTTGCCATATTCTCCACCAAATTCTATTCCATAGGCCATTCCTGGGTTTTCAATGAAATGAATAAGAAATTTATCTCCCAAGACCTTGAAGTCCTGGCCAATGGTCATATTGAGCTTTACCCAAAACTTAGAAAGTTGGTCTATTAATAAGACAATGACGATAAGTGAAATAGGTCTTGTATAGCCTTTCATATGAATGGTTGAATTGGTCTTTACCGAGGAAATGGTAAAGACCACCAGTAAATTTTACGTTAGTATTGTTTGTTTTTAGCTTCTATACTTAATGTAGTATGAGGAACTGCTTTCAAACGCTCCTTTTGGATAAGTTTACCCGTCTCACGACAAATTCCATACGTTTTGTTTTCTATACGCACCAATGCTGCCTCCAGATTATCGATAAATTTCTTCTGACGTGCAGCTAACTGATTCGTTTGCTCTTTTTCCAACGTAGCAGAACCATCTTCTAACGTCTTGAATGTACCAGCTGTATCATCCGTGCCATTCGCATTACTATTACTCAATATCTTAGTCAGTGCTAGAAGCTCTTCTTTAGCTATTCGCAATTTTTCTAAGATGATTGTTTTGAATTCTAATAATTCAGAATCACTATAACGCGTTTTTTCTGTGTTCTCTGCCATAATCTAATTTTTTTCGATTAACACCTCTAGTTTATGCTCATTAATTTCAATACTGTCTGTCGATGATAAAAGACTATCGAAAACAAATGAATTAGCTAATATTTCGGTGCAAATATACGATAAATTATTATGCGCAGCTTTTTCTATCTCAATATTTTGGCTCAATTTTACGTTGATGCGGTCTGTGACTTCAAAACCCTTTTCTTTGCGTAAATTTTGAACCCTATTAATCAGCTCGCGTGCTATTCCTTCACTTTTTAATTCATCGGTAATTTGCACATCCAAAGCCACAGTCAAATTGCCTAGGTTGGCTACCTGCCATCCGGCAACATCTTCAGCAATGATCTCCACATCGTCTATTGAGATCGTATAAGGCGTATCTTGCAGCAGGATCTTTCCTTCTCTTTCCAATTGGGAAATGCTTTCCGCTGGCAACGACTGGATGGCTGTAGCCACTAACTTCATATCTTTACCTACCTTTGCACCAAGCGCCTTGAAGTTAGGTTTGATTTTCTTTTTGATAATTCCTGCTGTGTCTGTGATGAACTCGATCGCTTTAATATTTGTTTCGGATAAAATAAGGTCTTTAACCTTTTCAACTTTATCTTGAAAAGTATTGTCCAATACAGGGATTAATATTTTACTTAAAGGCTGGCGCACGTTGATGCCTGTTTTCTTGCGTAACGATAGCGTTAAGGAAGAAATCTCTTGGGCCAAGGCCATTCTTTCTTCCAGGGCTTTGTCCACCAAATCAGCATGATATGCCGGATAATCGGCCAAGTGTACCGATTCGATGTTTTCCTTTTGGCTCACCGTATTCAGATCCAAAAATAGTTGGTCTGCGAAGAAAGGGGAGATCGGAGAGATTAGCTTGGCGACTGTGTCCAGACAGGTGTAAAGCGTTTGGTATGCCGAAACTTTATCACTTGTATAGTCACCTTTCCAGAAACGACGACGACACAGACGTACGTACCAGTTGCTCAAATGCTCATCCACGAAGGTTTGAATGGCGCGCGCTGCTTTAGTAGGCTCATAGTCGGCATAGTACGTATCTACTTCTTGCGTCAAACTATTCAATAGTGAAATAATCCATCGGTCAATTTCTGGTCTTTCATTAATCGCAATCTCTGGCTCAGCATAGCTGAAATTGTCAATATTCGCATATAAGGCAAAAAATGCATAGGTATTGTACAGCGTTCCAAAGAACTTCCTCCGTACCTCATCCAAGCCTTCTTCGTTGAATTTCAAGTTATCCCAAGGAGATGCGTTGCTGATCATATACCAGCGTGTCGCATCTGCACTGTATTTATCTATTGTGACGAATGGATCGACAGCATTGCCCAATCGTTTTGACATTTTGTTGCCATTTTTGTCCAACACCAAACCATTGGAAACGACGTTCTTGAAAGCGACAGAGCCACGGAACATGGTTGATATGGCATGCAGTGTAAAGAACCAGCCCCTGGTTTGATCTACTCCTTCGGCAATAAAATCGGCTGGGAAAGCATGGTTGTATTCGTCTTTGAACGGGAGTGGATCTCCTTGTTGTAATTTGTCATAGTCCAATCCCCATTGTGCATAAGGCATCGCTCCGGAATCAAACCATACGTCGATTAGATCTGGTTCCCGGTACATTTTCTGCCCACCTTCGGATACAAAAACGATATGGTCTACATATGGGCGGTGTAAATCCAACCCTTCTGTACCAAATTTCTCTAAATATGCCTTGTTAACCGATTTTTCATCGTCGGTAAGCACATTAGATTGCAAGGAAGCTTCCAGATAAGACTTGAGCTCCAACATAGAACCGATACAGATCTCTTCATTTTCATCTTCTGTCCGCCAAATAGGAAGAGGGGTTCCCCAATACCTTGAACGTGATAAGTTCCAGTCTACAAGGTTTTCCAACCAATTCCCGAAGCGTCCGGTTCCGGTGGCTTCCGGTTTCCAGTTGATGGTTTTATTCAACGCCACCAACTTCTCCTTTACAGCTGTTGTTTTGATAAACCAACTGTCTAGTGGATAGTATAAGACAGGTTTATCAGTACGCCAACAGTGTGGGTAGGTGTGTTCGTATTTCTTGACATCAAAGGCTTTGTTTTCTTCCTTCAGCTTGATCGCAATAAGGACATCCGTAGGGCGAAAGTCTTTGTCGGCCCGTTCTTCAGAAGAGTAATATTCTTCTTTGACAAATCTACCTGCAAAATCGGTGACTTCTTGTACAAACCTTCCTGTTCGGTCTACTGTTGGAGCTTCCTTGCCATTTTCATCTTTGATCAATATGGCTGGTACATCATTTTCCTTTGCTACTCGAAAGTCATCTGCACCATAGGTAGGTGCGATATGTACGATTCCGGTACCGTCTTCGGTGGTTACGAAATCCCCAGCAATGACACGGAAAGCTTTTTCGAGCAATTCCTCCGACGTGATGTACGGGAAAAGTTGGTGATAACGTAAACCGACAAGTTCGGCTCCTTTAAATTCAGCAGCTTTTTCCCAAGGTATCACTTTATCTCCTACTTGGTAATCTTGGAAGGAAGCATGCTCTCCTTCTGTCTTGAAATGTTTGCCAACCAGATTTTTTGCTAATATAACAGAGACAGGCTCGCCCGTATACTGATTAAAGGTCTTGATTTTGACATAGTCGATGTTTTTACCTACTGCCAGCGCTGAATTGCTCGGTAATGTCCAAGGGGTAGTTGTCCAAGCGATAAAGGCTACATCTTCTTCGGCACTTTCGACCAATGTAGCGATTAGCGGATGAATTTGGGATTTATCGATACGGAATTCAGCAACGATGGTGGTGTCTTTGACATCCTTATAAGTCCCGGGTTGATTGAGTTCGTGTGAACTTAGCCCTGTTCCAGCAGCGGGTGAATAAGGTTGAATGGTGTAACCTTTGTATAGCAACCCTTTTTTATACAGATCCTTTAGTAAAAACCACAGGGTTTCGATATACTCGTTTTGATAGGTGATATAAGGATTTTCCAAATCTACCCAATAGCCCATCTTTTCGGTCAGATCATTCCATACGTCGGTGTATTTCATGACTTCCTTGCGACACGCTTCATTATATTCCTCGACAGATATTTTTACACCAATATCCTCCTTGGTAATGCCCAAGGTTTTCTCAACAGCTAATTCAATAGGAAGGCCATGCGTATCCCAACCACCTTTCCGTTTTACCTGATAGCCTTTTAAGGTTTTATACCGGCAGAAAATATCTTTAATCGCTCGCGCCATGACATGATGGATACCCGGCATGCCATTTGCCGAGGGGGGACCCTCATAGAACGTATAGGGTTTGTTTGCCGGACGATTGGAAATACTTTTTTCAAAAATATGTTCCCTATCCCAACGTTTCAAAACTTCTTTACCGATTTCCGATAGATTGAGCTGCTTATATTCCTTGTACATGGCGTAACGATCTCTGTTTTTTTAAGGACACAAAGTTAGTGATTATTAGGGAAAGGAAAAAGAGAGAAGGATGGGGCTTTTCCAAAGGTTCTGCCTTGATTGTCTTTGATGTTTAGCGTAAAAATTTTTATGGAGCCTTTAGAGGAATCTAACAAATATTATATTCTAATGAAATAAGCGCCAATTTTTATTTAAGTTTGTTAGAAGGGCATTCAAATAGTATGTCTAAGATTTTGGGTACAAACTTTACAGATGGTTCACCGTTCCAGTTATCTACTTAGCTTACTGATATTTTTGTTTATTGGGGGCAATACAACAGCACAGACCGGTTTTACGATTGTCGAGCCTCTTACAGGGGATCAGGCTGGAGAGTTGGTTTTAGGAGGATCAGCCTATCTTACCGGGGGAAGTAGTGACGCGATGGGTGATGGTTGGCTGAGATTGACAGAAACTGCAGTTAATCAATATGGTTACGCCGTTATCAACAAGGCTTTTCCTTCTAGTTTGGGTGTTGAAGTGGATTTTGAATTTGTCATATGGGGAGGGAGTGGAGCAGATGGTTTTTCAATCTTCCTTTTTGATGCGAATTATGACCCTAACTTATCTGAAAATGATCCGTACAGGTTCAAGATAGGTGGGCTGGGAGGTGGATTAGGTTATGCGATAAGGAAGAGTGGAACGACCGATGAGCCGGGGTTAACAGGTGGATATATTGGTTTCGGTATTGATGAATATGGCAATTATACAGTAAGCAGCGAAAGCAAAATTGGAGGAGTAGCAACCGCTCGTGTTGAAAACGTAACAGCGGGTGTAGGTGTACGAGGGTCGGAAGCTTCTGGTTACAAATGGTTAGGAGGAAAAGTTGGTTCCGATCTTGCAGACGTATTGAATGTCAATGGTTTTACATTGGATTATAAAGATGTAGTGCCGGTGAGGCCTTTCCCCGAAATATATTACCGAAGGATTTTTCTTGTCATTGATCCAATCTATGTGAATGGATCAATAACGCACTATGAGCTGTCAGCAAAAATGCAAATTCACCCTGATGATGACCCTGTATTAATCCTAGATAAGCTTAAGATCGAAGATATACCCGCAGATTATTTGAAAGTTGGATTTGCGGCGGTGACGGGTGGAAGTACACATATCCATGAGGTTCGGAATTTGAATGTCACGACACCAGCCGACCTGTGGGTGCGTAAAAGTGTGGACAAAGAGGAGGCTCGCGTTGGAGACGAGTTGGTCTACACGGTCAAGGTGATGAACCAATTCGATCTGCAGGCGAATTATTTGGAATTGAAGGATACGCTTCCTGCACATTTTCAAGTGGAGAGTATCGCCTATACCGACGATGGAAAACTTGGTACAGAAGTCGTAAGTGGATGGCAATATGGAGGTTTGAACCTCGATCATGTGGTTTTGAATTTAGCGCCATTTAGCGAAGCTGTTTTTGAAATTAGGGGTCGGGTGAGGGGTGTCCCGGATGATAACCTACTTGTCAATACAGCAACGTTTGATGTCACGGATCAAACGGGTTTTTCGGATACCAAAAAGGAAAATAATACTTCTTCTGTCAAGACTCTAATCATCAAACCCGAGATCACCATCGAAAATGATCTTTTCAGCATGAAGGAAAGTCAGCTCTTAACGGATATGAATGTATTGGATAAAGATGATGTCGACGGTGATGCGGTGGATTTGCAGCTTTTTGATCTACAGGTGATTACACCGGCTCAACCTATTGACGGAGGGGGTGTGCCTTTTCTTGATGTGAATACGGGTGATATTATCTTGCCATCCAATATTTCCCGAGGAGAGTATATGATAGCATACGGGATTTGTGAACGGATCAATCCGAATAATTGTAAGGCAGGAGAGGTTATTATCCGTATCGAGCCCAATGTTATTTTGGCAAATGGAGATGATTTCGGAACGATGCAGGAAGGAAAAGCGACTCAAACAGCAAGTGTTCTCGATAACGACAGCCTAAATGATGAACCGATCGACCCAGCTAAAGCGGTGTTTTCATGGCTTGATACGGCACCAAGTGGAATGACCTTGCATATGGATGGAACAGTTGAGGTCGGTACTTCTGCCACCTCAGGAGATTATTCGCTACATTATACGATCTGTGAGGTCATAAATCCGACAAACTGTATGGAAGCCGAGGTCAATATCAAGATTAGAAATGTGGTTGAAGCCAAAGATGATTATTATACACTGGTTATTGACCGGGATGAGGTGACGACACCCACAAGCGTATTGGATAACGATATTTCTCCTGATTTGCCGATCCCCACTACAGCATTGCGGCTGATCCCTAGAGTCGCTAGTGACCCAACGATGATCATGCATGCCGATGGTACGATCACGTTACCCAAAGATACAAAGGTTGGACGGTATACCTATTCTTATACAGTCTGTGAATTAGCTAATCTGAATAACTGTCAAGATGCAACGGCAATAGTCGATATCATTGCCAAAGATTTGTATGTTCCGAATATTATCACACCCAACGGAGATGGCTTGAACGATTATTTGGAAGTCGTCGGCTACGAGTACTACGATGGAATAGATCTGGTTGTGTTCAATAGCGGTGGGGTGGAGGTGTACCGCAATACAGATTACCGGAATAATTGGAAAGGGGATTCCCTTCCTGCAGATGTTTATTATTACATCTTATACTTGAAAAAAGGTAGCCGTAAAACAATACATAAAGGATATGTAATTATCCAAAAGTAAGTAAAGGTTAATCCAGCAAGGTTAAGCGGAGAAGTGTTGAAACGAATTAGGCCGAAAAACTACTTCCACACCCACAGGTACTCGATGCGTTCGGATTACTAAATGTAAAACCACGTGCCTCAAGCCCGCTTTTAAAGTCAATCTCCATTCCGGCTAAATACATGCCGTGTGCTTTGTTCATAAAGACACGAATACCATTGATTTCGTACTCCGAGTCGCCCTCTTTCTTTTGGTCAAAACCCAAAATATAACTCATGCCTGAACATCCACCGCCTTCCACACCTACACGTAAACCGAAATCAGGGCCGATCTCTTGTTGGTCTATTAGTTTTTTCAGCTCAGCTAATGCACCCGCGGTCAATGTTACTGGCGCAGCCGCCGTTAGATTTTCTGTACTCATGATCTTTATTCTTCCTAGTTCCTCGCAAAGACGCTTTTTAGAAAACAACTTCTGCTACGCGCCTATTTGATAAATAATAACACAAAAATACGTAATTTTAGGAACAAAATAGGATAAAGGTAATTTTTTACAATAGGTAAACATTGATTAATAAATGGAATTTATAGAGTTTTTTAAACAGCTTTTTGTTATCGCTTTTGGAGGTTTTGCGGCACTCCTATTAACCTTTTATATGATTTGGCCTAAAATTGAAAATTACCTGCTTAAGATAAATAATATTAATCAACATAAAGCGCAGGCAAAAGATCACCGTCAGCTCAGATTTGCCGCTTATGAGCGGTTGATACTTTTAGTCCATCGGATTTCTCCACAGCAGGTCATGGTACGTCACCATGATGCCCAACAGACTGTAACGCAATTTCAGCAAGCAATACTATCCGATATAGAGAATGAATATCAGCACAACTTTACACAACAGCTCTATGTATCGGATGCGGCTTGGACTGTTGTTAAAGATTTGAAAGAAAGTACCATCTCGTTGTTCCGGAATACAGGTAAGGGGCTGGCAAGAGACGCTACTTTAGATAATTATATAGCAGTCGTTTTGCATCATATGAACGAACTGGATGTCAATCCGTACGATGCCGCGCAGCTGCTGTTGAAAAAGGAATTGAATGCCTGAAAAAGGACGGACAAAAGTTTTGGAAACTTCGTCCTATTCAATTCAAAATAGCACTTTTAAAAAGTAACGAAATATTGTATATTTGCGGCTTATTAAAAAAACTTTGCAACCCCCGAATTAAACAAGAAACACATGGAAAGAGATCAAGTTATCTTTAATCTTATCGCTGACGAGCAAAAACGCCAAGAAGAAGGTATTGAGCTAATTGCATCAGAGAACTTCGTAAGTAAGCAAGTCATGGAAGCAGCCGGCTCTGTATTGACGAATAAATACGCTGAAGGCTTACCGGGAAAACGTTATTATGGAGGTTGTGAAGTTGTCGATCAAATCGAGGATATCGCTATTGATCGTGCGAAAAAGCTTTTTGGAGCAGCATGGGTGAATGTACAGCCACACTCCGGAGCACAGGCAAATGCCGCAGTTTTCTTGGCTACGATCAAACCGGGAGATAAAATTTTGGGTCTTGACCTGTCTCATGGTGGCCACTTGACTCATGGTTCTCCAGCGAACCTATCGGGTAAAATCTATGAACCCTTATTCTATGGAGTAAAAGAAGATACCGGTCTTATTGATTATGAACAATTAGAGGAAACTGCACTTCGCGAAAAACCAAAAATTATCATTTGTGGTGCCTCCGCTTACTCGCGTGATTGGGATTATGCCCGTATCCGCAAAGTAGCTGACGAAATAGGTGCTTTGGTCATGGCGGATATTTCACATCCTGCTGGGTTGATTGCCAAAGGTTTGTTGAGCGATCCACTACCTCATTGTCACATTGTAACGACCACTACACATAAAACTTTGCGTGGTCCACGTGGAGGCATCATCATGGTAGGTAAAGATTTCGAAAATACCTGGGGTGTCAAAACACCTAAAGGGGAGACTCGTACGATTACACAATTATTGGATTTGGCGGTTTTCCCGGGTACTCAAGGGGGGCCACTAGAACATACCATCGCTGCTAAGGCAGTGGCGTTTGGAGAGGCTTTGTCAGATGACTACCTAGAATATGCTAAACAAGTGCAAAGAAATGCACAGGCATTGGCAAAATTCTTTGTGGATCGTGACTATAAGATCATTTCTGGTGGTACAGACAACCACCTCATGCTTGTTGACTTGCGTAACAAGGATATTTCAGGAAAAGAAGCTGAAGCGGTATTAGGTCAAGCAGGTATCACCACCAATAAGAATATGGTTCCTTTCGATACTCGTTCGCCTTTCGTGACCTCGGGAGTACGTTTTGGAACGGCTGCAATTACCACTCGTGGCGTGAAGGAAGCGGAGATTGTACAGATTGGAGAGTTGATCGATGAGGCGTTGAATAATCGTGCAGACGAAGCTCGGCTAGCAAAAATTCAGGATAAAGCAAAAGCGATAATGGCTAACTACCCCTTGTATAAGTAAAAGGGTAGCGATTATATTATTTAAGCTCTAAAGGAAACTTTAGAGCTTTTTAGTTGTTATTTACTACACAGAACAAAATGTGAATTAGTGTTAAATAATAAAAATAAACTTTGATAAGTACTAAATTTTGACTTATTTTAGGGATCGTTAACTAAAAATATCTTGCCTATCGGAACATCATTACTCTTATTCAACGCTTAGTAAATCCTAGCTTAAATATAGGTGTATTATGAATTTATTGAAAAATAAGAGTGATCAGGAGCTTATAGAAGCTTATATAAACGGTAATGAAGAAGGTTTAAGATTTTTGATCGAGAGATACAAAACCAAAATTTATACGGCGATATATGTCCGTGTAAAAGATGAATTCCTTGCTGAAGATATATTTCAAGAAACATTTATTAAGGTAATCAATACGCTGAAACTCGGTCGTTATAACGATGAGGGGAAATTCCTGCCTTGGGTTATCCGTATTGCAAACAATATGGTCATTGATCATTTTCGTCGGGAGAAAAGAAGTCCAACAGTGGTAGATAGCGAAGGTTATGATATATTTGAGCTGTTGGATTTTGCGGAGGACGCCGTCGATGATAAAATGGTCAAGAAGCAACAGGATATTGATTTGAAGAGGATTATTCAAATGTTACCTGATGATCAAAAGGAAGTGTTGATTATGCGACATTATTGCAATATGAGCTTCAAGGAGATCGCGGAGGTAATGGATGTCAGTATCAATACCGCCCTGGGAAGGATGCGTTATGCATTGGCCAATCTTCGTAAAATGATAGAAGAACATAATATTGCTTTTCAAATCGGGTAACTCCTGCTTTAGACCATAGGTTTAGATACAAACGTTTTATAGCTATATAAAACAAGAAGCTAGATTATCCCTATACTTCTCGGCTTCCTTTTAACAAAAAATAATAAAAGACTTTTTTGTCTTTTATTGTTTTTTGTCGTTACTTTGTCCTGTCATTGCAATGGGGGAAATAGAAATCACAAACAGAAAATGAATATGCTCATGATACCTTCCTGCGGTAGGCAGGGCTTATTACCTTTAAAAAGGCAATTTATTCCAATGAAAAAAACGTTCCTATTAAAATCTGTGTGCACGGCTTTAGCGTTTTCAAAAGTATCCATTTTATCCGCAGTAGAGCGTACCACCCCGTATAGTTATCAGTTGAAAGATACCGATCTTTTTTTATGGATCGCTTTGGTTCTTGTCGCTATTTTATTGCTTGCTGTTCTCTTGTTAGGCGAAAAGATAGGTAACGTGACCCGACCACTTAAAGGGGAGGTTCCCAAAAGTGGTGATAAGTTACGAGAATCGCTTCGTCGGCTGAATAGTCATCAAATTACACGGGTACTGCATTATAAAAAAGAGCAACATGGAAAAGCACCTATCATTATTGCGTTTGTACTGGGGTGCTCACTTTATTTATTTCCTGCAGACGCTATAGCGCAGCAAGCAGACTTTATCAATAGGGATAATTTGTTGACCCAAGGTGGGGTGATTATCACACTCATATTATTATCGATACCTGTTATTCTAGCGGTCTTTATTCTATTTATGAAAATAGGAAAAAGGGTGCGCACCTTGAACGACCAAGTGCGCAAAGAAGAAGCGGAGGAAATAGCGAATCTTATCGAGCAGGTGCCATTAAGTGAAATAGAGGAAGAGCTTGCGGCACAAAAGTCTGCCTTGGATTATCGTGTAGACCAAAATAGTCTTTCGGGTACAGCGCCTGCAAAAGATAATAGGGGGATTTTGAAGATCGACTCCAACGCTGGTGTTCAGATCGTATCCGTAAAGAAGAAAGCTGTACAGCGGCCCAACGTAGATCCCGCATTATCCAAAATGGTGACGTGGTATCTGATATCTGCAACATTTTGGCTTTTATTCGGTACCACAGTGGGGGAATATGTGGGAGTCAAGTTTATCGCACCGGATATTGATGCGGTCAGCTGGTTGAGTTTCGGCAGGCTCCGTCCGGTACATACCAATGCTGTGTTTTGGGGGTGGGCCTCGATAGCGATGCTTGGTTTAGCCTATTATGTCGTGCCGAGAGTAAGCAACACACCTCTATATAACTTAAAATGGGGTTGGTATTCCTTGCATTTAATCAATGCATGCGTACTTCTCGGTACGGTATCGCTATTGGCAGGAGTAAACAATGGGGGAGGAGAGTATCGTGAATATATATGGCCTATCATGTTGCTATTTGCGGTAGCTTTAGTCTTGACCCTTATTAATTTTTACAAAACAATAGGACGGCGTACGACACGGGAAATCTATATTTCAAATTGGTACATTGTTGCTGCTATTATATTTACGATTGTCATTGCATTAGTCGCTTATTTGCCTTTCTGGCAACATGGCTTGGGTGAGACCATTGTGCAAGGATATTATATGCACCAAGGGGTGGGGATGTGGTTCATGTTATTTACATTGGGACTTGTCTACTATTTTCTTCCCCAACAACTTAATAAGCCAATTTACTCCTATAGTCTCGGTGTATTGGCATTTTGGTCACAGATATTGTTTTATACCCTCATCGGAAGCCACCACTTTGTTTTCAGTTCGATACCTTGGTGGCTACAGACTGTTGCTATTGTAGGTAGTGCAGGGATGGCTATACCCGTTATTGCAGGTACAACCAATTTTCTGATGACATTTAAGGGGGCGTGGTTTAAAATAAAGGATAGCTATACCTTGCCTTTCTTCTTGGTAGGCACCATCTTTTACTTCACGGGATCGCTTCAGGGGACAGCCGAAGCTTTTCGATCGACCAATCTTGTTTGGCACTTTACGGATTTTACAGTGGCACATTCCCACCTGACCATGTACGGTATTATTTGTTTTTTCTTATGGGCGTGCATTTATGCCATAGTCCCTCGGTTTACCGGACAAGAAGCGCCACAAATCTCCATTGGTGCCCATTTTTGGTTGGCTTTAATCGGATTGATGTTTTACACCGTGCCTTTGATGTATGGAAGCACATTGAAAGGGTTGATGTGGATAGAAGAAAAGCCTTTTATTGAAGGTGTGGTGTCTATGGCACCTCATTGGTTATGGAGAGCCATTGGAGGAAGTCTAATGTGGCTTTCCCATCTTTTCTTTGCTTACAATATGTACAGAATGATCTCGGTACAGCAAAAATTGGATGTACAAGAAGAAATAATAAAAAAACTGGAAGAGAAAAAAAGATCCGAGTAGGGGATTGTTTAATTACGGTATATAGATATGAACTTTTTTGATAATCATAGGAATTTATTTTTGACGGCCACGCTATTCTTTGTTGTGCTGACAATTTTTGTAGCGATATTACCCGCGTTGCACAATCAAGTCGTCAACGCTCCGCTTCCATCTGCAGTTCCGTTGTCTGAAGATGCGCTTCGTGGTAAAGCTTTATATATATCGCATGGCTGTGTCGCCTGTCACACGCAGCAGGTTCGTAATCTGGATATGGACAAAATGTGGGGAAGCCGGCCGAGCATGGCAGCAGACTATGCCGGTACAGGCCGGACAGATATCTGGAGAAATACTGCTACGTTGATGGGAACAGAACGTACCGGGCCAGATTTGACAGATGTCGGAAACCGACAACCAAGCCGGGATTGGAATTTAGTGCATCTCTTCAACCCACGCATTGTCGTTAAGGAGTCCGTCATGCCGGCATATCCTTTTTTATTTGCGTTTAAACAAAATCCGGATGAAAATGATGTAGTTGTACATGTGTCGGAAGAATACGCTCCAAAAGACGGAAGCCAGATTGTCGCTACAGCAGAGGCTTTGCAATTGGTAGCCTATTTACAATCGCTGAAACAGGCACCTCTTCCCGAATCGATCGTTGCCCCGGATTTTCTTTATAAAATGGAGAAAAAGAAAACCAATGTCACCATGGAGGGTGACGGTGCTCCGGAATTGGATGGACAAGCGCTGTATGTTGCTAATTGCCAAGCTTGCCATCAGGCAGATGGAATGGGATTACCAGGGGCTTTTCCTCCACTAAAAGGAAGTTCGATAGTTGATGAAGACGATAACTTGGAGCTGTATATCGATATTATCATGAATGGTTATGATAGCCGACCCGAATACGGTGCCATGGCAGCGGTAGGTATGAACGCGGAGTTTACGGAACATGAAGTAGCAGCTATCATCAATTTTGAACGTAGTAGCTGGGGCAATAATGGTAAAAAAGTAACGGCTGAAGAGATCAAACAGATTGTGGATTTTGTCAAACTTCAAGCAAAATAAATATGAAAAAGAAATTAATACTCCTTAGTTTTGCAGTATTGGTTTTTAGCCAATCTTTTGGTTGCCCCGTTTGTGATCGCAACCAACCGAAGTTGCTTCGTGGATTAGTGCATGGATCGGGTCCCGAGAGTAATTGGGACTATTTCATCGTCAGTATCGTGATTCTTGTTTCATTGGTGACCTTGTTCTATTCGGTTAAATGGCTTGTGAAGCCTGGTGAGAATAAACAAGATCATATTAAAAGAATGATATTAAAATCGGAAGATCATGAGTGAAAAAAGTAAGATCTACATTTTTATAGATGATGACGTGGTACCCGTTGCGGAGGTGTTTTCGCCTGTTACTTTTGAATTGGATACGCAGAAACTGGTCGATGGTAAACATTACTTGCGGATTGTCAGTAAAGACCCTTCAGGCAAAGAAGGTCTTCGCGTGATACCTTTTGAGGTGCGTAATGGTCCTGCAATTGACATTGTAGGAATCAAAGCGGATACCATTGTTGATGGTAAGATTCCGATCATGATTAATGCGTACGGTAAGGGTAACCAAAGTATGTTTTTAATCGAGGGAAGTGAGACACCGCAGGGCATCCCATGGTGGGTATGGATACTGATTATAGGGTTCTCCGGTTGGGCGCTTTATTATTTGATCATGTATATGGATCTTAGTATATAGAGAAAGGGATAAAATGAATAAAAAAGACATTACATCTATCGAAGATATTCAGTTGTTGGTGGATACGTTCTATGGAAGAGTTCAAAAAGACGAGCTTATAGGTCCCATTTTTAATGAGGTATTGGAAGGACGTTGGGGAGAGCATCTTAAGAAGATGTATACCTTTTGGCAAACTATTCTTTTAGAAGAACGAACTTATTTTGGCAGTCCGTTTCCACCACATGCTTTTCTTCCTATTGGTGCCTCGCATTTTGAAAAGTGGTTGGGCCTTTGGAGGCATACCGTAAACGAGTTTTTTGAAGGTACGATCGCCAATGAAGCTATTTGGCGCGGGGAAAAGATGGCGGAGATGTTTCAATATAAAATTGCGTACATTCAATCGAACGATTCGAAACCATTATTATGACCAACTTCGGTTTTCTACGTCGCGTACTTTAGGGGCTCTAATTTAAGTCCGTAAGGTTTTATGGCCGGTTTTTGTAAAGGCATAAGGGACATTGACCTATAAAAATGACAATAAAAGGATGGCATAGGTAATCGACACTCTATATACTTTTTATTATATTTGCTTTTTATTGAAGCAGAAACGAACATGTCTACAATATTTTCTAGAATAATATCTGGCGAGATACCTTCCTATAAAGTTGCTGAAAGTAATGATTATTTAGCTTTTTTGGATATAAACCCCTTAACGCGAGGACATGTATTAGTGATTCCAAAGAAGGAGACAGACTATATCTTCGATATCGCCGATGAAGAATATATGGGAATGTGGGTGTTTGCTAAAATTGTAGCACAGGGGATTAAAGAAGTATTTCCTTGTCCTAAGATCGGTATTGCCGTGGTAGGGTTGGAAGTTGCACATGCTCACATTCATTTGATGCCGCTCAATCACGTTTACGACATGAATTTCGAAAAACCCAAATTGTCATTATCCACCGAAGAAATGAACGAGATTGCAGAGAATATTCGCAAGGCCATTGCATTAATTACAAATGGCAACTAGGATATCTTTATTTGCCCCGCGCGTTTAATTCAAAAATATATGCAGGAATTTTTAGTCAACTTCCAACAACTATTGGATCCAGAATATCTGCTAAGTCATGGTGGATTCTATATTGTTTGTTTGATTGTATTTGCAGAAACAGGATTGTTTTTTGGATTCTTTCTTCCTGGGGATTACTTGCTTTTTTTAGCCGGTTTGTTCTGCGCCTTAGATAAAATTGATGTCGATATAGTAACGATGTACTTTGGGATCTTGTTTGCAGGAATACTCGGGAATTTTGCAGGATATTGGTTTGGACATCGCGCTGGGCCTATGCTCTTTAAAAGAAAGAACTCTCTTCTTTTTAAGCGTAAATATGTGGTGATGGCTGAGGAATTCTATCAGAAATATGGTGGTACCGCATTGATTATTGGTCGGTTTGTTCCAATTATTCGTACCTTTGCGCCAATATTTGCCGGAGTGGTCAAACTTAATTTTAAGAAGTTTGTCCTTTATAATTTTTTGGGGGCCTTTCTTTGGGTTTCTCTGTTAACATTGACAGGTTATGGGCTAGGTGTGAAGTTCCCCGAAATAATTAATTATGTAGAGTATATCATCGTGGCTTTGATTGTCATTGCATTTTTGCCTATTGGTATAGCGCTATTTAAAAGGTGGATAAAAAGTAAGAAAGATAAAAACAAAACAAACAACAGTATATAAAATTTGTTAATGAGTACACAACACCCTTGGCATCAAGTCTCTCCTGGAGAGGATTTGCCCAATTCCGTAAATGCTATTATTGAAATTCCCAAAGGCTCGAAGGCGAAGTATGAAATAGATAAAGACAGTGGACTGATAAAGCTGGATCGCGTATTGTTTTCTTCGGTCATGTACCCAGCGAATTATGGGTTTATACCGCAGACCTACTGTGACGATAAAGATCCGTTGGATATTCTGGTGCTTTGTTCGGTGGATGTGTATCCAATGAGTATGATCGAAGCTAAGGTAATAGGGGTAATGCATATGATAGATGGCGGAGAGCAGGATGATAAAATTATTGCTGTCGCGAAAAACGATATGTCCGTAAACTATATAAACGATCTGTCTGAATTGCCTCCTCATACCATGAAAGAAATTGTTCGTTTTTTTCAAGATTATAAGGCTTTGGAAGAAAAGAATGTAACAATTGAAAATTTATATGGGCGTTCTTATGCTCAAAGTATTATATTAGAGAGCATAGAACTATACGACAAAGAAATTCGTACTAAATAAAGCTAAATGGCTCTTGATATTTTTTGGACAATATTTTTGGTGCTGGCTAACGGTTTTTTTGTAGCTGCGGAATTCGCTATTGTGAAAGTCCGGGCTTCTCAAATCGAGCTACAAGCAAAATCAGGAAGCAATGTTGCTAAAATAGCGAAAAATATTACCGAACATTTAGATGGTTACTTGGCTGCAACGCAGCTTGGTATAACGTTAGCTTCGTTAGCCTTGGGTTGGGTGGGTGAAGCTGTTATGACAGAAATTGTTCACAAAGCATTTGGTCTTTTTAATGTTGAGTTGACCGGGGTGGTGTCCAAAAATTTAGGCCTGGTATTGGCTTTTAGTATCATTACTTTCCTTCATATCGTATTTGGAGAATTGGCGCCCAAATCTATTGCTATTCAAAAGCCCGTTGCTACAACCATGAAGATTGCATTTCCTTTACAGTTCTTCTATGTTATTTTTCGGCCCATTATATGGGTGCTCAACGGTTTTGCTAATTTCTTGTTAAGATTAATAGGAATTGAGCCGCATCCTAACGAATCTTCCCATTCTTCGGAGGAACTCCAGTATCTCTTAGATAAAGGAAAAGAAAGTGGCGCAATCAATACTTCTGAGCATGAGTTGATCAAGAATGTATTCGATTTTAACGAGCGTATCGTTAAAAACATTATGGTGCCAAGGACAAAGATTGTAGCGGTAGAACTCTACGACTCTGCGGAGGAATTTATCAACACGGTAACGGAAGAGGGCTACTCGCGTATCCCGATTTACGATGACAATATTGATCAGATTGTGGGCGTCGTTCATACCAAAGATATCCTACCATTGATTGTTAAAGGGAAAGAGGTCGTGCTGAAAAGTATTATGCGTAAGCCATACTTTATTCCGGAAACAAAGAAGATTAACGATTTGATGACCGAATTTCAGCAGAAGCGTATACAGATTGCTTTTGTATTGGATGAGTTTGGTGGGACAGCTGGTATGGTGACATTGGAAGATATTGTCGAAGAGCTAGTAGGAGAGATTCAGGATGAATACGATGAGGAAACGCCAGTGGTGGAACAGATTTCGGATACCGAGTTTATGGTAGATGCCGGATCAAGTGTACATGATGCAAACGGTTATTTACCTATTGAGCTACCCGAAAGTTCGGACTACGATACAATTGCTGGTTTAGTCAGTCATGTCTTTGAAAAGATACCAGATGTCGGCGAATCGGCGGAGAAGTTTGGGTATGTTTTTACCATTATGCGGAAAACCCAACAAAATATTGAATTTGTAAAGCTGGATTTGGTAGAGCACGGTTTCGATGACGAAGAGAATGGTTAATTACGAATTGCAAATTACGAATTATAAATTCTGTATTTTTGGAATTCATAATTCTCTTTAAACCATAATTCGTAATTCATAATTGTTAATTCGTAATTCATTAAATAGGCATGCATTTATTCTTTACGCCAACGATAGAGCCTCATCATACGGTTTTTTTACTCAGCGAAGAGGAGAGTAAACATGCTATACGCGTACTTCGGCTTGGTCTTGGTGCTGTTCTCCATTTGGTAGATGGGCGTGGTGGCCTGTATGAGACGGAGATAATCGACCCTCATCCTAAACGTGTTGGACTGCGTGTGCTCCATGTCCAGACTGATTTTGGTCAATCCCCCTACCATTTGCATATAGCGGTCGCACCGACCAAGAATATAGATCGTGTAGAATGGTTTCTGGAAAAGGCCACTGAAATAGGCTTGCAGGAATTTACACCCCTTATATGTGAACATTCCGAACGTAAAGAGGTTAAGGTCGAGCGACTGGAAAAAATAGCTGTCGCAGCGATGAAACAATCGCTTAAAGCTTATTTTCCTAAAATAAATCCGGCGATTACATTTTCGAATTTTATTTCGTCCATTGCAAAAGATGATACTCTATCCAAAGGAATTGCACATTGTATAGATTCTGAAAAAAGATATATTTCATCATCTTTTCCAACAGCAGGTAAATACCTTATCCTAATTGGTCCAGAAGGTGATTTTTCGGAAAAGGAAATAGCACAGGCTTTGTCGGTAGGGTATATCCCCTTGTCCCTTGGGGAAGCTCGTTTACGCACGGAGACCGCAGCCTTAGCATCCTGCTTGGAAGTTGCGCTGTTGAACCGATAAGCTGCATCGACAGAAATTACAATTTCTTCTTTATTGGATAAGCTCCGCATTGATTATCTGAATTTCCGCATTCCCTTTTAAGGGTTCCGGATTAAATTTCATCGTTCCCTTTATTTTGATGGGATCTTCGGTATATCGTATGGATTCTTTCTTCATAAAAATTTCGACCATAGGAGGGATTCCATTTGTTCCGCAGAATTGACATTGTGTAACAGGAAGTACAGACAACATGAATGTTTTGTGATTCCTGCCACTTGTCAAAGGGACGAGATATCCGGGTAATTCAACTGTTTTGTTTTCTAGTTTTTGTAACTCCGAGGGATAGTATGGTGTATATACCTTTTTGTTGTTTTCGGTTGTTACGCGATACATCATCTTATCGATCGTCTCCCATGTGCTATTCATCATAGGCGTATGGTCAGGTGCCTGCGGATTCGAATAATTCCCTATCTGACCATGTGAAAGGAAAGATGTGCCTAATAAAAATGTTATAAAAATATATTTCTTCATTTATCGTGATGCTAATGTTTTAGAAATAGTAGTACGGTATGCTTTGAATGAGGGGATTAAAGCAGCTAATAAACCTAATGCGATGGCTGCAATTAATATCCAGATTTCATTTGGATAAATTTTGAAAGCCTCGATAAAGTCCGCGCTTTCACTAGTCTGTGTGCTGATAAAATAAAGCATTGTATGGCCAAACAATAATCCGATTATTCCTCCTATTCCGGTGATGATTAAACCTTCGACAATAACCAACGAGAAAAGTTTAGTTTTGGTAGCGCCCATCGTTCGCATTATTGCCATATCGTATTTTCTATCCTTTAAAGCATTGTACAAACTGATGAAAACACTAAGTCCTGCGATGAGCATGATGACATACGCCAATATAGCAAGGGAATCGAGGCCGACACCTAATAAGGAAAAAATCCTTGAACTCTCTATTGCTGGAGATGCTGCCTGCATGTGAGTGCTTTCGTTGATCAATCGTGGGATTACCGCTATGGCTGCAGGAGAGCTGTATTGGATCAATAGTGCGGTAATCTCCATTCCACGCTCTTCGATCATCTCCGCATCCATACGCTTCACCATCATTTGGGTTTGAGGCTTTTCATTTATCAGCGTTCCTTCATCCTCGTGATCGTGGTGTTGATCGTGGTGTTGGTGGGTAGGATCATGCTCTGCATCGTGTGTGCTGCTCTTTTCGTGAGTGTGCTCGTCGTCCGCTGTATGATCATGAGCTATACCGTGTACTTCCCAAACACTCGCCAGGTTACATAGAATCAAATTATCCACAACACTATTTGATCGATCCAGGATACCGACAACGGTAAAAGGATGCTCATCGTGGATGTGTGCATCAGCAGATAGTCCATGCGCACTATGGATATGATCCCCAAGTGCAAGATGATGCTTCTGTGCGACTTCATAACCGATGACAATCTCGAACGACTTATTCCACAGTCGACCTTGATCGAGTTGCAACTGGTAGAGGGAAAGATAGGATGTATCCGTTCCGATAATACGGTGGCCTTTGAAGTTGTCACCTAAAGAAATAGGTACAGCCTCCTGGATATAAGGATTTTCCGCTATTTTGGTGGCTTCTTCCAAGGAAATATTTCCTGTAGGATTATCCACATGGTATAAGGTGCTCAGTATTAATTGCAGCGGGCTGCCTTTTGCTCCGACGACAAGATCTATATTTTTGCTATTGTTTTCCAGCTGTTTTTCGAACGTATCGCTACTGATATAGATAACGGTCAGGATGGCTACTCCAAAGGCTGTGAGGAGAATGCTTAATAATGTAGAGCCCCATTGCTGGGTGATATTTTTCCAAACCAGGTTTATACTGCTCATATTATGCTATTTAAGATATATGTGTTTGAGAAATGATCTTTTAATCTTTTGTCATGTGTCGCAATGAGTAAGGTGGCGTTGTAGTTTTGTGCGGTACCCAAGAGTAGGTCAATGACACGATTCGTGTTTTTGTCGTCCAACGCCGCAGTGGGTTCATCCGCAATTATCAGACGTGGCCTATTTATGATTGCGCGCGCGATAGCTGCCCTTTGCAATTGTCCTCTGCTCAAATCTTGCGGATAGCTGGAAGATTTATCTGCGATCTGAAGTTGAGTAAGGACGGTATGAACTTCGGTTTTGTCAACCTTGTGTTTGGCTAAAGATTGAGCGAGTAAGCTATTCTCCAGGACGGTCAAGTTTTTGAGCAGATGTGCTTCTTGAAAAATGAAACCTATATTTTGCGCGCGGAAGATATCAAGTTTAGAATCGTTAAGATGATAAAGATCCATTCCGTCGATAAACACTTTGCCCAGCGTTGGTCTGGATAACCCACCCAACAGATGTAATAATGTAGTCTTACCTGTTCCGGAATCGCCCAAGAACAATGTGTGTTGACCTGAGGTGATATTGATTTCGTCAAAGGTCAGTTCTTCTGCATTGATCCCATACTTGAATTTTAAATTTTCTGTACGCAACAAGGGTTCTTTCATGATCGACCTTTCCAATGTTAAAGTAAAAAGTAATACAAAATAACGATGCAAATTAAGCATTTTTGATGAAAAGGGATAGCCGAGGAACCTGTTCATACTTGTGCTAACAAAAATAATACACGATCGAGCTAGTCTTAACATTAAATTAAGGTATTACTAATCTATAAATAACACCTTGTTAACAGTAGTGTAATAGTTACGTGATAATATTGCAACATAAAATTAACATGAAAATGGAGCGTATTTATCATTGTTTGGTTGTATTAGGAGGTGTTATATGGATGACATCTGTGCAAGGACAGTCTTTGCAAGGTATCCGAGGCAAGATTGTAGATGTAGAAACGTACACACCTATAGTAGGTGTTAATATATCTATTCCAGAAGTTAAAGAAGGGGTTACTACGAATGAAAAGGGTGAATTTACCATCCCCTTAGCGCAAAGAGGAGCGTATAAAATTGTCAGTACATATTTAGGCTATATTAGTGATACAACGGCCGTTCATTTGGATCAGCCGACATGGCAGGATGTCAATATTGTATTGGTGTCCGAGACATCTGCTCTTGAAGAAGTTGTCGTGACGAGACGGAGAGAGCGATTCAGTGAATTGGCCTTACTCGAAGAACGGAAAAAGTCTAACCTCATGTTGGAAAAAATAGGAGCGCAGGAACTTTCTCGTAAAGGAGTGAGTGATGCCGAAGGAGCCTTAACCAAGATGAGTGGTGTGACCAAATCGGCTAGTGGGGCGAATGTTTTTGTGCGCGGCCTGGGTGACCGTTATAACAGTACGACATTAAACGGATTGGCTTTACCTTCGGAAGACCCATTGAATAAAAATATTTCACTGGACTTTTTTAGTACCGACATCATTCAAAGTATTGCGGTGAACAAGACCTTCAATCCACAGCTTATTGCAGATGTAGCGGGTGCCAATATCGATATCGTGTCTAAAGAATTAACGGAGGGCGCTTTCCTTGAAATAGGAGCTTCTTCGGGAATCAATACGCAAGCTATTCGAGCTGATCAAATCCAGCGGATCGATGGTACGGGTTGGGTAGGCAGGCTGCGGGAAAGAAAGGTGCCGATTACGGATTTGAATAAGTACGATTTTAAGAATAATTGGAATACCGAAGGAATTAATAATCCGATTAATTCGAGTTTTTCGCTAACGGCTGGGAAAGGGTTTCAATTAGGCGGAGGCACGCTGAATGTCTTTTTGACTGGAAATATGGATTCCGATTATAAGCATTATGAGGGAGTTATCCGACAGACTGTTACAGACGGGACCATTATTTTGGATCAGGACATGACTCATTCGGAATATAAGGTGTCTAAAACGGGATTAGCAAATGTGAAGTATACTGTTGGTAACCATGCTGTGTCATTTAACTCGATGTATATCAATGATCAAAAACAAGGGTTTGAACAAAATTATGGTTTTGATTCGGATCGGAATGTAGGAGATAAGGGGTTGTTCAGACGTCAGCATGTAGTCGATAATCAATTGTTGGTGAATCAATTACTGTCCAGTGTGGCTCTGTCAGATATGTGGAAGCTGGATCTGGGCGTAGGGTATAATGTGATTAAAGCCGATGAACCGGATAGACGTACGACAGAATTGGTAGAAGACAAAGATGGTGTTTTCCAACTACTCGGTGAATCCAATTCGCATGAACGCTATTATTCGGATATTCAGGAGCAAGGGTGGAGTACCAAAGCGATTGCCAGTTACAAACTAGGGAGTAGTGACAACTTAGATCGCAAGGTGGAGTTCGGTTATAACGGAGACTTCGTAAAAAGAGATTTTCATGCTACGATTTTCAAACATACCATTCAGGGAGATCGTACCATCAGCAAAGACAATATTGACAATATTGATGATATATTCAATAATTCAACTTTGCAGGCCGGCTTTTTCAAACTAGGAACGGTTAGAGGAGACTTGAATCCATTTTGGTACACTGCAGAGAAAAAAGTGAATTCCGCTGTAGCAATGGGAACTTATCAAGTTAATGGAAAGCTAACTACTGTGTTGGGAGTGCGTTATGATAATGTTCACCAGAACATCGTGTATGAGACCAATCTGGGTAGCACTAAATTGGATGGCCCGTCTACGATCAGAAAGAATTATATACTGCCCAGTTTAAATTTGAAATATGCTTTGACCGACAGAAGTAACCTGAGAGCAGCTGCAAGTATGAGCTATACGCTACCTCAGTTTGTTGAAACGGCTTATTTCTTAAATACGTTCTCTAACCACAGCACTCAGGGTAACAGGAATCTCGTACCTGTGGAGAATACCAATTTTGACGTAAAATGGGAACTGTTTCCGAACAATGGCGAACTGCTGTCCGTCGGTGTATTTTACAAGAATATGAAAAATCCGATTGCCCGATCCGAAACCGGTAGTAACATCATGACCTTTTATAATGTCGGATCATCAGCTATGGTAACTGGTGCAGAAATAGAAATCAAGAAAAATCTGATCAAGACTTCGTCCGCACATGGAGAAAATATCTTATCGGCAGGAGCGAATATTTCTTACCTATATACCAATCAGAAATTAGAAAATCCTATTCCTATTTTTTCCAAAAAGGAAAGTGCTTTGCAGGGTGCGTCGCCGGTATTGGCTAATGCAGATGTGTCTTACCTATGGAATGGCAGACATTGGAACTGGACATCCACTGTTGTGCTGAATTATTTTAGTGACCGTATTTATGCTATTGGGGCGGGGGGCTTTAAAGATGTTATAGAAAAGGGGATTCCTATGTTGGATTTTGTGTCCAGTGCAAGTATTAGTAAGCGATGGGGAGTGAAGTTGAAGGCTCGCAATTTATTCAATCCGGAGATACGATTAGAACGGGAAACAGATATGCATGAAAACATTGTTTTGGAATCGTTCAAGAGAGGGGTTGACTTTAGTATGGGTGTGTCTTATAAGTTTTAATGATTTGGTAATATTAATTTAATTATTTGGTTGTTTTGGAGAACTATTTTTGTGTAAATAAAATAAAAAAGGAGAAAAAATGAAAAGAAATTTACTCACTATTTTGGCAGTTTCGGTATTCGCATTTACGTCGTGTGATGACAAAGATCCGATCCTTGATCAAGGCGAAGAATTGACAGAACTGAGCGGAAGCATCACAGCAGACGCAACACTAAAAGGTAGTGCTATTCCTTTGAAAGATGCAACCATTGTCCGTGCAGGGGCTACGCTGACCATACCTGCAGGTACGACGATTACAGCTGCTAACAGCACAGCATATCTATTGGTTGAGCGAGGTGCTAAGATTATTGCTAAAGGCACAGCTACGCAACCAATTAAATTTACCTCAACGACAAAGAGTTCAGGAGGATGGGGTGGCTTAGTTATTAATGGATATGCTCCCCTTTCCCGTGCAAATCAAAGTGACGAGAGTGTGTTTGGAACGGAGATCAATGCTCAAGTTCTTTACGGAGGTGATAAAGTTGATGATAACTCGGGTGAATTGGATTATATCATCCTTGAGTATACCGGTTCCAATATTAATGAGGATGCTGAACACAATGGTTTGACATTAAATGGAGTAGGTAACAAAACAAAGATCAGTAACATCTATATCAAGGATGGTGCAGATGACGGTATCGAGTTCTTTGGTGGTTCAGTTAACGTTACGAACCTCTTGGTTGTCAATTCGGAAGACGATATGTTTGACTTTACGCAAGGATACAGTGGTACCTTGTCCAATGCGTACGGTGTCTGGACTTCTGCTTTTTCCACAAATGAAAAAGATCCTTCGGGTATCGAAGCGGATGGTAACCATGACGGAACTAATCCGTCCGCCTATGGACAGTCGGATTTTACAGTGAAAGATGTAACTATAGTACATAAAGCTACTGCTACAGGTACTGCTGGTACAATGTCTAATATCCTTAAAATCAGAAGAGGAGCCAAAGCCACTATTACGAATCTGTTGATCGAAATGGGAGAGACTTCTTTATTTGGAGGTATTATTGACTTGACGGATGGTAAAGGTAATGCCAATGCAGCGACAACGGTTACTTACACTTTTAAACCAGCTTCTTTGTTCTCTGATTCTAAAATTATTAATCCTGTGAGTGCTATTCTTACAAAGAACGATACCCAGACAGGTGCAAACACAGCAGCTTTCGCTTGGACAGGATATTTTAATTAATCGACGAACAGGCTAGTTATTCTTTTATAATCATTAGGCAAAGGAACCTTTTTCAGGTTCCTTTTGCTGTTTATAGGAAGTGTACGATAATAGTTGTGCTAAAGACCTAAAACCTTTATCTTTGTCTCAATGGATAATTTCATTGTTTCGGCCCGTAAGTACCGTCCTGTAACTTTCGACTCTGTCGTAGGGCAGCGGCATATTACGAATACACTTAAGAATGCTATCCATAATAATCAACTGGCCCAAGCTTTTTTATTTTGTGGTCCGCGGGGAGTTGGAAAAACAACCTGTGCACGTATTCTGGCCAAGACGATCAATTGTGAAAATATTTCACCTCAAGCAGAAGCTTGTGGTACCTGTCAGAGCTGTCAATCGTTTCAGAACGGTATTTCATTCAGTATCCATGAGTTGGATGCTGCTTCCAACAACTCCGTAGAAGATATCCGCAGCCTCATCGAGCAGGTACGTATCCCACCGCAATCGGGCAAGTACAAGATCTATATCATTGATGAGGTCCATATGTTGTCCCAGGCAGCTTTCAATGCTTTTCTCAAAACCTTGGAAGAACCTCCTTCCTACGCTATTTTTATTTTAGCGACCACGGAGAAGCACAAAATACTACCTACCATTTTGTCGCGCTGTCAGATCTTTGATTTCAATCGAATCAAAGTAGACGATATGGCCAATCACTTGGCAGACATCGCGCAGAAAGAGGCGGTTACCTACGAGCATGATGGGCTTCATGTTATTGCTCAGAAGGCCGATGGGGGGCTTCGTGATGCCTTATCCATGTTCGATCAGATTGTCAGTTTCAGCAATCGTAATCTAACCTATGAAGCTGTTATTGAAAATCTGAATATTTTAGATTACGAATATTATTTCCAGTTGCTAGATGCGGTATCGGAAGAGAAGGCTGCTGATGCTTTGCTGATATTTGATACAGTGTTGAGTAAGGGGTTCGACGGAGGCCATTTTATGGCAGGTCTCTCCAGTCATCTTCGTAACCTGCTGGTTTCCAAAGAGCCCAAGACCTTGAAACTGTTGGAAGTAGGCGAGAATATCAAAAAGCGTTATTTGGAACAGTCTTCATCGATGAGTTCCGGCCTGCTGTTGTCAGCCATGAATATCGCCAATCAGTGTGAAGTCAATTATAGGACAAGTAAAAATCAACGTCTTCAGGTGGAATTGGCCTTGCTAAAGATGTGCCATCTATCAAGTGCGATTAAGCTGTCTCTACATCATGGCGCAGTTCCTCCTTCAGAAGGACAAAAAAAAAAACTAACTGATTATCCGACGCAAGATAAAAGAGAAGATACGCCTGTTCCTTTAGCAAAAGAGGCCGCTCAACCCATAGAACCCCCTCGGCAACCCTTGTCGGATGTCGTTGTTTCAGAGAAAAGTGAGCCGGTGCCACCCCCACCTACTTCGTTTACATCGGGGAAGGGATGGGGGCATATCAAATCAGCTGTTGCTGTACCTAATCTAAACACTGTTTTTGAAGAACAATCGGTTGACGATACGGAAAAAGAAGAACTTGTCGTTGGAAACGAATATCAGGAAATTACCCTCAACAACTTTTTGAGTAAGTGGAATACCTTCGCAGAAAAGATGAAAGCCGAAAGTAGGATTACTATTTTTACGATCATGACGGCATCTACACCTCGATTGAATGGTTCTGTGATAGAAATTGATGTGGAAAATATGGTTCAGATGGAACAGATAAGAGATCACAAGATTGATATCTTGAATTATCTCCGGGTGGAGCTACGAAATTTCTCCCTAGATATTACAGCCATTCAGATCGAACAGAGCCGCATACTAAAACCTTATACTTCGCAAGAAAAATACCAAGCTATGGCAAAGAAGAACCCCGCAATAGAAACTTTACGCAAGACATTTAATCTGGGACTCAGTTAGATTCATTTTTTTAATTTCCACTTTTTAATTTACATCCAAGAGCATGCAACATATTCAACGAAAAGACCGGGGCGAGAAGAGAGAAAACAATCAAATGGTTTTTGGGATTCGTGCCGTCATAGAAGCCATTGACAGTGGTAAGGAGATGGAGTCGATCTTTGTCCAACGCGGATTAAGTGGGAGTCTTTTCATGGAGCTGAAAGCTTTATTGAAAGAACATAATATAGGTTTTCAGCAGGTTCCCATTGAGAAGCTCAATAGAATTACACGTAAGAATCATCAAGGCGTGATCGCCGTTATCTCACCCATTACCTATCAAAATATTGAGAATCTTTTACCGCTTATCTATGAAAAGGGCGAAGTGCCACTTTTGTTGATGTTGGATGGCGTAACGGATGTGCGTAATATGGGGGCTATTGCCCGTACGGCAGAATGTGCAGGGGTTCATGCGCTTATTGTTCCGAAAAAGGGTTCTGCCGAAATAAACCCGGATGCAATCAAGACATCCGCGGGGGCATTATTTAAAATACCCGTATGCCGTCAGGATTCACTCGGTAAGACAGGGCGTTTTTTAATTGATTCAGGCGTACAGTTGGTCGTTGGTACCGAGAAAACAGATGCTTCAATTTACGATGTGGATTACAGTGCTCCTACTTGCATCATTATGGGAGCAGAAGATGTGGGTGTATCCGATGATTTGATCCGGATATCCGATAAGTTAGCCAGGATACCCATGTATGGGGAGATCAAGTCCTTAAATGTATCGGTGTCTGCCGGGGTCGTCATCTACGAGGCTATTCGCCAACGTCGTATTAATGGATAAGAGCCTGTCTAAAAAATCGTGCTTTTGAAGACTGCCACATTTACATAAAAAGGGCGGGTTAGTCAAACTAATCCGCCCTTTTCGTGTCAATTTATAGCTTAATACCTGCTCTTTGATTCACGGCGTTTTCCAGAAAAATCACGGAATCCACCACCATTACTGCTACGGTCGCGACGATCACCGCCGCCACTTCTTTTGTCGCCATAAGTGCTTTTTCCGAAACGTTCTTTACCGGATCGTTCTCTTCTATTCGATGAACGCTCTTCTCCGGATACTTCAACACGTACTTGTCGTCCATTGAAGTCGACCGCTTTGAAGCCCTGGAATACCTTCTCTACGTCATCATCCTGAACTTCGAAGAAAGTAAATACACCTTTTAAATCAATCTTTCCAATAGATTTACCCTGAATGTTAGTATGGTTACAGATGAACCCTAACATATCACCTCTACTGAATTCATCCACTGCTCCTAGGTTGATAAATAAGCGAGTATAACCATTGGAGGCAGATCTGCCGTTTCTCCGGTCTCTATCTCTGTCACCATCCCGATCGCTTCTACTTTCGCGTGCGTCAGTATTTAAGTCCGGCGCATTTTTATAATAGTCTAAAAAGCGGTTGAATTCCAGTGAAGCAAAGCGTTTGATGATATCCTCTTTGGATAGATCTTGCAATGATTCAGCTATTGCTGGCAAAAATGGCGTAATCTGCTCCTCATTTACAGCTACATGATTTAGCTTGTCTACGATGGAAAGGAGTTGCTTCTCACAAACTTCAGCGCCATGAGGTACTAGTTTTTTCTCGAAGTTTTTACCAATAATTTTCTCAATACGTCTGATCTTGCCTATTTCTTTAGCATTTACCAGAGATATGGAGATACCTGTTTTTCCAGCACGAGCAGTACGGCCTGAACGGTGAGTATAGTTTTCCACTTCATCAGGAAGGGAAAAGTTAATGACGTGTGTTACATCATTGACATCAATACCACGAGCAGCTACATCCGTTGCAATCAATAATTGCAAATTGCGCTCCCGATAACGTTTCATAACCTTATCACGTTGCTGTTGGGAAAGATCACCATGCAAAGAGTCTGCATTATAACCGTCCTTAATCAGTATTTCAGCAATTTCTTGTGTTTCGATCTTTGTACGACAGAAAACAATCCCAAATATATCAGGGTTGTAATCGACAATACGTTTGAATGCAGCATATTTATCTCTTGCTTTGACAAGATAGTAATGATGCTCAATGTTTGCATTTCCTGCATTCTTTGTTCCCACTGTCAACTCCACGGGGTCGGTCATATACTTTTGAGCTATACGACGAACTTCCTTGGGCATAGTTGCAGAAAAGAGCCAAGTTTTTTTCTCTTCAGGTGTTTCCGAGAGGATATTGTTGATATCTTCTTGAAAACCCATGTTCAACATTTCATCAGCCTCATCAAGGACAACATACTTTACTTTCGAAAAATCAATGGCTTTGCGATTGATAATATCGAGCATACGTCCAGGAGTGGCGACGACAATCTGTACACCGCGACGGATCTGACGCAGCTGGTCAGAAATGTTTGCACCGCCGTATACGGCGACAACATGCACATCGTCTAGGAACTTAGCGTATTTTTCTAAGTCTTTAGCAATTTGCAAACATAATTCGCGGGTGGGGCATAAAATTAATGCTTGAGGATGTCTTTGAGAAAAGTCAAGCAGTTCTAATAATGGGAGACCAAATGCCGCAGTCTTCCCTGTACCGGTTTGGGCTAATCCGACCAAATCGTCGTTACCAGTCAATAACACAGGAATGGCTTTTTCCTGAATAGGAGAAGGTTTTTCGAAACCTAACTCAGTGATGGCATTAACAATCTCATGACGGATTCCCAGTTCTAAAAATGGGTTCATGAAATAAAATATACAATAGGCACAATTGCCTAAGGCGGTGCAAAGATAGTGTGAATAGTTGGTAATTCCTAATTATATAGAACTAATTTGAGTAGTATCAGCCTGATTTTCTTATTGTTCGATAAAAAAGCAGAATTTCAGTTACCTTGCGAGCCAATAGTTTCGTCTTATCTAGACGATGAGGTGTGCCGAAAGATCTAAGATAGATGAAAAAAATGAAATCAATTTTTCATAATCCTCTTATTTTTTATAGGTTTGGACTGAAAAGAATTTTAAAACTAAATTATGTGGTATAGAAAATCTATTGCAAAACTTGTCGCTGAAGCTGAGCAAAGTGGCGAAGGTACATTGAAGAGGACCTTATCGAGTGTAGGCTTGGTCGCTTTGGGTGTAGGTGCTATTATCGGTGCGGGATTATTTTCGTTGACCGGAATAGCTGCCGCTGAGAATGCAGGCCCAGCTGTGATGTTGTCCTTTATTATTGCCGCGGTAGGCTGTGCCTTTGCTGGATTATGTTATGCGGAGTTTGCTTCTATGATACCTGTGGCAGGGAGTGCCTATACGTATTCATACGCTACGATGGGCGAATTTATGGCATGGATTATAGGATGGGATTTGGTACTGGAATATGCTTTGGCTGCAGCCACTGTTGCTGCAAGCTGGTCTCAATATTTTAACGAGTTGTTGTCTATTTTTGGGTGGCAGCTGCCCCATGAGCTTTTGAAAGGCCCTTGGGAGGGGGGCATGGTCAATTTACCTGCCATTATTATTGTGTGTTTGCTTTCTTTGCTATTAATGCGGGGAACACAAGAGTCGTCCTTTGTAAATAATGTGTTGGTGATTTTGAAAGTTAGTGTAGTGTTGTTATTTATCGCATTGGGATGGCAATTTGTCAACCCAGCTAATCATACCCCATTTATTCCTGTTAACGAAGGAGAGGAGCTGTGGAAGCAAGGCAAAATCGGCATGTTCGATTTTTTTAAAGAGGGATATTTTGGGCAATTTGGCATAAGCGGGGTTTTACGTGCTGCCGGGGTATTATTTTTCGCATTCATTGGCTTTGACGCGGTAAGTACCGCAGCTCAGGAAGCTAAAAATCCGAAAAAGGGGATGCCTATCGGTATCATAGGCTCGTTGATTATTTGTACCATTTTATATGTGTTGTTTTCCTATGTTATGACAGGGTTAGCGCCATATACTGTTTTCAAAGGAGATGCCAAGCCTGTTGCTACAGCTTTTGCAAACACAGGCTACCATTTTCTGAATACAGCGATGATCGTTACGATTATAGCGGGCTATACGTCAGTTATTTTAGTAATGTTGTTGGGCCAAAGCAGGGTATTCTACAGCATGAGTAAGGATGGATTATTGCCGAAAATATTTTCTGATTTGTCCAAGCGTCAGACACCATGGAAAACAAACTTGATTTTTATGGTTTTCGTTAGTGTATTCGCCGGTTTTGTGCCTATTTCAGACTTAGGACATATGGTCAGTATCGGTACATTATTCGCATTTACATTGGTATGTATAGGTGTTATCGTCTTGCGAAAGAGAGATCCGCTGGCAGAAAGACCTTTTAAAACACCTCTTGTTCCATTAATACCGATCTTGGGAATTATCGTTTGTGTATTGATGATGGCTTCTTTACCACTAGAGAGTTGGGAGCGTCTTGCTATATGGATGCTTGTAGGGGTAGTGATATACTTTGCATACGGTAGAAAACACAGTCTGTTAAGGAAAGAAATCGAAGGAGATCAGCCTAAATAGCGGAAAGGAAAAATTTTACCCTTCGTTATTCGGTCAGGTGTAAAGTAAAATTAACATCAAAGTTATCCTTTACCTTGACCAGTCCGCCGATTTTGTGTGGTGGGGTCAACTCGAAATCCGAAAAGGTAAATGAACGTCCTCCTGCTAACAATAGTCCTTCTTTGGTCTGGGTCAGTACGTATCGTAGGTTAAAGTTTTTACGTTTGCCGGCTAATTCAATTTGAACGGCCCCACAAACTATATCACTGTTGGTATTTGATAGAGGCATCCTTTCCAGATTGATGAAATTAATGGTCAGCGTGGGATACTGGTCTGCTTTCAGTGTCTTTCTTAAGTCACGGTTCAGCATCTTGTTTTTACAATCTAGCTGATTGATAGCGATAGATATGGATCCCCTGAGATTAATGTTGCCCTTTCCGGCTACACCTTCTATAGGTTTAGCTTGGAATGCTCCTGTAGATGAACAGCCGAAGGTGTTGACATTGGAACATCCGTTGATCACGATTGAACTGTTGGGATGGATATTCCATACGAAGGAGCTTTTGTTTTGTGCATATCCTGGTTCGTAGAGGACAGGAAATAGCATGAACAAAAGTAAATAAGATAATCCTTGTATAGTACGATTGAAAATCATATTCATTGATGATAAATCAAGCATTGTGCAGAAGCTCTGCCAATGCTTGATAATTTATTTGGACTCGGATAAAGTACTAGAACGAGATGGCTGCTTGTAGCGCAAAGCCATTGAATTTACCATTATGACGATAGTCAGTATTTGGGAAATCGGCGTATTTTTGATTCACATATTCCCCTTTCATCACGATATTCTTAGTTAAGAACCAACCTGCACCCACTGCAAAGCGATCTATCTTTACATCTTCCACTGTAGTTCCCTGCAGTACTTCAGAATTGACGATATTATATCTCAGACCCAAGAATAGGTTTTCGTTGTTTCCGAAGCGATATATACCTTCCGCTGCGTACTGGCTGGTTGCTCGATCTTTTTCGTCCGCAACAGCTTTAGAACGTCCATTTGCAAACTCCGCGGTACCGAAGAATTCGAAGCCTTGTGCTTTGGCAAAAGCATTGAACATAACGGCGGTCAATTTTGCATTATAATTGTTCGCATCAAAACGTCCGGATTTATACATCGCTGTTGCTGCTTTGGCGGCGCCGGCAGCAGTGTAATACTGCTCCATTACGTAGGTGTAGTTGGAGCCGGTACGGTCACCTGCGTACAAGGTTAAACCTGATCCGTTTGTTCCGGCGTTGTGGTACAAAGATCCAGTGAAACGTAGGCGCAAATCATCATTCAATTGCTTATCCCAACCTCCTTTTAAGTAGACTGATGGATTTCTTTTATCGAATTCATCCTGATAACCTGTTGGATCAGCTTCCTCTGTATGGCCTTTGATCATACCGTTACTCAAACCGATCATACCGATCCAACCGTTTTTCTGTGCATATACCTCTGCCGCAATTTCAGTTGCAAACGCATCCATGATATTACCCTCTATAAATGGACTATAGGAAGTGTGTCCACCATCAGGTCTGCGAAAGTGGGCATCGCCGTAGTTGATCTCCATGTGTCCTGCTTTGATGGTCACGATCTCGCTGATCTTATTCCAAATTTCACCGTCAAATGGAAGTTTGTCCACTTGTAGATAACCCCCTTTGACCCAAAACTCATTGTGGTGTTTAGAGGCCATATAGTTGGCCAGATGGAGACGGATACCATCCGCTAGCTGTGCGTCAATGTACAAGTTTGCTTGAGGCAGACTAAAGCCTGGAGCTAATTTTGCCAGAGCGTTTGTTTTGTCAGCAGCAGTAGTTCCATCAAAATCATTGTTCAATGCACCGGGATTTTCGTTTTTAAGTGACTGAAATTGTAATGAAAAGCCCGCACCGAGGCTAAACTTACGTCCGGTGTATTCTTTGTTCAAGTCTTCCTTAGTTGTTTCGAACATATGAAGTCCTCGTTTGTCATACGGTCTGAAAAAATCAGGCTCTCCGTAGGAGGCGATACCTCCTTTGTCCTTTTCGGACTCTTCTTGAGCGAATGCCAGGGCTGGTATCATCGTAGCCATCATCGCTGAGATAACCATCCAACTTTTAAATCTTCTGTTCATGATCGTCGTTTTAGATTGTATGTTTGCTGTTAAAATTTATCTTTATTCTTATTACGGAATCAGTTTCACACTATAATCAATCGTGATGGGATCACCGGTTTTGATCGTACCCATCATCACTGTAGGCGGAGTAACCTTATATGCTGTCATATTAAATTTAGTGGTGCCATTTACGGAGATACTCTGATCCCCCGGATTGTACACTCCTGTCGCATGGATTGTAGTCGATTTAGTCGTGCCAGCGATTGTTAAATTTCCCGTTACCGACACCTTAAAGTTACCTCCGGAGGCAGGGGTTACCTGACCTGAAGTCATCGTAAACGTGATTTGCTTGTGTGTGCCGGTATTAAGGGCTTTGTACGCATTTTTGTCTAACCCGCTTTTACTACTTTTGAGCGACTCGGCCAATACTTGAAATGAAAGTGCATTAACAGCTGTCACCTGATTATTTGAAACTACAAAAGTAGCTTTAACAATTCCCTGTGGAGATGTCATATCCCAATCATGCAAAGTAGAGGTTCCTTTGATTGTCACTTTCGCTGCACTAGACTGATACGTTTGCGCGTTCACGTGTTGAAATGCCAAGGCGATAAATCCGATTATCGCAATAGCTGTCATTTTTCTAATCATTGTTTGCATAATTATTTGTTCGAATAATCAATTTTTTCTATACCTAAAGATAGGATGGAGCCGAACGTCTGTACATGGCTCAGGATAGGATATTTAGTGATATTGATTAGCTTTTGAGCACACAAGCAAAGCCTTTTTTGGGGTGTTTCAGAGGCTTTTTGAGCGGAATAGAACTTGGAGTGGGAATTTTAATGATTTGGGTCACGATTTGAAGCTCAAAAAGGGAGCAACATACGGAAGATGTCGTGTTGTCCAAAGGACACTATGTTTGCAAAAAGCAAAAAAAAGAAGCCGCATTCCGCGGCTTCCCTATGAATAAATGAGTGAGACCTATCTTAATATAACGTAAACTCGACACGACGGTTTTGCTGACGGCCTTCGGCAGTAGCATTGGTCGCGATTGGCTGATTCGGGCCATATCCCGTCGCCTCAATGCGTGAAGCATTAGCTCCTTTGGATACCAAGTAGGCTTTTACGGCTTCCGCCCGCTCTTTCGATAACCGGAGGTTCAGATCACGAGAGCCCGTATTGTCCGTATGTCCTGCCAACTTTAAGCTGAAGTTTTTCTCAATCAACAGCGTGGCGACACGATTTAATGACGAGAAAGAGTTTTCACGTATACTCGCTTTACCTAGATCGAATTCCAGGTTTTTTATAGCTTCATCCACAACCTTTTTATCTTCCTCCGTAACGATGATTTTCTCAATAACCTTTGTTTCGTTTTTCATTTCCGGAAGAGGACAACCTGAACCATCGACTTTCACGCCGGCCGCGGTGTTCGGGCATTTGTCATACTTGTTTGCCACGCCATCCCCATCATCATCTTGCAATTCATTGGCTAAAGCATCGATTTGATCCTTTAAAGCTTTATTTGAAGCCACTAGAGCATCACGTTCCGACTTTAGCTCATCATATTTTCCCGTGTAATCATTGATTAATGTAGCTACTGGATTACTGTTGCCTAAGTAAGGTTTACTTCCGCTACCGAGGGCAATTTCTAAACCTGCATGCGCATAGGAGAATAAATCATTTTTATACTGTCCTCCCGCCACACCGTCAAAGCCTTCATTGGCCCAATTCAACTGATACCCCAAATCGATGTTGATACCCTTGGCAACGGCAAATTTAAAGCCGGCATCTACAGGCACATATAGTTTGGTGATAGCGCTCTTAGTAGTTTCATTGCCTCCTACATCTTTGGTGGTAGTTTCGAAGTTAAGCGCTCCCAAACCTACAGCGAAGTATGGTTTAATAAAGCTATTAAAGAATCGCCAGTTGGTATTGGCCATAGTCCATTCTCCCGACAAGGCAGCCGACCAAGGCACGTTTGTCTCGTATTCATAGACGGTTCCCGGGATAGCCGACACATTTGACTCGTTCGTGCCACCGACTTTTCCACCTAGGTACTGGGCTTTCAAACCGAACGAAGGAGAAATCTGCTTTTTGATATACGCACTATATCCCAACTTGTGTTCTAATTTGTCAAAGCCAGCTCGATTAAAACCAAAAATATTGGATTGGTTTAAGAGACCCGCGTTGATTCCTACAGACCAAGTGCGGTAGTCAGATGTAGCACCTAAAGGAGTTGTTCCCGCTATGGTTGTCGTGTTTTGGGCAAAAGTTGTCGTTGCAATAAGTCCAGCGCCAAGCAACATGCCGATTTTAAGTAAATGTTTATTTTCCATATAATTTTGTTTGCTATCTAATTAACCAAAAGAGTGCCATTTTGTTTGGGAAGCAAACAGTTTCGATGGATATAAGTCAGAAAAACGATTCTTGTAGTCGATAGGCTACATGCAATTCAT
>JBEBWF010000006.1:0-98489 GCA_040392285.1 Sphingobacterium sp. | reverse complement strand
ACAGCATCACTTTTACGATTTACAGCATCACTTTTACGATTTACAGCATCACTTTTACGATTTACAGCATCACTTTCCCCATATATCGGCAAAGCCTCCTCGCCTAGGAAATTAGCTCCATATTCCTGATGGAGCTTTGGATAAAATTTATCCACAGGCAGCGGAATAACCGTTTTAAACAAACGGTCTTCAATAAACTGAGGTTCAGTATCCGGATTGTAATATTTCAGGTATTCGTACACATTAATAATGCCCGAACCCAATTCGTCAACCCGCCCGAGCTGGATAAAGAATTTCGCTATAATTGGATTTTTGGGGAAAGGGATAAATGTATCAGGAAGCAATAAGCCATTACCATGCGGATTGTTAGCATTAACGGTTTCGACCCGATCCCGGTATATGATAAAGGTCGTCGGGTGAGCATTCATATATTCACGGTGAATAATAATGTTGGCCACCACCTCTCTGAATATCCGTGTACGCAGGCTGATCCGCTGATCACCCTGCAGATGAAATTTGTCGGGAAGATGCCTTGCCACAAAATCCATTAACTGGTCATATGCTTCAATCAGATTACACTGGATATACAAGCGGTCATCGTATCGTTTTAGGTTATCCCGGCGCAATAAAGCATCAATCTTATAATGTGACACCACTCTTAATATTGTTTCATCTTTCCCAAACAACAAAGCTGCTGCTAAGTTGTATCCAAATTCCTTCGTTTGGGAATCTTGTCCATACAGACCCGCTTTAATCATCAGTTGTTCATTATCAAGACTCAACCAAGGATGTGTATCATTGTTGCTTCTGATCAAGTTCCGTACTTTCTGGAAAAGTTCGGGTTTAAAGTCATCCATTGTCAGTCCCGGATACACCACCGCTTCAGAGTAATGGCTTCTTTTACGATTATACAGCATCGCTATAGCCCCTGGGCGGCTTATTCTGAAATCACCGTCGTTACTTCGGTCATATATGACACCTGCTGTTTTGTGGATATCAGAGCTTTCCGGAACTGCGATATGGAGTATCGACTTTCCGTCGATAATATATATTTGGGGATGCAGAATAAACGGAGGATCTAGTTTCTGTTGATTATTGGATTGATTGACTAAATTCGTCACCATAGTTGACAAAGCTGATTCCTCTACACCCACAACCTCCCCATTATCTTTTACCCCCAACAGAATATCACCTCCTTCGCGGTTCAACATGGCACATATTGTTTCAAAAAGATTGCCCGGCAGGGAATTTTTTGCTTCCTTATATTCCAGTCTTATATTTTCCCGCTGATTTATCAATTTGTAAATACGTTCCATAATCTATTACAAAAATATAAATATATCTCCTCTATAAAAAGGCTGTAAAACACAAATTAAAGGTTTTTATTTCTTTTGAGATCAATTAATTATCCTATCATTACTACTTTTCCGACAAAACCGCCAATTCCGCCAAAAGCGCCAATTCCGACAGTACTTTTTCGGTACCTCCTTATGTTTGTTATGTCAAAGGAAAGATACCGTCTTTGACACGGAGTAATATTATTTTATCACATTTAAATTTTACAAATTATGTCAATTAAATTCAACGTTATCGAAATCGCGAGCCCGTCAGATCCAGAGGCTCCAAAGAAGTTCTATGCCCGTCCCGTTCACACCGGGGAGATTGTATTGGAAGATTTAGCATCGGATATTTCTCATGCCTCCTCCATCAATGAAGCTGATGTCTATGCCGTATTGCAAAGTCTGGTACGCGAAATACCAAGGAACATTTCTCAAGGTTATATTGTCCGTTTGGGCAATTTGGGATCTTTCCGTTTGAGCAGTAGTAGTGCAGGCAGCGAAACCAGAGAAGAAGTGTCCGCAAACAATATCCTGCATAAGCGTCTTCTTTTTAATCCCGGAAAACGGATAAAGAGCGTACTAGAAAGTTTAACTTTTAGGAAAAACGATCAATAGTTTCTTTAGAAGCAGTTGGCTTGAGTCGGTGTCCTTTGGGCACCGGCTTTTTTTTGACCCAAAAAATGCCAAAAACGACCGTGGTCATTTTAAAATTGACCGTGGTCGTTTTAAAAACCTCCGAAGCAAGTTGGAAAAGTTGCTTCGGAGCTTTCGGAAAGTTGCTTCGGAAACTTTTTTAAAAGACTTAAGTGAGTTTGAAAAGTTATTTTCTGGGCTTTTTTGACAAGCCGTTATTTCTTATTAGGATAATTAAAACGCAAGAATATTCGTGTCGAAAATTACAATTCATAGAATGAATTTATTTAGAAGGTATTGAGAGAATTAAAAATACAAAGAGGCCGCAAATTGCAGTACACTGCAGAAATTATCCTTTCTTACTATAATTCAACACCCCTAAGAATATCACATAACACATACATAGTAGCGGAACAATAAAAGCCAATGTGATATTGGTCAGATCTGCTACAGATCCCATAATCATAGGGAGAAATGTACCACCGACAATCATCGTCACCATCAGGCCTGAAAGCTCATCCTGGTACTGTGGCATCCTATCAATCGTCAGGGAAAACACCAATGGAAAGATATTCGAAAAGCCTAGACCTAACACCAGGATTCCCGCTAAGGTTAGCTCCAATGAGTTCGAGAACAGCACGATAAGGACTCCCACAGCTGCCAAGACACCCGTGACGATCAACAAACGGGCTGGAGCGATATAACGCATGATGAATGATCCCATAAAACGCCCCACAAAAATCGGCAGGTAGAACAGTGACCAGCTGATCAGCAGTCCCATCTTCTCCAGCGAGATACCGAACTTGTCGTTCAGCAGGATCGGCGTATGTGAGGCCACGGCGATCTCCACACCGCAGTATATAAAGATCCCCAGTACCATCGCTAGCACATAACCATCCTTCAGTAGTCGTAGACAGGAAGCTAAGGTTGTTGGATGTTCCTTGTGTTGCTTCTCCTCACGGATACCGCTCAGATTGAACCATACCATCGCCGTCAGGATAATCAAGGAACAAATTGGAAACAGCACGCTCCAGTCCAAACCGAACAGGTTGAACATCAACGTGGGTACCAAAAAGCCCAGTGAGGAACCTATTGTAATAAAAGACTGTGCCATAGAAAGGTTCTTGGAATATTCACCTTCACGGGAGATATCCCGTATGAATGGATTCCCCGCGACTTGCATAATCGCTCCACCTCCACCAATCAACAACACTGCAATAAGAATTTTGTAAAATTGAGATCCCGATCCACTATCTACATCCATCGTGCCGTACATACCTGACAATACCGGAATAAGAAAACCGGCTAGCATCAGCCCCAGACCGAGGTTGATAACGAAGAGCTTACCTTTCCGATCTTGGACAACGCCCATTGGGATCGATAGAAATCCGAACATCAAGTAACCGAAAAGCGGAAGCAGTGTTGCCATCGTGATCGACAAGGTGAAAGACTCGCGCGCAAGGCTCACCATAGGACCGGCAGCGTCGACCATCCCCATCGCAAGGAAAATCAAATAGACCGGTAAAAACTTTTTAAGATTTGTCATAATTTAAAAAAAACAGCATGTAAATTGGCGGCACTTCTATAACTTCCGTCACTTAATCTTAATACACCTTACAGCAAGACCAAATTTCTTGTCTCCCTCGGGATTACGGCCGATCGTTGTAATCTTCGTTGCAAAATGACGGTAATAAGCACATGAGATCGAAGTCTCCGATGAGGTCCATATCGTTGAGCCCGTACCCTGATCATAGAATTTGCCGCTACTATCCCTACGTCCGCCAGGAACTATTGTCAGACCGGCTTCGTTCGTCGCTCCTTTGTTCGGATCCTTCCAATGAGTCGTACCCGCTTCCTTTAGCTTGCCCCCCTCATCAGTTCCTCGCAACGCGACACCCTCAATCTGATCCTCGCTCATGCCCAGATAGCGCTCCAATTCCTTCCAGTCTTCGTCCGTTGCCACGCGCCAACCTTCCGGAGCCAGTTTGCCCGTACCTACCACATGCCAGTTGTACAATGCCCCATAAAGATCCTTGTTAGTTATATCGTTGTCGTACCAAACATAGCCTGGTTCATCCACATTCCGCCACTCCGTCACATCCGGCACATTGGGTATGGGCGTACCATCGTTGTACTTAGTCGTCTTTAAGTTCTCCAACATCCATTCCTGATCACCGATAACAACGGTATGATAGGTATTTCCATCGATGTCTGTTACGGTACTTTGATCTGCACTCTTTTGAGCCGGACATCCATGAACGGCAAATAACATAACCCACAAAGGTACTAGGCTCCATAGACCAAATTTCATTCTCATGATCTTTATTTTTTTATTGTTCACATTTTATACATCGTACCGCAAAACCATTGTTCTTCTCGAAATAGCTTCGGTAGACCTTCGATTTCTCCCGACTTATTGTGCGTGACCAAACATGGGTTTCCGTAGCTGCAGTAGATGTCCACCAATAGCCGTTGGTATCTTTTTCATGATAGGTCCCCGGGCCCCAATAATAACCATATCGGTAACCTCCAGAAACGATTGAAAATCCAGCTGTTTCGAGTGCATCAACCACATTCTCATTCTTACCTAGGTAGTCACATAATGCCGTCCAGTCATCGTCCGTCGGCACACACCAGCCCTGCGGACACAACTTCCCTGTCTCCACGGCCTGCCAATTATAAAGACCACCATAGACTGTCTTGTTGGAAATTTCGTTATCGTACCAAATATAACCAGACGATGTTGCATGCACCCATTCCTTCTTATCCGTAATATTTGGAATGGCCGTCCCATCGTTGAACTTTGTCGTGCGTAGATTCTCTACCATCCATTCTTGGTTGCCTATCGTAATCGTCTTGTATTTATTTCCCTCGATATCGGCAACACCCCCTTGGGCGCTGGCCGTAAAAGATATGCCACATACGATCAGCAATATGCCTGCGTAAAATACGTATTGTTTTAAACGTCTCATTTTTTGTTTTTTATAATTTGATCCGATTCCTCGTATCTCTTGTGTAGACAGCTTATCAATGATTAGGTTCAAAGTTATCCGTTGATACAAGGTCAAAAAACCACTTATCATTCCAATTTTGACACTATTTTTGCACAACTGTCTTACAATTGTAACAATTGCGGCATAAAATGGTATAAAACTTAATAGATATCGTCCGCGTTACATTTCCTGAATGAGATAATACATGGACTGATATGCCTTGCCAAGCTCAAAACTCACCACCCCGTCTTTGTGTGTCGTAGGCATAAAGCCCGTAATCACACCCTGAGGATTGATCGCCAGTACGCGCAGGTTCTTATCCGTCCTGATCTCAATAGCAGCCTCAATCACCTCAACCTGGATCGGCCCATGCCCCAGATCCAGCAACTTCGTATGCGTATCGTTGTATTGCACGTTCGTGTTATCTGCCCGGCCCACTGCTGTCAACAGCATGTTCCCCGAACTCGTGATCGGATCATCTGTCAGCGAACTGATGGCGATGGTCGCAAAATCCGTGTGTGTATCAATGTTCACGCCGCTCAGCTCGATTTTACCCTCTTTCCCCACAAAACCATATACCACCTTCGTCCGCGGCGAATTGATCCAACCGATCTGCTTGTCCAGATTCCGGTACAGTTCTTTCGTGTCGGACAGTATCTCCCGGCCCTTGACCAGTTCATCATTGATACCGATCTGAATATCTCCGGTAGGGGATTGCCCAGGTACTACTGTTTTTATCCGGTGCTGCTCTCCCGTCAACGCATATGCACCTTTCTCCACATTATGCTCGGCAAATAGGTCGTCCAGCACAACGCTGACTGTCTTGTCCGCCTGACGCACGTCCCCACGACGGGTAATCAGTGCAGCATGGTAAAACAAACCGAATTTGGCCGGGTCGTTGAACGTATCGAACATCCCGCTCCGATATTGCTTGCCACCTATAGCCTCCCCTGTTATCGGCTTGGCGAGCATGTCCACATCTTCATCCAGCGAATAACGATACGTATGGATCGTGGAACCGCCCCAGCCCTGAAAGGAACCGATAGCAGCCATCAGCACCGGACTGTCCGCACGGAACTCGTTCGGCCACGTGTTCTCCCATTCGGAAATAAACAGGGGCTTGCCGTGAACACTGTTGAATGCCATGCTCGCAATCATATTGTCGACCTGACCCGTCATCGGATCGTTGATGAATTCCTTATTGGCCCACGTACGGTAGTGATAATAGAGGTAACGGTGCGTATCTGTAAAGTCCCCTTCAAGCTGGGCTGTCAGGTGAGCTGCGTTCCGAGGCCAGTTCGTGCCGGCGATCGGTATCTTGACCCCCAGGTCCCGCATATGGGCCATCATTTCCCTGTAGTATTCCGTCGTGATATCGATAAAGAACCGCTGTATATTGACATTTGTCTTACGATCGGTTTTGACTTTCTCATTTCCTACTTTGATATTATTCTCAGCAGCCCATTTTATATACAGATTTTCCAGTTCCGTAATATAAGGCTCAACGTTAAAAAAACGATCGACATGCGACCAAAGATCGCTCTCATTGATGACTTCGGTCAGTGCAATCACAGGATCGTCCTTATAGGCTAATTTCGTATACGGGTTGACATGTCTCCACAGATCCTCGTTGAATTTCTTCTGCAGTTCGATCAGTTTCCGGTTGTACGTAGCATGCGGCCTGGCTGCATAGTCCAATTGATCAATAGACTCTATCCCGTCCCCCGACCGGAACTGTCTGTAAGTAATCAGGTCGAGGTATACATAGATACCCTCTTTTTTCAAACAATAAATGAGGTAATCCAACCGATCCATACTTTCCGGGTCAAGAGACTGTGTATCCGTCTTATTTTCTCCGCGGCTAAAGCTGAAAAGGTTCGGTGTCGCAAATTCCGCATCCAGCTGGTGAAGCCGCACCATATTGATACCTACTTTCGCCAGTCTTTTTGCCACCTTCTCGCTATGCTCATGGGAAGGGAAATTCTGGGCAGCATTGAAGTTCGTCCCCCAAAAACGGGCTACCGTTCCGTCCTCAAAGACAAAATCATCCCCTTTGGCTTTCAGAAATCCATGCTTTCCTGCTGGCTTTTCGTTTTTGTAGACGAAAGACAGGTCAATGGGCATGTCGTCCCAAGGGAGAGTATAGGGAATGGTGACTCGGTCTTTCTGCTTCGCTGTATCAACTCTTGAAACAAAATCGTTGGCTATGATATCTCCTCCGTATAAAAATATCGATAACATAGCTAGGCTTAGCCCAAAATCTTTAAGCTTTAATTTGAAGTTCATCTTTTTTAGTTTTATGTGCCAAATACATTACTCTCCACGATTCCATAAGGAGTGGATCAGTTCAACCGTCTTATCCACTAATTCATATCCGCCATCCGGCCCTACAGTTGTACTGGCCGGCACAGCTCCGTATGCCCCTCCATCGATGGAACGTTGCGTAGGCAGATACGTCCCCCCTCCAGCCAATTGTACGATAAATGTCTGTACTGCCGGACTTTTGACTTTGATCTGGATGCCATAATCCAAATACAATTCGAATGGATTGGTCACAAACACCATATCCCCTATACGAATAGCCGCAAATTCTACCTGTACCATAGGATCGGTTATATCGGCTGACTTATACCGATCATACACCCTTCTTGCTCTCTCATAGAGACTATTAGCCGTTGTAATATCTTTGTACCATCGGTTTCCCTCTCTTTTACGGGGGGTATTGGTCACATCAGCCAACATGTTCTCGTATTCAGTCTTATTTTCTTCCATCTCTTTGCGAAGGTTCTCCACAAACTCCGCATTAAATGTCCCCAAGGATCTTCTAGGTAAAGGGACGATTTCAACTTTCTTACTAAAAATCGGCTCCCATTCAATATTCTTTTTCATATAGGGTAAAATAGCCTTCACGCCATCGGTGATATGACGGGCAATCACCTTCCGACGGCCAATGGTATTCCTCCCTATCCCATCTTTCTCAAAGCCCATCAGTCTCTGCATACGCTCTTCGGCTGGCCCACCCCACATCGTATAGGGCGACTGGTCTCCTGCCGCGCTTACCTGGGATAAGATAAATAGATCTTTACCTATCTCTTTACGTAATAATGTTCGTGCCTCTGTCCAAAAATCTGCTGAAATCTCATACAGCTGACCGCTGACTTGTGCTGGAACTGCAGCGTTGATGACAATGCCTGTCAACTTGCCCGACCGGTCCCAGGTATACAGCAAATTGAGATTATGATCCTCATACCCCTCAATATGGCTAAATTCCGGTCGGCTGGTATTGCCGTACATCAGCGACTTGCCATTTCTGTCTACCTGCAATCTATTATGTCCGACGACGGCTTTGCTCAATCCATAGCTTATTCCTCCCTCGCTCCTGCTTTCCCAGGCCTGTATAGCCGCTTCTGAGATTTTTTGAACTGCAAATTCAAAATACTCTTTGGGCGTCATACTAGTCTTTCCTCGAGTAAACCATTGATAGGGAATTCCATAGAATTCATTGCTCTCGGTTTGACTCATTACAGGAGCCGTATGCGTATGTGTTGCATTCAGCAAAATATCATCCATATTCAATATAGGAACAGCTTTAACCACAAGTTCCCGAACACGATCTCTCAAATAGTCCGGAATACCCACCAGATCACAACTGACCATCACGATGCGCTTCCCTATCGATTTGCCATCAGACTCTAAAGCCAGAGCTGTCGCATAGAGCGAATCAACGACACCTTCTGAATACCGGGCATAAAACTGTCCGCTGATCAATGTAGGCTGAGTGGGGGTGGTATTACTGGAAGCCCACCCTATTTTAATAGAGCCGAAAGCTATCGAATGCGAGGCAAAGCAGGCAACAACAATCCATACCTTCAAGGCATGGCGTTTTTTTATGGGAAGATATTTCATGACAAATTGATTACTTTTAGACAATCGATGTATTCATTTAATCGGATGTTTTTATGACATTAGTTATTTGCACATTTTTAGTTGTTTCTTTATCAACAGTGTAGAGCGTAGCCGAAGATGCCTGACCTGTGTAAATCCCGTTCATAAATGCACAATCCTCTACAGGGGCCTCAATTTTAATTAAGGACTTCCCGTCTCCGATCAGGTTCATGGCATAAATGTTATTAATCTTTCCGGGCATCGACGGTTCACCGTATTTCAGGCCGCTCACCATTACTGAAAAGCGGCTACCACCATAAGGTGGTGGGGTATCCGGTCTGTCTTGGGTCATGACACCATCAATATAAACATGATGAATTCCACTATCGCCACTTGCTCGAATCGCCACTCCTCCATAATTTGTTTGAACATTTCTGATCCATACCTGTTCGGTATCATCTTGAGGCCCATACCATTTTGTGGATGTAACCTGGTAAGAAGCTATATCGCCAGGGGTATGAAAATATGGCGCAACATCCAAACTCGATAACGCAATGATATCATCTCCATTCAAGCCCGAAATGTTATTGATCCGGAAATATTTACACCCTTGCCGGAGATTAATTCCATCTTTGTTGTGTACTTTTTTCTGTACACCATTAATCATCATGGTCTCAGGATTATAAATTCGAATACCATCAATCTCCACATTATGGCTCCTTTCAAAGCTCACAGCCCAAGAGTGAGAATTCTCTATTTTTAAATTCTTTAAACTAAATCCATCCACTTGGGCGATCAGGATCATGATGTTACGCCAATCCCCCATCTGTCTACGCCCCTCTTTCCCAGCATCACTTCCATAGCTTACTCTACCCACATTGTCTGCCGAATCAATACTCCAAAGCTTTATCTTTTCTGGCTCCATTGTTAGCGTTCTGTAGGAATCTCCTGTCGCTCGGGGGTTATTAGCACCTTTCAATACCACATTCCCTATACCAACAAGGTGTATATTATGATTCCATTCCGGATCTGTGATACCGATACCCACATTATCGCTACGGAACATATTATCTCTACAAGAATCAGAAAGTTGAATGATACAATTGTCCAAAACAACAGTCATATTGCTTGGTAACAGTATAGCACTATCTATGATCCAACTATTCCTTCCATTCGCATTTTTTTGGGGTATGACTACCTTTTGTGTAGTTTCCTTAGCGGCGTTCACTGCAGCTTGAATACGTTCGATATCGCTACCTTTAAAATCATTTGGCGTAATGGTGTCCTTAAATCCTGTATTGCAGGCGTAGAAACCCAAAATAATAGCAGCTGTAATCAATAGCGTTGTATATTTCATAATAAAATTATTGTTGTCCTTATCTTTCATTTAAACACTCTTATTCTCAATATCCAGCCGCTCCTCCTTGGTGCACCTGATCTGCAGCTCCAATCCAGTATCCGTCCTTTCTCAGGATAGAATATATTCTGGCAATAGCACCGTAATTCACATGAAAATAATAGCCATTTTTTCGCCCTTCTTCGTATACCTTTCCATCAAAACCCATTTGCGTATGAACTCCATTTGATGAAGATAACGCATGTATACTAGGCATTCTGGCCGCTACCATAGGATCCATGCCATAGTCCAACATATAGATAATGTTTTCTATGATCCGGGTAGATATACGTGTTCCTCCTGGCGAACCTATGACAAGTTTCACCGTATTATTTTCATCAAGTATGATGGTCGGGGCAATGGGTGAATAACGGGTAAGATAATCGCTAGAAGGCGTAGGCAGCGGATGTCTGATCGATTGAGAAAAATCCGGTCCCGAATTATTCAGAAAAAATCCATCCACCCAACCGCCTTGCTTACCAAACTCCGTGCTCAAGGTCTGAGTCAATGCTACCGCGTTACCTTCTGCATCGACCACAGACAGTGAGGTCGTCTCACCTTTCTCATCGATAGCATTTTTATCTCGCTCTGCCGTGCCGAACCCAAAATATCCATCTATCTTTCCGGGACTTATTACACGTGGGACAGGCACGGCACTGACGTCTTTTGTACGTTCTATGGCATATGCTTTAGAAATCAATACATCCGATGGTACATGCGACCAATTCGGATCTATACTGTATGCTCGGTCACTTATCCCGGCTCGCATGGCTCCAGCAATAAGCTGGAAAGCACGGGGAGATTGTGTCGGTAAGCCAATTTCTTTCAAATTGTAAGGTTCCAATATATTCAAGACTTCGATAATTTCCAGTCCCCCTTGTGGCGGAGGAGCCGAAAGGACTTTCCATTTTTTATAATTTGTAGTTAACGGTATCTTATGTGTCCAAACCTTATAATTCTGAAAATCGGACATTGTGATCGGAATACCGTCTTCATTCAACATCTTAACTATATTCTCCCCGATAGATCCATTATAGAAAGCTGAAGAACCTTCATCAGCAATTTTCTGAAGCGTATTAGCTAATGCTTCTTGTTTGACAATCTCACCGATATAAGCCTCTCCCTTCGGGCAAAATACAGACCAGCCACCATATCGCTGTAAAGCATCTTTCATGGTCATAAGGTAATGGGCCAACTTAGGATATAATGGAAACCCTTCGCGAGCAAGTCTAATAGATGGTTCCAAAACCTCCTTCCGAGACAATTTTCCAAATTTCTCCTGCGCATGTAGTAATCCTGCCACTGTACCGGGAATTCCTACCTCCCACAAGACATGATTCTCTTTATGACCATCCACTGCACTGTACGTCGATGCTCTTTTAGCCGGATAATGGTCAATATAGTAAGCTTCCTTTGATCCATTCATCCATATCGTCATTCCTCCGCCACCACCGATACCGGACATTTCGGGTTCAACCACAGATACTGCAAATGCTGTAGCGACAGCCGCATCCACAGCGTTTCCTCCATTTTCCAATATTTTCTTCCCGATCTCGCTTGATAGCCTGTGAGCCGAGCTGACCATTGCCGATTTAGCAACTGCTCGTTGCCCGACATCGTAAGGCAAAGAAGAAACGTGTATATCTCCTTCTCTGGCAGCCTTTTTCGTTCCGCACCCTCCTATGCAAAGCAAAAGGAAGAAAAGAACGGTATAAAGACGAAGCGGTACTGATCTTTTGCTATATATTATCCTGATCATTTTAAATACTCTCTTTTTTATTTTAATCTTGTGCTAGCGTCCCGAAAGTCGGGATGCTTAAATTTTAAGATATATCTGTGCTAGCGCACGCGTGCCGCATGTGCATAAATTTAGCCTACTTAATAGCCCGCTGCTCCTCCTTGCTGATACGGATCAGCAACCCCAATCCAATAACCGTCTTGCCGCAGAATGGAATAAATCCTTGCACCCACTCCAAAATTGATATAGAACTCATATCCATTTTTTCGGGCATCTTCATACACCCGTCCATTAAACCCTTGCTCTACGTACATCGTGTTTTTCCAGGGCATAGGGAATATCTGTGGCATACGCGCTGCTGTCATGGCATCCATGCCATAGTCCAGCATATAGAGGATATTCTGTACGATACGTCCCGATATACGATTCCCACCGGGAGAGCCTATCACTAGCTTGACCGTATTGTCTTCGTTGAGAATGATCGTCGGAGCAATAGGCGAATACCGTATACGATATTCGTTCGGAGACTTCGTTTTGCCAATAACACCCAATTCAGAAAAATCGGTTGCCGAATTATTAAAAAAGAATCCATCTACCCAAACACCATTTGCACCCCATATCCCGCTGATCGTTTGTGTGAGGGCTACGGCATTCCCGTCTGCATCCACCGTGGACAAGGAAGTGGTCCATCCTTTGCTGTCCTCTGCATTAAAATCCGTCTCCGTAAAACTCAGGTAGCTCCCGGAGGATATGATATCTTTCAACGTGACTTCATTCAGATCAAAAGGTTCCGATTCAAGATGATAAGGATATCCAGCCTCTAACTTATATGGAACTGGAACCTGCATCGCATATTCACCACGAGCTTTGGCATATTCTTTGGAAATCAGGATGTCCGTAGGCACTTTGACCCAATCGGGGTCTTTTGTAAAGACACGATCAGCAGTAGCAGCTCTCAATGCTGCCGTCAGGATATGAAAAGCACGTGGAGACTGTGAAGGCAACCCTATTTCCTTCATATTATATTGATCGAGTATATTCAGTGCCTCTATAATCTCTAATCCACCTTGTGGAGGAGGGGCTGACAATACTTTTTTGTTTTTATAGGTCGTTGTCAAAGGTGCTTTGTCCACATTAACTTTATAATCCTTAAAATCAGCTATCTTGACAGGAATACCATTATCATTCAGGATTTTGACCATGCTCTTGGTAATAGACCCATTATAAAACGCCGAAGCACCTTCATCAGAAATCTTCTGTAAGGTATTGGCGAGGACTTCCTGCTTAAATATTTCTCCGATTTTAAACGTCTCTCCATTCGGACGAAACAGATTCTTTCCTCCCCAACGATCTATGATCTCTTTTCGGATTTCTATATAATGGGCCATCAGAGGATACATGGGAAAGCCTTCCCGTGCAAGTTTAATGGCCGGTGCCATGACGTCTTGCCTCGACAGCTTTCCAAACTTTTCCTGTGCGTGCAACAGACCCGCCACCGTACCGGGTATCCCTATTTCCCACAGCTTATTTTTCTCTTTATCTTTGTCCACCTCGTGATGGGTTGAGGCTCTTTTGCCCGGATAGTGATCGATATAATACGATTCCTTCTTATCATTGAGCCAGATCAACATCCCGCCACCGCCGCCGATACCCGACATAGCAGGCTCGACAACACCAATCGCAAAAGATGTAGCCACCGCGGCATCTATCGCATTGCCGCCCATCTGTAACACTTTTTTCCCCGCCTCGCTGGCCAATTCATGGCCTGAACTGACCATGGCATTCTTTGCCACATGCCGCGACCCTATATCGTAAGGCATAGAAGATGCCATCACCTGATCTTGCGCATAGCCCAAAGAAAGCCCGCCAACCAAAAACAAAAAAGCAAAAAGGACTAAACCCCTCAATAATCTGATTTTTTTCAATCGTAGTATCATCATATATTTTATTTTAAACGTTTATAACATTCTATTTAACCCCAAAACAATTTTCCCTTACTTATCAAAATCCCCTTCAAACATCGCATTGATGGCCTGTACCGTTTCTTCTACCAATACATTTCCTCCTTCCGGTCCCACCAAAATAGCTTCGGCACTGTATCCACCGCCCTGAACGGCGAGTTCAGTGGGTAGATAGTCGCCATAATCACAGCTCATCTGTACAAGGAATGTCTGCTCTGCCCTGCTTCTTCCCATGATCCGGAAACCAAAATCAACAAACAGTTCAAACGGATTGGAAGCGATGGCTATATCGCCTATCCGGATTGTATGGAGTTCCATCGTATATACCGGAAGATCGCTCTGGCTTTCGTATTGTTTGACCACACGATCTTTTATAAAAAGCACCCCAAAGTCCGACTTCTTATTATCCCACGGGCCGTGATCCCGTTGTTGCTCATTTTCCTTGACCTCTCCCAAAAACCTATTCCAGGCTGTATCGGGTGAATCTGGATGACTAGGCTCCCTGTCTCTAATCTCAGTCGTGATCTTGAACGCATTTTCATATTCCTCTCGGTGTACCTTCTTTGCTGGTAGAACAATATCTTTCACAATATGACGGAAAGCCAATTTCGTTTGAATGGTTGTTCTTGCATGAGGATAAGCATCCGCTACCGTCCTGACCAATCTTTTCCCTATATCAACAATACCCGGCACATCCCACATATTCAGTTCTCTACCTTTGTACCCTCTTACCAGATCGCGCGGAGAAATATCTCCGGCCGCTCCGCACTGAGCCAGAACATAGATTTTCTTTGAGAATTGAGCCTCTAGCTGATGGCGTACCTCTCCCCAATAATCGGACGAAACATAATACTTTCCTTCCGCCACTTGTGCAGGGCAAGGGACATTCATTATCATACCGGTAAGTTCTTCGTTCTTATCCCAACAAAAGAGCATATTTACACCCTGATCTGCCGGCCCTTCCAGGCCTATAAAATCGGGTCGATCAGTAGCACCATACATCTCTGCTGTTCCGTCGGCATACCGTACTCTTCTGTTATGTCCCACCGTGGCGTAATCCAGCGCCCAACTGACACCTCCGGGCACCCGATTATTCCATGCCATGACCACTGCTTTGCTCAATCTATCCAAAAGCAATGTTCCAAAATCACTGTTGACATCAGCCTCCGGTGCAGAGTGCGTATGCGTGACATTCAAGAAAAGCTTCTTTACATTAAAATCAGGGAGCAAACCCTTTACTTTGTCCCGCAAGGTATCCTGAAGGGGAGCCAAAAACTCCGTAACATCCATCGAAACCATGATAGCCTGATCCCTTTCGTCCTGTTCATATATGGCCTCCATAGCCAAGGCGGTAACCGTTAGCGGGCTTTGGACATATTGAGAAAACCTATCGTAAAACTGCCCGTATAGATTGACCGAATCTGTAGGCGTAATATCCGCTGTAGCCCACCCTATATATAGCTCTCCTTTTAAAAACGTATCTTTAATCATAATATCAGCTAACTAAACAATCCTGTCTATTTGACAAGACAACTATATTTTTCCCTCAACATCTCGCTTTCCGCGCCAAAACCCACTAATTTGCTCCAGACTAAGCCCTTTGGTTTCAGGTATCATTCGATAGGAAAAGAATGCTCCCGCAATACAAATCACAAAGAAAATCCAGTAAACCCCACTAGAGTGTCCAAATAGCATACTAAACCAATGAGTGAGCATCGGAAATGTTTGCTCTGCAATAAAAGCAAACAAATACAAAGACGAGCACACAATGGCCATGGCGACATTCCTCACGTTGTTTGGGAAAATTTCAGAAACAATAATCCAGCTAAGGGGAGCTAATCCTAAAGTGAAAGCACCTGCGCAGATCAACAAAGGCAACAAGATGTATAAAGCTGGCAGATCCATTTGCAAAACCACAGCCATCATCGCATGGCCAAAAGCCATGAACAGAATACTGGCGATCAATAATCCTCTCCTGCTAAACTTCTTGATAAACCAAAAAGACAGGATCGTAGAAACAAGAATAAACGTATAGATAGGTATAGAATTCAAAATAGCATCCGATCCTTTGGCTATCCCCGCATCCGCCAGTATCTTAGGTGCATAGGTCAACATGACATTCACACCATTGATCTGCGAGAACATCATTAATACAATAGCAATGACAAAAACCTTCCGTAGATTGGGCTGAAATGCTTTGCCCAGCTCCATTTTGTCACTTTCTATACCCTGCTGGATTTCCTGAAATTCCTTCTCTCCTTCTACCGTTCCATTAATTTTGGTCAGTACCTTCAGGCCTTTGGCCCGTTGTCCTTTGGCAATTAACCATCTAGGACTTTCAGGGATAAAAAACAAGCCGATAAGCAAAATAGCTGCCGGAATCAATCCTGATCCGATCATCCATCGCCAACCCCACTCCGGGAACGAGAAAAAATAGGCTACGACCATGGCTATATTGATCCCCACGACATTGGCAAGCTGATTGATATTGACCAACCGGCCTCGTATATGGGTCGGAGACAGCTCCGCGATGTAAATAGGAGAGGACATCATCGCCAATCCTACACCGGCGCCTGTGACAGCCCGCCAGAATATAAAATCCCATATCGTAAAGGCAAGAGCACAACCAATAGCAGATACGATCAGAAGAATTGCTGCCATGAACATAATCGTACGGGTTCCATACCGCTTGGCAAAGCGCAGTCCGAGCAAAGGCCCTATAATGGCTCCCAGACTGGCGCTACTTACCGCAATACCCTGCGCTACCGGTGACAGTTCAAAATACTCCACCAGAAAAGGGAAAGCTCCGGAGATCACCGACAAGTTATAGCCGAACAAGAGTCCCCCAACAGAGGCAACAAGTGCAATTTTTAGGATATATAGCCAATCCAGGTTAGCTATTTGAGCAGTACTTTGCATATATGTATAATTCGGTTAAAACTTAAGTAGTACGCAATAATATTATAAGCCGGTAGCCTTTCAGTAGGGCATGAAAGTGTAGCTCCATGCCGATAGCATAGGCAAAGACTTTCTTCCCTATTATGCTATTAGACACAATAGGGAAGAGAATTTGACCCTTTTTCAAATCATTAATTAAGGTTCTACCAAAAGGCTCTTTACCTCCAACTTAAGTTCAGCATTAATACCCGTTGTCGTTTCACTACCTACAACCGGATTCGCAAAAGTGGTTGGAAAATGACTTATTGTCATTTTGATAGCTGCATACAGATTTCGTGTTGACGATTTAAAGTAGATAATACACACATGATCTTTTAGTTGTTGAAGTTTTATTGCCTGCTGTGCCGCAATGACTTGATCTGCGGATCCACGTCCTGCCCGTACATCTGCCATGTTGACCAAGTTCCCCGGACCGTTCCAATTGATGTTATATGAATAAGTATAAGGAGCACCAGGGTTAGGGTTAGGATTAGGGTTAGGTCTAGTCGATATAGAAGATTGCAGACTTGTATAATGAGCAACAAGATCGTCTATAGTTTCAAGTTCATCAAATTCAGCCAATTCATCCGTTGTAAGCAAGTGGCTCAAACGTATAAACTGCCCGGCATTCTTATCAGTAGAATTCCAACTATTGAGGGCTGTTACCATACCTATACCATAATATGGTGTTGCTTGTCCTATTTGAGCTATATCAAAAAAGATAGGTTCCCCCCATTGTGTGGCATTATATGCATTCCAAGCGACTATAATATCTATTTGCTTTCTTAGTTCAGAGGTGTTTACCGCAGCTCTCGAATATCCTACGATCTCTGCAAGGTCTACAAGATGCGATTCCCCTACATTCGGGCTGGCAGGCCCCAGTCCAATAGTAATCGTTTTCTCTACCAATGGCTTCGGTTTATTAGGGTCTACTTCGACTGTAATCTCATACGGTCCGAATACACGTTCCTTTCCCTCTTTTGTAGCAAAAACAAAGTGGACATTATATGTTCCCACTTCCTTGAAAGAATAGGTATAATAATCTATTCTACCTGTATGCTTGATCCCGCTGTTGGCACTACCTTGATAGATATTTCCCTCTTCTCCCGAAAAGAAAGTTAGGAAATCTCCCTGACCCTCGATATCAAAGGTCAGTTCCTCGTTTTCGAGAACTGTAGTTTTGTCCAACGTAATCTGTATATTATCCAGATTATACGTAGGCTCTTCAATATCCACGGGATCTTTTTCTGAATTGCATGCCCCTAATGTTATGATTAAGCACAATGCTATAAATAATTTTGCTTTCATATTTATTATTATTTTTTATGATTTAAATCTAAAAACTTGATGATCTCTCCAAAAATCTAGTCATCACTTACCCTTTTCAACGTATTCAACATAGTCAGCAGGCGATCGGCAATCAACAGGGATCCATTTATCTCTACTTTACCCGGACTGCCTGGCCATGTCTCATACCCCCCTAATTCATGCTGGTAAGGAGTAGGCAAATAACCGTATGTCCCATTGGCAATACCTAGTGTAAACGTGGTTTCGAAGGGGCTTCTTGCCTTAATGTCCAGTCCCGTTTCGGCAAAGAGTTCAAAAGGAGCCGCACAAATCCCCACCTCGCCGATTTTAAAAGTCTGCAAGAGGACAGGAATATTCTCCGGCCATTCTTCTACTAACTGTAGCACCATTTCCGCTTGGAGTTTCTCTCTCCATGGAAGCCATGGGGGAAGATTTCCAGCATACATATCTTGCGCATACTGTAGTGTTTCTGGGCTGATATACCGCCTTTTTAGCATCAATTCGGACTGCACAGCATGCAGGGGTACCCAATTATGATATTGGACCGTTTGATACACCCGGTGTACTTCGGCCGCTACATCATTAGCCACATTTTGCATGCGTACGTAGGGGCCATTAGCAGGCTCCGGTACATCGTAGGAATAGTCATACGAACTGATATCCCCACTTGTGCCATTAGACATGATACCCACAAAAGGACGCGATTGATTTTTCGCTCCGATCAATTCGGTAATCTTAGTGGCAAACAATGCCCAATAATCTGCTGAAATATGGTTTTCAGGCACCCCTCCCTTATCTCCGGCATGGTGGATCGAGAAATTAGCCAGAATGGATATAGGCCGACCGTCCAATGCTTGTATGGAAATAAAAGGAACTCCAGGATCGACAGGCCCTGACTCCCTATCACGATTTGTATCGTTCCTACCAGGATGGTATATCACATCTTCCCATCCCCCCAAGGGGTTTTTTACAGGATTTTTCATAATCCATCTGCGGTTGTGTGCCCATTTGGGTACACTACCTGCTCCCCAACCGATCTTCGCCGGCTCCAGATTTGCCACAGCATTCTTGACTGCATCAGCCATTTGGCGGGCCACAACGACCTGATGTGGCTGTAGCGACCGATTAGGATAACTAAGCAACAAATGGAATCCCTTTGCACTTTTTCCGGTAAAGTCAACAGGAGTTTGTGAATGGGTGTGTGTAGGAGCCATCATCACGTTCATAGGAGGGATTTTGCATTCTGCGGCAATCAACCGCTTGGCCTCATTAAAGACCTCCCCTGGCACTATCGTTCTATCGACAATGACAAACGCCAAACGGTTTCTCCCATCGTCCAGCACCAATGCCCGGGCATGAAGCCTATCATGTACTGTAAAGCCTGATGGTACAGTTCCCGTGGCATCAACAATCGCAGCTCCTGCTCTGAATACTTTTTCATTGGGGTCTTTAGGGTTATCATCCCCGACCTCACCTTCTTTGCCACATCCCTTGAATACAAGAGCCATAACAAGGAGACCAAATACATAAATTCCTACCTTCTTCATTGTTATATTATTTTAGTATATCGTGTTCTACTCCGCCATATACAGTGGATTCTGCACCAGTAATCGGCTTTTCTGTATTTCGGGTACCGGAATAGGATACAAATACATGGCTCTGCGCCATACTTTACGGTCCACAAGTGTACGGGTGTAGAAACCATCTAGTGTAGGAGCCTCCATGTCCATGCCGTAAAAGTTTCCACCAAAGCCTCCTTGACCGGGAGCTTTGTCCGCAATCATCCAACGGTTCACATCAAAATAACGCTGTCCTTCAGTAGCTAGTTCGACCCGCATCTCTGCCCGTATCGCTTGCCGTTGGGCTTCTTGATTACCAATGATACCGGGTTTGATCACTGCCAGTTTTGGTATTCCCGCCCTTTCTCGGATATAGTCTACATATTCTATGATGCGGGCATCGCTGGCATCAGCCTCATTCAAGACTTCGGCGTAGAGCAAATAGAATTCCGCCAAACGAAAAATAATAGCTGGCTGGTACAAATCAACAGGATTGACATAGCCCGGCAGATAACTCCCTAGCCTATTTGTTCTCTTGTACAAAAGATGGCCGGTCAGGGGTGAGAAAGTTCCACTATTATCCGAATTTCCATTTTTATTGAACCAGATCTGGGTATTTTCGATATGCCATTTTCGACCATTATAAAACACCGTATTGTAAAAACGTGGTTCACGGTTGATAAACATACGACGGGTTCCGGTCTCTGTCCTTCCGGTCGGATCCTCACCAGCGCCAGAGTACCCTCCTTCATTATATAAAGGGGACTCCGTAATCGAAAGTCCATCCCGCATATAAAAAGCATCAACCAATTCCTGTCTCACACCTAAAGTTTGTCCAAGACTCTGTCCATTTCTTGCTCCTCTAGGTATCTTTGTAGCATACCAGCTTGCATTTGGCTGATCATGATACCATGGAGTAGAATTGGCGAAGATAATTTCCTTGTTCATCTTCATGTTCACCCCGTATACACTCTTGTCCGGATCCAATACGCCACCGGTATATTCTTTATACAGTTCATAGTGGATGGCGGCATAGTCGATAAACTCCTGCATAGCGGTGAGGGCTCTATTCCATTTGGATGGATCCCTATCGGGGAAGATACGCTTGCCATCGGGATTGACCACAGCCAAGGCTTCGGTATAACCACCGTTGAGCAAGGGAGATGCTGCATAGACAAGTAGTTTGGCCCGTACAGCCAATGCAACTCCCTTTGTAGGAACAGCCATAAACTGTACATCCGCAAGATCAGGATCTTTTAATTGATCAGCGACTTCAGTGAGTTCATTATAGACAAAATCGACCACTTCATCTACAGAGTTTCGTGCAAAATCTATATTTGTCTCGGCCGGATCGACGACATGATCCATAATCGGTATAGGCCCATATTGCTCCAACAGCAAATAATGATAGTATGCCCGCAAAAAACGTGCGATAGCCTTTTTCTCTGCTACCTCACTTTCACTCAGATAATCTGCAACCCCTTCCCTCGGAATGACCTGCACTCTCTCTAAAAATATATTGGCCTGGCGGATCAGTTTATACAACGGTACCCACCGTCCAATCTGTGTATCGGTCATCGGAATTCCGTTGACCTGTATAACAAATCCAGACGAATGAAGTCTCAACTCGTCCGCAAGAAGCGGCCACGGATTATCCAACCCGGTATAATAATGCCACCACATATATAGCGTATTTGGTATGCCGGTATAGATGTGAGTATGAAATCTTCGTGTTTCAGCTGGGTTCGAAAATATTTTCTCTAACGTCTGTTCTTCAGCTAGTTCTTTCGAAACGTCCAGAAATTTTTTGTTACAAGAAGTAACTATACTTCCTGTGACAAATATTGCAATCAATAAGATGATATTTTTTTTCATGATCGTGCTGTTTTTAAAATGAAACCTCTAACCCCGCTGTCCAGACACTTGATATGGGGTACACTGCTCCACCGGATCGGGCAATCTCAGGATCTGCTACCTTGACTTTATCCCATAAGGCTACATTCTGTCCCATGACGTATACCCTGGCCACATTCATTTTGGCCTTCTGTGATACCTTTTTAGGGAATGTATAGCCAAGTTCTACATTCTTCAGACGGAGATAAGAAGCATCCCTATGCCACCAAGTACTGTTTTCGTACACATGTGTATTCCGACTATTATCATCAGCCAACCGTGGATAGAACACATCCTGTCGAGGATTATCCACCGTCCACCGGCTATCGATAACCTCCTGACGAACTGCTGTACGCGTTATCCCCGCATCAAATACATAGAAAACACTCCGGTCTCCCACTTGCTGGGTTAGGCTGATAGAGACATTTTCGGCTCCCTGCAAAAAAGCACTGGCGTAAATCCCTTTATACGTAGCGTTCAGCCCAAAACCATAGATAATTTCAGGAATAGTCGGATGGGAGAGGTCCCGAACCCGATCTATGATTACATCTACAATGCCGTCTCCATTCTGATCTTTATATTTGATATCCCCCGGTGAAGGATTAGGGTGTCTGTCGAAATAGGCTATTCCATCACGCAAAGTATACGTCTTTTTCCCTGTTCCATCTATACCGATGATGAAATCATCCTCAGTGAACAGTCGTTCGGCGACTATACCACCGTATGCATTCAAACGTGTGCCAGTGACGGCCATCCAGGGATACAATTGGGGAATTTCGTCGTATTCCAAAATCTTGTTGCGGGCGAAGGTAAAATTTCCTCTCAAAGCCAAGTCCACCTGTCCTATCGTATGTTTGATATTCAGACTTCCATCCACTCCTTTATTGCCAACCTGGCCAAAATTCTGCCATGGAGCCTCATTAAATCCCGCCACAGCGGACACCGTCCTCCTTTGCAGGAGAATATTCGAACGATGGTTATTAAAATAATCGGCCTGCAGGTCTATCTTCCCATTGAACAAAGAAAGATCAATTCCATAGTTGCGTTTTACTTCGATTTCCCAAGATAACTGGGGTGCCTCAAACCGTCCTTCCTGATAACCAACGCCCAACGTATTCAACCAAGCTGTTTCAGACATTCCCAATCGATAGCCGTACGGAGCCATGGTAATAGTTGGCCTGTATAAAAACCTATCGTTACCGGTAACCATCGTGTTATCGTTTCCGGTACGCCCTATAGAAGCTCGCAATTTCAGTCCGGACACCACATCTTTGTATTCGCTAGGAAAGTATGATTCATTAGTAATATTCCATGCCAAACCGACAGCCGGAAAAAAACCATAACGAAAACCCGGAGCAAACTTCTCCGATCCAGTCACACTAAAATTTCCTTCCAGGATATAGCGATTGTCAAAATTATACGTGCCTCGTCCTATATAAGCTTGTTTTCTATAAGCCAATGGTATATTATGAGGCTGTTCTTCCTTTTGATAATATAACAACATACCGCTCAAGATATGTCTGTCAAAAGTCCGATTGTAGTCTACCCCACCTTCGAGATATATCTGTTTGCTTCCGCTACTTGACGGTATAGCTTCTCCCAAAACCGTTCCATTGGATACAGGTTCAAAGATCAACGCACCGTTACCGTCACTTCCATTTGCCCAATAGGTTTCCGGGGTTTTGACCCGTGACATAAAATAAATTGAATTGGCGTCATAGCTCATTGCCCCCCTTATCTTCAGTCCCTCTGTCAGGAAATCTAGCTTTTGCTCTAAATGTATTCTTGACTGTATTCCACTGCGCCATTCTTTCCGATAGCCCGATTCAACCAGATTAGAGTAAGGTGTTAAGGGTTCGTTGGGATATTGAGCAACCGTACCATCCGAATAAACCGCAGGCACCATGTGAGGAGGTGTAGAGTACATATCTCTAAATATAAGTTCAGTCGAAACACGAGGTCTATTCGCCTGCAAGTACTGTCCACTCAGGTCAATCCGCAATAAAGTACTCTTTGTGAGATCAATATCCACATTAGTTCTTAAATTGTAACGATTGAGATTGGAGTTATTATTGTATTCGTCATGTACCTTAAACAATCCTGTCTCGCCAAAGTAAGCTCCTGAAACAAAGAATTTCATCCGGTCACCTCCTCCTCTAAAGTTTAGAGTGTGCCGGGTATTGCTCGTATGTTCACGCATCAAGGCTGCATACCAATCTGTACTTGGATACAGATCAGGATCCTCACCTGACCGATATTTATTCAGTTCAGCTTCTGAAAACAATTCTGGTTTACCGGAATTGGTCAATCTTTCATTATACAATTTTAAATAATCATAAGAATTGGCGAACCTTGGCACACGTGTCGGAGTTAGACGACTTGCCTCCCCACGATAGGAAATACTGGTTTTTTGGATACGACCCCGCTTTGAAGTAATCAAGACTACACCATTAGCCCCTTCAGAACCGTACACAGAAGTTGCCGCCGCATCTTTCAATAAGGTAAAAGTCTCGATCTCATCCGGTTCGATATCGTTCATCGCTCGAGGTACCCCATCCACCAATACCAAAGGACTTGTTCCTCCAGCAAATGAACTTACCCCTCGAATCCAGAATTCGGCATTGTCATACCCCGGTTCGCCTGAACGCTGTACGGCAATCAAACCGGATAATTGACCTACTAAATTGTTAGACAAGCTTCTATTGGGCATTCGTAACGATTCTCCTCTGATCGTAGATACAGAAGACACAAGGCTTTCTTTTTTCTGCTCTCCAAAACCTACGACCACAATCTCTTCCATCCCCGTCACATCGACCTGCATGGTAACATTGAGCTCTCTCCTTGTATTTATATTGATTTCTTGAGTCAAATATCCCATATACCGATAAATCAACACGGAATTCTGCGGCACGGTCAATACATACATACCATTCCGATCTGTTGTCGTCCCTATCTGAGATCTTTCCTTCAGTTCGATACTTACACCTAATAAGGGATTGCCTTCATTATCGGTTATCTTTCCCGTGACGACGTGTTCTTGTTGTACACTCTGGACTATCCGCGAGGAAGATCTATTAATGATTTCTTTTTCTTTAATGACTACCGTGCTACCTTCACGTTCATATGTCAGCCCTTGGCTTTCTAAAATGGTGTGTAGCACATCATTCAAATCTTTGTTCACCACCCGTAATGTAATGGGTTTGGTATCTTTAAGCTGTTTCTTTGTATAAAGGAAATCCACTTGATAACCCTCTCTGATCTGCTTAAAGACATTAGCCAGTGGTTGATTTTTAACATCTAGACTGACCTTTTGAGCGAAAACACTTTCTGCTTTGGCTGCAAAAACAAACGTAGCGCATAACCAAAGTATGAGTTGTAGCTTCATAATTAGTTTAGATAGGTTGCTCTTCCAAAAACGAGATGGAAGAATAGCATTATTTTTATACTTTTGCATAAGGTATAGTTAATAAGTTAGCCGTTATCCTGAGTTAATTTTTTCTGTACTCACATCCCTGAGTGTTCGCAGCACTTGGGGATATTTTTACACATTATTTTGTTAAAGTCACTTTGTTTCCATTTTTTGTTATTTTAATATCCATTAATTTTTCTACATAATTCAACAACTCCCCTAAGCTTTTGTCTCTCGAAAAAGTTCCTCCTATTTCTTCTTTAATATCAACTCCTGGCCTTATTTCGTATTCGATATCGTACCAGCGGGATATTTCGTTCATAATTTCTTTGATGTTCATGAAATCAAAAGAAAAATAGCCTTCTTTCCAAGACGTAAAGTGCTTCACATCAACCTCCCGCAATACGATCTTATCATCGGTCATAGCCTGTTGCCCGGGTTTCAATTCTTGCGATCCTCCATTATCGAGCTTCATCATTACTTTACCCTTCACCAATGTCGTATAAGATTGTTTTTTGTCATATGCCTTTACATTAAACTCAGTCCCTAGTACCTGTACTGCATGACCGTCCAGTTCGACAATAAACGGGGTATCATTATGCACGACTTCGAAATAAGCTTCTCCTTCTAATTTTACTTTTCTGACATCACTGTCAAAACGAGTTGGAAAAATCAACCGGCTAGCAGAGTTCAGATAGACTTTAGTTCCATCCATCAGCTTCAACTGGTACTGCCCACCCTTCGGTATCCGAACTTCATTTAATTCCGATACGCGCTGGTTAGCATTTTCCAAGTTTTCTAAAGACGCCAAAGAACCGTCAGAGCGTATTTTCATACCATTGTTCAAACTCATCTCTTCCGCTAAACTGGACAGGTCTATTTCTTTTCCTCCGGAATATAATAGCACTGCACTTTTACTCCCCGGCTCTACTGTCGTATAAGATATAGGATCTCCTTGAACCTCTCCCTTTTTATCTAGCCATAAGACCGTACTCAATAAAAGAGCAAAGACTATACTCGCTGCAACAGCATATCGGCGCAATTGTATTTTTCGTCGCATTGCTCTTTCTCTTCCAGCAATTTCTCCATTAATCCGATTCAGCAAAAGTTGTGCTATTCTAGCACTATCATTTTCCTTTATGACGTCCGGGCCATTCCTCTGCGCCCAGTTATCCATCCATTCGTCTACCATTCGTCGTTCTTCCTCAGAACAAGTACCGGCCAGATACTTCTCAATTAACAGCCGCTGTCTGTCTTCCATCTCAATTATTTGTCTAGGAGTATTGTTGGTTATCCCTGTTTACACTGTAATATATTCATAAAATAGCATCGGCTAGTAAATAAGAAGAGTCATTTACAGCCTATAGGGGGTATAAAAATTTTATTTTTTTTCGGAATATTAAAAAAAATAGGTGTACAGGCGGGATAACCGGGTTTTTATCAATCTTAAAGAATGCTGGAGTTGCTTCTTGACGGTTTGATCACTCACACCCATCTCTTCCGAGATTTCCTTGCGGCTGTATCCTTCATATCTGCTTTTGACGAATGTCTGTTGCATACGTGCCGGCATAGTCTTTACGGTGGAAGAGATAGCTGATTCGATCTCCTCTGCCATCAAATTGTCTAAGGTCCCCCACTCCGACTGACGTAATTGATCGGCCAAGAGATCAATCTGCTCCTGAGGTATCCGTTTTTCCCGGTAAAGCATTTTCAGTGTCTTGCTTTTGACCATAGCAAAAACATAGGCGCGCAAGGAGTGCACGTGCCCAAGTGTTCCCCTTAGTTCCCAAAGATCGGCAAAGACATCCTGTAAGATATCCTCGGTTTTAGCTTCTGACTGGCATAACCGAAAGACATAATTATAAAAATGTTCCCAATAATTGCGATATACCTCCGCAAAAGCCTCATAACACCCTTCATTAAACTGGTGTTGCAAGTCTTTCTCATCGGATGGCAATTTGGTTTTACGCATAATCTTAAGTTTCAACGCTCTGTCTTTTTTCAGCTGGTATTCTCTATAAGATTTCCTTTATAGAGAACCTGCGGCAATGAAGTTACAGAATCGTCGATATTATAACAAAAGATTTTTGCACTTAGGTGGCTTTTTAGGTTCCTGTTTCCGGTAAAGAGATATCCTTTGTGGGTTAACGGATAACTATTTTATTCAAATACGTTACTGTTTTTGCTTATTGTGTTACTGTTTTGTTCAAACATGCATCTAAATGTATAGAACAGTTAACTCATGAAGAAAAGTAGCTCACTCTTTTTATAAAACAGTTAACTGTTATCTTGAAAAGTGATGCTATTCTGTAAGAACGTGTAGCCGTTCTGTTTTTATAGTTATCTTTCCTGTCAAAATAGCTGACGGTTTTCTTAGAATAGTTACATCGTGTGACAAAATAAATGACTCTTTCCCGAAAACAGTTCATTCTTTTGATAAGACAGTTAGCTGTTTTTATAGAACGTGTATCTCTTTTAATAAAAGAGTTAACTGTTTTTACAGAACGTGTATCTCTTTTAATAAAAGAGTTAACTGTTTTGTTAGAAAGTATTTTCTCAAAAGCCTGTTTTCGGGTACATGAAAAATGACGAAAACACAAACCTTTTTTACAATTTATTTGTTATGCATTTCGTCGCAATAGCCATATCTCCGATACGGATAACCTTCCTGACTTCCGTACTTTTATTTAGCTAAAAAACAAATATCTTATTTTCAACATTTTATAGGCGGATTGATCTCCTTCTCGAAGTTTTATCATTAAGTCCAAATCCGAATGCTTATTATACTTTTCCAAAGCCTAATTCATCAACTAAGTAGGTAAACTGGTTACAAAGTTAGCGCGTTTTTTCAACATACCCTATCGCCAACAGATTATAAATATATTACTTTTTTATTAAATACAAATCGAGGATCATTCCATCACTTTCTTGGTTCTATCTTTGTAAAGCTTTATACATTTAGTAAGTTTGTTTCAGGACTTTTTTAATACGACTCCACAATATGAAAATAATAGCCGTTGGCCGAAACTATATCAATCACGCGAAAGAGCTTAACAATCCCGTACCTGAAAAGCCTGTCATTTTCTTAAAACCTGATACCGCGGTATTGAAAGACAACAAAGACTTTTATTACCCTGAGTTTTCAACAGATATCCATTACGAGGTAGAAGTCGTACTTCGTATATGTAACGAAGGAAAACACGTGTCGCCAAAATTTGCACATAAATACTACGACGCTGTAGGCTTAGGTATAGATTTTACGGCACGGGATATTCAAAATCAGCAGAAAGAAAAAGGGTTACCTTGGGAGTTGGCCAAAGCATTTGACCACTCAGCCGTAATTAGTCCCCTGATCGCTAAAGAGGAATTCGAAGACCTCCAAAATCTTTCTTTTTCTTTACAGAAAAATGGGATAACTGTACAAGAAGGGAATACCAAAGATGTAATTTTCGGCTTTGATGACCTCGTTGTTTTTATATCAAAATACATCACGCTACGTAAGGGGGACCTGATCTATACCGGCACTCCTGAAGGTGTTGGACCTGTACACATTGGCGATAAATTAGAAGGCTTCTTACAAAAGAAATCTATGTTCGCCTGTAACATCAAGTAACATGAAAAAACTACTTATCTCTATCGTCATATTATTGTGTTTCGTCTTCCAGATCGTTTACGGTCAAAAGAAAACTGTATTCACCTCACGTGAATATCCTCAAGGATACTTCCGCAACCCATTAAATATCGCCCCAGATGCCTCGGGCACCTTCGGTGAACTAAGAAGTACACATTTTCATGCTGGCGATGATTACCGCACACAACAGAAAATAGGCTTACCCCTGCATGCTGCTGCCGAAGGCTTTGTCGCGCGCGTACGCGTACAGATCGGCGGCGGTGGTAATTCGGTCTATATCGATCATCCCAATGGCTATACAACTGTTTATCTGCATATGGATAGATTCAATGATGCATTGACAAATATCATACGGGCGGAACAATACAAGCAACAACGTTTTGATGTGGATATTACGCTTCAGGCGGGGCAGGTTAAGCTAACCAAAGGCCAATATATTGGCAACGCCGGAAATACAGGTGGCTCTGCGGGACCGCATCTGCATTTTGAGATACGTGATACCAAAACCCAACATCCTTTAAACCCACAGCTTTTTGGATTACGCTTTACGGATAATTATACACCGACCATATCGGGGTTGACAGTTTATGATCTTCAGGGACAGATCTTTAACGAACACACCCCTCGCCGTCATCAACAGATTAAAGCTTTGGGCACCGGACGTTATGGTTTAGTGAGTACAACTCCAATACCTGTCAACGGCAAATTTGGGCTGGGCATTAATACGATAGACAGGCATCGTGCAGGAGGATTTCAAAATGGCGTATATTCTATCGAGCTGTTCCTCGATGGCAAGCCCATTTCTACGGTGGTGTTCGAAGAGTTGGACTTTAATACCGGTCGAGCCATTCATTCTTATATAGATTACCCCTATTGGAAACTATCCAAAAATAAGGTACAGAAAAGCTTCAAAGATCCGGGAAATCCTATAGCTTTATTTAAACTCCTCGATAATCAAGGAATAATAGCGCTAAAAGACCAGGAAGTACATTATGTCAAATACGTTGTCAAAGACATCAACGGAAACTGCAGTGAACTAGATTTCACCGTACGGAACAGTGATAGCTATCAACCCAAGATCATACCTCCCCAAGGCGAATTATTTGCGTATAACAAAGTAAATTCCTTTACCTCGACTCATGTAAAAGTGGATATGCCCATTGGTGCGCTTTATACAGATATGGATTTCACCTATCACGAAAGTAATCCCATAGCAAACGCTTATTCCAACGTACATCATATTGCCAACAACCTTACTCCGTTGTTTACCACCTACCAACTGCGCATAAAGCCTACTCATTTACCTCCGCACTTGGAGAATAAGGCGCTTCTAGCATCCGTCCAATCCGGTGCTGAAGGAGGAAAATTTGAAAATGGCTGGGTAACGGTCAACACCCGGAATTTAGGGTCTTTCTATGTAGCAGTAGATACCATCCCCCCAACAATCACAGCTCGCAACCTGACCAATGGGAAAAATGTGGCTACACAGGCTCGGATTGATTTCACCATATCAGATAACTTTTCTGGCATACAGTCATTCAACGGATATATTGATGAGAAATGGGTATTGATGGAATATGATTCCAAAAATCGTCATCTATGGCATCGTTTCGAACCGGCCTTAGCGAAAGGTACACATACTTTCCGATTGGTCGTGAAGGACTGGAAAGATAACGAAAAGGTTTATGAGGCACAATTTATTAAATAGAACTAGGACAAAAGAAAAAGGCTGTCGGTAGGCAGGGATGGAAGAAAGGATCCAAATTCTTTGTTCCTTAATCTTTAATCTAAAAACAACACTATGGCAGAACTAAAAGAAGGGGATAAAGCACCCGCAATTGTAGCTAAAAACCAAGAAGGCAAGACCGTTAAGCTAGCTGATTTTAAAGGCAAGAAGGTGATCTTATATTTTTATCCAAAAGACAATACGCCGGGCTGTACAACGGAGGCCTGCAACTTTCGCGACAATTATCAAAGTCTACTAAATGATGGCTTTGAAGTCATCGGTGTGAGCGTCGACAGCGAACAATCACATCAAAAGTTTATTGCCAAATTCGACCTACCGTTCAACCTATTAGCAGACGAGGACCAACAGATTGTTAACGACTATGGGGTATGGGTGGAAAAGAATATGTACGGTCGTAAATATATGGGCACTGCACGTACGACATTCGTCATCGACGAACAAGGCATTATCCAGCATATTATCAAAAAGGTAGACAATAAAAACGCCTCCCAACAAATCCGCGATTTGGAGGTCTAAACTAAGGTCGTACCGAGGAATCTTATGTCTAAAATCTAAATACTAATATCTATATTTGCCATTATGAGCAAACAGACAGACGATTTTTTCAAGAGCATTATCTCACATGCCAAGGAATATGGTTTTGTATTCCCTTCTAGTGAAATTTATGATGGCCTGAGTGCCGTATATGATTATGGTCAGCTAGGTTCGGAGCTGAAGAATAACCTCAAGACCTATTGGTGGAAGTCCATGGTGCAACTGAACGAAAATATCGTTGGTATAGATGCGGCCATTTTTATGCATCCTACAACCTGGAAAGCTTCGGGACACGTGGATGGATTTAGTGATCCGATGATCGACAACAAAGATTCGAAGAAGCGATACCGCGCAGATCAGTTGATCGAAGATAAAATCGATCGTTATGAAAAGGACGGAAAAACGGACAAAGCTGCACAGTTACAGAAAGATCTGGACGAAGCTTTAAATGCAGATGATCTTCCTCGGTTGAAAGCTATTATTGAGGAACATAATATCGTATGTCCAGTATCGGGCACCAAAAACTGGACGGATGTACGCCAGTTCAACCTGATGTTTGCTACCCAAATGGGTGCTATGGCCGATGGAGCTGAACAAGTATATCTACGTCCAGAAACAGCACAAGGAATCTTTGTTAATTTCTTAAATGTACAAAAAACCGGGCGGATGAAAATTCCCTTCGGAATAGCGCAAATTGGTAAAGCTTTCCGTAATGAAGTTATCGCTCGGCAATTTATCATCCGCATGCGGGAGTTTGAACAGATGGAAATGCAGTTTTTTGTACGTCCAGGATCCGAATTAGACTGGTATGCAAAATGGAAAGAGACACGTTTAAAATGGCACCTGGCTTTAGGAGCTGATCCTTCAAAATATCGGTTTCACGATCATGTCAAACTCGCACATTATGCCAACGCTGCAGTAGATATCGAATACGATTTTCCTTTTGGTTTCAAAGAAGTTGAAGGTATCCACTCCCGTACAGATTTTGATCTAAAACAGCATCAGGAGTACTCCAAGAAAAAGATGCAGTACTTCGATCCGGAAATCAATCAAAACTACATTCCTTACGTTATCGAAACGTCGATTGGCTTAGATCGTTTTTTCTTGAGTATTTTAGCTAATTCATTGGTAAATGAAGATTTATCCACTGAAGAGAAGCAAGATTCGCGTGTTGTATTGAAGTTCCATCCCGCTATTGCTCCCGTAAAAGCAGCGGTACTTCCTTTAACCAAGAAAGATGGCCTCCCCGAAAAGGCACGCGAAATCATGGCACAATTAAAACTAGATTTCAACATCCAATATGATGAAAAAGATTCGATAGGCAAGCGCTATCGTCGTCAGGATGCTATTGGCACACCATTCTGTATCACAGTGGATCACCAAACATTGGAAGACGATCAAGTTACAATACGCCATCGGGATAGTATGCAGCAAGAGCGTGTGAGTATAAGTCAATTGCATCAAATAATCGGCGACTTAGTAAGTTGGACTAAACTTCTAAAACAACTTATCTAAGCTATAGAACAAATACTACAAAATTGGAGAAAGGCGGCACAACAAAAGGTGTTGCCTTTTCTTTTTTGTACCTTTGTGTTCACTTAAGCGGGTAATAACGCGCTTTTACACATTAACGAAATTCAGCTATGGTAAAAACTATTAAATTATTTACATGTATTGTTTTCTTGAGTATAATTGGAATTCAGGCTTCTTATGCCCAATCCGAAACGCCGATCAAACACAGCGCTTTGGATACCATTCCTGTTTCTCAGATTGATACCGAACAAAAAAGGTTGGCCGCAGAAAAACAACGAGCAATAGACAATGAGCGGAGAGAATCAGCAACGGAACAAAAACGGATCGAACAAGCGGAAAAGGAAGCACGGAAAGCTGAAGAAAAAGCGGAAAAAGAAAGAGTTAAAGCAGAGAAAGCTGCTCAAAAACGTGAAAAGGATTTACTGAAACGCGAAAAAGAATTGGCGAAAGCTCAAAAAGCGCGGATAAAAGCACAAAAGAAATATGACAAAGCTATAAAGAAATCGGAAAAGATTGAAAAGAAGATTGTCAAACAGGAAAAGAAGATTGGGAAGCTTCAAAAGGATTTTGATAAAAAAGTTGACAAAAGAAAACTAAGCGGCATCGATCAAGAAAAAGCTAAAATTAAAATCAGCAGGGAGGAAATCAAACTAAAAGAGTTTCACCGAGATTTGGAGAAAAACGAAAAGGATATCCAGAAATTGAGATAAAATAAAGAGGTGGAGTTTGAGACAAACTCCACCTCTTTATTTTAAGACGATACTAGATCGTCCCATAATGGCATTGTCCGCATACAAGAGAACTGTATAGGCTCCTTTTCGAAAACCTTGATTTTCATTATTCCACAAGAACTCATACCCCTCTCCATTATTTGTAAAACGGATCGTTTCCTTGAATGTGTATTGAAGTTCATCATTATTGACTTGGAATATGTTCTCGTTTTTGACGATAAGGTTTCCGTTGGGATCTACGACACGTACGTAAATATCTTTGTTTCCTTTTGTGGCTAATGGATTATCCGCAATTGAAAATTGGATTTGTAATTCGTCCACTCGCTTAGCCTTTGTCTCAATTTCCTTATTGCCCCTCCTTTTAATCTCAACACCATTGATAAGCATATTGGAAACCTTGATAGAAGAAGCTATACCCACCTTTTCTTTCAAGACGCGATTGTTATATTCTAAAGACTGAACCTTATCTGTCTGCGAATAGATCGCATGATTTAATTCCTCGTTTTCTCGCTGGAGAATTTCATTTTGAAGATTGAGCTCCTCTATTCTGATCTTCAGGTCTGAAACATTACTCTTTAATGTTTTGACCTGCAGTCTCAAATCCGCTAATCGATCTTCAGACAGATTAGCAACATCGAGGTTTGAACGTAGATTCGCTATCCCCTGCCTTACCTTTTGCTCGCTTAGTGTGATATCTTCCGACTCTGAAGTTTTTCCTTCTCGCTGAATATTATCCAACTCCGCTTCGATCCTATCTATTTCAATTTGCAAATTCTCCTTTTGCAAAGCTACCGTATACAGCTTTTCGCCCGAAGACTTAAACTTAACATAAAAATAGACGTTCGTTAAGAGGAGTGCAACTATTGCTATTATAAAAAAATAAACTTTGGAATTATCCTTCTTTCTTACCTGAATTTCACTTTTATTTTCCTTACTAGTCTGTACTTCCATTATCAAAAATAAATTATCCAACGACAATCCCGCTTTTGTAACAAACACGTAACAAAAACTATTCCAAACGGATGATTATTATTCAAAATAATTTAAAATGTCAAATCCGCCCTCTTTCAGGTATTGTTCTTTCCGCATAAGTTTCAAGTCTGAAACCACCATTTCAGCAACGAGCCGCTGCAAATCATATTGGGGCCTCCAACCTAATTTTTCGTGTGCCTTACTTGGATCTCCGATGAGCAAATCCACTTCTGTGGGGCGATAGTAAGCCGAATCAACATTGACCACTGTCTGTCCAAATTTAATATTACTCGGATCAATGCCATGTGCTAACAATTGTTCGTCATCCCGGTCGATGATTACACCTTTCTCCTGCTCACCTCTACCACTAAACTCTACTTCGATTCCCAACACTGCGAAACTTAACCGTACAAAGTCACGAACGGTTGTCGTAACGCCCGTTGCAATGACAAAGTCTTCCGCTTTTTCCTGTTGGAGGACAAGCCACATAGCTTCCACATAATCCTTGGCGTGTCCCCAATCGCGCTGTGCAGATAGATTGCCCAAGAACATTTTTTGTTGCAACCCTAATGCGATCTTAGCAACAGCACGCGTGATCTTTCGTGTGACAAAGGTTTCACCCCGGATTGGGCTCTCATGATTGAAAAGGATGCCGTTACAAGCATACATACCATAAGCCTCCCGGTAATTCACAGTGATCCAATAAGCATACAATTTAGCCACAGCATAAGGACTTCTCGGATAGAAAGGCGTGGTTTCACTTTGAGGAGTCTCTTGTACCAGTCCATACAACTCCGACGTCGAAGCTTGGTAAATCCGTGTCCGTTGATTCATACCCAACAACCTCACTGCCTCCAGAATGCGTAGGGTTCCTATACCATCGGCATTGGCGGTATATTCGGGGGTATCAAAACTTACTTTAACGTGGGATTGGGCGGCCAGATTGTAGATTTCGTCTGGTTGAATCTCTTGAATGATCCGAATAAGATTTGTCGAATCCGTCAGGTCACCAAAATGAAGTATAAAGTTACGATTGTCCAAATGAGGATCTTGGTATAAATGGTCTATCCGATCTGTATTAAAAAGGGAGCTCCTTCGCTTTAGGCCATGAACTTGATATCCCTTCTTTAATAAAAACTCAGCTAGATAGGCACCATCTTGTCCTGTAATACCCGTTATCAGCGCAACTTTTTGACATATCGTTTCCTTCATAAATGCAATATTATCCAAAAAAATCGGATAATATTGCATGATAATTTGATTTTTGAAAACGTTATACCCTAGAGAACTATGATAAGGCAGCTACAGCCGCATCGTAATTTGGTTCATTTGTCGTCTCCGCGACCTGTTCGGTATAAACGACTTTACCTGTCTCATCTAGCACAACAACCGATCGACTCAACAGCCCCTCCAAGGGACCATCTACAAACCTGACGTTGTATGCATCCGAAAAACTCGAATCTTTGTATTCGGATAAAGTAATCACATTATCCAGTCCCTCTGCAGCACAGAATCTCCCTTGCGCAAAAGGCAGATCTCTTGAAATGCAAAGGACAACTGTATTTTCAAATTGAGCGGCTTTTTCGTTAAAGGCTCGCACAGAAGCGGCACAGGTTCCTGTATCAATACTCGGGAATATACTTAGGACCACTTTCTTACCACTAAAATCCGCTAAAGACTTCTGTGATAAATCACCGGCAGTCAATGAAAAATCGGGTGCTTTAGATCCTATGCTAGGTAAATTCCCTGCAGTATTGACGGTATCTCCTTTAAATGTTACTTGACTCATATCGTATACTTTTAATGTTTATGAACTGAATGTAATATAACAAATATAAGGGACGGTCGTTGTAAATTTGTTAAAAAATGATTTTTTAAAAACAAAAAGGCCTTTAAGTATCCGTTCTTGTATCCAAGTCTGTTTATCGCTATATTTGTTTCTATACACGGTGATTGTTCGCTGTAAAAAACAAAGAACGAAGAGATGAAAGTACAACTACATAGAGTAAATAAAGCAGTTCATTTTGAAGCATCTAGTGACCTTTCGGATGTCAAAGTAAATATCGATGGTTCAGAAGCAATTGGAGGAGAGGGAAAGGGCGTACGTCCGATGGAACTCGTGTTGATGGCACTGGGGTCTTGCAGTGTGCTCGACCTGACCACTATCCTGCAGAAACAACGCCAGGAAATCGATGATATCCGCATCGAAGTGAGTGGCAAAAGAAGAGAAGAAGTTCCCAATATCTTTACACACATCCATATCAGCTTCTCTTTAACAGGAAAGATCGACGAAACGAAAGCACAAAAAGCCGCCGAGCTAGCCGTCAAAAAGTACTGTTCGGTGCACGACATGTTAGCGGCTGGCGGTGTGGAGATTACGTATAGCTTGAAAGTAAATTAAAGAGCGAAGTTTGCGCTCTTATATCCCTAACTTACATTTCGTTTATCGGGTTATTCATCTGCCTAAAAATCCGTAACTTTGCAGGTTGCTAAAAATTAATATTTTCCATGACTAAGACAAAGGCAGTAGATTTGGTGGATCAACATGAAGTGGAGGTCTTCGGAGCTCGTGTTCATAATCTCAAAAATATAGACGTATCCTTTCCCAGAAATGAGCTTGTAGTGATCACCGGTTTAAGTGGTTCGGGCAAATCGTCTCTCGCTTTTGACACCATCTATGCCGAAGGCCAACGCCGCTATATGGAAACTTTTTCGGCCTATAGCCGGCAATTTCTAGGTGGTCTAGAGCGCCCTGATGTGGACAAGATATCCGGATTAAGCCCCGTCATATCCATCGAGCAAAAAACAACCAGTAAAAACCCTCGTTCGACCGTGGGCACGATTACTGAAATTTATGATTTCCTACGTCTATTGTACGCGCGGGCCAGTGACGCCTTCTCTTATGTCACCGGAAAAAAAATGCAGCGCATGTCGGAAGATCAGATCGTAGACAGGATACTGGAAGACTTCAAAGATGATTATGTCAATATATTAGCTCCCGTCGTCAAAGGTCGAAAAGGTCATTATCGTGAACTGTTTGAGCAGATACGCAAACAAGGTTATACAAAGGTCCGGGTAGATACTGAAATATTGGATCTCGTGCCGAAGATGCAGGTAGACCGCTACAAGATACATGATATTGAAATTGTAGTTGACAGATTAAAAATTTCGCTAGCGGATAGAAAACGTCTGTACACCTCTGTGTTAGAAGCTATGAAGGCTGCTAAGGGAATCATAAAAATCAGTAATAGAGATAATACACAAGAGCAATTCTTTAGCCGGTATTTGATGGATGCCGAATCAGGCATCTCATATGATGAGCCACAACCGAATACATTCTCCTTCAACTCGCCTTACGGTGCTTGTCCAAAATGTGACGGTTTAGGCTACATCTTTGAAATTGACAAGAATATTGTTATTCCAGACCGTAAAATCAGTATTCATAAAGGAGGTATTGCACCATTAGGGCCCTTCCGTGAGTCGTGGAACTTTGCCGTACTAAAAGCTGTCACAAATAAGTTTGACTTTTCACTAACTACTCCGATAGAAAAGCTTCCAGAAGAACAGATCGATATGCTTTTGTTCGGCGCCGACGAATCTATCCCATTAACGGTTTCTTACGGTGCTTATGGAGCCCGCGAATATCGAGTGAATTTTTCGGGGATTCTGAAAATGCTAGAAGAAATGCACGGTCGACAACGCGACGATTCTCCTCTTTTGGAAGATTTCAGGACCAAGATCTGTTGTCCATCCTGCCACGGTGCGCGTCTAAAACGGGAATCTTTACATTTTAAGATAGATGACAAAGATATCAGCGAATTAGCTGCAATGGACATTTCCACACTGATGGAATGGCTCGAAAATCTAGACGCTCGTATAGCGGAAAGGCAACAGCTCATCGCAACGGAGATTCTGAAGGAAATTCGGACACGACTGGGTTTCCTATTAGATGTAGGATTAAACTATCTGACACTCGATCGGTCCTCAAAGACGCTATCGGGTGGAGAAGCCCAACGTATTCGCTTAGCTACACAAATCGGTTCTCAGCTTGTCAATGTGCTCTACATCCTAGATGAACCGAGTATTGGCTTACACCAGCGGGACAACGAACGATTAATCAGTTCGTTGAAAAACCTCCGAGATATTGGCAACTCCGTACTTGTCGTAGAGCATGATAAAGATATGATCTTAAGCGCGGACTACGTCATCGATATGGGGCCGGCAGCCGGGGTACATGGGGGTAAGGTAGTCGCACAAGGCACACCTCAAGAAGTCCTCAAGGCCCGATCGCTTACCGCCACTTATCTCAATGGTAGAAAAGAGGTGAGCACTCCTAAGGATCGACGACAAGGAAATGGCAAAACATTATCACTAAAGGGTGCCACCGGGAATAATCTAAAAGATATTGCAGTTGACTTTCCTCTTGGAAAATTGATACTCGTCACTGGAGTTTCTGGATCGGGAAAATCCAGCTTGATTACGGGAACACTTTATCCTATTCTCAACCATCATTTTTTCAGGGCCAAATCTAAACCTATGCATTACAAAAGCATAGATGGCTTGAAAAATATTGACAAAGTTATTGAAATAGACCAGAGTCCTATCGGCCGCACTCCCCGCTCCAACCCTTCTACCTATACGGGTGTATTTTCGGATATCCGCACCCTATTTGTCCAACTGCCCGAAGCTAAAATCCGCGGTTATAAACCGGGGCGTTTTTCATTTAACGTCAAAGGCGGACGGTGTGAAACCTGTCAGGGTGCAGGCATGAAAATTATCGAGATGAACTTCCTACCCGACGTACAGGTACCTTGTGAAACCTGTTATGGCAAACGCTACAATCGGGAGACGTTGGAAGTTCGTTATCGGGGCAAATCCATCTCTGATGTACTGGACATGAGTATAGATGAGGCTGTAGAGTTCTTCGAAAACATTCCTTCTATTTACCGTAAGATTAAGACATTACAAGATGTCGGACTTGGCTATATTACCTTAGGACAATCGTCTACGACGCTGTCGGGTGGGGAAGCTCAACGTGTCAAACTTGCTACGGAACTCTCTAAGAAAGATACTGGAAATACGTTCTATATTTTGGATGAACCCACCACAGGTCTTCATTTTGAGGATGTAAACGTCTTATTAGGCGTTATTAACCGTTTGGTAGATCGGGGCAATACGGTATTAATCATTGAACATAATCTCGATGTCATCAAAGTCGCCGATTGGGTTATTGATATGGGACCTGAAGGTGGTAGAAATGGTGGAGAACTGCTCTTTGCCGGAACACCGGAGGATCTCATCAAACAAAAGAATAGCGAAACAGGAAGGTTCGTGAAAAAGGAAATGGCATAAAAAATAGGGGGCTTGAAAACCTTGGTTTCAGCCCCCTATAAGTTAGCTATTAACAATCGAATAGATTTTTCGAGTTACGATGTCTTTTTAAGAGTCAATGTGATTCGCATGGAATCAATGTCATCATCCTCCTCAACATCCTGTTTAAACCATATCGTCAATGTTTTTTTATCGCTTGAAAGGGTGTAATTAAGCTCGTCAATCCCCTCCTCGTCTCCAGCAAGAAGGATAACACCAGTCTCTGAGTTGACCGTGTACGAATTGGATTCGTTATCCTCGGGATTTTCAAATACGAGCGACATCTGGGTTTTTGTAAATGTAACGCTAAGAGGCATCTCTTCTAGAAATTCTTCTGGAATATCAATATCTGTTCCTACCTTAGTTGTCCCTTTATAGGTATCTGCTTTTATACCCTCTACCTCCCAAGCACCAACCAAAGCTGCTTTAACAGCGTCATCTTTTTCTTCAGGAGTCTCGTCTTTGTCACATCCCACCATTGTCATGGACAGCATGACTGCCAAAATAGTAAAATACTTTTTCATAGTAATAAATTGTTAGTTAGTTATATACGACAAAAATAAGGAAAACAAACCAGAATAACCAAATAATGTTTTAAAAAGCAGCCTCTATTGCTCCATTCCAAACCTCGTTTTTATGGATAACAAAATTACCTTGTGCTTGCACATCCTTCATCAACTCTCCCCTAAAGGTCAATTGCATGTTGTTTTTCACCTCATCACTTACGGTCACCGTACGGATCAGTCTTTCACCGGCATACACTTCCAACTGGTAGGAAACCTCTTTTGTCTCCGCCAGTAATCCTAAAAACTGATTAAATGTAATTTGCTTATTGGAAACAAAGTCTTCCTCAAAAATAAGCTCAGTATCGTCTGACATCGGATCGCTCATAGCCTGCCCCCAAGGCACAAAATAAAAAGGCTGGTGTACCGCCTTGACAACTATCCTATTAGCCAGACTTAGGTCGCTGTCCGTAAATTCAAACTTCACTTGACTATACCATCTTTCCAAGGTGAAGGTAAAACTTTCATCCTGTATTACTTCGATCTGACCCACCAAACCATATACCATTGCTTGTCCATTTAAAAAATAATTACCGACAAACAGATTTAACCAATCCTCTTTATTGGAAGGTAATAGCAAGTCCATATCAGATTGGTTGAGTACAAACATCACCTCATAGGTACCTAAAGGTAATTGAAGTTCAAAATCAGCAAGATCTTCTTCGTTCACCTCACCCACTTCATAGATATCATTGTTGTCCCGATGATAAATAAAATAATACAACTTCGAAACCTGATTGGCTTGGCTCATTTCGTACGTCCCCTCCAGATAGAAGTTGTCCAAACGACAAGTCCCCATACCCGCATTGAACTCATCACCTCCCATGCGGTCTCCCGCCTTGGGGACAATCTTAATCCATAGCCGATCAGCAGCAATCTCTATCTCATGTAGGTCATAGACAAACGAATTCTTAGCATTGGCTGTGGCAGACTCGAATTGATTAACCAGCTGAAGAGCCCCGTAGTCCTCACCATTGGTACTGTAGTACAATTCGAAGTCTTTTGGACCTGTATTCGAGCTTCCTATATCAAAGCCCAAGTTGGTAATCTGCTGAACACCTTTTAAAGGCATTTCAAAGATAATCTCATCCGCACCTTTAAGATTCAGCGCCTTACCTGCGTCAAATCCCACGTGGGTGTAGGTTGAAGCCACATAATTGGCTGGAGTATTCCCATGATTAAAGGTAATGCTAATCTCTCCATTGGACGGCACTCGGATGTCGGGGTATAAGGTTTCTTGGTTAAAAGACCAAAAATACAAATAGCCGACTGTTTGACCTTGTGATCCACCGGTTGTAGATGCCAACTTCTCCATCGACCTAAAAGCGCCCTTTAACGGTTGTTTCGTGGAAGTAAATCCTTTAAATTTAAAACTTAAGTTATATAGCTTTCCGCTTTCTTTATTAGCAACAGGGTCTTTGCTACACGAAAGCGCTAATAAAACAATGAGGGTAAACAAAAACCTATACCCATAACTCAATAAATAATTCATAATGCAATGTTTAAATAAATTGATAAAACCGAATATATCGTCAATTGTGATTAACGATAAGTAAATATAATTATTTTTTGTATTAATATAGAAATAAATACAAATATTTATATAAATAAATAATGTAAAACGAAATAAATATCAGTATTCAGTCCTTCAAAAGTGCAAAATGCTGTAAAAATTTCAACAAAAAACATATAAAACGCAATAAAATAACTTTTATTTTCGTTAAATGATATAACCACATAATCTAATATTTTCCTACCCCCTCCCTCCTCTATAACCGTCTTACAAGGATATGCATGCACGACATTCCATGGACAAGACAAAGATGATGAATAACATAAATAGTATCGTTCAAAAGACGTTTCTGTCTTTTATACTTGGCACACTTATCTTAGGCTGTAACACCACGGTTCCCACCCCCGTGGATGAGCCTCCTGTCGACAGAATAACAGCTACTTTTCCGCACGCCCGATGGGAAACCATAGACAAGCCCGAAGATGCCGGATTTTTGTCATCAAAACTGGACTTGGTGGCTCAACGGTACAATCAGCAACAATCCGCGGCATTGTTGGTAATCTACAAGGGCAAGATTTTGTACCAAAGAGGGGATATCAACCACAAGTACCAGAGCCATTCACTAAGAAAGAGTTTTCTCAGCGCATTATATGGCACTTATGTTGAGGACGGCACCATTAACCTCAATTCGACAATGGCAGATCTTATGATCGATGACGAAGAGGGGTTATCAACCATCGAAAAGCAGGCCACTGTCCGGCAGCTGTTACAAGCCCGATCGGGTATCTACCATCCTGCCCTTTACGAATCTGAGGCTATGGTAAATCGAAAACCCGATCGCCACAGTCACGCACCCGGCACATTTTGGTACTACAATAATTGGGACTTTAATGCTTTAGGCACAATCTTCATGCAGCAGACCGGTAAAGATATATACCAGACCTTGTATAATGAGTTGGCTATGCCTTTACAGATGGAACATTTTAAGGTAAGTGACGGGCAATACGCAAGTGGCGCAGAATCGAGGCATAAAGCCTATCCATTTCGGATAACAGCCAGTGATTTGGCAAGGTTCGGTTTGCTCATGCTCAACAAAGGCAAATGGAAAAATCAGCAGATCATACCTGAGGATTGGGTTGCGGAAAGTACAAACTACTATTCAGACGCCGCGACTTCACAAACATCCGGTTACGGCTATATGTGGTGGGTCAACAAATTAGGAAATCAATATAAAATGCTACCGAATGTGGACTTGCCTGCCAGAGCTTACACGGCCAGCGGCGTTGGTGGACAGATTATGCTTGTCATCCCCGAATATGACATGGTCATCGTGCACCGGGTCAATACAGACTCCGATCATAGTGTATCCAACGCTAATATAGGCCGGCTGTTTCAACTCATTTTGGATGCCCGAACATAATTTCAAAAAATACACTTATCTTCAAAAGATTAAATAATGCAACTAAAACAATTTATATGCCTACTGAAACAAACACAGCTTTTATCACCGACGATACAATAGTCTTCGGAATACTCATGGGAATACTAGGTATGGTGTTTTATACATCCAACCTTAAGAGCACCTTCTTCCAAAAATTCTACACCATTATACCACCACTCCTGCTGTGTTATTTCTTACCGGGATTGCTCAACTCTTTTGGTATTATCTCCGGTCAACAATCCAATATTGGTAGTATTAGCTCCAACTATCTGCTACCGGCCTGTCTGGTACTTTTCACCTTGAATCTCAATTTAAAGGAGTTATGGGCCATGCGAAAGAATGCTGGGATAATGTTCTTTGCCGGAACAATCGGTATTATCCTAGGTGGGCCTTTTTCGGTATGGGTCATGTCCCTATTCGCTCCTGAGGTAGTATCAGGTGATACCTGGAAAGCATTAGCAACACTCGCAGGCTCGTGGATAGGCGGCGGAGCCAATCAAGCCGCCCTCTACACCATCCTCCAACCTTCTCCCGAAGAGTTTTCCGCCACCTTGGCTGTAGATGTCTTCGTGGCGTACGGCTGGATGGCAGTACTTATTTATGGAGCTAGTAAAGTAACGAGCCTTAATCGCTATTTTAAAGCCGACAATTCTTCGGTCGAGGCACTTACCCATCGGATGGATGCTATTGCCAAAAACAATGTTCGTACCCCTGAAGTCAAAGATATCTTTATCATGCTAGCACTTGCATTCGGAGCTGTCGCTATCGGACACTTCTTGGCCGATCAGATTGCTGGACTTATTGAACGGAACGCGCCCCAATTAGCTCAATTTAGCCTAACTTCCAAGTTTTTCTGGCTTATTCTTATCACCACAATGCTTGGGATTTACCTTTCGTTTACCCGGGCAAAGCAATATGAGGGAGCAGGAGCTTCCAAGTTTGCCACAGTGTTCCTTTATATCCTTATTGCCTCCATCGGTATGCAGATGAACGTACTGGCCATTTTGGCCAACCCATTACTGTTTGTCGTCGGCATTATCTGGATTGCTTTCCACGCTTTGTTGCTTTTTATCGTCGCCAAAGTTATCAGAGCTCCCTTCTTTTTCTTTGCGATGGGTAGCATGGGCAACGTAGGTGGAGTTGCTTCGGCATCTGCCACAGCTGCGGCTTTTCATCCCTCGCTTATATCAGTTGCCGTTATTATATCGGTATTCAGTTATGCAATAGGTACCTATGCGGCTTATTTGTGTGGGATCCTGATGTCTTTGGTAGCGCCAAATTAAAGAAAGAATAATATAGATACATGAGGTATGGTATGTATCTATATTATTTTAAATTATACCATCCCAAACGGGATTAACCAGCCCTATGCCCGGTGCGGACGAAAGATGAAGTATACCTTCTTTCACCTGTACGCCTTGATACGGATCATTTGTCACATCCAGATTGCCATCGAGATCAATCCAATCCGCCAAAGCCGTCAATTGTGCTGCGGCAGATATTGCGCAAGAAGTCTCCGTCATACAGCCTAACATCACTTTCATGCCCAATGCCTTAGCCGTAACAGCCATCTTGTATCCTTCCCGAAGCCCGGTAGACTTCATGAGCTTAATATTAATCGCATGGTAAATACCCGATACTTCTTTAAGATCGGCAAGACGCTGGAAACCTTCATCACCCACAATAGGAAGCGGGCTGCGTTCTGTCAGCCAGGCATTCCCGGCTTTATCTTCCTTCAACATCGGTTGCTCAATGAAGACAGTGTCCTGTTCTTTCAACCAGTGAATAAAATCGAGTGCTTCTTCCCGGTTGTTCCAACCTTGGTTTGCATCAATAAAAAAAGGCTGATCGCTGACCTCCCGGATAGCCTCTATAATAGCTTTATCATGGCCGGAGCCTAATTTTATTTTCAGATATTTAAACGCCTTATACTCCAACGCCCGCTGTGCCATCATCTCCGGTTTATCGATACCGATCGTCATGGACGTATGCTTGGACACAGTCGGTAAGCCAAATACCTGGTGCACGGGTAGGTTGAGCAACTTGCCGATCAGATCGTGCAACGCAATATCGATTGCTGTCTTGGCTGCTTGATTACCCGGCGCAATACCGTTTACATAAGCAAGGATCGTTTCTGTATCAAATGGGTTGTCAAATTGCGACAAGTCCACTTTAGCATAAAAAGCCTGAGCTGTCTCCAGAGACTCCCCATATAATGGAGGCATAGAGCCTTCCCCGTAACCATCGACCCCTTCATAAGTCAATTTTGTCAACATCACAGGAGCATTTTTTCGTTCGCCTCTGGAAATTCTAAATACGTGCTTCAGTTGCACGTCATAAGGTTTGTATGTTAGCTTAATCATGTATGAAAGTTTATTTCTCCGCTATCCTCGCCTCCAAAATCATCCGCAATAATGTATTAAAATCCTTGGCTGTAACCCTGTTGCCGGGTATATCCGTATCGACACGATGAACGATCACCATGTCATAATCTGGGATAATCACCAGATAGTGTCCTCCAGCACCTCTGGCCGAGTACGCCCCATCAGGCAAATCTACCCCCACAAAATGTGGATATTTGTTAAAATCGCGAGCTACCCACCACAAGTACCCATAACCAGAAGTACCCGAAAGGGTAGCATCCGAATGGTAACGGGTGCTTTCGATTACCCATGCTTTGTCGATAATTTGCTTTCCATTCCAATTCCCATTATTGAGCATCAAAAGGCCAAACCTCCCTAAGTCCTCAGCCGTAATACGAAAAGGATATGCCTTATGTCTGGACTCCCGCCCACTGACATACTGTCCATCCGCAGGTTCATAATCTTCCATACCAATAGGTTTGGCAATATCTTCGTCCAATGCATCAAAGAAACGCTTCCCGGTCTTTTGTTCGAAAATAGTACCCAGTACGTTAAAATCCCAATTGTTGTAGTACCAATGCGTACCCGGTTTGATAGAAGAAAAACGAGCCGGCTTCGATTTTTTCATACTTGCAGACTCATAAAGAGCCGGGTGATATACACCCGAACGCGCTTTTAATAGATCCTGGACAGTAGCCTGCTTTTCTATATCCGAAAGCCCCTCATTGTCATCAATGCCCAGATCGGCCATCGTAGCATTCATATCGATGGCTCCCTCACGGATATATTTGCCGTACATCGCGCTGATAACACTCTTACGTATGGAGTGGGTATTGTATTTTCGGCCTACTTCCCCCCACTGATAGGCTACCTTGCCTTGGACAATAATCATTACGGCTGATGTATTGGATTTATCTCCATGTTTTTTCGCTTCCAGCAGTTTTGCTTTGGATAATCCCAATTCTTCAGGGTTTTTGACGATTTCCCATTTTTTCCCTGGGAAAGCCGATTTTTTTGTTTGGGCCTGAGCCACTTCAATCTGCGACACCAGCAGAATAAACGTTACTAAAATATGAGTTATTTTTTTCATACAAAATTTATTATTTATTTTATCCATAAGAACCCCCGATTCAAACCGTGGGCCAAAGATTAGACACCTCCCTATTTCCGTTTTTTCTTTTTTACTTCTTTTGACGATTTGACTTCCAGCTCGACCAGTCCGCTTTGGCTCTGCACAAACTTATTGATGCGGAAAATATGATGGGTGTCCTTATTCTCCGAACGGAACAGCACCACATCCCCGATCGTAATCGGGCGGGTGCGTTGCCCTGGTCCATGCTTGCCCGGATTATACTCCTCCACATCCATAATCTTGTCCAACCATTCTTTGTATAGTTCCTCGATCGCATCTGCGTTTCTCACGCCGTTGAAGACTTCTTGCGCTTTCTGATCATTCCCTAAATTAATGAACGTGCCGTTGTTCCGATCGTTTCCCCAAGACAAAAACGCATCTTTGAACTTATCCCCAAAAGTCAAAAAACCCTGACTGATAGGAGCCATCAGATTGCCTCCCGTACTACGTCCGTACATAAATCCGAAATCAATTCTTTTAGGGTTATATCCTGCTTCCTCCAAAGGATAGATCCTTCCTTTGTCCAGATCGACCATATTGCCCCCCAATGGACTGTTTTGTGCCATTAACGTGAGGGTATATACACGAAGATCACTCTTCTGCGCATACGCTGTCCCCATGACAGAAAACACAAATCCCACTATCAGTACGCTTTTAATTAACTTCATATACACTCTTTTTTAATTTAATTGAACATATGAAAAGTCTGATCATCTCCTAGGAAGAACGGAAAAGCATTCACTCCCATAGCCCGGCCGGCCGCATTGTGGTTGGTAAACACCACTAAACCTTCATCCAGATCCGGATAAGCTATACAATAGGCGATATACCCCGGATTGCTTCCACTGTGGTACAAGCTCATCCCTTTCTCATTCTTATGGATGACCATCCCCAATCCACGCGACATGTGTGGATTATTTACACCATTGGACCAAGTCACCGTAGTGCTCAAGAGTTCATACGTTTCTGGTTCCAAGCCTTCACCATCTATCAGTCCGCGCTTGATGAATCTGGTAAAGTCTTTGGCATTGGTCACCATGGAATAAGCACTATTGGCACCACTCTCTGCATATCCCATCATGCCATTGCCAGTTATCATCCTCAAAACACCATCTGTCACCGTATGCCCTATCGTATTTTTTCCGGCAAACCTGGACTCCCATTGATAACTGGTGCTGCTCATACCAAAAGGGTCAAAAACTTCCTCTTGTGCGATTTGTTGCAGACTTTTTCCGGTCAGATGCTTCAGCACCTCCTGCAGGTAAGTAAAACCTTCGCCAGAATAGCGATAATCTACACCAGGGGTATAGGTAGCTCCGGGTTCTAAAATAGAATTCCGCCAGGCAAGTGTATTTGCATCCATCACCCAGTTTGGATATCCAGTCAAATGTGCCAACACGTGTCTCGCAGTGACCAGGTCATTCTCCGGATTGTTGGCCCTCGCCACACGATCATAAACATAATATTTGTTCAACGGTTCATCCAGATCAAATAGCCCTTTGTCATACAGCCGCAGAAACGCATACGTTGCCACGGTTTTGCTTATAGAAGCCGACTGAAAGAGGTGGTCTTCTGTAATCGGTGTTCCACTAGCGATATCCGTCACCCCGTAGACATACGAATCGACCTGGTCTCCTTTGATGTGGGCAATCTGTACCCCCGGTATATTGTTGCTTCGGGCCACCTCAACTAAGGCTTGGGGCAACGGTTTTGCCTGACCGGGATTCGGTTCTGGGTCTGGATCTGGATCAGGAATGGAGGTTTCATAACGATCGGGATTCGTCTTAATCGTTAGCTCATCTTCTATTCCACTGCTACAAGCATGCAACAATCCCATCTGTCCAATTAGGATCAGAGCCAGTCCTATCATGTTATATTTTTTCATTATCATATCGATTTAAACGTTATCCTAATTCTTTCTTACGCTTCTGTTGACTTCAAAAACCACGGGGAATTTTCCATTCGATGACCAGGTTGCCTTGATGAGACTCTTCCACATCCTGCACTATGCCGACAGCACAAAAGCCTCTGCCCTCTGACCGAAATAAGATCACATCTCCCTTTTCTACACGTATCAAATTGTCGATCGGTCCATTTTTTCGGTACTGGTAATTCTCTATCTTTTTGATTTCCTGTTCAGCTTGGGTATACCAGGATGTCAAATCAGACAATGTCCGTGCTGCAGAAAACTTATCCTGCGCCTCTTTCGTGTTGCCTACATTTACCAATAATCCCTTATTCCGGCTATCCCAGCCCTCCTGTATATTGACCTTAAAATGCTCTCCAAAAGACTCTATACGGTTGCTGGACGGAAGTATCAGGTTGACACGCGTGTTGCGGCCAAACAGCACGAACATATCTATACGTTCGGGTTCGTAGCTCGCTCCTATCAAGTCAAACGTCTTACGGGATTTCAAATCCAGGAAATTACGGGCAGGGCTGGCATTCTGGGCAGTCAGTTTAGACTTGTATGTCCGCAAAGGTATATCTTGAGCCTGCACCATGCCAAATGAGAACAACAATAAGCACATGACCAGCCACTTTATCCTACCGGATAGAACTATTTTTTTCATAACCGATATATTTTATTCGTTGTGCACATATTTTAGAGCCACTTTACACGTCCCTGTATTATTATCTACCTCCAGGACTTTTAGCACCCCTTTTGTTTCATCATTCTTATCGCGTATCCGAAACACAAGACCCGGAGCCACGGTAGAAGAACCTGTAAATCTCGACGTCCATCCTGTTCCGCCAATATAGTCTCCATATTCCTTAAGGGCTTCATTATTGTTTCGGATATTCTCAAAAGTATATCCAGGCAGGTAGTTGACATGGTTATCTATGCGGTACAGGTGCATCTCATTTCGTCCGGGAAGTGTGTTGATCCAGTTCCATAGTTCAGGTCTGTATATAGACCCTATAAAACTACTGGTCATGGTATAAAAATTAGAAGATAATCCATCGTAAACATGCACCAAGGTAATCTGCGATACATCATCATTCTCCAGATCCTCGACCTTATACACTTTTCTTCGGAAGAGGTCGATATAGTTTTCGTCTTTATTGGGTGCGTTTACCTCCAACACCAAAGTATCGGCCCATAGTGCCGGATTTTTCAGTGGAAGATCGGGTTTCTGAAAGTATATTTGCTCACCCATATCCGACTTGACCAACATATTCATCGTGCCGTTTGCGGAAGTTGCTACGTTCTCTATATAAATAATACTCTTGACCTTGCGGCTGATCCCGTGAAACAATACGATATCTCCTTGTCTTAGATTGCTCAACCTTTTGACCGGCTGTACTTCACTACTTTCCCTTAGCGCCAGTACATTGAGCAAGGAATCATATCCCCTCCGCACATCTGCGGTAGTGGAAAGGGACTGAAGCCAACTGACATCTTCGCTTGTCACATTGGTATACAGATACAGTTCGCCCTTATTTTTATAAGGAAAAACATGCTCCACTTCCTCTCCCACCTGACTAAAAGAGACATTTTTGGCATCCATGGTGAACAGATTGTTGCCCGAAACGGCACTATACGCATAGGCCAGATCCACTTCGTGATAATGTTCCTCCATCTGCTCAAATCTGTATATGATGCCCGATCGCAGATCCACATAACCTCCGGTGCTGTTACCGCTGCCTCCCGGCTTCAGATAAATCCTCGAAATATCATCTCCACTTTTAAAAAACTCTGTAACAATACTGTCCTCGGATATAGCCAACTCCTTTTCACAGGACACCGTCAGCAAGGCTAAAGATGCCAAAACAGCGTAATATTTTATTTTGATAAACTTCATAATGTTAAGATTAATCCAATGAATTACTGCTTTTTACCTCAATAATGACTTTCCCCGTCCCGCTATCATAAGATATGACCCTCAGTGAGCCAAAAAAGATGTCTGTCCGACCTGCCAATTGATTGTATGCCGGAGTATCCGGTCTGTTGCTAATACTATAAACCCTTCCGACGAGATTACGTGCATCCACACTGGCCGTATAGTGTGAACTCCAACCGTTATTGGTTATAGAACGGTAAAAATCATATATAGCCTCATTATTCAGACGACTATTTTCAAAATTATTATTGTTCGCATTGTATGAAGCATGATCATCCAATCGACGAGATTTCCATGTCGCAGACAAATATCCACTGGTACTAAGCACATCTAAATGAGCATTAAGAGTCGTATTAGCGTAGTTACTTTTTCCGGGGCCGCTAGTAGGTGTGAATAAATAGAGCTGGTTGTTGGAACTTCTACGCCCCAAAATAAAATTCATCCGGACATAATCACTATTTTGCAATTCACTTTGCTTATAGGCTTTCTTTTCCTTCAAATCAAGAAAAAACTCTTCATGCGTACTGGCTGGAGACTCAAAGGTGATTTCGATAACATCGGCATAATAGTTTCCGTTGGCATTCAACAACCCTCCGGTCACGGGAGCTACTTCCTGCAACTGTGTGGCATCGCTCTTGATAATCAACCGACACTGTGAACCGGTACCGGTTGTCATCTGTTGGCTGACATAAATCACACTTGCAATATTCCTTGTGGTAGACTTAAATATAAAAACCCGGTCTTTCTGTACATCGCGGAACCGTTTCTTTTGGTTGTCGGGATCGGCCGACAGCACCGTGATCATCGAATCCACGACAGCACTGATTCGCGCAGCCGACTTTGCCCCGTTGAACCATGCTACGTCCCGTGGCTGCACATCTTCCAGACAGTACAGTACCCCCGAGTTTTTATGTCGCCAACCATATTGTACATCCTCTCCGTACACATTAACCGACAGATCTATGGACTCGGGCAGGGCAATATTGCCTTTGGTCGTATTGCCATAGTCCAGATAGAGCAGATCCACCGCATGTGGATAATTGTGTGCATCCGGCCCACGAAATACCTGTCCGCTCGCCAGATCGATACCGCTTCCCCTCATATCGGCATCTTCTGCCGTCATGAAGGCCACCGCATGGACATAATCTTTTGGATCGTTCGGATTTTCACCGTCGGTTCCATCATCCCCGGCCTCAACGGGAGGTAACACACGTTCCACGGTATCTTCGGGAGGCAATTGTTTATCTTTATCACAGGATAGCATCATACCGGCTATTCCTATTGCCCCAAACAAGGTGGCTATATAAAATATTTTCTTCATCATATCATCCATTTAAGTCATTATTTTTGAACCTTGTACTCAAACCTCATCGTCCTTTCTGCCCCAGGAATACTTCCATCAGGTATAGCCTCCAATACCCGTACCACAGCATAGAAATCATGCGTGGACGAATACACAAACACCATATCTCCTGTTTTCAATGACCGGACACGCTCACCAGGCCCATACGTGACCGCTGCCCCATGTCTGGTGCCTACGTTGGCCTGCGCATCCAAAACAGCTGTCTCTACGTCACTTGCAGAAGATATATTGTCGAAGATCACATTGTCGGCAGGTTGGATATCGGTATAACGTACCACTGAACCTGTCGGCGCAACGGACCAGTTCAAAATACGGTTGTAGTAGCTATTCCATGCGGTAGACATACTCGACAAGCCTGGGAAAACAAAGTTTGCAAAGTTACTTCCCGAATGGAAATAAGCGATAGTCGCTTTGTCCGGAAATAGCGCTGCGGCCTCCCAGTTGTAGATATTGCCGGTCTGCATATCCAGAAAACATCCCCTATCTACGTTAGAGTCCCCACCCAGTGTCAGGTCAGTGATATGCAGGTAATCTCCCTGATCGACCACCACATTCGGATCCGGTTTCAATACGGCATCACTCATCGGAATACCAATCACCCTATAATTGGGCGAGACCTCTACCTCACTGTTTCCGAGCAACTCGACAACCAACAACTTGCTACCTGCGATTGTTGGCAACACTTCTACCTGTAGGTAGCCAAAGCTGGAATGGGCCGGTACAGTCAGGCTATTGCCGGTCACAAACCTAAAATCCTGTCCTTCTACGGCCGTACTCTGTTCGTCCACGATGCGATAGGCTATTTGTTGCGGCATGGCAGACTGCTCACCAAACATATTGACACGATAGGACACCATACCATGCAATTCAAAGATATGCCCCAATACAGGATAGTTTCTTCCCGTAGCGTTGGAATTGACGACCGCATCTTCAAACTCTACGGTTTTCTGCGTGATCAGGAAGTCCTCATTGTAATCCTTGAAACATGAGGTCAACATGAATACGCTGATGAATATTGCTATAATCTTTTTCATTTCCTTTATTAGTTATCGTTAATATCCTCTGTTCTGTCTGATCATTCCTTCTGATGCATTGACCTCCCGGAAAGGAATCCTGGCCAGGACACGCGGGTCCGTAAAGGGCAGGGTTCTTCCAGACTTGACGATATTACGTCCCAGTCTTTTCAGATCAAACCAACGATGCCCTTCAAATGCAAACTCCAACCTGCGCTGCAACAAAATTTCCTCAAACAAATCTGACCCTGATTTTGTCGTGGCGGCCAATCCGGCCCTTTGCCGGATCGTATTTACATCGTCTCTGGCAAGCCCGGGCTCATCTAAGCGAAAATAAGCCTCGGCACGGTTCAGGTACAGTTCGGATACCCTGATCACAGGCACATTGTCCAGATCCTTTACTCCCCCACGGCTCATAAATTTGGTGATTTCATTGCGATTTATATTGTTCCCCAATCCTCTGATGATGAGCTCCTTTCTGACATCATTAGCAGCATATAGATCCATTAACTCGTCCGCTACGGCCAATGAACCGTGTGTAGACGGCATCTGATCATGGAGAAAGGCCCGTGTGGTAAATGTTGCCCGCAAAGAATTGTTGGCTCCTAAGTTTTCATTAATGTTAAATTTGACCTCAAAGATGGATTCCGGATGTGTCTCTGCTCTCCAGGCATTGACATAGGAACCATTAGACTGGAAAGAAGTACCTATATTCATCAGCGCAGCATTCACCTTGGTGACTACACGCTCATAATCGCCCCTGAACAGGGCAACCCGCGAATAAATCGCATTGACCGCATCGGGAGTAACCCGATGTGGAGCCGTTCCTACTGTGTTCCGGGTGAGTTTGACATACGCACTGTCCAGATCTTTGTATATAAAATCATACATATATGCAATAGGAGCCCGTCCGACCAGTACAAGGTCATTGATATCGATTACCCCTTTTTCGTAGATAGGTACCGTTCCACGGTCATTAGCACCAATGATCGCCGTGGGGTCATAGCCATACACCGTCGACATGTTGAAGTACAACAATGCCCGTATAAAGTGTACCTGACCGGCCCAAGCATCTTTCCAGGAAGCAGGAGCATCAATTCTTTCTATCGCTTCTAACACTAGGTTAGCCCTATTGACACCATAAAAGCCCACTTCCCAAGGATCCAAATGAGCGCCTACATTATTGTTCCACTCATTGCGCAGACCACTTACATTTGTATGCACTGCATTATCTGCCAGCGCTTCGGCAACAGCTATCAGGTCTCTTCCATAGAGATTGACATTCCTCAATGTAGCGTATACGCCAAATATACCTGCCTGTATATCTTCCATTGTCTCCAAAGCTGTTCCCGACGGGATCGACTGTTTGGGATCGACTTCAATTGCTTTTTTACAGGATACCAGCCCTAAAGTGAGCGACAGCAATAAGGTTGAAAAACTATATATCTTCATTTCTTCTAGAATTTAAACTGAACTCCTAAATTATATGTCCTTGTTTGCGGCACGATACCGGCATTGGAATCAAAATTGCTTTCATCGATATAAAACTCGGGATCGTACCCTGTCCATTTCGTCCAGGTCGCCACATTAAGTGCCTGGAAAAACACACGTGCATTGGATATCTTCAATCTGCTGGAAAAGCCAGACGGTATATCGTAGGATAAGTTGATATGCTTCAACCGGATATATGATGCATCCTCCAGGAAGCGTGTAGAAGATCCATCAGAAGCCAATGAATTGAGTTCTGTAGCTCCGTCAATAGCTCTCGGCACAGAGGTAATCTGTCCCGGAGCAATCCAACGGTTATCATAATACCACGCTGCTCCGTTAACCAAACCATCTCCTTTCCTAGACATGATACGTGCCATATTGTTGTATAACTCACGTCCCATATCGTAATGTAAAAGCACATCTAGCTGAAAAGATTTATACTTAAAGTTGTTGTTCCAACCGCCATAGTAATCGGACAATCTATTGCCTCTGTCGCGCAAGGTATAACTTTCGGATCCCTGTGCTCCCGGTCTGTAGCTGTAACTTCCGTCAGCGGCATACCACATCGGACGTCCGGTTGCCGAGTTGACCCCCGCATACTGGTTGAGGAAGTTGGTGTGCAACGAATAGCCTACCCGAACAGAAGCCCTACCCGGCAATGAAGACAGATCTCCGTACAACTTGGTCACACGATTTTTGATAAAGCTGATATTGAATCCGGAAGTCCAGTTAAAACGAGAAGAACGTACTGGGTTGACATTGATTTCAAATTCTATACCCTCGTTTTTCACCTCACCTACGTTACGGCTGATCTCTGCATAACCACTAACCCATGGAATAGGTTGTGTTAGCAATAGATCCTTACTGATTCTTCGATATACCTCTACGCTACCATAGATCCTCCTGTTCAGCATGGAGTAATCAAGGCCAATGTTGGTCGTCGTATTGCGCTCCCATCTCAGATCGTCGTTTCCCAATCGGGTCGGTACAGTACCTCCCTGCCCATCATACTGGGTAGTACCATATAACGAGCGGGCAGTAAAGTTTCCGATCCGATCGTTTCCAGTCTCACCATATCCCACCCGCAGCTTAAGTTGGTCGAGCCACTGTACACTTTTCAAAAAATCTTCCTGTGCAGCATCCCATCCTCCCGAAATCGCCGGAAACCATCCAAAAAGATGATTCTCGCCAAACCGCGAAGAACCATCGTACCGCATAATCCCACTCAACATATACCTGTTTCTATAGTTATAGTTGACCTGTCCAAATACGCCCATACGCCGTACAGTGGTGTATGACCCTGTAGCACTGTTGATCGTAGACGCCGACTGCAAGGTCTTGAATCTGTAGCTAGGGAAGCCCTCAGCTTCTATTCTAGATGTTTCATTAGCATAGGTTCTATACTCTACCCCTCCGAGTGCAGTTACCTTATGGTGCTTGGCATAGGTTTTATTATAAGTAAGGTGATGCGTAGTTGTGAAAGAAACAGGGTAACGCTGGTTCAAAACCAAAATCCCCCGTCTTCCCTGAGCCTCATTCGTTCTGGGGTCTGAATACTGATTGTCTACATTGACACTATAATGCACGCCTACATACGATCTCAATGTTAACGCATCTGTGATTTTATAATCAGCCCTTAGGCTACTCAAAATAGCGTTGTTCTTACTCACAAATTCATTCATATCAGCTGCGGCTATGGCATGATACCGGAAGGTACCTGGAAATCCTTCAGGACGAAGACTATAAGATCCATCGCTGTTGTACACCGGAAGAAAAGGCAACATCAACGGTGCGGTGTAATGTGGCGAAGATAGGTACAGATATGAGCCCGCTGTTCCGGCCGCGCCTTCCTGTCTCAACATCGTCAAATTGATATTAGCCCTAAATGACAATTTTTCGTTGACACGGTGGTTCAATCTCAAGCTGGTCGTACCACGCTGAAAATTGGTACCGACTACACTTCCTCTATTCTTTTCATAGGATCCTGCCAATCGGAACGTGGTACGCTGGGCCCCTCCTTCTGCCGATACGTTCAACAGACTGGACAAGCCGTTTCTAAAGGCTGCACTCTGCCAGTCATAGCTCGAAAGTGCCATGATCTCTGCATCCGTCAATCCGACGGACAGCTGTAGCTCGTTCAACACCTCTGTACGGATCTGTTCGTATGAATATTCAGGATAATAATTGCGTTTTGCTTCCATTCTTCCCTGAATAAACTGCTGGGTATTCATGGTTTCGATAAACGGCATGGGAGTGACCAAGCCTTGGTTGTACTCCACATTTATCACGGTAGGGCCAGACGCTCCGCTCTTGGTCGTAATCAGTACGACTCCGTTGGCTGCCTGCGCACCATAGATCGAAGCCGCAGCCGCATCTTTCAAGACCTCAATAGATTCAATGTCTTTGGGATTCAAAAAAGCCAAGGGATTGCTGGAAGTAACGGTTCCCGCATCTTCAGAGTTGACAGGAATGCCGTCTACAATATACAAAGGATCATTACCTGCTGATATGGATCCTTCGCCACGGATCTGTACACGTACCGCTCCTCCCGGCACACCCGTAGCCGAAGACACATTCACACCTGCCATACGTCCTTGCATGGCTTGGTCAAATGTTTGTATAGGCATGTTTTCGATATCTTTTGCTTTGATCTGTGATATGGCTCCGGTTATTTCCCGTCGTTCTTGTACGGTATAACCCGTCACCACCACTTCATCAAGCTTGCTAAGTTCTTCCTGCAATTCAATATCGATCTTTTCGACTACACCGATGTTTATTTCCCGGGTGCTGTACCCCAACATCGCAAATATCAATGTAGCATTCTTCCGTACCCTTATTTTAAAATTCCCGTCTTTGTCCGTGATAGCCGAAGAACTGCTCCCTCTTTCACGCACACTGATACCAGCATGGCTTGCTTCGACAACTTTTCCTACCAGCCGAACTCTGCCCTCCACTGTAATGACCTCCTGTAACGGTGATGCAAGAGCTATGGGCGTCACTCCTTCTTTCTTCCTCTTGACGACAATCGTCTCCCCCACGATGTTATAGATATACGGTTGCCCATCGAAGATTTTATTCAACGCATTCTTCAAGGATATGTTTTTAGCATTGAGCGTCACCTCTACATCCGAAATGATGGCTCCGCCTTCATACCAGGCAATGTACTTGCTTTGTTTCTTGATTTCGTTCAGAGCGTGCTGCAAAGAAACCTTTTCCAATTTCAAATTTAACTGCTGCGCAAACAAAATACTGGCTGTTGCATAGGAAATGGACATGACCAAAAACAAGGTAATAACCCGAAGACGTAGTGGAAACCAACGTAGACAGGAATTTTCCTTTTTTTCATAATGAGTCTGGTGACCAGACCGATTCTCAAAAGTAAACTGCATACTTCTATAATTTAGGTGTTAATATTATTTTATACTTTATAGCCGTCATGTTGGACGAGGTCGAAATATCTCATTCTATTAATACATTGACTATGAGGAGATCCTTCACTACGTTCGAGGATGGCGAATCAATTACTTAGGTTTTTTTTAGAAACCGTATAACTACCACGGCTAGTTACCATTCACGATGAGCCGTCTATCTCCCTCTCGCTCTATCTTGACCTGATAAAGCCCCATGATCCGGATAAACTCATCCAGGGTGGTACGAGAGGAAATTCCTCCGGTGAACCTTCTTTCCTGATTGTATGATTTATATTCTATTTCCACGTCGTACCAACGGGCTGCTTTTTTCATGATGGTTTGGAGATCCAGATTGGTAAAAGAGATCAATCCGTCTTTCCATGCAATAATATCTTCCAAATCGACTACTCTCACGGAAACATGCTGATTGTTCTTATTCAATGCCCACTGCTGTCCCGGCACGAGCGTTCTGTTTGTTTCGGCAAGAGGCTTGCCTTCTTCCGTAGAGGCAAATACATTCACCGAACCTGTCACCAGCGTAGTTGAAGACACCTGCTCATCAGGATAGGCACTTATATTAAAGCTCGTACCTAAAACTTTTATTACAGCATCTTTTGTCTTGACATAAAAAGGTTTGGCAGCATCTTTGGTGACTTCAAAGTATACTTCACCACTAACTTCCACTTGCCGTTCGTTCCATGCAAATGCTTCTGGAAACGAAATAGAAGATTCTGAATTGAGCCACACTTTAGTCCCATCGGATAATACCAGTTTGGATTGTTTTGCTTTTGGTACATGCACGGTATGAATATTCAGACTAGCCGTAATCGCATCCCAATTATTAATGCCCGGCTGATAGACGATAGTTCCGTCAACTTCTTTGCTAAGATTGATCTTATCATAAGATAATGTCTTGCCGGACCTCACGCTGTCCAGATTGATCCGTACACCTGATCCTAACTCGACATAAGCATCATAGACTCCTATACCCTGCATCATACCATGCTTCAGAAATAAAGGGTACGGTGCTGCCGTACGGGGAGGCTTCTCAGTCTCGGAGGATCCAATAAAATATATCGCAGTAAAAAGTGAGATAAGTAGAAGTGCCGCGATAGAAGCCGCTGCAGAATAATTGAGACGTCTTATTTTCCTTACAGGCACTTGCTCGGCAGAAATATGATTCCATATACGCTGAAGATCCTCTTCCAATAGATCCTCATGTGGTAAAGATGTGGGCTTCAGGCCAGCATAATAATTATACCATCCCTCTACAAGAGCCTTTTCCTCTCCTGTACCTTTCCCGTTTCTATATCTTTTAAGAAGTTTTCTAAGTTGGCGTTTTTTCATACACGATCTTGTCAGTTCTACTGAACTATTATATACAAGACGTGTATTCGTAAGGTAGGGAGTAGATAAAAAGGAAAAAAATAAATGTATCTCGGTTGGTGAACTTTGAGCGTAATATTTTCAACGCATTATTGACTTGTTTACGAACTGTGGTTTCTGATATTCCCAGCTTTTCACCAATCTCCTTATGGGATAGGTGCTCTTTTCGGCTCATCTGAAAAACGAGCCTCATTCGCTCAGGAAGTGCTTCCACCTCAGCTTCTATCAATGTCCTGAGCTCCTTCTCATAAAGAATCCGATCAGGGACCTGATAACTATGATGTTCAGCATAAAAGGATATGGACTCCAAATATTTGTTTCGGTTACGCTGTCGGGATGCCCTATCGATGACACGGTTTCTTATCGATGAATATAAGTAGGCCGATACATTTTTTATAAACAGCTCCTCTCTCTTCGACCACAATACCACGAAAACTTCTTGTAGTAGATCCCTAACTTCTTCCCTATCGCCAAGCATTCGATAAGCATGTGCGTACAACACACCTTTAAAGCGATGGTAGATTTCCTCATAGGCATCTTTCCTTCCCTCTTTTAGGAGCTCAAACAATGCTTCGTCAGATAATGTATTCAATGCAATCATATCATCTTATACCAAACAACTTCTCAGAATCAACATGACGTATAATATATAGAAGGATAATCCTTCTCAAATGCTTTTTTAGAAGTGAGTTCTAATATCAGATTTTATTTCTTTATTCACAAACTTATTCTCCATACCTCGTGTACTCGTCGAATAAAAACTCCCTATCGCCGATCTTCGATCGATGAAGTACCTTAAAGACCCACATTAGACAAAATCGATCTGCTGTTTCACGTTCCAAAAATTTAAAAAATTTCGCCCTTAACCAAAAAACAAACCTTAAATTTGTCGATCATGAAAAAAGATCAATCCCGAATAATAAGAGAGCAGGCACCTCGGTCGGCAACAAGAGAACACTCCGTTCCATTATACCTAACCTCCAGTTTTATCTTTGATAGTGCAGAGCAAGGGCGCGCAATTTTTGCCGAAGAGGAAGAAGGAATGGTTTATTCTCGCTATGCCAACCCGAACACTTCTGAATTTATCGATCGGGTATGTGCGATGGAGGCTGCTGAAGCTGGATTGGCTTTTTCATCGGGAATGGCTGCTGTTTTTGTATCTTTTGCGGCTTTTGTTGAAAATGGAGATCATATTGTTTCCAGTCGTGCGATCTTTGGTTCTACTCATCAGCTGTTAACACAATTATTCCCTCGTTGGGGAATAACACATAGCTATGTGGAAACAGCCGATATCACCGATTGGGAAAAAGCTATACAACCTAACACGAAAATTGTATTCCTCGAGTCACCATCTAACCCAGGTCTGGAATTGTACGATTTAGAAGAGTTAGGACGGCTTAAAGAAAAATATCCTCATATTATATTTTCCATCGACAACTGTTTTGCGACACCTTATCTACAGAAGCCTTTACCTTACGGCTTCGACCTATCTGTACATTCTGCAACCAAATATATGGATGGTCAAGGGCGTGTGTTAGGTGGCGTGGTGGTCGGAAAAAAAGAATTAATGGATAAAATGATGTTTTTTATCCGACACACAGGGCCAGCCATGTCTCCTTTTAATGCATGGATACTGTCTAAGAGTTTAGAAACATTAAACCTTCGCATGGATCGTCATTGCTCCAATGCACTAGCATTGGCAACTGCTTTAGAACAGCATGATGAAATATTGGATGTTAAGTATCCCTTTTTACCCTCCCATCCCCAATATGAGTTAGCTAAAAAACAGATGAAAGCGGGTGGCGGCATTGTAACTTTTGAAGTCAAAGGAGATCAAGAAAGAGCTTTTCGGTTTATCGATGCGTTGGAAATGATTAAATACACATCCAATCTAGGAGACACACGATCGATAGCTACCCACCCAGCTTCGACCACACACTCGAAGCTACGGGAAGACGAGCGCATACTTTTAGGTATCAGACCAGGCACAATCCGGTTATCAGTAGGCCTGGAGGATCAAGAAGATATTATCCAAGATATTGTTCAAGCATTAGAACAGACAAAATAAATATGGGAGTCAAAAAAAGCGTAATTTAATTAGTGTTACCCTTTTTGACCCCCATATTTTACTATTATTAGTTGGCCTTAGAAAAATTAAACACCAGATAACCTGTAGCACCATTATCTAAAGGAATAGGCATTTTCATGACTAGAGATTCTTCATTCGCATAGGAAAGATCCATACGATACCCGCTTGTTACATTGGATGCCTTATCTCCTGCATACAATTTCTTGAACTGGAATTGAGGCTCTTCTCCTGTATTTTTAGGATTATAGACATCCCATATGATGGTCCTCACTGCTCCGTTAGCACAAAGCTGTCCTTCCGTATTGAATGTGATGCTTCCTTTATAATTGCCCCCGGGTAAATTCCATAGACTGCCAATAAAACAATCTACAGGAGCTTCATCAAAAATATTCTTTACGGTATATGCAGCAGGAATATCTTCGCGGGTGACCGAGGTTAACACCCATGTCCCTTTTATTCCAGATTTCCACTGAGCCGCTGAAGGACCCGATGCTGTACTGGAACTGGAAGAACCTTTTTTCTGGGCACCGCAGGATGCCGCTAACACTACTACCGCCAATAGCGATACAAAAGAAAGAATATGTTTACGCATAGTATATAATTTTATAAGTCTTGAATTCGTGTATCTTTGCAAAGATATAAAACTTACTATCTTCTGACCATGACATCCAAAAATCATACCACAAGTAAATGAAGTTTTTTGTGCTATTGTAGAACCGATCTTATCCGTTATTATTAGATAATGTGTACTTTTGACGGGCATCCGAATGTATGAATAAGAAAAAGCTAACAAATATTGCCAAGAATATCCTAAAATCCATTATTACGCTTGCAGCTTTCTATTGGGTTTCTAAAAAAATTGATCTTTCTGAGTTACGTTATGCTTTAGTAGACTGTAATTGGCTCTTTCTGGGATTAGCACTTTGCAGCTATATGACATCACAGCTCATCGCCTCTTCCCGGCTTAACAGTTTTTTTAAAGCTATCCATCTACAATTAACCGAACGATACAACTTAAGGCTCTATCAACTCGGACTCTTATACAACTATTTTTTACCCGGCGGCATAGGCGGCGATGGGTATAAGATATATTTCCTCAAGAAAAACCATCAAATCTCCGGTAGAAAAGTTTTGGGGGCGGTTTTCTTTGATCGATTAAGCGGTCTTTGGGCGTTAGCTATCATCACCTGTATGTTGGTCGTCTTTATGCCACGGTTGGCGATTCCCAATACTATAACGATCACTGTTGCGGTGATAGGTACGATAACGTATTATTTTTTCCTACGTTTATTGTTTAAACAATTCGTTAAGATATTTGTCCGGACACATATCAAAGCCCTAGCGGTTCAAGGATTTCAGGTTATGGCAGCGATATTAATCCTCTACTCTTTAAATTTCGACGGCAAATTCTCCCCCTATTTATTGGTATTTCTGCTGTCTACCATTGTCGCCATCATTCCTTCAATAGGTGGAGGTTTCGGACTCCGCGAGCTGGTTATGATTTATGGGGCCAATTATTTTCAAATCGACGAACACACCGCTGTACTGGTTAGCTTGTTTTTTAATGTGATTTCCCTTACTGTGGCTTCATCGGGAATATATTATATCTTTAGACCACAACGACTAGGTGCGGATCGATTACCAACAGCGGCAGAGGTCGAACAGGAAATTGAGAAAGATACTTTAAAAGAAGAGGAATAATGGCAAACATCATCGTTACAGGAGCAAGTAGTGGTATAGGCTTCGAAGCCGTTTTGGATTTGACCGCGAATAAGGATAATCAGGTCATCGCATTGGCCCGTTCAGCTGACAAGCTGCGCAAGTTGCATGAAATAGCTTCCTCCTTGAATCATGACGGCGGCAAACTGTACCCTGCTCAATTTGACATTGTCTACGACAATTACCCCGATTCATTGGTTCCCTTTATAAAGTCCAAATTTGATAAGGTGGACATTCTGATCAATAATGCCGGTGCATTAGTACACAAACCGTTCTTAGAAACATCGGCAGAAGAATTCGCTACGATGTTTCAAACGAACGTGCTCGGTCATGTCAATATGATCCAACACATCGCCCCCCTGATGAAAGAAGGAGGGCATATCGTCAATATCAGCAGTATGGGAGGCTTTCAAGGGTCTGTCAAGTTTCCCGGACTAAGCGCCTATTCGGCAAGCAAGGGAGCCTTGGCCATACTGACCGAATGCCTTGCTGAAGAGTTTAAAGACAAGGGGATCAAGGTAAACTGCCTGGCATTAGGTTCATCACAGACGGAAATGTTCGAGGTAGCTTTCCCAGGTGTAGAAGCCGGTACACTCGCTTTCGAAATGGGCAGATACATCGCTGAATTTGCGCAAAATGGCAGTAAATATTACAATGGCAAGGTATTACCGGTATCGAATACGACACCCTAGGTAATGGACTGGAATTGAAAACCTAGGAAAGTGTTTCAATAGTGTAGTGTACCGCTAACCGTAAAGGTTTAGAGGCCAATATGCTCATCTTTCGTAAAGGAAGGCTGTCCGATTTCCCGTTTAAACTTTGGGTCATAGTTCCATTTTATAGTATCCTCGATAGCTTCCCCTTCTTTTCCGACTACTTTAGCGACAACTGTGTTCTCGCCCAAGTTCAATTTCACCTGTTCGAAAATATAATGAACATCAGTTTGGCCCTTTTTATAATTTTTAATTTCTTGACCATTCACGGTTAGCGTCGGCACTCCTCGGTTAGAATATACAGTGACCGGTGTCAATTCGTTTCCACGATTTGCCACACGCCGTTGTGTGATATATACTACCGGCTCTTTGCTCCAATTAGCCTTATACCAATAAAATGGATCTTTCTTCGTCTTTCGATCGAAGGTAACCAACCCCTTATAATTCCTCGGGTTGACATTCAATGCCGTCATGGGAGTGGCGAAGTCAAATGTATTCCAAACATAAGAACCTAAAAATATCGGGCTTTTTGAAATCACACCCCAGTTGATTTCATGGAAACGGGTTGCGAAATCTTCAGGAAAAAAGCTGGGATTACTAAATTGATTACCAAAATTACCAGTCACCTCCGCTTGATCTTCTATCTTCGCTTCAGCTCCATATTCGGAATATATAATCTTGTAGTCCTTAAACTCTTTAGAAATACGCTTTGCCCAAGTCTCCACATCATCACTCTTTTCGCTCCGGTTTTCCAGCTCACCATTATACCAACCAAAATAATGATTGATCCCTTGCACATCCGCATTGTTATTAACGGCATGGTTAACCACATTGTAGCCGCTTACCTGCGCCGTATATCGGTCAGGGTCTTCTGACTTTGCCAAATCATTCAGCTTGGCTGTTAACTCTACCGTATAGGTATTCGGTGTGTACACCTCATTATGCACCCCCCAGATATAGATAGAAGGATGGTTGAAATTTTGACGAATCAACTCCTTCATCTGCTGTAAGGCATTATTCTCTTCCCACGTGGATACCCGGTTGACAAAAGGAATCTCTGCCCAAACGATCAGACCCATACTGTCACATCTGGAATAAAAGTATTCCGATTGTTGATAATGTGCCAAACGTATAGAGGTTGCCCCCATTTCCTGAATAATGGCTAAATCTTCATCATGATCGGTTGTGCTCAATGCCGACCCTTTACCCCAGCGGTCTTGATGGCGACATACGCCATATAACGGATATTTCACATCATTTAAAAAGAACCCTTCGCTCGCACGAAGCTCAAACTTACGTATGCCCAATGGCTGCGTAACTTCATCCACAACCATTCCATCCTTTTTGATTTGCGTCACTAGCCTATACAGATAAGGATCTTCTAAACCATGCCACAAATGTGGGTTCTTGACCGCAATATCCTGAAATACTTCTTGCCGGCCTTGTGGACGCAAGGTGTATTTTGTATTGTTTTTAGTTTTGACTGCCCCGCTGCTTTCATAAATAGTCGTCAACACTTCTATCTGCTGAACCTCCCCCGTTTTATTTTCCAGCTTGATCTTGACCCCAATGTCGGCAGATTTTTTAGAGATATTCTTCTGTGTAATGAACACGCCTGATGAAGCAAAATCATTCGCAGCTATACTAATGCTTTCAGTAACGATCAATTCCACAGGACGGTAGATCCCACCATACATTGGAAACAAGACATGATTTATCGGAATTACCTGAGGAGAAGCTTCATTATTGACTTTAACCAATAGCTCATTTTCTACACCATACTTCAGCAAGGATGTAAGTTCAAAGACAAAAGCAGCATATCCGCCTTGATGGCGCCCTACGAAATCATAGTTGCCGTTTATTTGACTACCCTCGTATGCCACATCCCTTTTACCAATCGTCGCTGCCAAGGGAGCGCTATTCATATAAACCTCTGTATTCGTATTTACCCCTTCAAATTTGATAAAAACACGTTTGCCTTTCCAGGCGGTACTTGGGGTAAAAGATTTACGGTAGTAAGCATCCCCCACATAAAAACGTTCGTTTGTCCGGAAGGTGCCTACTCGGGTCTCATGTACTTGCATATCATACGCATTCCAGGTGTGAGGAACTTGAACGAGCTGCCACTTCCCTTGAAAGATTTGAGTATAACTCATTGGATCTGTGGTAAAGGGTCCTTTTTTAAACGCCCAATCTTTATTAAAAGGAACCACTTCTCTACCATTAGCGAAGAATATGAGGAAGATAAAAAACAAACTAAATGCAACTGTAATTCTCATTTATAGAAGGTTTTCAAATTTAATGACATAATAAAATTTCATATAGGTTTAAAGCGCAAATATAACGCCTATAATCGTCAAAAGAAAACTTAAGGGGCAGCCTCGTCGTGCTTTGATCTTCGTTTAGGTGTCCAAAAGTAATGTTCTCTGACAGCTAAAACAAACTAAAACGTTTGAGTGATTATTTCATGTCATTTGCTCGTTGTCACAGCAATTATACAATATTTTCTGTTTCAAATGCTGCCGATTAAAAATACTACAAAAGGATAAATCTAATTTCTCTATAAAATAAAGCCCTTAGTGGCTGACCAGAGCTACGACAAATCGTACAACGCTCATGAATATTTTTGAAGGCATACACATTCATGAATAATTCATTTTATAGCCAACGCAATTATATTGCATATAAAAGCAACTTTATCTAAGTTTGTAGCGTTAAAATAAAAGAATGAGAAAATTTTTTGGATTCATCCTTACCCCCCTATTTTATGGCTGTTTTTTGCTCGCCTTATTGATTTTCCATCCTATCCAATGGCTAGCCCTAAGACTAGGTGGGTATAAAGCACACAAGAAAAGTGTCGATATATTAAATTTCTTTTTGACCGCGTGCAACTATACCTTGTTTAATAGTATTAAGTTTATCGATAATAAAAATATCCCGCTCGACACGCCTATTATTTTTGTTGCCAATCATCAAAGCACATTTGATATTCCACCATTGATTTACTTCTTACGTCGCTTTCACGGCAAGTTTATCTCTAAAATCGAACTGGCAAAAGCCCGTATACCGAGCATATCATTTAACCTCATACATGGAGGAGCCGCCAATATTGATCGTAAAGATCCGAAACAATCTATTTCGGAAATCCTGAAGTTGGCCAATAATATGAAAAACAAACATTGGTCGGCATTTATATTTCCCGAAGGCACCCGCGCTAAAGATGGAAAGATGAAGAGTTTCCACGTAGGGGGGATTGCGACCTTGTTGAAGAAAAATCCAGACGCGCTAGTGGTACCAATTGCCATCAATAACTATGAGATGGTGCGCTATGGCTTATTTCCGCTTCAGCCTTTTGTACGCATGACCTGGGAAGTTCTCGAACCCGTTGACACTGTGGACAGAACCCCTGAAGATATCGTCAAACGCGCGGAAGAAGCTATCCGGGCAAAGGTAAATCAATAATCGCTATTTTACCTGACGGCCCTTCCAATCGTATTTTCCAATATTACCAAGGAAACCTATATACACCAAGTATACAATGTGAAGAGGCGTCAACAGCGGAAGGTATTGAAGCAACTCCCTTCTGTTCGCAAAGGCAACCAAGGGCTTAAGAAAGATAAATTCTACCCCCATCTTGATCACCAAGGAAATAGCGAACAGCGTCAAATACGACGATGATACAAAAACACCAAAGATAAACGTTCCTAATAAAGCCAAGTTGTACAACCAGATAAGTATCCCTAAAGTAACGACAGCCTTATTTTTGTATCGGGTGCTCTTTGAGGCCCAGCGCTTACGCTGGCTGATAAAAGCTTTCATATCGACCTTGGCATCTGTATAAACAACAGCATCCCTCGACTTACAAAAACCTATCCGCCCCGCATACTTTTCGGCAACTTTATGTAAAAAAAGCTCATCATCTCCCGAAGCTAGATCATCTATACCATTGAAACCTTCCAAGGCAAAAAATATATCTTTACGGTAAGCCAAATTGGCTCCGTTGCAGGTTGTCGGATGTCGATTACCTATACCAGCAGCCCCAAGACCGATAAGGTAGAGAAACTCTAAGGTTTGCAACCGTTCGAAAAAGCTCCTTTCCTCGGAATAAACAACTGGAGAAGATAATAAGTAAAGATCCTGTTGTTCAAAATAGCCCACAACCGTCCGTAACCACTGGTTTCCCATTCTGCAATCTGCATCTGTTGTGACGATGATTTCGCTCTTACAGGTCTCAATAGCTTTCGCAATAGCTTTCTTCTTATATGAATTGAGCTTGTCCGAATCGTTCCATTGGATAAGTCGCACATCATGTTCGGCATATGACCGGACAATTTCCGAAGTACGATCGTCAGAATGATCGTCTACAATGATAATCTCGAGTAAATGTTTAGGAAAATCTTGATTCAAAAGACATTCAATCGTCCTGCCGATATTTTCCTCCTCATTTCTAGCCGCAATGATGACAGCAACGCTTCTCGTAGGAGCAGACAAAATACGTGATATACCAAGTCTCTTCCACCCCTTACGCATATATAGCACCAATAGGGCATAGACCAATGTCAATATGACGACTATAATTTTAAGACTTAGAATCACCAAAAAAATTAATTTTAAAAACAAAAACAGCCCCAAAAATAGCAGGTAAAATCAGATTTACAAACCAAATGCACGACACTATTGCCATGACAGCAATCTCCTGTGTTGTGATGTAACTATATAAATTGCTAGCCACAAAACTTCTTACGCTGAAATCAAAGATATCTAATGTGGGTAAAGCCGATTGCACAAAAAATAGAATAAAAATCATCAAGGCCATTGGTATGAAAGGTAGGTCGGGCAGCATGGCTTCCATGAGTATAATATACTGTGACGTAAAAATAACAAACCGAGCGAACGAATTGAATAGTACGACAGCGAGCTCTTTAGCCTTATAGTCCTCCAAAATGGCAAAAAATGGCTTTATTTTTTTTAACCATCGCACCTTACCTACCAACACATCGAACCAACTGACATTGAAATAAAGCACTAAAAATCCTGTCGCATACAATGTGGCTAAGAGCCAAACACCAAATTGTACGGATAGTGGCGGATCCAAAAATTTACATACAAACCAAGCGATACTCAAAGAGCCTGTTATACTGGTTAGGACCAGCTGAGCAAATAGTCCCACACCCATAGCCACAGCTCCTTTTGCCCGATTTTCTGGCTTCAAAAATAAGACACGCCCCCCATACTCGCCTAAGCGATTCGGAGTGAAAATGGCCCAAGTCAAACCACAAAAAACCGACTGAAACGCTTTCCAGAATGAAATCTTTTCGATCCGTCTGGAAAGATACTGCCACTTGACCACTTCCAAAAGCCAGTTAACAAACATCAGGAAGACAACGAGGGAGAGAGTCAGTACAACTGATCGATGTTCTAACCCATGGACTAAGGTTTCAAACTTATCCAAATTGCCCCTATCTGTAGTTTTCACGACAATATAGTAGGTTGCCAGACCAAACACCAATAGTTTGATCGCGATTCCAAGGTATTTTTTTTGTGCTGTTGTCAATCGAGCAGATTTTGCGCACAATGTTACTAAATTTTTGGCAGTTCATCCACTATACTTTACCTTGGGCTACTTAAATACCCTTGCGTTTTCGTAATATTGTACTATGCAGAAAGAAAAAGCAAAAGAGCGGATCATCTTGGGTATTGACCCTGGAACGGTCGTGCTTGGCTATGGTGTCATCAAAGAACAAGGCAACAAAATTTCTTTGATTAGTATGGGAGTTATCAAGATGGGACATTTGGACGATCATGCCCTAAAGCTCCAACGCATCTTTAAAAAAACATCTGCACTAATGGAAGAGTATGCCCCAGACTGCGTTGCCCTAGAAGCCCCTTTTTATGGTAAAAATATCCAGGTTATGCTTAAATTAGGAAGAGCTCAGGGGGTTGCTATGGCTGCTGCATTGAACGTAGATATACCGATATTCGAATATTCGCCACGTAAAATAAAACAGTCCGTAACTGGCAGTGGCAGTGCGAGCAAAGAGCAAGTAGCGGCCATGCTACAAAACTTGTTAAACTTCAAGGAGACACCCGAATTTTTGGATGCAACAGATGGATTGGCTGTGGCTGTATGCCATGCTTTCCAGCAAAAGACCACTTTAGGTGCTAAAGGTTACTCCGGTTGGTCTGCATTCGTCAAAGATAACCAGAATCGTATTCGTTAGATCCGCACCTGTCGAATAACATTCTTGACGTTTAGCTCGACGATATCAGTCATGGATTTACACCGATAATAGGCTTCATTATTAAAAAACTCGGCATAACCCTCACGAAGCTGTTGGATATTTTCCTCTGTTGACAACTGTTGGGTTTGGGAAGCATCCCGAAGGTCCTTTATGCGGTGGCGTTCGCTACGAACACGATGCACGATGGACGAACGTTCCTCCTGTTGATATTGGGAGACAGTTTTCTCATTTAGATGCTCCATGCAGAGCTTTACATAGGGATAATTCTCTTTGAAAAACTGGGGCATATATACTTTTGGATTGCCTTCATAAAACTGTTGATCGAAATCAATCGCACGGATACGGAATTGAAAATCATCAAAGTCTGCCGTAATCTGCATTACAAAGTTATAGGCCCGCATATCTCCCAGTAAAGAGATGATGCATCGTTCGTTGAATTTTACAAACTCTTTCGCAATCCTGGTCTGGTTATATTCTAAGGTGTACATGCTTTGCTGGCTAAATACATCCCCAGGAATCCCAACAATATGCTCCTCTACCAAGGTGGTCGTGTCATAAATATAATTCACTTGGTTAGGCGACAAGATCTCTTCCAACTCTAAGCCATATATACGAGAAGCATCGGCCTGTTTGATATAAAAATAATCATACACATCATTTAGCTGATTGATAATGCGCACTCGAAAAGGTCGTGTATTCCCAAAAGCACAGTATTCTATACGGTCAATTATTTTGTGTTGTACAATTCGCGTATTACCTGAGGCTTTTAGCTTCGCATATATTATTTTTAACCCATCATACAATCGGCCTTGCAGATAAGGTGGATATAATGGCGTTTCCCAAAGTGTATCGTTACCGAATTTATCGATCACAGGAACGGTCTCTTGAAAGTTTAACAACTCGAAGTAAGAGATGGGAAGTTTGGAATCCCGTTGATATATTTTTAAATATTTGGACAATCCTCTTCCCACCGGATAAATGGGCTTTTTGCGCGATATTTTTACATCATTGATTTCCATGAAAATAAATAAAATTTAACGTTGCTTACTTCTTTCCCTTTTTTCAAAATAGGACGTATCATAACCAAGCGAAGAGTATAAATATAGCGAAAATGAAGTTATCTATAACAAATCAACCACAAGACATCCATATAAACATGAATTTTGCATTAAAATTGCCAATAAACAATCGTAATTTCATTTAATTTTGCATTTTGGTGCAAGCATATTAATTAAAATTCTAAATTTGTCAATTGCGACAATTTAGATACAACTCGCTTGGTATAATAAATTATAATCTTAAAAAGACAATGATCTTAGGCGTACTTAAAGAAACTAAAGCAAATGAACGGCGTGTTGCGCTCAGTCCTGAAATAGTTAAACTTCTCATCAAGAAGGAATTTCGTATTCAAATAGAGAGCGGTGCCGGACTAGGATCCAACTTCTCGGACGACGATTATAAACATGCCGGCGCGACTATCGTTACAAAACCGGAAATTTATAATGCCGATATCATTGCCAAAGTCAATGCGCCAACGGTAGAGGAAGCTTCACAATTTAAAAATAATGCGGTAAGCATTTCACTATTGTACGCGTATACACAGCCTGAACTTCTGGACGTGTTCAACACACGTCAAATAACAGCTTTCGCCATGGATGCTGTACCACGGATATCCCGCGCCCAGAAGATGGATGCATTAAGCTCTCAGGCAAATCTGGCGGGCTACAAAGCCGTGATTATGGGGGCGAATGCCTTGGGTAAAATCTTCCCCCTCATGATGACTGCGGCAGGTACAATCACGCCTGCGAAGGTGCTTATTTTTGGAGCAGGAGTTGCAGGACTCCAAGCGATCGCAACGTCGAAACGTCTTGGCGCTGTGGTTGAAGTTTCTGATGTACGTCCCGAGACAAAAGAACAGGTCGAATCTTTAGGTGGCCGTTTTCTTGTTGTCGATACAACCGAAGAGGTTAAAACTGAAGGAGGTTATGCGAAAGAAGTTTCACAAGAATTTCTGGCCAAGCAACAACAACTGATTAAAGATAAAATCAAAGATGCTGATTTAGTCATCACAACAGCGCTGGTAATTGGTAAAAAATCCCCTGTCTTAGTAACCGAAGAAATGGTTAAATCCATGAAAACCGGTTCGGTAATTGTTGATATGGCCGTCGAATCAGGTGGCAACTGCGAATTGTCCGAATTCAATAAGACTATAGAAAAGCATGGTGTAACAATTATCGGAGAAGCCAATATCCCATCGTTATTGCCAATCAATGCAAGCCAATTGTACGCGACCAACCTGAGTGCACTCTTACTTCATCTAGCGACCAAGGAAGGATTTAAGTGGGAAATGGAGGAAGATATTACAAAAGGCTCTCTGATAACCCATAAAGGCGCATTGGTTCACGAACTTACACAATCTATTTTATCTAAATAATAACTTAAACTCTAAGCTATGGCTGCTGAAACTTTTATTTTCCTGCTTTATATATTAATATTGGCCAGTTATCTTGGCTTTGAATTAATAAATAAGATACCCCCTACCCTTCACACACCTCTCATGTCGGGATCTAATGCGATATCGGGCATTACAATAGTAGGGGCAATCCTCGCATGTAATGAGCTAGGATACCTTTCTGTCAGCAAATGGCTCGGAATGGCCGCACTTATTCTAGCCACAATTAATGTTGTAGGCGGCTACGCAGTAACCGACAGAATGCTGAAAATGTTCAAGAAAAAATAAAGCATTCTACTCTTTAATCCACTCACATTACCTCAAGAAAAAATGAATATCGTTATACAAATTTCGTATTTACTTGCCTCTGTACTCTTCATCGTGGGCATTAAAATGTTGGGTCGTACTAAAACTGCCCGCAAAGGAAATGTTGTCTCTTCCGTCGGTATGTTTATCGCTATCCTGGCGACCGTTATCCAGGTCGAAGCTATTAGCTTGACCGATATACTGCTATGTGTTGTCATTGGATCTGGCATAGGACTTGTTATCGCCTATAAAGTACAAATGACGAAAGTCCCCGAAATGGTGGCTCTATTTAATGGTTTTGGAGGATTGGCATCGCTCGCTGTCGCCTTGTCTGATTTTTGGTTAAACACACAAGAAAGAGGCTTGGATGTAGATTATATAACAGGAGTTAGTGTCGCCTTAAGTATTCTTATCGGCGGAATCACGTTTACAGGATCACTTATTGCCTTTATGAAGCTTAGTGGGAATATTTCGGGACGTGCTATCGTTTTCAGTGGCCAGCATCTCATCAACTTGGCCCTGTTGGTCCTGTCTATCGGAATTACGGTTTTTGCCCTGACAGACTTTTCTAACCCCAATTACATAATTATTTTGGGAGTAATTGCACTGATACTAGGTGTCTTGGTGGTTATCCCTATCGGGGGAGCCGATATGCCTGTGGTAATCTCGTTGTTAAACTCATATTCAGGGATGGCTGCCTGTGCTACGGGGTTCGTACTCAACAACAATGTGCTCATCGTGTCGGGAGCACTGGTAGGTGCATCGGGTATTATCCTTACCCAAATTATGTGTAAAGCGATGAATCGCTCGTTGACCAACGTACTTCTTGGCGGCTTTGGCCAAACAACAGCTGGAGGAGGTCAGGTCGACGGCCCTCAAATTACTGTTAAAGAGGTCGGTGTTGAGGAAGCTGCCCAAATATTTGATTCGGTGTCTTCTCTGATTATTGTTCCGGGCTATGGCATGGCGGTAGCACAGGCCCAACATACCATTCGTGAACTAAGTGAACTCTGTGAGAAAAAAGGTATAAATGTTCGCTTTGCGATCCATCCCGTAGCGGGTAGAATGCCTGGACACATGAATGTGTTGTTGGCAGAAGCCAATATCTCCTATGACAAACTCATCGAGATGGACGAAATAAACGATGACTTCGCTAACACGGATCTTGTATTTGTCGTAGGGGCCAATGACGTAGTAAACCCTGCTGCAAAAACGAATCCTGATAGCCCGATTTTCGGTATGCCGGTATTGAATGTCGAAAAAGCGCGTACGGTCATTGTCAGCAAAAGAAGTATGGGGAAAGGATATGCTGGTATCGAAAATGAATTATTCGGGACGGATAATTGCTTAATGCTATTCGGTGATGCTAAGCAAACGATCACGAAATTGGTCGGTGAGTTAAAGGAACTGGGATAAAAGTGTGACGAAAAGGATTCCGTTTGATCCAAAGAAAGCATCAACAATTGTTGATGCTTTCTGATGTGGAGGCTACTGGGTTCGAACCAGTGACCCCCTGCTTGTAAGGCAGGTGCTCTGAACCAGCTGAGCTAAGCCTCCTTTTATATGGTGGAGAATACTGGGTTCGAACCAGTGACCCCCTGCTTGTAAGGCAGGTGCTCTGAACCAGCTGAGCTAATTCTCCCTTTGTACGCGTTAAAGCCTCCTATGGCGTTTGCGTGTGCAAATATATCTCTTAATTTTGAGTTTCAAAAAAAAATCAATAACTTTTTTTGACATGGGACGCAAGCCACTTAAAAACAAGTATATAACTTAATCATAGAATTTCCAGGACACGCCAAATCTAAAATTTGCCGGATTCATTGGATAACGTCTCACGGTATAATACCCTTTAGGATATAGGTGTTGATTGACAAAATTATAGCTTATAAATAGATTGACGCGCTGAATGTTTGTGGTAAACCATGCATCCAAAATAGGATAGGTGGAAAACGCAATATCCACATCACTATTATAAAACTGGTTGGCGTTGATCGCATAGCTAGGAGCTTTGAAAGGCGTGTTGAACCTACCATCCAACCCAATAGCAAAATCTAGCACCTTGTCAAACCAGATATCTTCATAATAGAAGCTATGCCAAGTATACAGTTCAGGAGTAGACAACACGTCCATTTGATCTGATTTCTGGTAGACAACTCTATTATCCATATTAAATTTTCCAAACTTAAAATTCTGTCCTACGGTAACTTTGAGCAAATTTAGATTACCAGACTGCGTGGGTTCAATAATCTTCTCCAATCTTTCATTGTCACTAGGATTAGGTAGTTCTTTAAAATACAAATAATTATTAATCAGAAAATATTCAGCCTTTCCTGAAAAACCCAATTTGTCATTCTTATAGCGAAAAGATAAGTTTTGGGTTTTCGTTTTATTGAGATCGTTGCGCAGCCACTGGTGATAAGTATAATTCATCCGCGTAAACACCATCTCCGGCGACTTGTTCTGTGTATAAGCGCCTAAGGTAACCTTACCTATTTTCTGACTCATAACCACATCAGCAGTCGCTTCGTAAAGATAGTCCCCGAAATTTTCCCCGACTACTATTTGGTGGCCATTGACTGCCACATCTATTTTGTCACTAAACTGATACCTGAAATCACCTTTAATAGCGCTATTTTGAAAAAAATCATTTGTCAGATTGTCAGCATACCAGATAAGGTCATTTTGAAAACCTAGCGTGACCTTCGCTTCATTCTTCAACGATTTATTACGAAGGTAGAAGGCATAGGTAAACTCATTGGAGACATTGGTTATCTTGGTAGTATCATGCACTTCCACCGCGTCGCCAAAAGGAAATGCACTATACAAATCCTCTTCATTCTTGAAGAAGATATATTTACGCTGACGAATAGAGGTATTATGGGCAAAAGCATTTGTTGGATGAATCTCCATTTCAGGCTTTCCTGCGTATACAGTATCCAACCGTCCCAGATAGAAAGACTGTCGCAAAAATACTCCATTATCCAACCACTTGTTAAAAGGACGGTTCTGCTGTTGTCCTCTCAATTTTGTTTGCATAGAAAAGGGCGACTGTATCTCACCTTCAAAGATACTCGTTGTATCATTAGTTATCGAACCATTCTCCGAAGCATCTATTTTATTAAACGTGACATTCATCAACAGATTGTATCTTCTATTGGTCGATTCATACCAAGAGGAAACACTCCCCTTTCTGTCTGCATAAGCTTGATTATAATAAAACCCATCGCTATTAGCCGCATGATATTCAGCGGCTATGTTCCATTGCGGATTGATATTCTGAGCTAATCGAGCTCGGAAGACCTGGTCGTCAAAAAAGAAGCCTATCGCATACAACTCCGAATACCGCGCGCGCGCGCGGTAGTAACGCACTGAGTCAGATAGAAGCAAATATCTTTCTAGCGCATGAAAACCAGATTGAAAGCCTATAGATTTATCTGGATTAAACAGCAAATCCCGGGTAGCCAAACCGTAAGATCCAAGATGGACACTGGGATTCCAAGGGATATTCTGCTTATTGTAATACTGAAAATTACGATGAGAGGTATCGATCTGCTGGGTATGTGTTGCATATTTCAACATATCTAATGTTGCATACCGTACATATTTAGCTGAAAAGGTCACCGAATCTTTCTTATTGTCCTCCAAGGCTCGAGCAGAATCCAAGGCACTACTAAACTCCTCGTCCACCTGTCCATAGCTATAAAGCCCTATTAGCATAAGGGTACACCATCCGATTAAACCTCTCGTCAAACTACTCATGGATATAATGCAATGTCACGCAAAAATAAGGGATAAATTAGACTTTATTGTAATGCAATCAATTCTTTTAATAGCGCAGTTAGCCGAGGTTCCGCTTCCGCGGCCACCGCCACAATCTCTTCCAAAGATACCGATTGTAAATCCGTATGGAATCCTTCATCCGTAATGACGGAGATCGCAAAAACGGGCAAACCCATGTGGTTTGCCACAATAACTTCCGGAACGGTACTCATTCCCACAATATCTCCGCCAATTATGCGCATATACCGATACTCTGCACGTGTTTCTAAATTTGGTCCAGATGTGGATACATAGACAACCTGATGAGCAGTAGCACCCAGTTCAGTTGCTATTTGTATACCTTCTGCAATCATCGCCTTATCGTACGGTGCACTCATGTCCGGAAAACGAGGACCAAAGCGCTCGTCATTGCCCCCTCTTAATGGGTTATCCGGCAACAAGTTGATGTGATCGGCAATAATTCCCAAATGCCCTTTCTTGATGTGAGGTTGAAGCGATCCGGAAGCATTCGAAACAAATAGCTTTCGAATACCCAAGGATTTCATGACACGTATTGGAAAGGTGATTTCCTGCATATCATACCCTTCGTAATAATGCAAACGCCCTTGCATAGCGACTACTTTCCGATCGTTGAGATAACCAAAAATGAGTTTCCCCGAATGAAATTCAACAGTGGAAATAGGGAAATTAGGAATGTTAGCATACATCAACTGATGTTCTATTTTTATCTCATTAGCCAGTCCGCCTAACCCGGTTCCGAGTATAATTCCGAACTCAGGTGCAAAATCACCTATTTTTTGACCAATATATGCTACGGTTTCGTCTACTAAATGATACATGTATGCAAAACTATTTATTCAAACTTAATGTAATTTTTTTGCCCACACAAATCAAACCGCCGATGAACCAGGAGTCGATTCCCGTGACATTCTACCTAGAGAGGTTAATCCCAACAACAAGAAAGTAAGGAGACCGTTGTAGGCAATCAGCTCAAACCCGATTTTATAGGATGTATAAGGTAATACATAATGTGCTAATAAGTAAATTAGTACTGGGGATATTATACAGATATACGGCACGATATTATCGTTTACTTTTCGTCGGGTCAATATACCAAAAGAGAATAAACCCAAAAGAGGACCATAGGTATACCCCGCCACCTTAAAGATAGCCGACACGACGGATTCATCATTGATGACATGGAACAATAAGATCACGAGCAACATCACTATAGAGAAGGCAAAATGGACGATATTTCGCTGTCGAACCAGCCGGGGATCGTTAGGGTTTTCCTTTTTATTGAAATTTAGAAAGTCTACACAGTAGGATGTCGTCAATGCAGTGAGTGCTGAATCTGTTGTGGCGAAGGTTGCTGCAGTCAGTCCCATCATAAATACGATCCCTGGCACTATACCCAAATAGTTTAAAGCAATTTCTGGATATAAATAATCCGATTTGCCTAAATTGGCTACATTTATTCCATTAGCTTCCGCATAAAAATACAACAGTGCACCAACGCACAGGAAAAAGATATTGATCACGACAAAAATGCCTGTAAAGGTCATCATATTCTTCTGTGCCTCACCAATGGTTTTCATACTGAGGTTTTTTTGCATCAGATCTTGATCCAAACCTGTCATAGCGATAGTCACAAATATTCCACCGATAATATGTTTTACAACATGCCGCGTGTCTCCTAACAAGTTCTCCCAAACAAAAATATTCGAGTATGAACTTTCCTTCACTCGCTCAAATGCTTCCACCACCCCCCACCCCATCCCATCAGCCATAAAATAGATCGACAAGATCACTGCTGACACCAAGAAGGTTGTTTGTAAAGTATCCGTAATGATGATGGTTTTCAAGCCTCCTTTGTTGGTATAGAGCCATATCAACAACAAGCAAACCGCTACCGTCAATATAAATGGTACGTTCCATGCATCGAATATATATCTTTGCAATACAATAGCCACTAAATACAACCTGAACGCTGATCCGATGGTGCGAGAAATTAGAAAAATCATGGCCCCCGACTTATAACTTTTGTGCCCCAGTCGTTCCTCCAGGTAAGTATATATAGACGTCAAATGCATTCTATAATAGAGTGGCAACAATACGTAAGCGATAATGACAAACCCAATGGCATTGCCCAAAACAAACTGGAAGTAACTGAAGTTATTCGGCTGCAAGCCTGCCGGAGCATTACCGATATCGCCCGGTACCGAAATAAATGTGACACCCGATAATGCGGTGCCGATCATGCCAAAAGCAACCATATACCATTTGGCATTACGGTTTGCAACAAAAAAGGTAGAATTATCAGCGGTTTTTCGGGATGTAAAATACGCTATACTTAAAAGTATTCCGAAATAAATGATTAAAAATGAAAGTAGGACTATAGGGGTCATATATTAAGGTTTACTTTGGTGAAAATTATCAACAGCCTTTCGCACGCTTCCGAATTTGTTAATCCATGCTTTTGCTGTCTCTTCATCCAAGCCCGTTTCGGCCATCAACATACGTACGCCACGTCCAACCAACTTATGATTGGATAACTGCATATCGACCATTTTATTACCTTTAACTCGGCCTAAACGTATCATCACGGAAGTGCTGATCATATTCAACACCAACTTCTGGGCCGTTCCTGCTTTCATCCTTGTTGAGCCTGTGACAAATTCAGGACCGACAATAACCTCTACAGGGAAGCGGGCTTCCTTTGCTACAGGAGATTCGTTATTGCAAACAATACATCCCGTGGTAATGCCATGTGTGTTAGCCCTCCGCAATCCTCCTATTACATAGGGTGTCGTTCCCGAAGCGGCTATACCGATTACAAAATCGTTCACATTCACTCCATGCCCTTCCAGATCTTTCCAAGCTTGTTCAGCATCGTCTTCCGCAAACTCTACAGGATTGCGGATAGCTTTATCTCCACCGGCAATCAATCCGATGACCCAATCCGGTGGCACGCCGTATGTCGGCGGACATTCAGAAGCATCCAAAATCCCTAAACGGCCGCTAGTACCAGCACCAAGGTAGAAAAGCCGACCTCCTTGTTGCATTCGCTCTACAGCAGCTTCCACCAGCTTTTCGATTTGCGGAATAGCTCTTTCGACCGCATCTGCCACAGTTTTGTCTTCCCTATTGATATTAATCAACAGCTCATGAACAGACATTTTATCTAAATCTTGGTAGTTTGAATCCGTTTCTGTTGTGTTTGTTCCATTAATCATCTCAATTCTTCAATCTAAATCCCTAAAAGCATATGTAAAGATGGGACTTTAAAATCTTTTTTAACAACCCTATCTCATCTTTTTGTATTGTGCTTCACGGAATACGAAACGATACTATTTTACCATCCATCGTACTCACTGTTACCGAACTTTTTCCAATCAGTAGCGGATTGATCATACCGGTAGAAATTTTATACTGCCACTTCAGTTTACCTGTTTTTGGGTCTACTGCAGACAGTAAACCATTATGGCTAGGCACGAAAGTTAAGCTAGATGAACTAAAAATCGCCGTTGGCGCAATCTCATAAGGCAATTTCAACTCCGACATCCAATCGATGCACATACTATCCTTTTGCACAGACACGCCGATCAGTTCACCATCCATTGTCTTGGCGTACACGAACTTTCGATTCGGAGAGAGTCCGATCGACTCCCGTACGCGAACACCTTCTTGCTTTTCCCTCCAGATGACCCTTCCTGTTTCCAGATCCAATGCTGTCATATAACGATCAGGAGCAACGATAAAAACGCGGCCATTGGCTACAACGGGATAACAAGCCGCAGCAGAAAACATCCGGTTGCGATGTCCGTTGTCCCACTCCCAAACCACTTTTCCCGTTCTTTTGTCCAGTGCATAGAAACCATTCCCCCAGCTCCCAAAAATCACCTTATTCCCCGCCAGCGTAGGCCGTGTAGAGATATAACCTTTTACCTGATCAAAAACCCACAATGACTTTCCACTCTTCAGATCAAGACATCGAAAAGTTCTGTCTGAGCCACCTATATACACCTTATTTTTATCTACCACGGGTGAACCAAGCACGGCTTTTCCGGTCTCCACTTTCCACAATAATTTTCCCGCCTTTGAATCAAGCCCATAGATATAATGGTCGGAAGAACCCACCACGACTACACCTCGTGCATAGGCCGGAGTAGAATATATCTTCCCCCCCGTTTTAAAGGACCATATTCGTTCACCGTTATGCCCATCTAACGCATAAATTTCACCAACAGTATTCACTGCAAAAATCAATTTACCGTCTGTATCCATCCCCGCGCCAATATCTCCATGATCCTGATATTCCCAAAGTACATTATCACTGTAATTAGAATTGATGGTATAATCCGGTCTCTTGATATCCTCCGCAAGAAAAGATTTATTTAGTCCCAAAGGTACTTTCAGCCAAACATCTTCCGTATGCACAAGCGGTCGCCGTACTTGAAAAAAGACCGAATCGCGCACGATAGTTACAATATTATAACCACCGACATCTTCCTTTGCTCTCAGATTGGATCTGCTCATGATACCAGGAATACCTTCCCAATCGTACAGCTTGTTTTGATGACCATGTCCACATAATGCCAACTTGATATTTCTCGTTTTCAGCCGATCAATAGCTTCAAACCAGTTGTTCAAGGAAGAATCCAACGGATAGTGGTTGATAAAAATTAGTGGGCTGCTTGTATCGGAATGAGCTTGAAAGACCGAATCCATCCATATCAGATTTTCCTGGGGAATTTGTCCCGGACTCATACGCATATTCGGACCTGAGGTTGTGCCCATAAACTGATAGCCCTTATGTTCAAAAAAGAAAGTTTCCGCACCAAATACCTGCCGAAAGCTATTAGCTCCACTCTCCGACCAATTGCTATCGTGATTGCCCGGGATTACGTACAGTGGTTTTTGAAGACTATCTAAAATCTGCTTTGCCAACTGGAGCTCCTCATCCGAACCAAACTCCGTCACGTCACCAGATAAAATCACAAAATCAATATCTATATGTTGATTGAGATCGGCAACCGTACGCCGAAGGTCTTCTGCCCCTGTACCCCCCCCAACATGCGTGTCTGTTACCTGCGCAAATTTGAACGATTGCTGAGCAACGGTTGTCCCCGCATACCATAAAAGCAAAAACAGGATGTAATGGTATCTCATATCGTGTATAAAGCTCCATTTTTTAACCCATTATTTCAAAACATGGGCTAAAAAAGCAACTTATTTTTTTACAGGGTCCGAAGGCTCGCTTTCTAAGTGATCCTCGTTCAACGCTGTCACGACATAAAACCCAGGTTCATTTATCGTTAATGAGGTCGTTGTGACTACATCTACCAGTGTTCCCTCTTGCTCAAGATCTTCAAAATGATAAACCGCCGACCGTATGCCGCTACCTGAGGCGGCCCAGCTTAGCTCATTCCCGGTAATCTTGACATTACTTGGCACGAGTGGTTCAGCAGCAACTTTTCGACCCGCAAAAGGAATAATAGCTTCATGGCTATATAGCTCTTCGAGCTTATCGGTGATACCTATTCTGTTGTAATATACATCACGTGCGCTGTACATGACACTACCTACTACTTTTTTCTTTCTTTTAGTCATCGCAAATTGCTTCTCCAACTCCAGGGTTGAGAAGAACGGCGATGACAGTGGTACTTCACTACTATTACCGAATTTATACATTGCATGACCTACCACCAATTTGGCACTGTAAGCATACTGCGACCAATATGCTAGATTTAACTGAAAGTCATTCGATGCGTTACCAATTTCCTGATATAGCTGCGGGATTAGTATATCGACCCAGCCTTCCTTAGTCCAACTGCCGACATCGGCGTAGAGTGTATTAAAATTGTAACTCATACTTGCCGCAGGCGAAATCGAGAAGACGACCTGTGGTTTATTTTGCACAATAGCATTATAAATCAATTGGATAGCTTTACTAACGTTATCTCTTCTCCAATCTTGGATAGTCCCAAAACCACTTCCGAAAGCTTCGTATAATGATTGGTCTGAAACCATAGCTCCCGCCGAAGATGGATCTGGATAAAAGTAGTCGTCCATATGTAGACCGTCTATGTCGTACTTAGTAATCAAATCTTTGACAATGTCGGCTAGTCGCTGACGTACCTCGGGCAATGCCGGATTATAGATCTGTATTTTCTCGTGGTCAACCACCAGAGCAGGGTCAATGGTCGAAGGGAGAGCTGGATAAGGTGTCGTTGAAGCAGCCCTTGTCGCAATCCGATACGGATTTATCCACGCGTGAAATTCCAAGTTTCTAGCATGCGCCTCGTCGATCATAAATTGAAGTACATCGTAATCGGGATCTTGGCCACGTGTACCTGTAATACTCGCACTCCATGGCTCATAGGGCGAATTGTAAAATGCATCCGCCATCCCACGCACCTGTACAAAAACTGAATTAAATCCAACTGCTTTCAAATTATCGAGCATCGTGATATAGCTGGCTTTCTGTACTTCCGCATCGTAAGCAACACTGGCGAAATTAGCAGTCCTAGGCCAATCCAAAGCGAACACCGTTGCAATCCAAACTCCTCGAAGCTCCTTTTTCGGCAGGAGTAGCCCTGTATCTCCTGAGTCTGACGAATCACCTTCATTAGGAACAGTGATGTCATCTTGACACGACGCCACCAAGATCAGCAGCAAAAGCGTCCAACAATATTTTATTACTCTCTTCATTTTCGTCAACTTAAAAAGTTAAATTATTTATTTAGACAGTCTCACAGTTATTAACTACTTAGTCATCAAAATCCTTTTTGGAGAACTCAAAAATTGCAAACCCCTGTCCATTTCCTCCAGCATACACCAATAACTTGTCATCATTGCCTTCTCCATCTTTGGTAATATGAAATCCAGTCTGAACTGCTGGAGCAGCATTTGTATTTCCCATCAATCCGTAAGTAAAAACAGGATTTCTCAGATCGGCGTTATCAAACTGCATTAATGCCTCTTCAACATTTGCTCCTGGGGTGATATCATAGATAAGCACGGTAGAAGGAACTGAACCATTAATCGGAATAGTAGTTACCAACAAATATCTCGCCTTGTTGAACTCTATTACTCTAGGGTCACCGGCCTTTAAATCCATGTATCCGTCTCCTGATTTCATCGTATAAGAAACTGTACCAGCATTATCCACGACACTTATCGGAGACGCATTATTCGTATATAAATAATAATTGCTGTTGCCCGCCCTATTAAAAGACTTCCATAGCGCCCGCAAATTACGGTTCGAAGTAGGTTTCACTCGAGTTGGCGAAGAGATTACAGTATGATTATTAACGGTCACCCGAATCATCTCTAACATATCTGTACTTGTGTTGTCATTGTCACCAAAGTAAATGTAACCATTCCCATTCTCGTCTAAATTCACTGACATTACTTCTCCAAAGCGAACCGCAGCCCCGACTACACTAGTCACAGGTAAATCCATAATAGTCTGAGCTACCGAGGAAGGCGCATCATAGTAATATAGTTTCAGCGCAGCTCCACCAGTTAAATTCCCTATATATACATGTCCATTGGCCAAAGCTCCAGAGTGCCAGTTGAAAAGTCCCCCTCCCGACACACCTGTTGTGTTTAGATTTATTTTGTTCACGACATTATTTCTAAGGTCGGAGACTTTTAGCAAATGTGGTACAGTTGCGCGACTAACAATAAGTACATGCTCGCCGTCAAAACTACTTCCTCTAGTCAAATCACCCGTAAATTCCGTATAGAGAGGTGCTCCTAAAGGATTTCCCGAGAAATCAAAAGTAGAATAAGTTGCAAATTCAGCACCGATCGGGGGAACTTTTTGCTCAAGCTTGACAAAATATTCCCTAACCCTTGGGGCGTTTATGACCTTAATAATAATATCCTTTTGATAAACGCCTTCTGCAAATTCCACTGCATACACATTCTGCTCTAAGCGCGCGCCATCAGAAGTCTCGGCTTCAAAACGAAGTCGAGAAAAATCGGTGTTAGGATCTATCCGTGGGAAGGCAATCTCTTTTGCATTCTCGTTAATCGTCCCTTCCAAAATTTCATCACCATCTTCTCCTGCATTCACAATCCGAATAGCATTAATAACGGTGAACTTGTCGCTGGTATCCATTTCCGATGGCAAATCTTCCCTGCAGGCAAAGAATGTACCGACCAATATCAGTGCAAACACCTTAAAAATATAACTAAAAATTTTCATTGCTATCTTCTTTATAAATTAACAACTCTATTAATACCAGCCCTCCGTCTGTTAACAACTCTATTAATACCAGCCCTCCGTCTGGTTAAGTTCATAACCTCTAGATCTATAGAAATCTATTTGGTTTTTACCGACTGGCTGTAGGTACGGGTTTACATTGATTAGCCCAAGAAAAGGAGCACGTTGCCTAACATCCTTATGACTATAGAAGCCCATCATTTGTGAACTATTTGAACCGTTATAGGTTATTCTGACACCGCTTTTATTCAAAACAGAAAAATCTCCAGCAGCCGCAGAGGACAGGTACGACGGCAGTTGTGTCGGATAATTTACCCAGCCACCGGCCAAAAGAAACGGATTACTTTCTGTGTCCATATATTCGATCTTAGACCATCTTCTTAGATCTGCTAAACGGGAATACTCAAATGTAAACTCCATTCGGCGTTCTCTCCTTACCTCCCACAAGAGGGCGGACACTGAAGGGTCGCGTTCAGGATCATTCGGCATATCCAAAAGTATTAAGTCTGCTGTGGACTGCACTTCCCTATCGACAGCCTCTTGAGCTAAGGGCCTACTTCTGATTCTATTGATGGTATTGTCAATATCTCCTTGTGACACATTTCCCTCACCCAAACTGGCCAACTCGGCTTTCGCTTCTATCCAATTTAGCAAAACCTCGGCGTATCGAAGTACAGGATAATCCGTAACATTATTAGTGGACGTAAATTCTGTCGGCATACTCTGTCCATCGACGAATCTGGCCTTTTCCGCAGCTCTGGAAAAGAACTTGGATATAGCCCAATGTGAGGCTCGGTTTTGAATGGTTGGCTGGCTGTAAAAAGTTGCCTCCAATCGCGAATCTCGTGTTCTTATCATGTTGGAAAGGTCAAATTCCGAGGCGTTAGGCTCCGTTGAGTTGTTCCATACCTTTCCATCTACACAAATATAAGACCTCAACAAATCGGCAGTCGGTCCCTGCAATGTAGAATATTCCACATTACTCATTGTTCCTATGGAGTGTGTAACCCCTACCGCTGCGTCATACGCACGGTACAACAGTATATCCTGTTTTCCACTCAAACTCTCGGAAGTAAATTGAGCTTTGTAGTCCATCGTAATATTATATCTTCCGCTGTTTATTACAAGCTCACCCGCTTGTAAGGCTAAATTCAAAAACTTTTTAGCCCTGTCTGGATTATTGTAATAATATTTTTGCCACGTCGCCTCATGAAGGGCAATACGTGTAATGAATCCCGCTACAATATATCGGTTCAGATTTTGTGCACCATCACTTAATCGGACGTTCCCCAAGGCATACGCCAAGTCATCGTAGACAGCATCCATAACGGTGTTCCGAGGATCTCTAGGCTTAAACAACTCATCTAGTTCGGTATCCTCAACCACCCTATCATAATACGGGACATCTCCATACTGAAAAACATACTGTGCATACCGATAGGCTCTAAAAAAACGCCCGACACCTAACCAATGATCCTGAGCCTCTTCGCTCAATATTCCGGACATCCTGTTACTAACGCGATCTATCATTATATTGACGGATCGCACAATCGTGTAGTCCCATATGCTGTTGTCGGGAATGATTGTTGTGACATTTTGTTGACTTCCTGACGTCAACACATCATCACTCGTAGTAAAACCTGCTAATGCCGCGCCAGTCACCGCATTACCAGAACCATACCCGATAAAAAAATCGCTGTAATATTTTGTTGCGTACAATCTCACATTGTTTTCACTGTTCCAAGCTGTTTCATCCGACTCTTCTGTCAGCGGTGGTCTATCCAATAACTTTTCACAACTCGCTAAGCTAGTTGTTATAAAGACCAACAATAGTTTATATAATAGTTTCATATCGTATTGTTCTAAAAATTAAAAACCAATTTGTACTCCTAGAGAAGCCGACTTAAATACGGGATTAGACGTACCTGTTCTACCTAAATTATATTGTGAGCTTTCGGGTCTTAACATGGACACGCCAGAAATAGATTCAGGGTCAATAGGCAAACCTCTTAAATTATCAAACATCAATATATTCTCCAAGGATACATAGATGCGTGCATTCGAGAACTTTATTCTATTCAATAGGTTTGGGGACAATACATAGCCTAGTGTTATATTTTTCACTCTAAAATATGACATATCCAACAAATATCTGGATTGTGGCACCATCACATAACCGCTATTCACTCCCCCCAAATCCCATGCTCTTGGATAAAAAGCATCCGTACGGTCAGGCCTCCAATAATCGTTAGCAATGGCCATCGGCATGGCGCCTTCCTTGGGCGAAAAACCCGGAATGGCCAGTTGACCTGCCCCCCAAAGCTCACGTCTTCCTACTCCTTGGAAGAAAACTCCTAAATCGAACCCCTTGTAGTCAGCTCCCAAGCGAAAACCATATTGGTATCTCGGCGTACTGTTTCCTATGACGACCCGATCGCCCGGGTCCCCATTTGTATTGGCACCACCGTCTATATATCCGTCACCGTTTATGTCTACAAACTTTACATCCCCCGGGCTAATCAGAAGGGGAGATCCTACAGCGCCATGAAACTGGTGTTGATAAACAGGATTGTCTCCAGCTAAAACATTGACCACTCGCGCTGTCCCATTTCGCACAATTGTCGTCGTGATAAAGTCCCCATTAGCATCATACAAAAAGTCTTCTTTTTGATACAGTCGATCCGTCACGTAGCCATATATATCGCCATAGCGCCTTCCGGTAGAGAAAGTACCTGACAAACTTCGATTTTCCCAAGGGGTTTTCCAATCTGCACCATTCGTCGTCACACTTACTGCATCCGACATATTGGCCATTACAGTTATCCGTAACCCACTTTCAAATCTATGGTTGTAATCCACAGCTAACTCCCATCCTCGGGTCCTCAAGTCACCAAAATTACCAATAGGAGCAGCAGATGTAAAGTTCGATACTTGAGTTCCGTAAGTTGTCGGTAGTGCATCTCCCGCCACCAACATGTATCTTGTATTCCGTTGGTACCAATCCGCCGTTACACCTACCTTATTATTGAAAAAACGAAGGTCGGCACCAATGTTCATTTGTTCAATATCCTGCCAACGGATATCGCCATATATTGGGGGAGGTGTACCAAGTTGATAAGACAACGCTCCAGTGCCCGACACCCATTCATTCTGTAAAATATTCATACGGGGAATATAAAGGTTGTTTGCAACGGATTGGTCTCCGATAACGCCCCAAGAAGCTCTGAATTTCGCAAAGCTTAACACCGGATTGAGAACCTGCATGAAAGTCTCACTAGTCATTACCCATCCTGCGGAGAACGATGGAAACCACCTCCATTTTAAATATTTAGGAAATTTAGACGAACCGTCACGACGTAAATTTGCTTCAAATAGATATTTATCCTGAAAAGCGTAATTCACACGACCAAAAAAACCAGCTTGAGAGTCCCAAGCGAAATTGCCCTTTGCCTCATCTGCCCCTGTAGCATAGTTGAACTGTGGGTTGCTACCATCATTCAACAAATACTCACCTTTCCGCATGAACGAATACCTATTTTCGTACGACACAATATTTGTTCCCAACATAAACTTAAAATCATGAATATCGTTCATTCGGAGGCTATATGTGGTAAATGCATTCAATGTATGTCGTTTATTCCTATTGGTTTCCTCCAAAACATAGGTTTCCTCTTTGGGCACATAGTCCCTCATTAGAAATTGCCTGCCTGGGACGCCTCCTTCATCCACGACCCTCCCCTCTGCATCTACGAAAACCGGATCTCCAAACTCATCCACCCAAGCATCTGTTGTTGTATCCCACATCGTTTTTGCCCGAACATAGGGTGCAGCCTTAAATAACGAGGTATTCTGTGCAGTGTAAGAATAGTCAACATTTGCACTCCAATTTTTAAGGATATCGACTGTTGTTCCTAAATTCAGATTCAGATAGCGTTTATTATCCACCGCCGTTGGCGCTGTCGCAGCCGAATAAGCTGGATCAAAAACATCCACACCGTTCTCTTGAACACCAATAGGAAATAAACGGCTCCATCGGTACATATACAGCCAAGGGTCTGCTTCGAAAGGATCATTACCGGCGATATATAGAGAATTAGGATATTTTTTTGTACCGTCTGCGTACATCATTCCTCCACGAAGTGTTAAAAAGTCTTTCAGTTTGGTGGACAAATTTAATGTCGGGGTCAGCCTACGATAATTGTCTTCCTTCGCCGGCTTCATCATTCCCTCTTGTCCCAAATAACCAAGACTCACATTATAGCTTGTCACACCAGTACGACCGTTCAAACTCAAATTATGAATGTTGGAGAATGTGTTCTTCTTGATCATGTGATATACAGGATCGTACAGCCGCACCCCAAACTTTTGCCCTCCCTCTACATACCAGTCACGATTATAAAGTACAGGGTCGCTTGGACCAACCTTGTCTCCATAAAGAGCTTGCCACTGTTTGATACGTTCCAGACTACTTCTGTCCACACGCCAAAATCCCCCTGCAAAACCAGCTTGATTCATATTTTCGTGAGCATCTAGCGTATATTCTAATCCCTCAACACCTGCGAGTTCAGGCATGACAGCCGGCGTCTGCATGATTAAGTTATTAGAATATACAATTTCATTTTTCTCCGTTTTGGAACCTTTTTTTGTTGTAATTAACACAACTCCGAAGGCAGCCTTTGAACCGTAGATAGACGTAGCAGCCGCATCCTTCAATACAGTCACTGATTCCACATCGTTTGGATTAACAAATTGGATACTGGGCACTTCTACATTATCTACCAAAATCAAAGGATTACTATTGCCCTCGACTGATCCCACCTGTCCGCGAATTTTGATAATCGGATCCGACCCTACTTCCCCTCCATTAACCACAACTGAAAGCCCAGGAATCGCGCCTTGTAATCCGCGCCCGACGTCGGGAATAGGGCGACTACCAAAAATCTCATCGCCACCGATAGACGACACTGCTCCAGTCAAGTGCACTCGCTTTTGGGTACCGTATCCCACAACAACGACCTGCTCTAAAGTATTCTCTTCCGCCTCAAGCATCACATTCATGTCCGTAGAGGATGCAGGCAAGTCTTTAGATTGGTAACCTACGATCGAGAAACGAAGCGTAGCCCCTACAGGCGCATTGATAAAAAATCTACCATTAGCATCCGTTGCCACAACGGTATTCGTCCCGACCACAGAAACGGTTGCCCCTGACAGCGGGCCATTTGCATCCGACACCGTACCTTGTACGGTCTGCTGGTTTCTCTTGTTCACCATGAAGGATGTTGAACTAGATTTAGCCAAAGTCCCCTTCGCCATCATAGAAGATGAAGGCCAGGCAATTACTACACCTAATGCAACAGAGAATAATAAATTATTTCTCATCGTTAATTAGTTAGTTAATAAATTAAAGAAATATCACAATTCAGTTCAAAAAATGCATCTTTTATCTGTTTTCCTGTTACTAAATCACTCGCAAAACAATAAAGCCGAGATAGAGCATTTATTTGATTAACACACGAAAAACATTATTGTTCATAGATCTAGGATTTAATTTTATTTGTTAGTCTATAATTATCAAGGGGATGTCGATTTAAAAAAATAAGCCACTCGGTTTAAGCAGCTTTTAGTTGTATGGTATCATTATCAGATTACTCGGGAATATCTGTTCTATAAGGCATTCATGAACGCTCCGCCAGCTGGCAGATCTGTTGATTCATCTTTGTTCCGCAGATTCGCAATGGTGACGATATTGGTTTACTGGTAAAGAAGTATTTTACTAGAAATCCGCATAAAGTAGATACTTCGACCGCATCTTTTTATAGGTATCTAAATCCTCTTTCCATGAAGATCTAATCTGCTCCTCAGACTTTCCGGCTATAATCTGCTTGCGTAACTCATCCGTCCCGGCCAGTTTATCAAAAAATTCTTCCCGGGCAAAGAATTTCGATTTATCCGGCATCTTATGATAGAAATCCAAAATATATTTTAACGTGAACTTTTGGCTGTCCGCATCTAAACCTTTCAAATCAAGCCCATAATTTTTCACGCCCTTCCCCTCCACGTGTTTGGCCATACCGCTTTTTTCTCCTGGAATAAATTCAAAATCACCAAAAACAGGATCGGGATACCCAATGATTTGGAAGGGCCAATCTGTCCCCCTTCCCACTGATATGTCCGTTCCTTCAAATAGGCACAAAGACGAATAAAGACGTACGGACAAATGATTAGGGAGGCTCGGTGATGGCATGACAGGCAATTCATACATCCTCGAATGATCCCAATTCTTCACCGGAATAACTTGGAGTTTACATGATCTTCCCTCTTCTAACCACTGTTCTCCATTGATCATCTGTGCCAACTCGCCTATCGTCAGGCCATGCACCATAGCGATCTTATGGAATGACACACCCGACTTAAATTTTTCATCCTTACGCACAGGGCCATCCACCTGATCTCCGCACGGGTTTGGCCGATCTAGAATAATCAACTCCTTATTATATTTAGCACAAAGTTCCATGACGCGATGCAAGGAAGTGATATAAGTATAAAACCGTGCTCCAACATCTTGTAGATCAAAAATCATGACATCAATAGACTGTATGATGGAGTCCTGTTTTTCATTACCCCCGTACAATGTAAAAAGGGCTAAACCGGTTTTCTGATCCCTATCATTACTTACTTTTTCTCCGCGTTCAATATCCCCGCGGAAACCGTGTTCCGGCGCGAATGCAAATCGTAAGTCCACCTTCTCCCGCAATAACACATCCACCAAATGCTCGTTTTCCGGCCCTACAATAGATGTCTGATTACCCATCAATCCAACCTCCTTCCCTTCTAGCAGCGGCAAATAAATAGAGAGTTGGTCGGCACCAGGGATAGCCTGTGCGAAAATTGTGGAGTCACGAACACCTTCGGAAGTGCTTTTGTTCCCTTCCTTTTGAACCGATGTGCATCCATAACAAAATGTCACAAAAAATACACCGAAAAAACAGCAAAGGATTGTTTGGTAAAACCTCATATCAGCTCTATAATATACCATAATAGATGGTTTTAGAAAAAATTGCTTATTTCACAGACTTAGCTATATATTCACTTTCATTGCCAAGACGGTCGACAGCCTGTACAGCTATTGCATTAAGTCTCTTTCCATTTCTATCTTTCGAAATTTCCATGGACGAGACGGATGAATTTAATATATCAACCCGCCATTCCTCACCATAGCGTGTATACAGAATCCAATGAAATACCTGATCTGGTTGCTTGTGCAACCATTTCGCAAAAACATGTTCTTTTTGATCGGTCAGCAAGAGCGAAGGTTTCAACAGGATATTAGCCTTTAACCATGGAGATTTGGGAATTAAAGCTTTATAAGCATAGGGGCCTTCTCTCAACTTTTTCAACATTTCGGGGTTTTTGGTCAACCCCGCAATGCTCCAGTGTACTTCACCTGTAGAGTTGGGTAGAATTTCCCGCGTCAACCGTACCTGATTAATAATTTCGGACGATTTGTCTGTCACATTTATCCCAACCGTATTCAAGCCTGGCCACAGGTGTCTATGATGCGTATTTTCCGATTGCCACCATCTCAAGAGTGCCGGAAAGCTCTGTCTTTGGGGTTGTATAGGCCAATACAACTGTGGGGTAAAATAGTCTACCCAACCTTTATTCAACCAAAGCTTAGCATCCGCGTATAATTCGTCGTATTGGGACGATCCTGTGATACCGACTGGATAACCTGGCTTCCAAATCCCAAAAGGACTGAGTCCAAATTTGACAAAATTCTTCTCCACTTTAATCTCCCCATAAATGCGTTGGATAAACTTATTCACATTCTCGCGACGCCAATCTGCCCGAGTGAGGTTGCCTCCACTATTTTTATAAGCATTCCATGTCTTATTATCGGGGAAATCAGCGCCACCATTATAGGAAGCATAGGGATAGAAGTAATCATCAAAATGAACCCCATCAATGTCGTATCTGGTTACAATATCTTTGACCACAGCTGCTGCATGGTCCTGTGTGCGCTGATCAGAGGGATCAAACCAATACATGCCATTTTTTAATCGCACGATATAATCATTGGCTTTTCTGACCATGGACTCTTGTGTTACAGCGCCACCATTACTGTGGTGTGCACGGTAAGGATTTAGCCAAACATGAAGCTCTAATCCTCTCTTATGTGCTTCCTCCACCCAAAATTCCAACGGATCGTAAAAGGGTTGTGGCTGCTTACCCGTTTCTCCTGTCAAAAAATAAGACCAAGGTTCATATCGGCTATTATATAATGCATCAGCCGATGGTCTTACCTGAAATAATACCGCATTAAAATTATTCTCTTTTAAGAGATCCAATAGGTACAGTGCTTCGGCTTTTTGTTGTGCAGTCGTTAAATTATTTCGAGAAGGCCAATTAATGTTAGCAACGGTAGCTACCCAAGCAGCTCTAAATTCGCGGGGAACACCGGGGAGATCAACACGAATAGTTTCTTCTACTGGGGCTATGTTTTCTTTTATGGAGGGATTGTTTTCTCCTACTGTACGTGCTTGTAATACAGGCTTCTGAACTTTTTTAACGGTATCTAAATATTTGGTTGAAACCGTGGTCTCCGGCATTTTATCCGGAAGCGTACCACTTTTTTTCGAACGACACGAAATACAGACAAGTATAAGTAAAGATACAAGGAATAATTTCAACAAATCATGTTTCATACAACGCAAAACTACATTTAATTAAATAGCTATACATACAAAAGTTAATCGGTACTTCAAAAAACTCAATATTTTTACAATCATCATGCCATTTCCCTCGATTGTTATTGACATTTACAATCTGCTCACGTATCTTAGTATCCGTTTTACAGGAGTATAGCATTCGATGATGTCGCATTACTTTTATTTATTGTCAGCATCATCTCTAAATAATTTATAACAAAGTAACATGTCAAAAAAAGAAATACTTAATACGGAAAAAGCCCCTGCAGCAATTGGACCGTATAATCAATCCATCAAAGCTGATAAAACGCTCTATGTCTCCGGTCAGATTCCTCTTATTCCCGAAAATATGGAGCTGATCACAACAGGTATAACGGACGAAGCGCATCAAGTATTAAAAAATGTTGGAGCCATATTACAACATGCCGGATACGATTTTAAGGATGTCGTTAAAACCTCTATTTTTTTAAGCAGTATGGATTATTTCGGGGCTGTCAATGACGTGTATGCACAATATTTCAAAACCGATCAACCTGCCCGTGAATGCGTTGCCGTCAAAACATTGCCCAAAAATGTAAATGTAGAAATTTCCGTTATTGCTTGGAAAGCATAACGGATTTATTCTTCATCTTTACCTTTAAACACCTCCTTTATTCGACGTTTTAACCTTTCCCGAAGGGATCTGGCATTGCTATTACCGTAACCGTAGCCATAACCGTAACCATAGCCATAACCTCTTGCAAAGTCAATATCATTTAAAACAACAGCCATATTCTTCAGTTTACCCTGTTGATAAAGCTCTTTTGGCACATTCAGTAAACGCTTATCGAGATAATTAGCTCGAGCAACATATACCGTAAGGTCAGCATGATGTGCAATAAGCACCGTATCCGTCACCAAGCTAACGGGAGCCGTATCTACGATTATAAAATCGTACTGCTCACGTGTATAATCCAATAAATCCTTAAAATGACCATTCAGCAGTAATTCTGCCGGGTTAGGAGCGATATATCCGGAATAGATAATGTCGAAATCATATGGTTCGGGCTTTCTAATAATAATATTCTCTACGGGCATTTCTGGATTGATCAAGAACTGCGTAATACCCACATTGGTATGTTGAAGATGGGACAGCCCCAAATAATCCAACACCTTAGGACTTCGGATGTCCGCTCCTATAAGAAGAACCTTTTTGCCGGACATGGCCAAGATACGGGATAAGTTTGTTGCCACAAATGACTTCCCTTCTCCGGATACCGTCGAGGTAACGTAGATAACAGAAGATTCCTGCCTTCTAGCCCCCAACATAAAAGCAATATTTGTACGCAAAATCCGGAATGATTCGGCTAATGCGCTACGGTCATTGTCTTTAATAATGGTTGTCTCTGAAGTGGGTATCTCTCCCAAAATCGGTGCAGCTATTTTCTCTTCAATATCCCTACGGCTATGGATTTTGTTATCCAACAAAAACTTCAGGAATAATATGCCAATAGGTAGCGCTACACCCAATACCAGCGCAATAAGATAATAGTTACGTGCTACCGGAGCTATAGGACCATAGCCTTTCGCAGATTCAATAATCTTGATGTTTTCCGGCTTGGCCGAAGCAGCAATCTCCATCTCCTCTCGCTTTTGCAAAAGAAAGAGATACATAGCCTCAACAATCTGCTGTTGTCGAGCAATACTCTGAAAATCATTTTCATTACGAGGTACTGCACCCAGTTCCGACCTCAATCCACGTAATTTCACTTCGACATTACGGATCCCGAGATTGTTTACCTCCAACGCATTGGCAACCGATGCGTTCAAATTTGTGTATAACAAATTGATTTGCTCATTCAACCGCAAAACAGCAGGATTTTCTTCAGTAGCAGATTTAAGCAAACGCTCTCGTTCCAACAGTAATGTATTCAGATTTGACACCCCGGACGATACATCACCTGATCCTCCGAGATTTTCTGGAAGTATATTCATACTTCTTTTCTGGACCTCAGATTGTATATGCTTGATCAGTTGTTGTTGAAACCGTAAATCAAACAACTCCTTTTCATAAGAAGTCAGTTCTCCTTGGGTAATACCCGCATTGGTCGCTACATCCAGAATTTTATTACTTGTCTTGAAATCCTCCACCCGCTTATCGGCCCGTTGAAGATCCTGACTAATTAAATCCAGACGTTCATTGATAAATGAGGTTGAAGCTAAGGTCACCTTATTTTTATCGTTGCTAAGATCCTTATCGTAAGCCGCTATGATATCAGTAAGGATAATTTCTGCCTTGCGTTTAGATGGAGCTGTATATCCAAAATTCAAGATTGTGTTACTTTTTTCAGAACGTCCGACAGTCAATGATCCTCGCAGCGCATTAACCATATTTTCTAATGGGCGGATGGACACCGAAAAACTACGCCCAGATATAGACCTATCTCCATTTTTAGCGATCATCAAAGTTTCCCCTCCCCAAGAAAAAGGCTTCCCTACTGATGCAATCAAGCTATTTTTATCTTGTTTCACCTCGACCGTTCCGTCCTTGAAAAATTTCAAGCTAAAACTTAAAGCTAACTGCTCTTGCTGTTCCTCACTTCTATTTAATATTTGTAAAGCGAAAGGAAGGTCATCACTGAGCACCTCTATATTATGAAAACGTCCTAACTCGTGGTAAGTGATGTAAAACTTATTCTTACGTACAACTTCATACATAAGTTTGCTTGAGCGTATAATCTGTATCTGATCGTCTAACGCTGTATTCGGATTAAGAGGTGATAATGTTCCTAGAGCATTCAATTCTATAGAAGAATTATTCTTGTCGAGCACCATAACCTTTGCCGATGCACTATAGATACGTGTCGTATATCGCAAATAAACATGTGCGATACCTACCGCCAATAGGACAGTAATGACAACCCACTTCCAATAGTAACCGTACTGTTCAATAAGTTGACGGACATCTATCGTCTCTTCTCCCCCTTGCCCATTATCCTTTGTTACATTTCCTTGAATATCTTGCATCCTTATTTATCAATTAAACAGATTAAAAATTGTCAAGCCTACCGTAACTAAGGTCATCCCAAGCGATAGATACCACGTACTCCGATTGGCTTGGATACCGGTCGTATTCGGTTCGACATAGATGATGTCGTTTTGAGCCAAATAATAGGCCGGAGAGTTCATGATGTCTGCATCACGTATATCCAAGCGATAAGAATGGCGTTTTCCGTTTTCTTCCCGAACGACGAGGATATCATTTCGCTTTGCGGTAATCTTCAAATCGCCTGCTGTAGCGATAGCATCCAATATAGTCGGTCGATCATTATCACCAAAGTCCATAACCTGAGGACCAACATGTCCAAGCAGAGTAACTCTGAAATTTTCGATCCGAATATCGACAATCGGGTCCCTCACATAGCGCTTCAATTCTTCACGGATGGCATCTATAGCTTGCAAGCGCGTTTTTCCGGCCACCTGTACGGTTCCTAAGTAAGGCAAGGTCACATGTCCTTGTTGATCCACGGTATACATAATCAAATTGGACGCTCCGCCACCTCCTCCTTGCGTAGTAGATACACGGAACGGTGCTATGGCTTCTTCATCAGGTCCCGACACATTAATGCGCAGCCGATCCATAGGCTTTATTTTTACAAAATCTACGGAAAAAGCGGAATCCAAAACTTGCTGATTTTTCTGGAAGTAGATAACATCTCTTCGAGTTGCACAAGAAGACAGTAAATATGCTGAAAAAAGAAAATATATGATGACCCTCATATTCAAAATTTTGATATATTTTTATAGTTACATTTGTTTTCTATGGCAATATTCTTACGACAAAAATAATCTTTTCTCGGAAATTCTATAAAACATCCTAAGCATCAAAAAAATGCTCCAGCACATGTTGTATCCTTTGGCGATCTTGGTCCGTCAGATTTGACCCTGATGGCAAGCAAAGACCGTTATCAAATAATCCTTCGGCTACCCTTCCTCCATAATACGGAGCGTCTGCAAATACCGGTTGTAGGTGCATCGGCTTCCATAAGGGACGTGATTCAATATTATCCTTCATAAAAGCAGAGCGTAAGTCTTCCCGGGTTTTACCTGCTATTTCCGAATCAATAGTGATAGCCGAAAGCCAGTGGTTAGAATAAAAATCCGCTGTAGCTTCAGAAAAGACAGCTACGCCCTTAGCATTCTTCAAGACATCCACATAAAATTCGTGCATGCTGCGACGGGCTTCTACACGCTCGTGCAATACCTCCATTTGACCACGCCCAATTCCTGCACATATATTAGACATACGGTAATTATACCCTATGTGAGAATGCTGATAATGAGGAGCTTGGTCGCGTGCTTGCGTAGACAAGAATACGGCTTTCGCCTTGTCTTCCTCTGAATGGGTCGCCAAGGCACCCCCACCCGACGTCGTAATGATCTTATTACCGTTAAAACTAAGTACGCCAAATTGCCCAAGCGTACCACAAGCTTTCCCTTTATAAGTCGATCCTAACGCTTCAGCAGCATCTTCGATGACAGGTATATCAAACTCTTTTGCAACTGCAGATATCTCTTCCATCTTCGCCGGCATACCATAAAGGTGGACGATGACGATAGCTTTGGGCTTCTTGCCTCTTGAAAAGCGATCCCGAATTGCCTCACGTAGCTGTTTGGGATCCATATTCCAGGTATCCGGCTCTGAATCCACAAAAATAGGTACGGCACCTTGGTAGGCTATGGGATTGGCAGAAGCAGAGAAAGTCAAAGACTGACAGATAACCTCATCTCCATAGGATACTCCACATTCAATCAACGCCAAATGTAAGGCTGCTGTGCCAGATGATAATGCGGCTACCTTTACTTTATTTCCAAGAAATTTTTCTAAATCATTTTCAAACCCATCCACATTTGGTCCAAGTGGAGCCACCCAATTCTCTTCAAAGGCCTTGTGTATATAGCTAAGCTCAGTACCTCCCATATGCGGAGAAGAAAGCCATATTTTACTATTCATATGCTATCAATAAACTGGTAATATCTGCACAAAGATACATTAATACGCCTATATAATTTCCTTATTAGAAAAACATACTCAAATATTTACACTCGCAGATCTGTCTTCTGCTTGTAGCGTTCCTTGATCGCCACACGTTCCTTACGAAACCCTTATGAACG